>SFFB01000035.1 GCA_004557035.1 Bacteroidales bacterium | reverse complement strand
ACCGTTTGGTTGAGTATGCCGGCAATGCCCAGCACGAGAATGGGCCAAGAGTATTTGAGCATACGGCGCAACAGGGCGCGGTCGAGCCGCCATTTCACCGCGGTGAGTTCGGGCAAAAACAAAAAGGTGATAGAGGCCGTGCAGGCCAGGTTGATGGCAAAGGCATAAAACACGTCAGCGCGGTCAAGGACGACGAAAAAGAGCACGTTCAGTGCGATGTTCATCACGATGAAGAGCAGTTTGAGTGCGGCAAACTTAATGGGTCGCCGCTGGTAGCGCAGATAGGCGAACGGCACACACTGGAAGGCGTCAATGGCCACACACACTGCCATCATGCCGATGAATTCGGGATGTTCGGCATAGCCCATGGCCGTCGAGATGGGGCCTATCAGGGCCAACACCGCCACGGCAAAGAGCAGGGCCACGCCACCCACGGCTATGAGCGTGTTGGCATAGACCTGTTTGGGATTTTCGCCCTCTTTGTTGACGAAGCGGAAAAAGGTGGTTTCCATGCCGAAGGTGAGCAACACGAGCAGCAGGGCCACATAGCTGTACACCTCAGTGATGACGCCGTAGCCGCCCGAGGCGGCGGCCAGTTTGGCCGTGTAGAGTGGCACGAGCAGATAGTTCAAAAAGCGGCCCACGATACTGCTCAGGCCGTATATGGCCGTGTCTTTGGCCAGCGAACCCAGTTTTCCCATATCTTATAGGTATTATAGTGACAATCGGATTTATCCGAAAAAGAGATAACAGATGAAGATGGCGGCGATGATACCGGCCAGGTCGGCCAGAAGGCCGCAACTCACGGCGTGGCGGGTATATTTCACGCCTACCGAACCGAAATAGACGGCCAACACATAAAAAGTGGTGTCGGTGGAACCTTGAAAGATACACGACAGGCGGCCCACAAAACTGTCGGCGCCGTAGGTTTCCATGGCGTTCACCATCATGCCTCTTGCGCCCGAGCCGCTCAGCGGTTTCATCAAGGCTGTGGGCAGTGCGCCCACCCAGTCGGTGGCGGCGCCGAGGCTCTTCACCACCCACGTCAGGCCGCCAATCAACCAGTCCATGGCGCCCGAAGCCTTAAACACGCCGATGCCCACGAGTATGGCCACCAAGAAGGGGATGATGCGCACGGCCGTGTTGAAGCCCTCTTTGGCGCCCTCGATAAAAGCGTCGTAGACATTGACCCGGTGCACCAGTCCGGCCAAGAGAAACGCCATGATGACGCCGAAGAGCATCACGTTGGCCGTGTTAGTGCCCACGGTGTTCATCAAGGGGCCGTCGAGGCGCGAAAAGCCCCATATCAACCCGGCCATCACCAGCGACATTCCGCCCAGCGTGAGCAATATGGTGCGGTTGAGCAGGTTGATGCGCTGAAACAGACTCGTCACCACAATGCCGGCCAGTGTCGACACGAAAGTGGCCAGCAAGATGGGTATGAACACGTCGGTGGGCTGTGCGGCGCCCATTTGTGCGCGATACACCAAGATGCTCACGGGGATAATCGTCAGGCCCGACGTGTTGAGCACGAGGAACATAATCATCGGGTTTGACGCCGTGTCTTTCTTGGGATTGAGTTCTTGCATGCCCTCCATGGCTTTGAGGCCCAGTGGGGTGGCGGCATTGTCGAGTCCCAGCATATTGGCCGAGATGTTCATGAAGATGTTGCCCACCACGGGGTGTCCCTTAGGGATGTCGGGGAAGAGTTTGGAGAAGAGCGGTCCCAGCAGGCGGGCCAGAGCGTTGACCACACCGCCGCGTTCGCCAATTTTCATCACGCCGAGCCAGAAGGCCAACACGCCCGTCAGGCCGAGCGATATCTCAAAGGCCGTTTTCGACGAGTCAAACGTAGACTGCATGATGGCCGGGAACACTTCGGTGTCGCCCATAAATACGAGTTTGACGAGGGCAATGGCGAAGGCGATGACAAAAAAGGCTATCCAGATGACGTTGAGTACCATAGGCAAAAATTGCGTTGAAAATGCTGATGTGAGACCGACCGCGCCGCCGGCCAATAGTGTCCGGTTTCGTCCGTCGGTCCGTAAACGTTGCAAAATTAGTGATAATTAGCCGTGTACGGTAAGGAGTTTCAAGTCATATTTGTTTTTTGGGGTGAATAATGCCTCGCAAAGCCCCGTGGCGGCGGGAAAGTTCAGAAAAGCGATTGAGCGTGACAAAAAAAGTTTGGGAGAAGGCGTAATCGCCATCTTCGGCGATGGGAAAAGGTGATTTTGCAATCCAAAATCGGCCAACAAATCTTCAGACGGCTTGCCACATTTCCTCTCATAAGGACAAACGTTACGCGAATAAGGCCGCTTGCTCGTGTCCTTATGGCTGTAATGTGTTGAAATACAATAATAAAGGCCGCCGATAAGGGCCTCCTCTTCTATGCTTACTCAAAGATATATGGCAAGGGCGGAAGGGAAAAATACAAAAGGCGCGGGGATGGAGTGGACTATACACAATAGGTTGTGTTTTGAAATTGAATAATGCCGTGTTTGAGCGGCGGGGCACGGGCTTTCAGCCCGCTCTTGGCCGCACAAATCCGGCTTTTCCCAACAAGTATAATTCAATCGTTCTGATATTGAATTATCCCATAATGGCGCGGTCAGGTATTTTCCAAACAAAAAAAGGAGGCCGAAGCCTCCTCCCATGAAAAAATCGAAATGAAAAAGTAAGCTACTCTTTATTTGGAGATGCAGATGCAAACGCGGTTGCGGTCGTTGTCTGCAAAGGGTTGCTCGGTGTCGCCCAGGGCTTCTGTGGAGATGCGCGACTCGTCGATGCCGGCATTGATGAGCAGGGTTTTGATGCACGCAATGCGCTGCTCGCTGTATGTCATGTTGATTTTGGCGTTACCCGTGCCTTTGTCGGCATAACCTTTGATGTTGACCTTCTTGTCGGTGTAGGTCTTCATGTAGGCGATGAGCTCTTCCACCTTGACCATCTCGCTCTCTTTCACCTGCGAAGAGCGGATGTCAAAGAAGATGTCCACCTTGAGGTCTTTCACCTCAACCACTTCGGGCTTTTTCTCTTCCACCACCTCAGGACGGGCGGGAGCTACGGGCTGGGCTTCCACTACAGGTACCACGGGTACGGCTTTGCGCTTGCAGGTCTTGCCCAGTGCCACCTTCACGCCGAGCAGGGCATTGAACATCCAGTCGGCGTTGCCGGCTTTCTTGGAGTTGAAATGGTCGTTGAGAATGTGGGCGTTGGCTTCGAGACCGAGGCTCACGCGCTTTGACACGTTCACGTTCACGTCGAGACCGGCGTTGCCCACGGCGCGGAGCTTGGTGCCGTCCCAGAGATAGGGCAGGTTGTAGTTGTGGGTGGAGAGAGCTTGGGCCTCGTCGTTGCCCCACGCCATGTTGCCGCCACCGCCGGCAAAGATGCCCACGCTCACCTTGCGGCAAGGCTTGTAGCCGCCGATGAGGTTGGTGAGGTCCAGACGGACGTCGGCCTGCAGGCCCACTTGGTTGAACTTATAGGTCTGTTCGGGATTGACCCAACCGCCTTTGGCTTGCCAGCCGTTGGCTTTAACGCGCACGCCGATGTAGGGGTTGAACTGGTAGCCTATGGCAGCCTGAACGGAGGGCGAAACAAGGTCGAAAAACTTGGCCTCGCCGAGGGTTTCGTTGGCACCGGCCTGGAGTTGGAGATACCAGTGGGGCACAAACTCGCAGGCGCCCTCTTCGGTCTGGGCTTGGGCGTTGGCTTGTGAGGCCATCAGAGTGAGTGCGGAAAGCACGAAAAGTTTCTTGATATGCATAGTCTGAAAGATTTATTTATCGCGATAAAAATCAAAATGCTGATTGTGGAACGACATCGAGAGGGCGTCGGCCGAGAGTTTGACCAGACGGACCACCTCTTCGGTCTCTTCGTAGTCCGAGCCGTCGTTTTTGATGTAAGAGAGCATCAGCCGGCCGTTTAAGATGCGCCAAGAGCGCAGGGTGACATCGGCAAGAGTGCCCACGATGCTGGCGGCGCCGTCGGCTTCGAGGCGGATGCCGTTGCCGCTCTTGTCGGCGAGCAGCCACATACCCTCGAGTTGGCTCAGGTTGATGGCCGTCTGTACGGTGCGTTGTCCGGCTACGGTCGTGAGGGCATAGGTGTCGTCTGAGACGAGGTTGCCGAAGACTTGGCCGCCGCGGTTGGCTTCGATGACAGAGAGCACCACTTCGGCGTCTGAATGTTGGTCGGTGGCCACCAGACTGTCGCCTCTCACCGACGTGAGTTTCACGTAGAGTGTCGAGTCGGCGGGGTCGGCTTTGGCCTTGCGGGCTGCGTCGGCTTCGGTGCGCTGCACGCCGCCCGAGTTGCCGCCACAGGCAGCCAGCGCCGTGGCTGTCAGGGTGGTCAGAAAGAGTGTGGTGAGTTTCATTTTCTCGCTTGAAAAATAAAGAGGGAGGATGAAGTCAGCTCCATCCTCCCTCCCAAATCAATGTTTACTCTTTATAAATAACGAACTATCAGTTATTCTCTTTAACCTTGACGTAGAAAGGATATTTCGTCACGTTGCCATACTGGTCTTCAACGATGAAGTTGAACTGGATGCGGTCGGTGGTGATTGAACCGACGCCACCTTCAACCTGTTCGTTGGTGACGATCTTGATTTCGTCGTTTGTGCAAGAGATGGTCTTGAACAAGCTGGCGAACTGCGTCTGTACGAGTTCTACGCTTGTGGTCTTGATGCGGGCGTCACGAGTATGGGCAGTTGCACCGTCTTTTGCGAAGTAGTTGATGTCGTCGGCAGCCGAGGTTGACTTGTCGTCAGCAGATACGTTGGCATCGTTGAGGGTGAGGGTCTGAGAGGGATAGCCCACTTCGTAGGTCTCTTTGTTGTAGGCGAGGTCGGCGTGAGCGATGGCGCTCTTGAAGACCACCTTGAACTCAACCGGGTTGTACCAGAGTGAAGCCACACCGAAGTTTTGAACGGCAAGCTGCAAGGTGTAGACGTGCTCAGCACCAAACTTCACAGCCTTGGCGGGCACTTCCATCCAGTAGGCGGTCGGACCGTTGACTCTCCAAGAGTTGACGGGAGCGTAGGGCACGAGGTTGGCGTCGCTGATATATTTGGCCTTGTTGGCCAGGTCGAAACTCAAGGCACAGCCGTCGGCATCGCTGTAGGGCGTGTTGAAGGCCGCGATGATGTTGTACTTGGCGTTGGTGCCGTTGTTGTTGTTGGCCCAAGCGGTGAGCGTGTAAGAGGCAGCGCGGAGACCGGCAGCGTCTTTCAACTCAGCGTTGTAAGGTGTGAAGAATGCTGGGTTGGGCTTGATGAGGGCGTGGTGGTCAGGATACTTCATCGTGAACTTGATGGGCAGTTTGCTGATCAAGTTGCCGTTGGGGTCGTATGACTTCATCTCAAGCTCATACTCGTGCCAAACGATATTGGGTGCTTCGGGGTCGTATTCAATCACCATGTTCTTGATGGCACTCACATCCGTTACGGTGAGACCGCTGACTGAGGCAGACAATCCGTTGTTCATCGGAATGGTCTTGAGAGGAGCCTCTGCTACCCAACCAGAGCCTGATGTGCTGGCCGTGTGGAAGTAGATGTTCTTGATATGCAAGTAGGCACCGTTGGCATCGGGCTTGGCTGTGACTTCAATCTTGGCCGTGTTGTTTTTCCAGAGCGTGTTAGAGGCTGCCACAGTGATGCAGTTGGCCTGGAGCTGGAACTCGGTCTTGTCGTTCTTGGTCAGACCGTGCATGGTCGTGATGTTGCCGGCAGCATAAGGCGTGTGCTCGATGACAACCTGAGCCTCCTCGAAGAGCGTCTTGACAAACATCACCTTGAAGGTGGTGGCGTAGATTGTACCGTTGTAGTTCTGGATGAAATAACGGAAGGTGATGACGTTGCCGATGAAAGAGTGGTCGCCGGCATTGTCGGGAATGTTCACCGTGATTTCGTCGAAGCCGGCCTCGTCTTCTTCAAAGATGGTGTTAAGCACACCGGGGTTGGCATTGGCGATGGCCGTGAGAAGGGTTGTCAGTTTTGTGCCGGTCATTGCGGTGCCACGGGCATCGGTCACGCCGATGGCCTCGACATATTTCTTGTAGACTTTCTTAGTGCCGTTGTCTTTGCCAAACTCGGTGTTGACAGGCGTCAGTCGGAGTTTGCCCTGAAGCGGTTTGCCAAAATCGGTAGTGAAGCGGGCGTCGCAGGAGGCGGGATGAGCGTTGTCGGCACCTACGGCTACGATGGCAGGAGCGTCTTGAACGGCGGCATTAACGACGTTGAGGTTGAGGGCATACTGCGAGTAGACCTTCTTGTTGATGGTAGAGCCGTCTTTGGCTGTCTGCACATAGCTGGTGTAGAGAGCGTAAGAGTTCTTAAAGCCCTGGTGAGCAGAAGTGCGGTGGTTGTCGCTGTTCTCGATGGTGCTTTGGTAGAGGCCGTTCTTGGGAGCCTCGACGGCACGGGTGATGGGCGACTTGCGCTCAGAAGCCTTCGGGGCGCTGATGGCAATGTTTTGGGGAGCCTCTTCGAGACTATTCTCCAAGTTGATGTTGGCAGCGTCGGTGAAGTTGACGTCGGTCGGGTTGATGGTGTAGTAGACCGGACCGGCCACGCGCTCGACGTTCCACTCGCCGGCGGTCAGTGTTTCGGCACCACCTTTGGCGTCTTTATAGGGGAACATGATGTAGGTCTTGCCGCCACGGCTTTCCTTCAAGGTCAAGCCGGCAATCGTGCCGGGGTCTGAAACAACCTGAGCCTGAACCATCTCGAGCTGGGCATCCTGAAGGATGAGGCCCGTGATGAGGTTGTTGAGGTTCTGGTTGAGAATGTCGAGGTAGTTGTTGATGGCGATGATGTCGTTCTGAATGGTAGAGATGTCACCGGCCAGGCGCACCAATTCGGGTTTGATGTTGTTGGCGATGTCGGTCTTCACCTCGTTCAGCGACACTTCGTTGTTGGCCACACGGGTCTCGAGGGCAGCAATCTTGGCGTTGGCCTCAGAGATTTTTGTGTTGACCTCGGCAATCTTGGTATTGAGTGTAGCCTCGATGGCCTGCTGGTTGGCGTCGATGAGGGCTTTGAGCTCGTTGTCTTTGGCGTTGAGCGCGTCGTGAGCCTGCTGGTTGGAAGCCTGCAGCGACTGGAGGGCAGCTTCGAGCACGGCGAGCTTAGCCTGATTGTCTTCGGCCAGAGCTTTGGTCTCGGCAATGGCCTGGTTGGCCTCGTCGAGGCGGCTGTTGAGCGCAGCCACGGCTTTGGTCAGGTTGTCGTTGGTCGTTGCCAGACCGGCAGCGAGTTTCTCGAGCTCGGCTTTGTTTTCGCCGGCCACCTTGCTGGTCTGCTCGGCGAGCAGGTAGGCAGCGTCGGCTTTGGCCTGGGCTGCTTTGATTGAACCGTTCTCGAGGTCTTGGATGGCTTTCTCAATCAGAGACTGAGCAGCCTCGATGGCAGCTTTCTTGGCTTCGGCAGCCTGAATGTCTGCATAACCTTTGGCGTCGTTGGTTGCATTCTTGATAGCCTCGTTCAGTTCAGAGTCAGCCTTCTCGCTTGCAGCCTTGCATGCGTCAAGGAGTCCTTCAAGTCTGGATACTTCTGCTTTGAGATCCACACCGCTGGCAGCAATCTGTTCCTGCAAATCCTTGATGTCGTCATCATAGTCATTACATGAAACAAAAGTGCTCAGAGGCGCCAAAGTAGCAGCACCAATCATGAAAACACTAATAAACTTTTTGTTCATAAGATTGTTGTTTTAATTAGTTGAGAGTTATAGTTGCGTGCATCGTATGTGATAGAACCCTTTTAGCCTTGCCACACAGTGACAGGCTGAACTATTTTTGTGCAAAACTACAATCTGACTGAACGATAAAAGTTGTTATTTATCAGTGCTTTCGTGAATGGTGCTGATTTTTTCGTGAATTATGTTCACGTTGATTATCCAATCTTAAAAAACGGCATTAAGTGCTGTTTTTATTCATCAAAACGATAGTCGGCGGGAATGGTCTGAAGCAGGTCGCGCAACACCGGCTTGGAGATTTGCAGGCACTGCGTTTTGCTCTCTTTGTCGCCGCCGGCCAAGAGAGTCAAGGTCTGTTTGGTGATGTTGATGCTGTGGATGGCCAGCGTATTGACGATATACTTGCGGCCCAACCGCTTGAAAGGGTGGGACACGTGGTTGGCCAACTGGATGAAACGCTCCTCAATGCGCGACAGACCGAAAGGCAGCATAAAGCGTGCGCCGTTGGCATAAAACACGTGCGTGTAGTGGTCGTCGGCCATAAAATAGAGCGTTTGCTCCAGATTGATCAAGTAGAGCTCGTCGTGGAGGTTCAAACAAAGTCTTGGCAATGTCTCTGTGGGGGATGGCATAGTGTACATTGGTTCCGAGTTTTTTTGCTTCGAAAAGCGGTTAATAATAAGGTTTCAGGAAGAGGTGGGTTCTATCGCCAAACAATGCACAGCTATTTTCTTGGAATAATGTAGCGTTTTAGGAGGATAAGGTTTTTGGGTTTAGGACTGTTTGATTTAAGAGGTTGAGGATTTACCCCCCCATTTTGCGAATAAAATCAGAGTCAATCATCATTTTTTCTACGTCAAATCGTGAAACATATCAGTTAATTCGTGAAGAAGTCATCTGTGTCAAAATCTGTCAACGGTTTCTCGCTGTATGATCAACAAATACTCAATCTCGGCGCAAGTTAGTGTTTTTTTGTAAATCGGCCAATCAATATTGTCACCAATGTGTTCGGCCCTCTCTTTTTTGACGAACAAATGACAAGCAATGATTGTCCACATACGGCCGCATAGCGTGATTGGCGTGATTGAAGCGTCCAGTCACAGCATCTGCCACAGAGTCAACAAGTTACAGCGGCGTGATTGGGTGATTGGGAAAAAGGCAAACTTTTGGGTATATATAATAAGGAGTGGAAGGGCGAAATGAAACCTTATTTTTTGGGGGACACCAGAGCAATTGACGGTCAGTTACGAATCACAACAAGTTTTTTGGGGGCCTTTGCTCTCGCTTTGCTCTAACTCTCGCCTACCGGCGCAAGTTAGGCTACATTCGGCATAGCCAAAATGAAAAACTACGTCTTTCCTTTTGTCTCTGCTCTCATTTGCACTAACTTTCACTTCGTGCAAGTTAGGCTGCGGCTCGGGCAAGCAAATCTAAAAAACAAGTTTTTTATTTTGCTTACCGCTCGCCTTGCACTAACTTTGTCCTTCCAAACACAGCGGACTATGCTTGAAATCAAAAATCTACACGCCTCTGTACAAGGCAAGGAAATACTTAAAGGCGTCTGCCTCACTATCGGCGACGGAGAAGTGCACGTCTTAATGGGACCTAACGGCTCGGGAAAATCTACCCTGAGTAATGTGCTCGTGGGTAACCCTAAATATGAAGTCACCGAAGGCTCCATTACACTTAATGGCAAAAATCTGCTTGAACTTTCACCCGAAGACCGCGCCCACGAGGGTGTCTTTATGTCGTTCCAGGCACCGACGGAGATACCGGGGGTCTCGATGACTAACTTCCTCAGAGCGGCTGTCAATGCCAAACGTAAATACCAAGGCCTTGAACCTATGGCAGCTGCAGCCTTCCTCAAACTCTTGCGAGAGAAACGCCAACTCGTCGGACTCGATGCCCATTTTATGAGCCGAGGCGTCAATGAAGGTTTCAGCGGCGGTGAGCGCAAACGCAATGAGATTTTTCAAATGGCTGTGCTCGAGCCGACCTTCAGCATCCTTGACGAAACTGACTCGGGACTCGACGTCGACGCACTGCGCATCGTGGCTGAGGGATTTAACGCCTTGCGCACAGAACAAACCAGCGCAATGGTCATCACACACTATCAACGTATGCTCGACTATCTCAAACCAGACCACGTACACGTGTTGATGAACGGACGCATCGTGAAAAGCGGTGACGCCGCACTGGGATATGCCATCGAAGAGAAAGGCTTTGACTGGATTAAACAAGACTCTGAGAGCAACCCGTCATGAACAGTCATCAACAATATATCCACCTCTTCAACGAAGCCCGAACGCTGATTGAAGCCGGTAGTGCCGAGCCAATGAATGGCTGCCGAGAGGCGGCTTTTGAGGCTTTGTCTGCACTGGGACTGCCCTCAGCACGCGCCGAGCGTTATCGCTACTTTGACGTGCAGACGGCTTTCAAACCCGACCTGGGCTATAACGCCCGAAGATTGAGGCCCGCTGCCGACCCCTATAAAACCTACCGCTGCGGCGTGCCCAACATGGCCACACATTTGTTTTTTGTGGTGGGAGACGTGGTGATGCCGGCCTCCACAACGCCGCTGCCCGAAGGGGTCAAGGTGATGTCGCTCGTTGAAGCCGCCACCGAATGCCCCGAATTGCTCCACAACTATTATAACAAGACCGCACCCTCAACCACCGACGGCATTGTGGCACTCAACACGATGTTGGCACAAGACGGACTTCTGGTCTATGTGCCCGATGGCGTGAAACTGGAACAACCCATTCAGGTGGTCTTCGTCTCGACCGCAACAGTGCCGACACTCCACGTGAGACGATTGCTGGTGGTGATGGGACAAGACGCCGAAGCCACACTGTTGCGCTGCGAACACACTTCAGGCCACACGGCCGACCTCGCCACACTCGTCTCGGAAGTTTTTCTCGAAAAACAATCACGCCTCGAGGTCTATGCCATCGAAGAGACCGCTGCCGAGCATACGGGCTTTGTACACGTGACGGCACAACTGCAAGATGAGGCCCACTTACACCACACGACCATCTCGCTCGCTGCCGGACAGATGCGCACCACGATAGACGTAGACTTGAAAGGACGAGGAGCCTCGGTGGTGACCGACGCTGCCGTGGTGGGCTCTGAACATCAGACCACCGACCACAACGTCGTGGTCAACCACATCGCCCCTGAATGTCGCAGCGATATGCTCTATAAATATGTGCTCGACGGAGCGAGCGTTGGAGCCTTTGCCGGCAAAGTCTTTGTGGGACCCGAAGGCATGAAGACAGAGAGCGAGCAGACCAATGCCAATCTCTGCTGCTCACCTTATGCCCGAGCCTATGCACAACCTATGCTCGAAATCTATGCCGACGACGTGAAGTGTAGCCACGGCTCAAGCACCGGCAAACTCGACGACACCGCGCTCTTTTATATGCGACAGCGTGGCATCCCCGAAGACGAAGCCCGACTGCTGCTCCAACATGCCTTTGTGGGCGAGGTGTTGCAGCGAGTCACACTCGACAGCCTGCGCGAACGCCTCTCGCATCTGGTCGAAATGCGCTTCAGAGGAGCCATGAAGAAGTGCAACGACTGCGCTTTGTGTAAATAACGCCTATTATATATATGACTTATCCCATCGATGATATACGCGCTGACTTCCCCATTCTTTCGCGTGAAGTCTATGGGCGTCCCTTGGTCTATCTGGACAATGCGGCCACGACGCAAAAGCCGAGAGCCGTGGTCGAGGCCATTGCCCAAGAATATTATTCGGTCAACGCCAATGTGCACCGCGGTGTGCACTTCCTGTCTCAACAGGCCACCACACTCCACGAGGAGGCCCGCGAGCGCGTCAGAGCATTTATCGGTGCCCAAAGCGTGAGCGAAATCGTCTTCACCCGAGGCACCACCGAGAGCCTTAATCTGGTGGCCACGAGCTTCGGTGAAACGTTTCTGCAAGAAGGAGACGAGGTCTTGCTCACGGTGATGGAACACCATAGCGACATCGTGCCCTGGCAACTCTTGAGAGAGCGTAAGGGCATCGTGATTAAAGTCATTCCCATGAACGATGCCGGCGAACTGGATATGGAGGCCTATGAGCGGCTGTTCACGCCGCGTACGCGTTTGGTCTGTGTGGCGCATGTGAGCAATGTGCTCGGCACGGTCAACCCCATAGCCCATATGGCCGAGGTGGCTCATGCTCATGGCGCTTACCTCCTGGCCGATGGCGCACAGAGTGTGCCGCATTTCAAAGTCGATGTGCAGGCCTTGGGATGCGACTTCCTCACGTTCAGCGGACACAAAATCTATGGACCCACAGGCATTGGCGTGCTCTATGGTCGTGAAGCCCTTTTGGAGCAAATGCAACCCTATCAAGGCGGCGGAGAGATGATTGCACGCGTCACCTTTGAAAAAACCACCTACGAGCGCCTGCCTTATAAGTTTGAGGCCGGCACGCCCGACTATGTGGGCAGTCACGCCTTGGCTGCTGCCATTGACTATGTGGAAGGCATCGGTATGGACCGCATAACCGCTCACGAGCGCGAACTCACCAAGTATGCCATGGCACGCATGGCCGACATCCCGGGCATGCAGCTCTACGGCACAGCGCCCGACAAAGACGCCGTAGTGGCATTTAATGTCAAAGACATCCATCCGCTCGACCTCGGCACACTGCTCGACCGCCTCGGCATTGCCATACGCACGGGGCATCATTGCGCACAGCCGCTCATGGCACGCTGTGGCGTGGAGGGCATGGCCAGAGCCTCTTTTGCTCTCTACAATACAAAAGAAGAGATTGACACTTTCGTGGCAGGATTGGAACGCGTGGTGAAAATGTTTTGAGATGCTACTGTCGCTGTATAACCAAGAAGGCTTCGTTGAGGCAGGTGTAGATGAAGCCGGGCGTGGGTGCCTGGCCGGAGATGTCTATGCGGCGGCCGTGATTTTGCCGCCCGACTATCACAACGAAGTCCTCAACGACTCCAAGCAGCTCACCCCACACCAACGCTATGCTTTGCGCGAAGTGATTGAGCGCGACGCCGTGGCGTGGGCCGTAGGCGTGGCCACGGTCGAAGAGATTGACCGCATCAACATACTCAACGCCGCCATCTTGGCCATGCATCGAGCCATTGAAGCACTAAAGGTCAAGCCGCAGTTTCTCATCATCGACGGCAACCGTTTCAAGCCCGTCGGTTTTATTCCCTACACCACCATAGTGAAAGGTGACGCCAAATACCTCTCGATTGCCGCGGCCAGTGTGTTGGCCAAAACCTATCGCGATGACTATATGGCCCGAATGGCTCAGGCCTATCCCGGATATGGCTGGGAAGGCAATGCCGGCTATCCCACCAAGGCGCATCGCGCGGCCATCAGAGACTTGGGCATCACGCCCCTGCACCGCCGCACCTTCCGCCTGTTGCCCGACGTTTGAGTCCTTGTTTTTATTGAATAAAATAAAGAGGAGTTCCCCACGATTGGAGAACTCCTCTTTATTATTGAGGGATGAACAAGCGTCGGCTTATTCAGCTGATTCCACTTCTTCGAGCTGGCTGAGCGCTACGGCCTCGATCAAGACGCCATAGTTGGCCACGGGCTTGCTGCCGGCCAGCGTTGACAGATACTGGGCGTAGTTTGACGCGTAGAGCGAGTAGCTGTAGATGGCAATGTAGCAAGGACCATCAAACTCAAACGGGACGTCGAAAGACTTCTCGCTGTATTGATACTCGCCGCCGGCCTGCGGGAAGTTGTAGGTGGCAATCTTTGTGGCAGCGGCCAGGTCTTCTACAGTGTTGATGGGGTCTTTAGAGATAAAGACGCTGTAGTTGCCCGAGTTGGCCGGTGAATCGAAGATGGCACCCATATTGTCGGCAGCCACGGTGATGGCCGGGAAGGCCACGCCGGTGAAGTCTACGGGGATGACTATGGCACCTTCGGCAAAGGGATCATTGATACTGTTGAATTCGTCGTTGATGATGCTCAACTTCTGTACCGGGCAGGGCTGAGACATACCAAACAGAGGAGCGATGTCGAGCACGTGCATCTTGTCGTTGCCTGAGTTGGGGAAGTCGATGAATCCGAGCTGGTCAGAGGTGATGTCGAGCGTCTGATAGACTTCACGGCTGAAGTTGTTGTTTGCAGTGATAGACTTCACGTCGCCGCACACCAGATTGCCGTCGGCAAAGGCATAGGCCTTGACATAGTAGGTCGTACCGGGTTCGAGGTCGTTGAGGGCTATGGCTTTTTCTTCACCGGAGGTGTAGCCGCTCACCTGAACGCGCTGTGTGCTTTCGTCGGTGAGAGGCAACTCAGGGTTGGTGCCGAAGAGGAAACCGGCTTCTTCCACCTGGCTGCCTTCGGCCACGTTGACGATGAGACCGGCTTTGGCCAGTACGCCGTAGGCTTCCACAGTGGCTGTGGTCACCGTCGTCTGTGTGGGCGCAGCGGCCGGCTGGCGAAAGTCGTCCAGTTCATAGTCGTTGCCGCAGCTGGCCGTGAACATCAAAGCGCAGCCAAGCAACACGGACTTGAGAATGTTTATCTTTTTCATTGTTGTTTATACTTGTTTGTGTTTAATTATTTACCAGTCCAGGCGTTGCCGTTCAAGGGGTTCTGGTCTTCTTTGCTGATACTTGAGTTGTTGTTGATTTCGCTCAAGGGCACCTGGAAGATCCAGCTGTAGTCGTCGGCGGGCATGTCAATCTGCGAAGATTTGGGCTCGTTGGTGCCTTCGTAGCTGCGGTTGAGCGCCTTGTGCAGACGCAAGCAGTCGAACAGGCCAAAACCTTCACCCCACAATTCGATGCGGCGCTGGTTGTAAATATAGTCTTGGGTCAGCACGCCGGGAGCGGTCCATTGCGGGTCGCGGTTGGCCATGAACTCAGCGAGCAGGGTCTGGGCAGCGCCGGTGTTGCCGCTCATAAACTCTGCCTCGATCTCGGTGAGCATCAGCTCAGAGGCACGCATATAGACCACGTTGCCGAGCCACTGGGCCACGAAGTCAAACTTCAGGTTGGCATAGTCGGGGATTTTTCCCTTTGAACCGAGGTCGATGGCTTCGCCCGGAGCCACAAACAGCTGTTTGCGCACGTCGGAGGCGGCAATCGAGTTGTAGAGGGCAGCGTCGATGAGCTGGAAGGCACCCACTGCGTAGCCACCGTAGCCGGGGCCGTCGGTGCTGTGCCATGAAGCCCAAGAGGCATACATCATCGTGGTGGAGCTGGTGGGGATGTAAGCCCAGAGCACTTCGCCGTTGCTGCTGTCCTGATAGTTCCAGCTGGCAGCCTTCTGCAGGTCGTTGATGGCATAGCCTTGACGGGCAGCGTGGGCCATTTGGGCAGCCTCAGGCCATTTGTTCATCACGAGATAAACGCGTGAGAGCAAGCCCTGAGCCACCTGCTGGTCGATTTCGCTCTTCGAGGTGCGGGCATAGCCGTCGAGGTAGTCGATGGCTTTGAGCAAGTCTTTTTCCACCTGGGCATAAACCTGTTCTACAGTGGCACGGCCTTCAACGCTACCTTCTTCTTTTGAAGAGAGACGGATGGGCACACAGGGCAGTTCGGTGCTGAGTTTGCCGCCGTTGTTGTAGTCGTTTTTGTAGGTGCGCTGGTAGAACTGGGCCAGATAGGCGTAGCTGATGCCGCGGAAAGCATAGGCCTGGCCAACGAGGTGTTTGGTCTCGGCGGCCATGTCGCCGGTCTCGTCAACGATATTGATGACGGTATTGGCGTCTTTGATGATGGTGTAGAACACGCTCCAGGGCCAGTAGGGGCGGTTGTATTGCTCTGCACCGTAGTCGAGAGCGTGGTCAAATCTCCAGGGGTCGCCGGAGCCGAGGGCCAGAGACACGTCGTTGCTCATCACATCAGACAGCATCATGATGCCGCCCATACCGCGGCACATATGGCCGTTGATGTCGCTGGAGTTGACACCGGCCATGTGGTTCCAGTGCGTGTAGCAGCCTTTCAGCTGAGAGGCGAGCACCTGTTCGGGGTTCTCTTTGGCTGCCTGCTCTGCCTGCTCTGATGAGAGCGAAGTGGAGCTGGTCTCGTTGAAGTAGTCTTCGCTACAAGCTGTGACCAAACCTCCGCAGAGCAAAAGGGCAAAATATTTCGTAAGTTTCATTTTGTTTTGTTCTTTAAAGTTTTTAGTGTCTTGTTCACTCTTGTTCTCAGAGGCTGAGGCTTAGAAGTTGAGCGTCAAACCGAACGAGATGGTGCGCAGGGCAGAGAAAGAGTTGGTGTCCACCGTACCGTCGATGAACTGACGGGGGTCGAAACCTTTACGCTTGCTGCCGAGGAAGAGGTTGTCGCCAACGGCATAGATGCGCACTGAACTCAGACCCTGTACACGAGCCACAATGTGCTGGGGCAGGGTGTAGCCGAGAGTGATGTTGCGGATAGAGAAGTAGTTGGAGCGCGTGAGGAAGCGGTCGTTGGCCACGCCGCCGGTCATGCGGTAGCCTGACTCCAGACGGGGCACGTCGGTGATGTCACCGGGCTTCTGCCAGCGCTTGTAGATGTCGGTTGAGTAGGTCGAACCGCTGGCGGCAGCGTCGCCCATCAAGCCTGCATAGTTGCTGTCGTAGGTCCAGCCGCCGAGCGAGAAGGCAGTCTGGATGCTGAGGTCAAAGCCGAAGGCCTCAACGGTGGTGCTCAGACCGCCGAAGACAGTGGGAAGTGAAGACTTGCCCAACTGATAGAGGGTGGCCTGGTTGGCATCGTTGGTGGTCTGCATTTCGGTGCGGGTCAGCTGAACGCCGTTGGCATCGAGCACGGGGTTGCCGGCTTCGTCAACTACGGGCACTTCTACGTCCATGTAGTAGAGAGCGTCACCATTGGCGGGGTCAACGCCTGCGAAGCGTACCATATACCAGTCATAGAGTGAACCGCCCTTCTTGCGCCAGTAGCTGCCAGACTGGTAGCCTTCTTCGGGACGACCCTGCTGCATACGGGTGAGTTTGTTCTTGTAGTGAGTCAGGTTGAGTGAAGCCGTCCAGTTGACGATGCTGTTCTTGATGATGGTACCGTTGATCAAGGCCTCCACACCGGTGTTGCGCATAGCCTGCTCATTGGTCAGGATGCGGTTGGGCGTACCTTCAGAGGCGGGGAGGGTGTGGTAACCAATCATGTCGTCGGTGTTCTTCACGAAGAAGTCGACCTCAAAGTTCAAGCGATTGTTGAAGAGACCGGCCTCGAGACCCAAGTCGAAGGTCTTGCTCTTTTCCCAAGTGAGGTCGGGATTACCACGCCAGGTCTGTACGATAGAGAATTCGGGGTTTTCTTCCGTACCGGCGTTGGTTACGGAGTAGTGGTCGAGCCAGCCGCCGTAAATGCCGATACCGTCGTTACCCTGCGTACCATAGCTGGCACGGAGTTTCAGCTTGTTCACCACGCTGCCAAGAGCTGCCTTGAACCAGTCTTCGTTGGCAATGTTCCAAGCGGCACCGACAGACCAGAAGTTACCGGCGTTGTGTTTGGGATGGAACATGCTGGAGCGGTCGCGGCGGTATGACAGCGAGAGGTTGTAGGTGTGGTTGTAAGTATACTCAGCGCGGGTCAGCCAGCTCTCGAGCTTGTAGGTGTCGTCGCTGCTGGCGGGATCGTCGAGGTTGAGCAGAGAGTTGGAGAAGTCGCCCTCGTTGATGATGAAGTACTTGCGGTAGGCGCCGAGAGCCACGTCGTTTTGCGACTTGTTCTCGTGACCGGCCATAAGGCTGATACCGTGCTTGCCGAAAGTCTTGTCATAGTTGAAGCGCTCGGTGGCGTTGAGCACGGTGGTGCGATAGGTCTCCTTATAGCTGTAACCCTTTGAAGCCTGAGCATCGGCCGTGATGGGGCTGACGAAGCTGTTGTATTCGCGGTTGAAGTTGTCCACGGCAGCGTCTACGCGGAAGGTGAGGCCATCAATGATCTTCAGTTCGGCATAAGCACGGCCGGTGAAGGCATTGCGCATATTCTCTTCCTTGTTGTTGTAGATGTTGATGAGCGGCATCTGGCTGGCCGAGAAGAGACGGCTGCGTCCGTAAGACGTACCGAGGTCCCACTGGGTGTTGCCGTTCTCGTCGAGCACGAGGTTACCGTTCAGGTCGCGCAGATAGACCGGATAGATCGGAGCGATGTGGTCGGTGAACGAGAAGAGGTTGGCAGCCTTGCCAGACTCAGACGAAAGACCGTTGATCGTAGAGTGAGAATAGGCCACGCTGGCACCGATGTTGAGCCATTCGAAGGCCTTGTGGTCTACGCGCAGACGGCCACCCATACGTTCCATGTCAGACTTGGCCACATAGGCTTTGTCGTCCAAGTAGTTGAATGAGAGGAAATACTGCGTGCGGTCGTCACCACCCGAGATGCTCACGTTGTATTCCTGACGCAAACCGTTGCTGAAAGCTGCGTCTTCCCACTCGTTGCCATAAAGCAGGCTGGCAGCGGGGTTGAGGCGGCCGGTGAGAGGGTCGATGAGCTGGCTGTTGGCCACGTTGTAGGCGTTGTAACCACCGAGGTTACCCACGAGGTCCTTGCTGGCAGCGATGCGGGAGGCGAGGTCACCCATGGTGTTGAGGTTCTGGCGATAATAGCCTTCCCAAGCCAGTTCGTAGTAGTCGCCGGCATTTTCCACGGTCTCATATTTGGAGACACCGCGGCTGTTCCAACCGAGACGGGCGTCAACGCTTACACGGGTGCGTCCGGCCTTACCTTTCTTGGTGGTGATATAGAGGATACCGTTGGCACCGCGGGCACCATAGATAGAGGTGGCCGAGGCGTCTTTTTGCAGGTTGATGCTCTCGATATCCATAGGGTTGATCGAGCTGAGAGCACCTTCGTAGGGGGCACCGTCGAGGATGATGAGCGGAGACTGGCTGGCCGAGATGGAGCCGATACCGCGCACATACATGGTTGCCGAACTACCCGGCTGACCTGTTGCAGACGTGGTCTGCAGACCGGGGATAACACCCTCGAGGGCTTTGGTCACGTTAGAGACCTGAACTTTCTGGAGCTGGTCGCCTTTGACGGCAGCTACCGAACCGGTGAAGTCGCCTTTCTTGGCCTTACCGTAGCCGATGACTACAGCTTCGTCGAGAGCGACATCATTGTCGCGCAACACCACTTTCACATTGCCGGCAATCGAGACTGTCTGTTCTTCCTTGCCAATGTAGGTGACACGCAGGTGTTGTGCAGAAGCAGGCACGTCTTTGAATGAGAAGCGACCTTCGTTGTCGGTCGTTGTCACGGCCTTGTGTCCTGCCACGCGGATGGTTGCGCCGATGATGGGTTCGCCATCTGTGTCGACTACGCGACCCGTCACGCGCTTTTGCGCAGAAGCCGTCGCTGCCGTCATCAGCAGCGTAGCTCCCAAGAGCACTAACTTTTTGTTCATAATATGAACGGAAGCCCGAAAGGCTCAAAAGTGGATGTATATATATTATAGGAGTAGAACGGTAAAATGCCGCGAGTCACAAAACGGGTCACAAAACCGAGCGACTCAGCCTCAAAACACGTCGTCGAAACGGCTGACGGCTTCCAGCTTTTTCTGCTCCACGATGTCGGCATAGATTTGCGTGCTGCGGATGTTGCTGTGGCCCAGCAGTCGGCTTACGGTGTAGAGGTCGCTGCCCAGTGTGATTTGCAGGGTGGCGAAGGTGTGGCGGGCGCTGTGGAAGGTGAGGTCTTTGGCAATGCCGGCGTCCCGGGCCATGCGTTTTAGGCAGATTTCCACCCAGCGGAATGTAGGCAGACGGAACACCAGGCCGCCGTTGGGGCCCTGAGATTGGGGCAACCATCGCTCTGCGCTTGCCGAGAGCGGAATGACGATGTGGCGTCGCGTCTTGACCATAGTCTTGTCAATGTAGCGCCGCTCGCCTTCGGTCTTGATGTCTGTGTGGCGAAGCGTGGCCACATCGCTGAAGCGCAGGCCGGTGAAGCAGGCGAAGAGAAAAGCTGCCAACGTGTCTTTGCCGCGCCGATGGCCCACGGCTTGAAGAGCTTTGATCTCGTCGATGGTGAGGTGGCTATGGCGCGGTCCCGGGCTTGCCAAGACTTTCCGCTCTTCAGCGCTCAAGCGTCGTGCGGGATTTTCATCAATCAAACCGTCGCAACAGGCCTGTTGCAGGGCACTCACCACAGCGGCAAAATAGAGACCGGCCGAAGAAGGATTGAGCGGGCCGCCTCGGCGACTGGTTGTGGAGTGGAGGTGGTGAATGAAATCGAGCAGCATGGGTTTGTCTACCTCATGCAGTCTCACACGTCGGCCGGCAAGGAAAGTTGTGAGATGCACTCCGGCCATCCAGTCGGTGAACAGCAGACTTGGGCATTTCCGGTGGTGTGCCGATTGGGTTCGCAACAAACACTCTTGCGTGCGTCTTGCCTTGATGGCCATAGCCTGTTTCATCACCTCGTCGTTGTGTTGCCGGGAGGCTTGGTCGCCCCGTTGTGCCGGCCAAAGATAGAGACGGAGAAACTCGTAACGCCGGCAACCATTGTGGTAAATGTCGAGATAAATAGATTGCCTGCCTCGCGCCAACGGTCTGAACCGCACGGTGACGGGGTCTTTGGGATAAGTGGGTTTTACCATAATAGATAGATTTGTGAAAGGGTGAAACATAAAAATGAGTCACAAGATGAGTAACAAAAATGGGACGGAAGTGTGGATGGGATATAATTAATAAAAGAGATGGCGATTTATTGAGCGGCCGCGTAAGGCCTGAAAGGCCGTAACATATTAGCCCAGGTCGTCAGGCCTGGGTTTGGTGTACTCACCATAATCCGGCCTGAAAGGTCGGCACATTTCGGAATGGATAAGTTGAATGATATATCTATAATCAGTCGCTGGAGGTGCCGACCTTACAGGCCGGAATTATAGGAGATAACGTTAGGCCCAGGCCTACGACCTGGGCTGTTATGTTGCGCCCCTTCAGGGCTTGCCCTGCCGCTCAACTCCACATCCGCCTCTTCATCCTTCCATTAAAAATCTATTCAAACTATCAATTTTGCAACCAATAAATAGCATTTCGGCACCTTTTGAGCGGTCACAGTGTTAATTTTTTGTCTTTTACATCATCTTTTAATTTGGTTTGCAAAAATTAAATATTACCTTTGCACCTTGTTACGGCATATCTATACGTTTTATGCATAACAATTTAGCTCAATCTACCAAGAGAAACACTTTCGACCAGCCGTGAAGGCAGGGCGAAAGGCGTTGTGCTTTTCAAGCATAATGACACGGCTAAACTTAGGCTTATCATACATCTGAATAGCAAACACACACAATGTTTAATTTAACGGTTATATTATGAACAAAAAGTTAGTGCTCCTGGGAGCCGCGTTGCTGATGACGGCAGCGGGTGCTTCCGCTCAGAAGCGCGTAACGGGTCGCGTCGTTAACGAAAGCGGCGAACCTGTTGTTGGTGCTTCAGTGAAAGTGAAAGGTGCAAAAGTGGCCACGACGACCGATGGCAATGGTAAGTTCACATTGACCAACGTGCCGGCTTCTGCCAAGCACCTTGATGTGACCTACCTCGGCATGGCGTCTACCACCGTGTCTATCGCCGGAAACGTCAACGTAGTCATGAAAGACAACGAGCAGACACTCGGCGAGGCTTACGTCGTGGCATACGGCCGCGCCACCAAGGCTTCGTTTACCGGTGCCGCCGCTAAGGTTAAAGGCGAAAAGGTTGAAGCCAAATCTACCACCGAAGTGACCCAAGCCCTCCAGGGTGAGGTGGCCGGTGTACAGGTCATCCAGAGTGATGGTAACCCTGGTAGCTCTTCTACCATCCTTATTCGTGGTATCGGTTCGCTCTACAGTAGCGTTGAACCGCTTATCATCCTCGATGGTATGCCCTATGCCGGTTCGTTCTCCAGCATCGACCCCAAGGACATTGCCTCAATCGACATCATGAAAGATGCCACCGCTGCCGCCCTCTACGGTTCGCGTGGTGCCAACGGTGTGCTCATCATCACCACCAAGCGCGGTGAGAAGGGCCAGCTCAGCATCGGCGCCGACGTGAAATATAGCGTAAGCGGCCGCTGGATACCCACCTACGACGTCATTAAGTCGCCCGAGCGCTATGTTGAGCTCAGCTGGGAAGGCTTGAAAAACCAAAGTCAATACGGCGATGGCCAAGACGAAGCCACTGCCGCCTGGAATGCAAGCGAATGGATCTTTGACTATGATAATGGTGGTTTCTCTTCAGAATACAACATGTGGAACGCTGCAGGAAACCAACTCATCGACCCCGCTACGGGCCGCTTCAAAGAGGATGTCACCCGTAAATATTCGCCCGAAAGCTGGAAAGACGCTCTCTTCCGCACCGGCCAGAAGTTTGATGGTAGCATCAACCTCTCAGGTGGTAGCGATAACACCCAGTTCTACACCTCAATTGGTTACACCAAAGACAAGGGCTACCTCGTGGGTGCAGACTTCCAGCGTTTCTCCGTACGCTCTAACATCGAAACCAAGATTACGCCTTGGTTGAAGGGTACGGTCAATCTCTCTTATGCCAACCTCGAGAGCAACGCTCCTGTGCAGGACGCAAGTGCTGCCAACAACGCCCTCGACTTCATGAACAACTGTCCGCCCATCTTCCCTGTTTATCAGCATGACGCCAACGGTAATCTCGTTTGGGATAACGTTGTGGGTGGCTACAAGTTTGACTATGGTAACCAAACCGGTAATGGCCGTACCTATGCTTGGGGTATCAACCCTGCCGGCTGTGCCACTCTCGACCAAAACAATGCCAAAGTTGACCAGTTCAACGGTAAAGGTACGCTGGAAGCCACTTTCCTCAAAGATTTCCGCTTCCAAGCCAACTTGGCTTATACCTTCTACAACAGCCACGCCTATGCGCTGACCAACCCCTTCTATGGTGACGCCGAAGGCCTCGGACGTATCGACGACGAAAAGAGCCTCAACCGCACCATCACGGGCAACCAGATTCTCAACTGGGGTCACACCTACGACAATGTCCACCACGTGAGCGCCTTCGTGGGTCACGAGTCTTACTGGCGTAAAAACGAATACCAGTATGCCTCTAAAAACAACCTCGTGCGCTCCGACGACCCCACACTCGGTAACGCCGTGGTGATTGACGACATCACCGGTTACAACTATGGCTATTCACTCGACAGCTGGTTCGGTCAGGTGGCTTACGACTTCAACGAGAAGTACTTCTTCAACGCTGCCTTCCGTGCCGACGGTTCAAGCCGTTTCGCCAAAGGCAACCGCTGGGGTAACTTCGGCTCTGTGGGTGCTGCCTGGAACATCACCAAAGAGTCGTTCATGGCCAACCAGGACATCTTCAAGAACTTGAAGCTCAAAGCCAGCTGGGGTCTTATCGGTAACCAGAGCATCGGTGTGAGCGGCCTCTTGGCATACTATCCCTATTCTGACCTCTATGCCCTCCGCAACAATGGTCTGGATCCCGTCATCGTGTTCAGCTCCAAGGGTAACAAAGACCTCACTTGGGAGAAGACTTCAAACTTCAACGTGGGTCTTGAGTTCAACCTCCTCGACATCATCGAGGGTGAGTTCAACTACTTCAACAAGCTCACTTACGATATGATCTTCATGAAGAGCACGCCTTCTTCTATCGGTTACTCTTCTTATCCTGTCAACGACGGTAAGATGCGCAACTCGGGTGTGGAATTCAACCTCGTTGCCCACGCCATCAAGACTCCCGACGTCGCTTTGGACATCCGCTTGAACGGTTCGCACTATAAAAACGAAATCGTGAAGATGCCTATGGACGACATCACCGGTCAGGAAAAAGACTTCTACAACACCAGCGCCTACGGCTGGCAGAAGGGTCACAGCATGTACGACTACTACCTCCGTCAGTATGCCGGCGTAAATCCTGAAAACGGTAACGCTCAGTGGAACAAATACACCGCCACATTTGCCGACGGTTCTACCGCTGCCATCACCGACATGGAAGTGTTCAAGAGCCAGCACAAGGGCGAAGAATACACCGTATCTTCTGAACTCACCGAAGACTGGAACTCTGCCACCAAACTCTTCATCGGCGAAAGCGCACTGCCCAAACTCACCGGCGGTTTCGGTTTCGACCTCCGCGTGAAAGACTTCACCCTCAGCACCACCTTCTCTTACGCTCTCGGTGGCAAGTCTTACGACCAGACCTATCAGCACTTGATGGCCGACGGTGTTGCCGGTGCCAACAACTGGCATAAGGACATCGAAAACCGCTGGCAGAAGCCCGGTGACGTCACCGACGTGCCCAAGCTCTCCGGCAATTATGGCTCTGTCGGCAAATATGCCAATGCAAGTTCTGACCGCTGGCTCATCAGCCGCAGCTACCTTAGCCTCAACAATGTGGCTCTCGCCTGGAACCTCCCCGCAGCCCTCAAGGCTCGCCTCGGCTTCGTGAAGAACGCCCAGATTTATGTGAACGGCGAAAACCTCTTCTACATCTCTGCACGCAAGGGCTTCCTCTCCAGCACCTCTATCTCAGGTATGAGCGACTGGACTCAGTATCTGCCCTCTTCAAGCGTAACCTTCGGTCTGAAAGTGACGCTCTAAACAGCAAGCAAGAGAAAGGTTAAACATTAAAAACTAAAACGCATTATGAACACAAAAAATATCTTTAAGTGGGCAGCCGGCGCCCTGTGCCTCGCCACAGCAGTGCTGACGACTTCTTGCTCGTCCGACTTCCTCGACCGCGAGCCCGAAGGCTACTATGCCACCGACAAGCAGGTGAGCGAAGCTGCCAAATGGAATGCAAATGTAATGCTCGGCCAGATGAACAGTGTGACCAGTCGCCTCATCTCTTGGCGGTCTGGCGGTACGTCTCAGCAGCACGACTTCGGCCAGAAGAGTGTCGACATCGCCACTGACCTCATGAGCGGTGATATGGTCTTCTCTCGCGGCTGCAACTATGGCTGGTTCCTCGACGATGCACGTCTCATCAACGCCACGGCCAATGCCGAACGTTCGTCTGTCATCTGGACCACCTATTATAAGATAATCTACGATGCAAACAGCTGTATCGAGGCCGTGGGTGGCGTTGAGCCCGAAGGTGACGAGCAGAAACTCTATTTTGCTGCCGCCAAGGTGGCTCGTGCATGGGCCTACTTCAACCTCGTGGTCAACTATGCCCGTAACTACGAGACCAGCAAAACCCAGAAGATTCTGCCCGTCTACGACAAGGTGGTTGACGCTGCCGGTTCACCCCAGACTGTTGACTCGGTCTACAACTTCATCCTCAAAGACCTTGACGAAGCCTTCACGGCTTATGTCAATGCGGCCAATGATGGGTATGAATTGACCGGTATCGACCAGCCCAACTACGACGTCTGCCAGACGCTCAAGGCTTATGTCCTGATGCAGCGTGGTGCCGCAGGTGACTATGCAGCTGCCCTCCAGGCTGCCGACTTGGCTCTGCAGATTACCGACAAGAGCATCCTCCCGCAGAGTGAACTCTTCTACGGTTTCAACACCATCAACAACAACAACTGGATGTGGGGTATCGACATCAACGAGAACAACACCGGTGATCTCTGCACCTTCTGGGGTATGATGGACTACTTCACCTACGGCTATACTGCTGCCGGCGACGTGAAGAGCATCAACTCTGACCTCTTCAGCCAGATTCCCGCCACCGACGCCCGTAAAAACTGGTTTGGTTTCTACAGTGGTGGACAGTTCGTTCAGGTGCCCACCTTCCTCCTCCCCATCAACAAGTTCTTCGACAACGGCCGTACCGCTATGGGTGACAAAAACTGGCGTAACGACATCCACTTTATGCGTGTGGAAGAGGCTTATCTCCTCGCTGCTGAAGCTGCCGCTCGCCTCGGCGACGCCGGTACTGCCGTCAGCTACCTCCAGCCTCTCGTAGAAGAACGCGATGCCAACAAGGCTGCCGCTCTCGCCTCGATGAGTGCCAGCGAGCTGCTCGACGAAATCTACTTCGAGTGGCGTGTTGAGCTTTGGGGTGAAGGCAGAAGCCTGATCACTGCCAAGCGCTTCAAGAAGGACCTTCAGCGTCCCGCCAACGACAAATATGGCGTTACCATCGGCAACCAAGGTGCCACCAACTACAACGACAAGGTTTACTACTTCTCAATTCCTACCTACGAACTTGAGAACAACCCCTTGATGAAAGAAGCTACTATCATTCAGTAATCGAGCCTAAACCGCAATAAAATTAGCGGCCGCCCGGATTATCCGGACGGCCGCTTTTGTTTTTGAATGTGCGGCTGTTGAGGCTCGTGTTCAAAATTTTGATTGAGATGCTTTTAGGGCATTTGAGCGGCAATTCAAACAAGTTTGATTGCTTTTAATTTGCGACAACTTTCAGGGTTTGTGATGCCGCCATAATCAAGCCGAATGCGTTTATTATTGAGTACAGTCCAATAATGCGCGGCCAAGCAAGGCCTGAAGGGCCGTAACATATCAGCCCAGGTCGTTAGGCCTGGGCTGATATGCACGCTATAATTCCGGCCTGCAAGGTCGGCACATTACGGGAATTATTAAACGTGTTTTATCAATAATCCGTCGCTCATTGTGCCGACCTTACAGGCCGGAATATGCAGGAAAATACCAAACCCAGGCCTAACGACCTGGGCTATTATGTTGCGCCCTTTCAGGGCTTGCAGGGCCGCTCAAAGACTTGTTTGAGGACATTTGGGCGGCCAAGCACGGCCTGAAGGGCTTGCGTGTCCGCTCAAGAATTATAACATACAATATCTATTTTGAACGACCTACTTTCCGCCGCCTAAGATCTTATGCCAATAATTGCTTGACGAGGGTCGAAATGGCCTTGCCGTCGGCACGGCCGGCAAGTTTCTTTGAGGCCACTCCCATCACCTTGCCCATATCTTTGGGGCTGTTGGCACCCGTTTCAGCGATGATGGCTTTGACTTCTGCCTCAAGCTCCTCTGCCGTGAGTGCCTTAGGCAGGTACTCGTCGATGACGGCAGCCTGTCCTTCTTCCTCTTCGGCCAAGTCCGGACGGCCCTGTTCGCGATAGAGTGCAGCGGTGTCGTGACCCTGCTTGGAGAGTTTGGCCAAAATCTTAATGGCCGTGTTGTCGTCGAGCGTGTCGTTGGCACCCGGTGCCGTCTTGGCCTCAATGAAGTATTTCTTGATGTTGCGCAGCGCCTCGAGGCGGATTTTGTCTTTGGCCTTCATAGCGGCTACGATGTCTTTGCTGATTTGGTCGAAAAGTGCCATAGTAAGTAATGTGTTTTAAGTTGTGTGTTGTTGGATGGTGCCCAAAACTCCGTTATTCTTGTCCGAAGATGATGGCGCCTTGTGTCGTTTCTGCTTGGCTCATGTCGACAGTCGTGCTCACGTTGCAGAGCGCTGCCAGGTCGGCCGAGGTGCGTTTGGCGGTGGGCACAGACTCAACCTTGTCAAGAATCTCTTCGTTGTCGAGGTCTTCAAGACTGAAGATGTATGATTTGGGCCGGCGCTTGATGGTGTGTCCCTTTTTGTCGCGGCTCAGCTCGGGATAGTTGAGCAGGCGGCGCAGGGCTTTTTCTTCAAGCACCATTTGCGGAATTTCTTCTTCGGCCTTCTCTTTCTCGCCTTTGCCGGCCAGTCTGAAACCCGAGGCCAAGACCGTCACCTTCAGTTGGTCGTCGAGTGTGTCGTCGAAGTCGAGGCCGTATTTGGTGAAGATGTCGGGATGGAAACGCTCCATAAAGGCGTTGAGTTCGCCGAACTCTTCCATGCGCAAGAGGTGCTCAGGCTTGGTGCTGCTGGTGATGCGCACCACAATCTTCTGCGAGTGATAGACGTCGTTGTTGTTGAGCAGCGGTGAGTAGATGGCGTCGTCGAGGGCCCGCGACAGGCGTCCTTCACCCCTGCCGTATCCCGTAGAGATGACGGCCACGCCGCCGTCTTTGAGCACGTTGTTGATATCGCGGAAATCAAGCAGTATTTTGCCGCGCATATTGATGATCTCCACAATGCTCCTGACGGCCGTAGAGAGCACCATATCGGCCTTCTTGAAGGCGTCGAGCACGCTCTGCTCGGCATAGATGTCGTAGAGCCGCTGGTTGTTGATGATCAGCATAGCGTCTACCTCGTCTGAGAGGGCCTCCAGACCGTCGAGCGCCTTGTCTATTTGTTTAGGCATTTCAAAGAGAAAAGGCAGCGTGACCACGCCCACGGTGAGTATGCCTCGCTTTTTGGCCTCTCGGGCAATGATTGGTGAGGCTCCGGTGCCGGTGCCGCCGCCCATGCCTGCCGTGATAAACACCATCTTGACGTCGTCGGTGAGTTGGGCGTTGATGGCTTTCAGGCTTTCTTCGGCATATTGGCGCCCGATTTCGGGTCGGCCGCCGGCACCGAGGCCGGGGCCCATTTGCAGTTTGTCGGGCACGATGGAGTCTTCGAGTGCCTTTTGGTCGGTGTTGGCCACCAGGAAGCGCACACCCTCTATGCCTTCTTTATACATTTGCCCTACGGCATTGCCGCCGCCACCGCCTACGCCGATCACCTTGATGATGTTGGGCGTGTAGATGATGGTCGGTTCTACGAGGAGTGTCTGTGAATGGTCTGGCATAGTGGTGAAGGAATTGGGGTGGGATGTGGTTGGGGCGAAGTGAAACCCGCCTTGAGTGAAATCAACGCGTCAATAAGTCAACGTGTCGCCGGGTCGTCAGGTGAAAGAGATGACCGCGCCGGAGTCGAAGGCCGACTCGGGTTCGATGATGCCGGCACCCACGGCTTTCTCCTTGATGCTGTTGAGCAGTTCTTTGCTGCGTTTGTAGGTGGGGGTCATTTCCACCATAGAGATCACCTCTTCGTTGTCGAGGTCGTCCAGTCCGAAGAGATAGGTCTTATAGCGTTTGCGTTGTCCGCTCTTGTTGTCGCTGTTGCCATAGTAGATGCCGCGACGCTCTTCGATTTCCTCCATGCGGTCGGCGTCTTTCTGTCGGCGCTGTTCGTCTTCGGCTTCTTGCTTGGCCTTCATGCCCGGCACGGTCGATATGCCGAAACCCGTGGCCAGGATGGTAATCTTGACGCGCTTGTCGAGCGACTGGTCGGTCGAGAGGCCCCACTTGGTCTCCACGTCGTCGTGGAATTTGGCCATGAAGTCGTGCACCTCGTTCATCTCTTCCATCATGAGCATGTCGCCCTCCTTTTCGGCACAGAAAGAGATACTCAGCAGCACCTTCTTGGAGTTGAAGATGTCGTTGTTGTTGAGCAGAGGAGAGTGCAGGGCATCGTTGATGGCCTTGGTCACGCGGTTTTCGCCTTCGCCGTATCCGGTCGACATAATGGCCACGCCACCGTCTTTGAGCACGGTGCAGACATCGCGGAAGTCGAGGTTGATGATGCCGTGCATAGTGATGATTTCGGCAATACTTCGGGCGGCCACGCTCAGGGTGCTGTCGGCGCGTTCGAAGGCCGAGAGCACGTTGAGGTCGGGATAGATTTCGCGCAGGCGCTCGTTGTTGATGACGAGCAGGGCGTCGACGTGTTTGGATATTTCCTCCACGCCGTCGAGGGCTTGGTCAATCTTTTTGTTACCTTCGAAGAGGAAGGGGATGGTGACGATACCCACGGTGAGAATGCCCATGTTTTTGGCTTCGCGGGCCACCACGGGAGCCGCTCCGGTGCCTGTGCCACCGCCCATGCCGGCAGTGATGAACACCATCTTGGTGCCATCGCTGAGCATTTTGTCGATGTCTTCCACGCTCTCTTCAGCCGCTTCACGGGCACGGGCCGGGATGTTGCCGGCGCCAAGGCCCTCTTTGCCCAGTTGCAGACGTACGGGCACGGGAGAGTCGCAGAGTGCTTTAGAGTCTGTGTTGCAGAGCACGAAGTTGACATCGTGGATGCCTTCGCGGTACATATGGTTGACGGCATTGCCGCCACCGCCGCCCACACCGATGACTTTGATGATGGAAGGGGTGGTTGAGGAGATGCCCATATCTATGAGGTCGCTGTTGTCTGTCATATCGCTTATTGTGTTCGTCGTTATGGTCGTTGTGGGTTCTGCTTAGTCTTCTTTTGTTCCGGAGAATTGGTCTTCTTCTTCACTCACGATGCGGGTGGCCGCACCTTTCAGTTTGGTCCAGAATTTGTTGAATTTCGACGGGCCTTTGGGTGCTTTCGGTTTTTCTTCTTCTTTGGCCGGTGTGGTGTTTTCAACGGCTGGCTCGGCAGCCTGTTCGCTGCTTGGTGCGCCGCCTTGGTTGTCTGGTTGTGCGCCGGACTGTGCCGTACCGCCAAAGGGCTGTGCAATACCTTGTTGAGCGTCGGTCGGTTGGGCTTCTTCGTCTTCGGTGAAGAGTTTGTTTTCGCCAATCTTGCCTCCGCAGCAGTTGATGTCGCCTTTGTCTATGAGAGCGATGGCAGCGTCGAACGAGCCGTCGCCGTTGAAGGCGGCAGCACCCTTGCCGTCGAGGCGGTATTGGAGTTTGAGCGACTTGACGAAGCGCACTTTGTCGAAGCCGATGAATTCGGCATAGGCCTTGTCAAGATTGCGCAACATAGAGGCGCCGCCGGTGACGATGATACCGGCAATGAGTTGCGACTTGTCGTAGCCCGAAAGTTTGATTTGGTTTTTGATGTTGAGCACAATCTCTTCGGCACGAGCCGTCACTAGTCCGTCAAACTCTTCGTGGCTGAGTTCGCGGCCGTCGCGCAGGCGTATGGGGTCGTGGCTGTCTTCTCCTTCGGGAATGAAGGCGCTGCCCAGTTTGCGTTTCAGGTCTTCGGCTTCGGCTTCGTCAATCTGCACCGAGGCAATGTCACGGGTGATGCTGCCGCCGCCGAGGGGGATGACCGCAAAGTGGCGCAGCAGGTTGTTTTTGTAGATGGCCACAGAGGTGGTCTCGGCGCCCATATCGACAAATACGCAGCCTGAACGCTTCTCGGGCTCGGCCAGGATGGCGTCGGCCAGCGAGAGCACGGTGATGGGGGTGCTCACCACGTTGATGCCGGCTTTGGTGAAGCAGCTTTCCACGTCTTTGGTAATCGACGAGCTGGCAATGATGTTGAGAAAATGCCCTTCGATGCTTTCAGAGGCAATGCCCACGGGGTCGAGTACGGTCTGCGTGCCCAGTTTGTAGTCTTGGGGAATGTCTTCGAGTATGACTTTGTCGTTGCCGGGCCGGCTGATGTTGAGGTCTTTCACGTTGTTGACCATGTCGGCCGTGATGAGCATTTTCTCGCTCAGCTGTTGCGTCACGGTGTTTTTGACGGTGTGCATGCCCATGCCGCCAATGCCGACGTAGGCTGCCGAGATGGTCATCTTGAGTTTCTCTTCCAGTTTGCTCTTCATGTTTTTCAGGCTGGTCGTCATCTTGTTGAAGTTGTTGATGCGGCCTTTGCGGATGAAGGAGTCTGAAGTTTCTTGTACGGTGGCCAATACGAGAATGGCACCGTCGGGCTGTTTGCGTCCAGCAATGGCTGTGATTTTGGACGAGCCCAGTTCGATGGCAACGATGAAGTTCTCTTCTTTTAGCATATCGGAGTGTGTGTTTTGATTTGTCGGTTGTGGGGTATAGTGAGCCGGCGTTGGCTCGACCGGGTTGGTCTCAGGAGTGTTTCTTGCCGGCGTTGTGTTTTTTGCAGACAATCTGGTTGGTATATTCCAGATTGATTTCACGATAGGCGTCCCATCCCACGGTGGGCAGCACCTTGGTGTAGAAGGTCTGCAAGTGGGCGAGTTGTCTGACGATTTGCGCGGTGTCGGTTTTGCCCAAGTGGATGATGTCGCATCCTATGCGAGGCACGAGGTCGATTTCGCCTTTGGGCGTCACGTATATTTGGGTGATGAGGTTGCCGGCGAAGTTGTTGTCGTCGATTTGCCGGGCGATGGGCAGGAGCTGTTTGCCGGCATATTTGCGGTTGATGTTGCCGGTGGCCACTATCAGGTCGGCGCTATAGCCCTGTGGGTTCATCACCTGTCCGTTGTTGTCCATATAGTAGTTCTCGCCGTTGTCGGCCATGACGCGCAACACGGGCAGTCGCTGTGCCACATACACGCTCAGTTCGCCGCCGGCGGTCTTGTAGCATTTGGCGTTTTTGATAAATGGGTTTTTGAGCAAGACTTTTTCGATGGCTTCGCTGTTGATGTCGTCCATCTTCTTGCCCACGGGGTCGAGCCGTGCCGCCGTGATGAGGCGTTTCACCTCGTCGGCGTTGATGAAACCGGCGCGGCTGCTGTCGTTGACGGTCACGCTGACGGCCTTGCACAATCCCTCGTCTTTGCCCGAGGCTATTCGGGTAAAGGCGAAAATCAGGTAGACCGAGAGGCCCAAGAGCAGGAATAGTTTGAAAAATGTTTTCATCGGTATGGGAGGATGGAGACCATTGTCTGCCGTCGGCAGTGTGTCTTAGCAGTATTTCTTTTTGAGAATGTCAGTGATTTGGTCGCAATAGTTGTCGAGGTCGCCTGCCCCGAGCACGACGAGCACGTCCCAGTCGCCGTCTGCGACGATGGCCGGCACGTCGGCCTTCTGGCAAAGGCGGCGTTTCATGTCGGGTCGCAGTTCGTCGTAGATAATTTGGCTGGTCACGCCTTCGATGGGCAGTTCGCGTGCCGGATAGATTTCGGTCAAAATCACCTCGTCGAGCAGCGACAGACTGTCGGCGAAGTCTTTGTAGAAGTCGCGTGTGCGGGTGTAGAGATGGGGCTGGAAGATGGCGGCTATGCGGCGGTTGTCAAACACCTCTTTGAGCGAGAGGATGCTTTGGCGTATTTCGGCCGGATGGTGGGCGTAGTCGCTGAGGAAGACGATGCGGTCGGTCTTCAGTTTGAAGTCAAAGCGTCGGTCCACGCCGCCAAACGAGGCCATGGCACGGCGTATCTCGTCGGCTTCGGCGCCGCCCAGTTGGGCCAAGGCCATCGCGGCTATGCCGTTTTCAATGTTGATGCTCACAGGCACCCCGAGTTCCACGTCGTGGATGTGCCCCAGGGGCGATATGAAGTCAAACACGATGCGGCCGCCGCCGATGCGGATGTTTTCGGCGTGAAAATCGCCTTCGGTGCGGGCATAGTCGTAGAGCGTCACGCCTTCTTGCAGCCTGGGCGTCATGCGCAGTCCGCGGTGAGCAATGAGGGCGCCGCCGGGCTGGATGAGGCTCGTGTAGTGGTTGAAACTCTCGAGATAGGCCTCTTCGGAGCCGTAGATGTCGAGATGGTCGGCGTCGGTGGCCGTCACCACGGTGGCAAAGGGGCGCAGGTGGTGGAACGAACGGTCAAACTCGTCGGCTTCAATCACCACAAACGGGCTGGTGGCCGAGAGCAGGTAGTTGGTGCCGTAGTTTTTGGTGATGCCGCCCAAGAAGGCGTTGCAGCCCACGTGGCTCTGGTGCATCAAGTGGGCCAGCATAGACGAGGTCGTGGTTTTGCCGTGCGTACCGGCCACACAGAGACCTTTCATACTGCGGGTGAGCGTGCCGAGCACCTCGGCGCGTTTTTGTATGGTGAAGCCTTTTTGGCGGAAATAGGCCATCTCGCGGTGGTCAGCCGGTATGGCCGGCGTGTAGACCACGAGCGTGTGGGCGGGGTCGAGGCAGGCTGCGGGTATGAGTGTCGGATCGTCGGCATAGTGAATGTCGGCACCTTCGGCGCGTAGCCTTTCGGTCAGTTCACAAGCCGTGCGGTCATAGCCGCCTACGAAGATTTTTTTGGAAAGGAAATAGCGTTCGAGCGCACTCATTCCAATGCCGCCCGCACCTACAAAATAAACCGATTTTATCGCTTCAAAATCCATGGTTCCCAGTTTGATTAAAAGGCTGAAAAGCCCCTTGTTGCTTGTTTTTTCTTTCAGTAAACATTCAGCACGACACGCCCGTTTTTGGCGCGGGTGTATAGTTTGTGGCAAAAATAGCAAATTTTATTGGTTGCTTGTTAGGCCGTGCCTTGCTTTTTTTTATGGCTGTTTTAAGCCGCGTGATTTATGCCGGCTTGTTTCTTAAGGGGGATTTTGTCGGTTTCTCATGCGCGCATATATACCCCGAAAGTTTACCTTTTTCTCCAATCACCCAATCACACTCTCAAAAAATGCCCATTTCATCGCAGAATTTGCCCCCCAAAGTGTGATTGAAGCTTCCAATCACGCTCAGTCACCCATATGACGCCTTTTCCGGATAGGGTATTCAAAAATGAGATGGTAATTTGATTGGTTTTGGCCCATTTTTGTACCGCCTGGCAAGCCATGAAGGATAGGGCGTTTTATATTGGTTTTGTTTGTTGAAATGAATGGGCGGCCAAGCAACGGCCTGAAAGGCCAAAAGATCATAGCACTAAGTTTGCCCCTGTAATCGGGCACCGCCCGTTCACAAGAGCAAACAATAAGAAAAAATAAAATTGGATTGCCTGGTTCTTCTTACTTTTG
>SFFB01000034.1 GCA_004557035.1 Bacteroidales bacterium | reverse complement strand
CAATCTTTGCAGAAGATTGGCTGCGGCTCGGCAATTTTCCTATTGCCGCAGTCAGACAGATTGATTATCCACCTATATTATAATGGAACAACTCAAAGAAAACCGTGAACAGATGCGTAGGCGCGTGATAGAGGCAGCCTCCAAAGCCTTTCTGGAAAAGGGCGTGAAGGCCGTGACGATGGACCACGTGGCTCGTGAGCTCAAGATGTCCAAGCGCACCATCTATCAGCTTTTCAAAGATAAGGAGGCACTGCTGTTGGCCTGCTATGAAAAGCAACGCAAACAAGACCAGACCATGATGGAGCGTATGGTGGCAAATGCAGAGAATGTCTTGGATGCCTTGCTCCAGATTTTCGCCTATCGCATGCGTACGGTGGGAGCGCTTCGCCCCTCTCATTTTGAAGGAATGAGTAAATATGACTCCATCTCAGCCTTTCGCCGTACCTCGTTTGAGCAGGAGCGCCAGAGCGCCATTGCCTTTATGGCCGAGGGTGTCAAGCAGGGCGTCTTCCGCGAAGGGGTGGATTTCGACTTGGTCTATGTCATGATAGACAAACTCATAGCTTGGGTGATGACTTCAGAACACTTCGCCAACAATCGCATAGACTATCTTTTCATTAACAGCACGCTCGTCGTCGTGCGCGGCATTTGTACCGATAAGGGCATTGCCATCATCGACCGCTTCCTTGAACAACACCGGCAGGGCATTGCGTAGCAGACAGGAGGGAACGGAGGCGTGAAAGCCTCAACCCAGCTCAGACGCGCGTCAACGTTGCCAAAGCATACAGAATAATTGAGGATGTTTCCATAAGGGGCATCCTCTTTTTTTATGCGCCACGTGTGTCTGCCGGAGTGCCTTGGCGTAGTCGCCGTGAGCGGTAAACCGCCTGTTTATGGGCATTATCAGAAATAAAGTGCTAAATTTGTGTGATTTTTGGACTAAGCTTGACCAAGCAAACAATAAAAGCGCAGGTCTTGCGTTTATATCAAAGAGAGCCCAGAGCGACTGCACCTTTTGCTGAACGTCGTCGCCACGGTGTCGCCCTCGTCCGGTCCAGATCGCGTTCCTCTCCAGGCAACCACCACCTTGATGCCTGCCATCTGCCTATGAAAATCAGCATTGTAACAGCGACCTACAATAGCGTCAAAACACTCAAAGATACCATAGAGAGTGTCCTCGGACAGACTTGCCAAGACTATGAATACATTGTCATAGACGGCAATTCCACCGACGGGACACAGGCTCTCGTTGAGAGCTATCGCGACCGTTTCGGCGACCGGCTCGTCTTGGTCAGCGAACCCGACAAGGGGCTTTATGATGCCATGAACAAGGGCATCAAACGAGCCACCGGCGATTTCATTGGTATGCTCAATTCCGACGATTTTTTTTCTTCCCCCTATGTGCTCGAAACTGTGGCCGAGGCCATTGCGGCCGATGATGTAGATGCAGTCTATGGTGATGTGCACTACGTCAAGCCCTCTCGTATCGACCGCTGTGTGCGCTATTATTCTTCACGTCATTTTTCTCGTGGACGAATGCGGTTGGGCTTCATGCCGGCCCATCCGTCGTTTTATTGTCGGGCAGCGGTGCTCAAAGAGTTTGGCCTCTTCGACACCGGCTATAAGGTGGCCGCCGACTTCGAACAGATGCTCCGCCTCATTTATGTGCAGCGCATCCGCACACGCTACGTGCCACTCGACTTTGTCACTATGCGCACCGGCGGCATCTCAAACGCCGGGCTCAAGAGCCATCTTCAAATCATGAAAGACCATCGCCGGGCGCTCAAGGCCAACGGCGTGTGGTCGTCGTCGCTGCTGCTCTCCCTGCGCTATATCTACAAGGCTGCCGAGGTAGCCACATCGCGCCTCGGTCTGCGCACACAGCGCAAGCCCAAATCTCACCAATCCTGACCCTCGTGAGGTCACCATCATACATCCAACCTATGCAAGCTTTTCCACGCATCAGTCTGAGCGCCGCTTGGGGTGTGGTCAAACACCACAAGCGCTTTTTCCTCATCTCTCAGTTGGTCTTCATAGCCATTGGCCTTGTCATTGGCTTCAGCATACCCCGCACCTATAAGGCCGAAATCAAGCTCGCGCCTGAAAACTCCGGACCGTCGCTCTCGGGAAGCCTCGGTAGCATCTCGTCGATGCTCGGCATGAACTTGGGCAACCAGCTCAGCGAAGATGCCATCAATCCCGAGCTCTACCCCGACGTCAAGTCGTCGCCCGACTTCCTCTTGGGGCTTTGCCAAATCCGGGTGCAGACCAAAGACGGCCAGGTCAAGACCGACTATAAAACCTATCTCACGCGCCACACCAAGGCCACGTGGTGGGATGCCTTGCGCATAAAGCTCTTCCCGCCCAAAGACAACGGCACGGTTGCCGCTCCGGCCGGCCAGACCGACAAAACCATACGCCTCTCCATGGCCGACTATCTCTTGCTTCAAGGCATCGACGGTGCCATCGGTTGCAGCGTAGACAAGAAAACGGGCGTCATCACCATCACCGCCATAGACCAAGACCCCCTCGTCGCAGCCATTCTCGTCGACTCGGTGAGTGCGCGCCTGCAAGACTTCATCACCGACTATCGCACCAGTAAGGCACGCACCGATCTGCAACATTTCCAGCAGTGCTATGCCGACGCCGATGCCGCCTATCAAGAGACAGCCCGTCGCTATGCCGCCTATGCCGATGCCCACCAAGACATCAGCCTCGAGTCTTATCGTGTTGAGAGCGACAATCTTGAGAACGAGATGCAACTGGCCTTCAACATCCGCACACAGTATGCCACGCAGGTAGAGATGGCCAAGGCCAAAGTCTTGGAGCGTACGCCCGTCTATACCGTCTTGCAGAAACCCTATGTGCCTGTCAAGCACGAGGCCCCTCGCCGCAGTTTCATCCTGCTCTTCTGGATGTTTATGGGCTTTGTCTTGTCGTTCTTGTGGAAAGCCCGTAAGGCCGAAAATCCCATCTTGATCCACAAGCCTGCCGCACGCCGTGCCGACGAGGCCGACTCGGCTCCTGTTTCTTTTGAAGACTAACCCACTGCCTTAAAACAGCCGGCCACCGTCTGCCGGCCGAATGAAAAACACACGCCATGTCCATCTCCCTCACCATATTCCTCATTTGTGGTTTCGCCGTGAGCCTCTTGCTCACCTTTGTCGGCATGCCCGTCTTGCTGCGTCTCTGTCAGCAACGCGGCATCTACGACATTCCCAACGAGCGCAAGCTCCATCACAACAAGATACCCCGCATGGGCGGTGTGTTTTTTGCTCCTGCTATGATTGTCGGTGTGGTGGTGTCGTTTTTGCTTATGCTCGCTGTGGGCGAACAGCTGCCACAGTTCGGCCTCCCCACCTTCTTCATTTCTGCCGGCCTCTTCCTTATATATATAATAGGACTGTTTGACGATATGCTGGGGCTTTCGGCCAAGGTGAAGTTTCTGGTGCAAATCGTTACCTCGCTCTTTTTTCCCCTTTGTGGCGTCTGTATCAACAATCTTTACGGTCTCTTTGGTGTCTATGAGTTGCCGCTTTGGCTGGGCTATTTGCTCACGGTGCTCATCTCGGTCGTTGTCATCAACGCCATAAACCTCATCGACGGCATCGACGGACTTGCCGGCTCCATTGTGCTCATCGCGTTGGGTGGTTTCGCCTGGTTGTTCTTCCGCATCGGCGTGTTCAGTTATGCCCTTATGGCCGCTTCGCTAATGGGTACTGTCCTGGCCTTCCTATACTACAATCTTTTTGGCCGTGTCGAGCGCAACACCAAGACCTTTATGGGCGACACCGGCAGCCTCATATTGGGCTACGCCTTGGCCTTCCTCGGCATCAAGTATGCCATGAATATGCACGACGTGGTGCCCTACCGCCCCAACGCCCTGCTCATCTCCTATTCGCTGCTGTTGCTCCCCACGTTTGATGCCGGTCGAGTCGCCATATCGCGTCTGTGCCGCGGCGTGTCGATGTTTCATGCCGACAAAACCCACATTCACCACAAGTTTCTCGCCGCCGGACTATCCATGCGCTGGGCCTTGGTGGCCGTGGTCGGTATGCAGGTGATGTTTATTGTGCTCAATTTCTTCATCAGCGAGATGTGTCTGCGTGGCGAGTGGATGATACTCACCGACCTGCTCATCTATGCCGCCGTCATCTGGCTACTCAATTATTTCAAGGTAGAGGCTTAAGGTCTCTACCTTTTTTTCTGCTACAAATGCCTCCCGCTATTTAGAGCGGTCTGGCATACCCTGAGAAGGCGCAACATAATAGCCCAGGCCTAATGACTTGGGCTGTTTTTCTACGGCCCTTCTGGTATAGTATGTTTGCAACAAATGATATCAAAGCGCATTCCATTATGTATTGCTTTGCCGGGATGTCGTCATGTTACCTCATTTTACTCCCTTTTTGTCGGTTGAATGACGCATTTAGTTGAAAAGTTAACTTCGTTAACATCTTTTTACCCCCCCGTTTTGCTGTTTTAACCCTTCCCTGTACATTTGTGCGATTTTTGCTGAGTTTTATCCTTTTTCACCTTCTTTGCTCTAATACTGATAGGTATGGGAGGTCTTGGCTTGCACAATCACTTACTCTTAATATTATTAACACTATCCATTACATGAAAAAAATTACTTTTCTTCTGGCACTCCTGCTCTCTGTTGTAGGTGCAGGTTCGCTTAGTGCCGACAACACGCTGCTGACAACAGCCAATGGTCTGCCAGGCACATTGTCAAATGGTCAGTATTCGTTTACGTCGGAAGCGATTACCGCTTCATCGGCCGTCAAGCACATCCGTATCACGTTCTACGACACCTTTGGGCACAACACTTGGGCAGACAGCTACAAGTTCGTCTGTCTCTCTGAGTTCTATCTCTACAATGCCGAAGGCACAGAGATTGACCTGGTCGAGTCAAACTTCTCGACCAATGCTACCCAGACCGATGGTGAAGGCCCGATGAGCAACATCTGCGACGGCAATACCACCTCAGGCAACTATTGGCACTCGGCATGGTCTACTTCCGTAGGTACATATCACTATCTGCAGATTGCAGTGCCCGACGAAGTGACCGACCTCACTTCGTTCAAGATAGGCTGGGTGACTCGCAACCAAAACAATGCTCCCATCAGCTTTATGGTGCAGACGAGCAGCGATGCTACTCCGGACTTTGGTGACTTTGCTACGACTTACGGCAAAAACTATCTTTTCATTCCGGAACTTGCCGCTGCAGCTAACCCCTCGGCTACCGAAGCCAATACAGCCCTGCAGTCCGCCATTAGCACCTTCGCTACAACTCAAAATGAAGACGCTGCCAAAACGGCTGTTGACACCTATAATGCTGCCGTGACCAACAAACTCTTGACCACGCTGCATGGTTTGCCCAGTGCGCAAACAAGCGGTCAAATCACTTGGACTTCCGATTTGATTGTCTTTGGCAGTGCAGCAGATGCCATGCGTCTGACTGTCAAGCGCACCAACACGATGGCATCTGCCAACGGTCACGTCTTCTTCACTCTCGCCGAGTTCGACCTCTACGACAGCAGCGACAGCGAGATCGCACTCACTGTAGACAACTTCTCGACCAATGCCCAAGAGGCCAGTGAAGGCCCCATTGCCGGCATCTGCGACAACAACCTCGAGAGCTACCTCCATACGGCCTACAATAACGCTCCGGCCGAAGACCACTACCTGATGGTCAATTTCCCCTCTGCCCTGCAGCAGATTAAGATTGGGCTGACGAGCCGCAACCAAAACAACATTCCCTCGTTCATCGTGGTAGAGCCGCTCACGGTGGCTGACGTCAAGGCCGACCTTCAGGCCGTGATTGATGCCCTTACGCCTTATGCATCGCTCATCGGCACCAACTATGGTCAATACAACACCGGTTCTTATACACTGTCTGACGAATTGGCCGCCGCCAACGCTGTGATTGCCAACGCCTCGGCCACTGTGCCTGAGGTGCTCGCAGCCATCGAACAACTCCAGGCCGTACAGAGCAGCCTCGACATCAATAAGCCAGCCGCCGGCTCGTTCCTCCGCATCAAGGCTGCTTCCAACAGCACGAAAGCTGCCGGCTACTACCTCTCTGCCGACACCTTCACGCCCAGCGGCAAAGCCTCTCGTGCCACTTTCACGGCTGACAAAGACGGGGAAAACAACGCCAAGAGCATCTTCTATTTCGCCGACAACAAGCTCCTCAACTACAACACCGGCTACTACATCACTCTCGTCAGCAACTTCGCTTCATACAACGCCGTGGGCGAGTCTACTTCTGTGGCCTTCGGTAAAGACACCGGCGTCAAGAGCGTCTACACCCTGACACTCAATGGCGCACGCCACCTCTATGCCCAGTCCGGCACCGAAAGCGGAACCACCTATTATTATGCCGACTGTGGCGGTGCCACCGCCTATGGCGCCGGCTACGACTTCGACCTTGAAGAAGTCAACGCTCTTCCCGTCACTGTGACCGCTGCCGGCTATGCCACCTTCTGTGCTCCCGTGGCCGTAAGCATCAACAGCAATGTCAAGGCCTACAAGGCTACTAAAGAGACCGGCAAACTCGTGCTCACCGAAATCACCGGCGTGATTCCCGCCAACGAACCCGTCATCATCGCTGCCGCCGAAGGCACCTATGATATGGAAATCACCACCACCGAGGCCACCGTCACCGGAAACGACCTCGTCGGCACCCTCGCTGCCGAAACCGTAACCGCCAGCTCCTGCTACACTCTCCAGTACCTCGCAAGCGGCGTGGGCTTCTACCGCTACAGCGGCACCGTGCTGGGTGGCTTCAAGGCCTATGTGGCCGGTGCTTCAGACGGCACCTCACGTAGCTTGGTCCTCGACTTCGGCAATACCACCGGTCTTGAGATCATCAATGCCGACGGCACAAACGCCACCATCTACGATCTTAGCGGCCGTCAGGTGAAAGCCGCTCAGAAGGGCTTCTACATCGTAGACGGTAAGAAAGTGATTAAATAAACATACCCCACTCAAACAAGCGACTCTTATGAACAAGAAAACATATCAAGTGCCCGTGAGCCTGAAGCTCAATGTGGCCGTTGAAGGCATGATTGCCACTTCGCTCAGTCTCTCAGAAGAAGAAGGCAATCAACATCTCTCCAACCGTCAAGGCTGGAGCAGTGAGGACTGGACTGCTACTGAAGAGACAGAGTAAGCTTTCCTCATATTGATTATTTATTAGAGAACCGCCCCAAGAGCCATCGGCTCAAGGGGCGGTGTTCGTTTTTGATGTCGCCACGTGGCGCAGGCCGGGTGTGGCGGGCAGGATTATTTCTTCACTCTGACGTCAATGCCTTGCTTGGCGAGTGAGGCCACGGCACGGTCTATGGCGTCGTAGTGGTCGGGGCCAATGCCCAAGGCGGGAAGGTCGAGAGTGGGCAGAGCCTCAGCACCGGAGAGGTCGGACGTCTCGGCGCCGCCGATAATCATACCCATGGCCGAGGTGTTGTTGGTGATGGGGTCGATGAGAATGAACGAACCCGTGGGTTTGTTGTCTTTATAGGCGTCGTAGAGCAGTTCTTTGGCCGTGACAATCACCACGCGCGCAATTTCGTTCAGTTCCATACGCTCCACCTCGCTGTGCTCTAGCGTGTTCACGTCGATGCGATACTTGATGTGGTCCACGCGGCAACGCGACGTGTTGGTGGTCTGTTTCAGATAAAAAGACTTGTTGCGGTCCATCGGCTCTTCGTCCATCCACACCAATGCCGCCTCGATGTGTCGGCCAATATGGGGCAGTTGAGGCTCGGCCTTCTCGGGATGTTGCAGCAGGGTGGTGAAGTCGCCGTCGTAGTTCTTGGGGCATTTCACAATCATATCGCCGCGCGAGATGTCAATCTCGTCTTCCAACTGCAGCGTGATGCATTGGGGAGGGAAAGCATAGTCGAGGTCGCCGTCGTAGGTGACGATGCGCTTCACACGGCTTGTTTTACCGCTCGGCAACGCCATGACGCGGTCACCCTGACGGATGATGCCCGAAGCCACTTTGCCGCAAAAGCCGCGGAAGTCCAGATTGGGACGCAACACATACTGAACGGGAAAACGGAAGTCGCGCAGGTTGTGGTCGTTGCCAATTTCCACGGTTTCGAGAAATTCCAGCAGGCTCGGTCCCGTGTACCACGGCGTGCGCTCTGAGCGGTCCACCACGTTGTCGCCCTCAAGTGCCGAGAGCGGGATGCACTGCACGTCGGGAATGTCGAAGGCTTGGATAAAGGCTTTGAAGTCATCGACAATTTTGGTATAGACCGCCTCGTCATAGTCCACGAGGTCCATCTTGTTCACCGCCAAAACGAGGTGGCGAATGCCCAGCAGCGACGCCAGGAAGGTGTGGCGGCGTGTCTGGGTGATGACCCCCGTGCGGGCGTCGACGAGGATAATGGCCAGGTTGGCCGTCGAGCCGCCCGTAATCATGTTGCGGGTATATTGTTCGTGTCCCGGTGTGTCGGCGATGATGAATTTACGCTTGTTGGTAGAGAAGTAGCGGTAAGCCACGTCGATGGTGATGCCTTGTTCGCGCTCGGCCTTCAGTCCGTCGCAGAGCAGGGCATAGTCAATATGTTCGCCGGCATTGCCCACGCGTTTGGAGTCGCGCTCGAGGGCCGCCAGTTGGTCCTCGTAGAGTTTTTTAGAGTCGAAGAGCAGGCGGCCTATGAGTGTGCTCTTGCCGTCGTCCACAGAGCCGGCCGTGAGCAGGCGCAACAAGTCTTTGCGCTCGTCTTGGTCGAGATATTCCTCAATGCTGAGGCGTTTGGTTGTGTCGTTTGCCATAATGATGTGGTAAAGATATAATAAGAAGCCCGGCGGCCATAAGGTTAAGCCTGGTGCCGAGCGGCGTTAATGTCATTTCGTCTTGGTGTCTGAAATCAGACTTTCCGGGCCGTCGGTATAGTGGCCTTTGGCTTCAATCTGGCGGCGTGCCTCACGCTGTCCCTCTTTGATGCCCTCGCATCGGGACACGAAGAAAGTCAGCGTCAGCAGCACCACGGCCGTGACGGCATAAAGCGTGATGAGTAGTTTGCGGCGCTTACTGTTGTCGGCGGTATTCATAGTCTCTGTGTGGAAAAAGCGTGGTTGATTATAATTCCTCTTCAACAATCATCGTCGTGTCGCCCCGTTCGGTATGGTCTGAGTTCACCGAGTCTACTTCGGCGTCGTGCATGATGAGATCGTTGATGAGGCTGTCGGGTGTGTCGGCCACCACGGGCTGTTTGTAAATCGGGTCGGGTTCGCGGCGGTTGTCCTCGATGCGGTCGTTAGCCTCCCAGAGCTCCTCGGCCTTATTCTGTGCCGAGCGGGCGTAGATGGCTTTCACCAGAAAAGCTTCGCCTATACACACCAGCACCAGACCCAGCCAGAGTGCGCCCCAGATGATGCGCCGTTTCATCTGCGCTTTGGCGTTTGAGGGCGGCAGGAAAGCCACTTCGGCCGTGGTGGGTGAGACCACTATGCCGCAGGCCGGGCATGTTTTGTGTCGCGAGTTGAAAGTGGTGCCGCAGCGCTTGCATTTCAGATTGGCCGGAACGGTCTCGCCCTTTCGGCAGCCGCAGCGCGGGCATTGGCTTTTTTTGTCGGGATATTCCGTTCCGCAGACTTTACATTTCATAGTGATGAGGGTTGGTGGCAGGATTAGTCGTCAAAGAGTCGTCCCTGGCCGGTGATTTCGTCGAGAATGTCTTGTCGTGAAGGCTCCTGCGTGTCGTTGTCGGGCTGTGGGGTGGCGTCGGGGGTGAGGTCTTCGTCTGTGGGCTCAGTCTCGCCGTCGGTCTCTTCCGGCTGGCGCAGTGGCTCGAGTTCTTCCACACCGGCCACGTTGCAGGTGGTGAGTCGTTTGCCTTTGGCCTTGAAGCCTTTCACGGCGATGAAGCTTTCGGCGTCCACTTCAAATGGTTCTCTCACGGCGTCGGCACCGCCATAGTTCACCTTGATGCGGGCATAGGGCGTGTCGGTGAGCAGCAGAAGCTGCGAGTCGTCATTCTCGCCCAAGAAGTTGAGGTGGCGTGTCTGGCTGGTGCGTTCAAACATAAAGCGTTTGATATAGGCGAAGCCCTGTTGGTCGGCGTCGAAGAGCACGGCCGTCCACACTTTGCTCTCGTCGAATTTCTCCACGCGCAAAATACCCGTCGACTCATAGTGGTTGTTGAGGTCGAAATTGGTCGTGTAGAAGTCGCCGTCGTTGAGCACCACGAGGATGCTGTCGTCAGAGTGGAACTCGCCCAGCAGTTGGCCGCGGCCGTCGTAGTTGAGTCGTTGCACGTCGTGGTCAAACCACACCTTGCGGCCGCCAAGCGTCGAACCGCCGTGCGACTTCAGCGTCACGCGGTAGACGTCGAGGCGCGTCAGCAGGTTGCCGCGGCTCTGTCGGCCTTTGACGAGTATCTCGCCGAAGTCTTTGTCGAAGAAGATGCGGCGCAGTTTGGGGTTGGGCTTGAGCGTCACCTTGATCACCTCGGCCTCTCCGTTGGGGTTGGCGGTGAAATAAGACACGCGGCTGCCCGGTTCGCCGGTGGTGAGGTCATATTCGCGGTCGTGTGTCACGGAGGTGACGTTGAAGCGCTTGATATAGCTCGGTCCGTTTTTGCCGTCGCGATACACCACATTATAGATGGTGCGTTTGTCGTTGCGCTTGAACACCGCGATGTGGATGATTTCGGCCTTGCGTTTCTCTTTTTTCGAGCGTTCCGTTTCGCCCACAAACACCTTCTCTTGCACGCGAGTCACTTTGTAGGTGCCGTCGCGGTAGAAGATGATGACGTCGTCAATCGGCGAGCAGTTTTCCACAAACTCGTCTTTCTTCAGGGCCGTACCGATAAAGCCTTCTGCGCGGTTGATATAGAGTTTTTCGTTGGCTTCGATGACCTTGCTGGCTTCGATGGTGTCGAATGAGCGGATTTCCGTGCGGCGCGGATGTTCGTGGGCATATTTCTCTTTGATGAGCAAAAACCAGTTGGCCGTCACCTCGTCCATATTTTGCAGGTCGTGGTCAATGCGGGCCACTTCCTCCTTCATTCTGGCGATGAGTTCCTCGGCCTTGTCTTTGTTGAATTTCAAGATGCGTGCCATCTTGATTTCCATCAGTTTGAGGATGTCCTCTTTCGTCACCTCGCGCACGAATTGCGGATAATAGGGCGTCAGCCTGTTGTCGATGTGTTCGCAGGCGGCGTCCATGTTGGGAGCCTGTTCGAAGGGCTTGTCCTTGTAGATGCGTTCTTCGATGAAGATGCGTTCGAGCGAGGCGAAGTGCAGGCTCTCCATCAGTTCGCCGCGGCGGATGAGGAGTTCTTGTTTGAGCAGTTCTTTCGTGTGGTCCACGGCACGTTTTAAGACGTCCGAGACAGTGAGGAACTGCGGTTTTTTGTCTTCGATGACGCAGCAGTTGGGCGAGATGCTCACTTCGCAGTCGGTGAAGGCATACAGTGCGTCGATGGCCTTGTCCGAACTGGTGCCGGGCGTGAGGTGCACGATGATTTCCACCTCGGCGGCCGTTTTGTCCTCGACCTTGCGTATTTTGATTTTGCCTTTGTCGTTGGCTTTGAGTATGCTGTCGATGACGCTCGAGGTGGTTTTGCCGTAAGGGATTTCGCGGATGACGAGTGTCTTGTTGTCCAGTTTTTCAATTTTGGCGCGCACTTTCACCATGCCGCCTCTCATGCCGTCGTTATATTTCGACACGTCAATTGACCCACCCGTCAAGAAGTCGGGGTAGAGTTTGAATTCCCGTCCTTGCAGGCAATCTATGGCCGCGTCGCAGAGTTCGCCAAAGTTGTGGGGCAAGATTTTGGCCGAAAGTCCCACGGCGATACCTTCAGCCCCTTGGGCCAGCAGCAGAGGGAACTTCACCGGCAGGGCCACCGGTTCTTTGTTGCGTCCGTCGTATGAGAGTTTCCATTCGGTGGTTTTGGCGTTGAAAAGCACGTCGAGCGCAAACTTCGACAGTCTTGCCTCGATATATCGCGGTGCGGCTGCCGAGTCTCCTGTCAGTATGTTACCCCAGTTACCCTGGCAGTCTATGAGCAAGTCTTTTTGTCCCAGTTGCACCAATGCGTCGCCGATAGAGGCGTCACCGTGAGGGTGAAACTGCATAGTCTGTCCCACGATGTTGGCCACTTTGGAGTAGCGTCCGTCGTCGAGGCGTTTCATCGTGTGCAAGATGCGGCGTTGCACCGGCTTGAGGCCGTCGCCCAAGTGGGGCACGGCACGCTCGAGGATGACGTAAGAGGCATAGTCCAGGAACCAGGTCTGATACATCCCCGAGAGCTGGTGCATCACGTTTTCGTCTTTGCTGTCGGCAGGCGTATAGTTGGAGTGTTCGGTAGCCGGTGCTTCGTCGAAATCTTTTTCGTTGCTCATGGGTGAGAAGGTATGAATGGATGTTATTGCAAAAATACGAAAAACAACTGAAACGCTTTGCTTCATTGGCGCAAAACGCCGTCACGAAGGCGAGTTTATGAAAGCGGGCACATCCCGATACGTGATGCGCCCACCTCAATTCACTTGAAATCACTGATAAAATTCCATTGGGACATAATGATTTTTGGGATTACGTATTATGCCCCGATATAATAAACTTAGGTTCAACATAGAATGTCATCTTGGTCACCATTGCAATGTGGCAAAAGTGAATAAGTGTTTCTATCGATACTCTTCTATTGTCAGCATCAAGTCGTAGTACATCAAACGAGTATTCAATGGCGTTTCTGAGGTGATATGACGGTAATCTTTCTCCTGTTGCTCTGTGCTGAACACTGTCGTGAAGCCATTTTGCTCATAAAACGCCATTGTTGATGGCGTGTTATATGCGTCAACAATTACAAATCGACAGCCTGTCTTGTTGAGAGGTTCAATGAACCATATCTTTATGAATTCAAGGACATCACTTCCTATATGTTTTGAACGGAACTCGGAAGATACTCCTAACCTTGCCACTAATACGGCAGGATAGTCCTTCAAGGCTTTTGAGTGTGGTATGCCGGACTCAATTTTCCTTCTGCGTGCATTAGGCAAATCGCTCACCCGAACTCCGGCATTGGCAAGGGTAAAAGCGCATACGACTTTGTCAGGATCTTCATTTAACCTATAACAATAGGTCTTCCCCAATAACTGCTTGGTAAAACCAAAACAGTCATTGGCAAAGAACTCGTCAATGTCAAGATCTCCACAAGTGAAACCTTTGAGTTCTTCTGGCTCATTGACAGAAAACAGTGAGCAGTGTTCTTTCAAGAAACTCACCTTCTTCCTAAATGGGCTTTTGACAATATGCTATATAACTCGGCAAACTTCTTTTCAAGAACGACCTCGTCTGCTTTCTTCTGCTCTTCCGTGCGATTAAGGTATCGCTGGTAATTCGCCTGAGCACGTTCCTCGAATTGCTGAGCCACTTCACCGGTCAGTACCGGTATGGATGCTATTGGTAGTGCCATATCTTACTATTCAACATTATACATTACCTTGCAAAATTACACAGAAAATCCAAGATTAAGTACTTTTTGCGACTTTCTTACTAAAAAGCCAGCTTGTTGACTCTATAGGGTTATGCCCTTCCCCGCAAAAAATCAAAAAAACGGCTTTCTGTGACAGAGTTACGCAAAAAACTCGTAGTTTTGTCTTTGGCAAGTGACCGACGCCTTTGTGTGGCATTGCGCTTGGCCTGTTTTTTCACGTTTTCAGACCAAACGAGATTATTCGCTATGTGGGCAGTTTTGTTCTTCTGGGCTTTTGTGGTGGTGTATATCGTGCTCGTGGTGAGCACGGTCACGGTCATTCTGCTCGAAAACCGTCAGCCGGCCAAGACCATTGCCTGGACCATCGTGCTGGTGATGTTGCCCGTCTTGGGCTTGATTATTTTTTATTTCTTTGGACAAAACATTCGCAAAGAGCGCTACATCAGCCGTCGGCAATATACGCTTCTCACCCGCCGTATGCTGGCCGGTGTGAGTCATGTGCCGGCCGAGGCCGTGCCTCAAACCTATGCTCCCCTCATCCGTCTTTTTGAAAAAACCAACAATGCCGTCTTGACGCCCATTCGCCACATCGACGGTTACAACACGGGCGGCTCGTGGATTGTGGCGCTGTTGCGTGAGTTCGCCGGTGCCAGAGAGAGCATTCATCTCGAAACCTACATCATCGAAAACGACCCCGTGGGCCGTCTCGTGCGTGATGCCTTGGCCGACAAGGCGCGCGAGGGTGTCAAGGTGCGCCTCATCTACGACGACGTGGGCTGCTGGCACACCAAAAGCGACTTTTTCCAGCCCCTCACCGATGCCGGTGCCGAGGTAGAAGCCTTCTTGCCGGTGCGTTTCCCCAGTCTGACTCACAAGGTCAACTACCGCAACCATCGCAAAGTCTGCGTCGTCGACGGTCGTGTGGGCTTCATCGGTGGCATGAACATTGCTATGCGCTACGTCAGTCGCCGTGAGCGGCCTTGGCGCGATATGCATCTGCGCCTCGAGGGCGGAGCCGTGGCCGACCTTCAGCGGCTCTTCCTGGCCGACTGGTGTTTCATTCGTGGTGAAGGTGAAGATATCGACGAAGCCATTCCCCGTCTTGCCGAGGCCCCTGCCGGGCGTCCAGACGTGCCCGACTGCCTCATGCAGATAGTGCCTTCCAATCCCGTTTCGCGCTATCCCGAAATTATGTACGGCCTCACGTGGATCATCCAACATGCCCGTCGCTACGTCTACATCCAGACGCCCTATTTTATGCCCACCGAACCCGTGCTTCAAGCGCTCCAGACGGCGGCAATGAGCGGCGTCGACGTGCGGCTGATGGTGCCCGAGCGGCCCGATGCCTTTTGGCTGCGCTATGTCAACGACAGTTATTTCACCGTCGTGCTCCAGGCCGGCATCAAGGTCTACACCTATCGCGAAGGCTTCCTTCACAGCAAGTGTGCCGTGGCCGACGACGATTGGTGCACCGTCGGCTCGTCCAACATGGACTTCCGTAGTTTTGAAAACAACTTCGAGGCCAACGCCTTCATCTATGGCCATCCGGCGGCACGGGCGCTGCGTCAGGCCTTCGAAGACGACCTCAAAGGTTGTGAAGAAGTCAAACTCAGCCAGTGGCGTCGCCGGTCGTGGCGTCGCCGGTTGCTCGAGTCCTACACCCGTATTCTTTCGCCATTGTTATAATCCTTTTCCTCCGTTTCCGTTGTTATGTTTTTGAGAAACGCACGTTCCGTCGTCTGTCGCCATGGCCACAGGACTGTGTTGACGGTCTTGGCTGTCTTGGGCCTATGGTCGTCTGTCGTGGCTCAGACCGTGGACGAAACGACTTCCCGCCGTCGTGCCGCCGCTCTGTTTGAACGTCTTTCTGCCTCCACCTCGTCGGCCTCTCGGCCTCGCCGTGTCGAGCCGGCGTCGCTCACGCTTATGGCCTCTCGGTCTTCGGGCCGTCTTTATGCCGATGGCAAGGGCCGTTTTGCTTTGATGGCTGCCGACGAGCGTTGGCCGGAGGTCTTGGCCTATGGCTCTTGTCCCGCCGGCAATACTGCGGCACTCCCCGCCTTCCTTACTCCGTGGCTACAACTCTACGACCGGCGCTACAAGTCCGGCCTCGCCACGGCCGCCGAGGCTTATGACGGTCCCGTGGTGGCCCCGTTGCTCAGTGCAGTCCGCCATCAGTTGGCCCCCTACAACAACCTTTGTCCCTATTACACTGCAGACGATGGCACCGTCTCTGCCGAGCGTTGCGTGGTGGGTTGTGTGGCCACGGCTCTTGAAGAAGTCATCTCCTACCATCGTCCCGTCGTCACCCTGCAAGACTCTCTCGCCGGATGGACCACGGCCCATTACACCATACCCACCGTCTACGCCGGTGCGTCTGTCGACACACGTCTCATCCGCGACAACTACGACATCCCCGGCACCTACACCGAGGCCGAAGCCGAGGCCGTGGCCCGTCTGTCATTGTGGTTGGGCATGGCCGTCAAGATGAACTGGGGACCGGCTTCGAGCGGCGCCTCCCTCCATCGTGCCGAAGAACCGTTGCGAAGGGCTTTCGGTTTTCCCTATGTGCACTACGCCGACAGTTACAAATACACCACCACCGACTGGCTCCGTATGTTGCGTGGTGAGATACAGGCCGGCCGACCGGTGTGTTATGCAGGCAGTGCCATGCGGCTTAACGGCCATGCCTTTGTGCTCGACGGGCTTGATGCCGACGGACTGTTTCATGTCAATTGGGGTGTCGACGGCGACTACGACGGCTATTTCCGTCTCGACCTGCTCAACGCCGCCGAGCCCGCCTGGGACCTTACTTCCACCGGGGCCTATGAGGGTTTCTTTTGCAATCAAGAGGCCGTTTTGCTCAGTCCATACGCGGTCGAAACGGTCTTGCCCGACACCCTTTCCCGCACCGGTCTTGAGGTCCGCATAGACTCCGTCGTCGTGAGTCTGCCGGCCGAGGTGGGCAAAATCACGCCACTCACCCTCCATCTCACCAACACGAGCGACCTCGACCTCACCACGCCGTTTGAAGTCTTCACCACCTTGCCCACCGACACGGCGCTCTTCGTCCAGGGAGACTATGCCGGCTTCACCGGCATCCGTCTTGATCCCGGCCAGTCCGCCATTCTGCCGTTCATGGCCCGGTTTGATGCCGGCGGCGAGCGCACGATGCACTTTTCGGCCGACGATGCACACATCGTCTTCTCCACACCCATCTCCATAGCAGACGGCACTCCGGCCGACCTCTCTTTTGCCGAACCACAACTCTCGTTTCCGGCCGAGGGCGTAGTCGAGATTTTGCAGACCATCACCAATGCCCCCGAAGCCGGCCGTGCCGGCAGTCTCGTCACCTATGAGGTCATCCGGGCCGATATCACCGGCGACCACAACGGCCCGGCCCATGCCGACTATTGTTTTTTGCCCGCCGGCGAGAGCGAAACCGATACCATCACCTTCAGCGGCCTCATACCGGGCGAGACCTATCGTCTTATGGTGCGCCATCCCTGGACGGTGCAGCAGGAGGTGACCTTCACCATACCCGGCAGCGTCAGTGGCCTCACCGCGTCCGTGGCCGATCAGCACGTTTCGCCACAGTGGCACGACCTTCAGGGCCGCCCCACCCACGCACCCGTCTCAGTGCCCACGTTGGCACGCAAGGTGTGGGATGCCCGTCGGCAAACCGTCAAGGTGCGCTAAGTCGCGGCAGTGATGGCCTTCAAAAAACCTATTCTCCCAAATTGTTGCCTTTTCCCCAATCACACAGTCACGGGCTTGTATCGCCTTGACAATGAGTGAAATGCTGTGATTGAACGCTCCAGTCACGCCAATCACGCTTTGCGCCTTTCCGCCGTCTGCGGCCAATGTACAAATATCGGGGTCAAACGTGACAAAAATAATCGGCGCCAAAATGCCATCTCGCCATTTGGCCTCGTCTTGACTGTCATTTAATCTTTTCAGCGTCAATAATTTTCGACATTTCCTCTCCAAACTCGCGCCGAGTCACTTTCTCCTTACTCCCATAGGGACAAAAATTCCTGCCCTAAGGACAGGAATTACTGCGATACTTCCAGTTTTTCCTCCGATACTGACAAGAGACCGGCGAATTCATCCCCTAAGTCGCTGGCCTCTTGCAAAATAGCCTACCGTGCTCCTCCATCTCCTTTCCTGTCTCAAAGATACCCTTTTCGTGGCTTTGGGCAAAAGACAAAAAGTCGGATTGCGGACGTTGTGAGGGATTGTTCAAATTAAAGCACGGCCACGTTTTGTCGGATTTTATCCAAAACGGTTGAAAGCTTCTTGTTGCGTTTGGCCATCCAATAGTTGTAGTGCGTTTGAAGTTCAATCCATACATAAGCCTTAGTCCCGGTGGCCGCTTCAATCTTAAAGGCCAATTCGGGCGATACAGGTCGTTTGCCTTTAATCACCTCGTTGAGCACAGAACTGGAGATGTTCAGTATTTCTGCAAATTTCTTTTGCGTCAACCCTCTGGCCTGCAGTTCATCGTTCAAGAGTTCTCCGGGATGAGTGGGCTCGAACGGTTCAAAATCGTAAGGGTTATAGATGTGTGTGGTAGTCTCCATGGTGGGTTATTGATAATGATTGCTGAGTTCTAAAATGAGGCAGAGGGTGGCTATTTGTTCTCCGTCTTTTTCGCTGATGGTAAATTCGACGCGGTATTGTCCGTTGGCTCTTATGGAACAACGGCCCTTTTTGTCGCCTTGTAAAGCTTCAAAGTTCAAGCCTTTAAAAGGATATAAATCTTCTATGCGTTTGGCTGCTTTTAGTGCGTCTACGGCTTTTATATAGCCTTTGACCACTTGAGGCTGATAGCGGTGGCGTTTATCTTTCGTCTGCCCTGTTTGGTAAAGCTCACGCAAATAGTCTTGATCGAACGCGATTAGCATAATATTGCAAAGGTAGCGCAATAAAAGGAAATTCGCAAATCTGCGAACCTATTTCTGCCTGTGATTAGCGTGATTGAACCGTTCAATCACAGCATCTCGCTAATTCTCAGTGCGATACAAGCCCGTGACTGTGTGATTGGGAAAAAGGCAACAATTAGGGTATAGAGAAACGGGGGGAATGGTGTGGGGTTGTGCGGTGTGTGGCCCGGTTGTGTAGAGTTGAGCGGGTCAACCCTACATTGCCCACGGCTTTGGTATATCATGATTTATCCCTGGTCAATGTAGGGTTGCACAGTTTTCTTCAGGTTTTGATAAGCGTATGGCGAGCGGCGTTAAAAAATATATTCCATTCATTTCATCATCAAAGCGGATTATAGTAGATTTGCATAACAGCATTTTTTCGGATGTTCGGCCGTTTGTAGCCGCACCGGCCGACCAACCAAAACCATGAGGGCGTTTGAGAAATTATGAAAAACGAGATACAGTTCCTTTTATATAGCCTTCCCGATGAAGAGGGTAGGGTGCAGGTTGTCATCAAAGACGAAACCATTTGGTGCACCCAGAAGGCCATGGCCCAACTGTTTGGGGTGGGCGTCTCGGCCATCAGTAAGCATTTGAAGAATATTTTTGGTGAAGGAGAACTTCAATCAGATACGACTATTTCCAAAATGGAAACAGTCGTCAATCGAGGCATTCGTGGCGAGGTGAAGGAGTTTATTGACTTTTATTCATTAGATGCCATCATAGCCGTCGGCTATCGCGTGTCGTCCCTCAAGGCTACCCGTTTTCGTCAATGGGCCGCATATCAGCCGCCCAAGCCAAAAAGAAGGCCGAAAGCGAATACGACATTTTCAACAAAACACAACGCATAGACTCCGACTTCGACAAGCAAATCAGAGGTCTGTTGGACAAACAATAACCTCCTCGCTCACCCATCACGCCATGTGCCAAGAATTCAATCAAGCCGACATACTCGAAGACACCCTGCGCGACCTCTCGCCGCAGCTGCTCAACATCCTCCTCAAAGACCACACTCGCAGCACACCCGAGCGCCAGGAAAACATCTTCTGGGCTACCGACGACTATGCCGCGCTCGGGCCAGGCTATGCCTATGCCGACCCCATCTTGCCCCCGCTCATCACCGGCGAGCGCGGCCACGTGGTGATGCCTCGGGTGAAGAAACATAAAGACACACAGACCGCCCGCTCACGCGAAATGGCCGAGGTCTTTACGCCTTCGTGGATATGCAATGCCCAAAACAATCTCATAGACGACGCCTGGTTTGGCCGCCAAGGCGTGTTCAACCGGGAAATCACGCTCGACGACGGCACCCATACATGGCAGACCACCACCGAGCCCGTCGGCTTCCCCGAAGGCAAAACCTGGCGCGACTACGTCAACAGCACACGACTCGAAATCACCTGCGGCGAGGCGCCCTACATCGTCAGCCGCTACGACACCACCACCGGCGACTTCATTCCGCTGTCCAACCGCATCGGACTGCTCGACCGCAAACTGCGCGTCGTCAGCGAGAATGTACACACCTCGGGCGAATGGCTCAAAGCCGTACAGGCTGCCTACAAACACACCTACGCCTACGAGTGGCAGGGCGACAGCCTGCTCCTGGCCCGCGAAGCCATGCTGGTCTCTTTCATCGAATACTATCGGGCCAAGTTCGGCAAGATGCCTCTGCAGACGTCGCTCGACTATATCGCCTACATCATCTCGTGGAATGTCTGGCAAATGGACGGGCTCAAAGGCTGCATTCCCGGCGAAGAGCCTCGCGAGCCTTCTCTCTTTGACGACACGTCCAATCTTTGCCTCATCAAAGACGGAAAGAAAGGCAAGAAAATCAGATTTATCGACCTCATCAACAAGTGACAGCCTATGCAGTTTGAATCGTCCTTAAAGCCCAAACTCATTTATGTGTTCCGCATTAACGACGCGGCCCACAAAGGATGTCTCAAAGTGGGCGAAGCGACTTGCAATACAGACAATGTCTTCGGACTGGTGCCTGGTTGCAAGGTGCTCAATCAAGCCGCCAGGGAGCGCATCAACCAATACACGCAAACGGCCGGCATTGTCTACGAACTGCTCTACACCGAGTTGACGCTCTTTGTGAAAGACAAGCGCATCTGCTCGTTCAACGACAAGGAGGTGCACCGGGTCTTGGAGCGCTCGGGCATAAGCCGCAAAACCTTCCTCGTCGACGGCAATCCCAACGAGTGGTTTGTCACCGACCTTGAGACCGTCAAACGGGCCATTGCCGCCGTCAAAGCCGGCAAGGCCTCGCTCACGGCGGCCGAAATCTCCACCGACCGCAGCCCCATCGTCTTCCGGCCCGAACAGCGCGCAGCCATCGACAAGACCAAAAAGCAGTTTGGCCGCGGCAGCACACAGATGCTCTGGAACGCCAAAATGCGTTTTGGCAAGACCCTCTCGGCCCTGCAGGTGGTCAAAGAGTTGCAGTTTGGCCGCACACTCATCCTCACCCACAGACCCGTGGTGGACGCCGGCTGGTTTGAAGATTTCGGCAAGATATTCTACGACAGCCCCCACTATGCCTACGGCTCCAAGAGCAATGGCGAGCCTCACCAACTTCTGGAAAAACGCGCCGCCAAAGAGGGGCTGCACTATGTCTATTTCGCCTCGATGCAAGACCTGCGCGGCTCGGAACTGGTGGGCGGCCACTTCGACAAAAACGACGACGTCTTTGCCACGCCTTGGGATTTTATCATTGTCGACGAAGCCCACGAGGGTACGCAGACCGAATTGGGCAAGGCGGTCATGGGCGAACTGGTCAAACCCTCCACCAAGGTGTTGCGCCTCTCGGGCACGCCCTTCAACCTGCTCCACGACTATAAAGAAGACGACATCTACACCTGGGACTATGTGATGGAGCAACGCGCCAAGGCCGACTGGGACAAAACCCACTTTGGCGACCCCAATCCCTATGCCGGTCTGCCGCGCATGAATATCTATACCTACGACCTCGGCCGACTGCTCCACGACTATGTCGACGACGTGGCTTTCAACTTCACCGAGTTTTTCCGTGTGGGCCACGACGGCCGTTTCACACACGAGCCGGACGTCAGGGCCTTCGTCAACCTCCTGGCCAAAGACGACCCCGACAGTTGCTATCCCTATGCCAACGACACCTATCGCGACATCTTCCGCCACACGCTCTGGATGGTGCCCGGCGTGGCTGCGGCCAAGGCCCTCAAGACGCTGCTCGACCATCATCCCGTGTTCCAGCATTTCCAGGTGGTCAACGTGGCCGGCGACGGTACACGCGACGAAGAGAGCCAAGACGCCCTCACGGCCGTAGAGAAGGCCATCGGGCCCGACCCCGACCAGACACGCACCATCACCCTCTCTTGTGGCCGCCTCACCACCGGCGTCAGTGTCAAACCCTGGACGGCCGTGTTTATGCTCTCGGGCGGTTATGCCACCGGTGCCGCCACTACGTCTTCGACTTTGCCCCCGACCGCACGCTGCGCGTCCTCGCCGAGACGGCCAAGGTGTCGGTCAAGGCCGGACAGACCACCGACGGCGACCGCCGCGCCATGGGCGAGTTTCTCAACTTCTGTCCCGTCATTGGCATTGAGGGCAGCCGCATGACGCCCTATGACGAGACCGAAATGCTGCGCCAACTCAAGCGGGCCTATATTGAGCGCGTGGTGAACAACGGGTTTGAAGACAACCGCCTCTACAGCGACGAACTGCTCAAACTCGACGACGTGGCGCTCAACGACTTTGCCGAACTCAAAAAGACCATCGGCGCCACCAAGGCCTCGCCCAAGACCAAAGACATCGACATCAACAGCCAGGGACTCACCAACGAGGAATATGAAGAGGCCGAAACCCTGAGCCTCTGATGATCTATGGGGCCGAGGTGAAAGACGAAGAGACGCCCATCACCATCGACAACTTCGCCTCGCTCATCGACCCGCAGTCGTGGGAAGAGTTCATGCCGCGCGGCGTGACCAAGGCCGACTTCAACAAGTTCAAGCGCTATTACGATGCCGACATCTTTGCCGCTGCCGCCAAGCGCATCCGCTCTATGGCACGTGCCGCCGACCGTCTCAGCGTGGAGGAACGCATTGAGCGCATCACGACCATCTTTTCCACCTTCCGTAATCCCGACAAAGAGACCGTGCTCACGCCGTGGCGCGTGGTGAACATGCATCTGGCCGACACGCTGGGTGGCTATTGCTTCTACGACGAGCACTATGAGCAGCCCCTTGCCGACCCGCGCTACGTGGACCGTGGCGACGTGACTGCACAGGTGTTTTCGCCCGAGAGCCACGTGCTCGAAATCAACTCCAAGTCGGGTCTCTATCCGCTCTATGTGGCCTACAGCGTCTATCGCGCGAGGGTAAAAAACGCCATGTTCTCGCCCGAGAGCATCGAAGAGGAGCAGGCCCTCTGGGACGAGGCCGTGGCCCGCAACGTCTTCGTCATCTGCAAGACGCCTATGGCCAAGAGCATCACGCGCCGCACCCTTGTGGGTTTCCGTCCGGCCCGTGTCAACACCCGCTATTTTGAAGACCTTATCAATCAAATCAAAAACAAGCCCGACAACTTTATCACCAAAGTGCGTCGTGGCCATTCTTATTGGAAAGCAAACAACGACGATAATATGAAATTCGATGCCGTGGTGGGTAATCCGCCGTATCAAGTTAATGATGGCAGTGGTGCTTCTGATGATGCCGCAAACCCTGTATATCAATATTTCTTTGAGATAGCAAAGAAAATCAAATCCTTAAGAGTTGCTCTAATTATGCCTTCAAAATGGATGATAGGAGGAAAGGTTTCTTTAAAATCTTTTCGAAGAGATATGATGAACGATAAACATTTATCTCATTTCTTTGATTATGAGGATTCTGGTACGCTGTTTAGAGGTCAACACATTGATGGCGGAATATGTTATTTCCTTTGGGATAGGAACCATAATGGAAAAACGTTATATACATATATGGATTATTCGGGTGAAAAAATTATTGAATATCGTTGTCTGTCTGATGGGAATAGTGATATTGTTATTCGTGATACAAGACGGTTCTCAATAATTAGGAAGGTTGTTGATGGTAATATTCTTTTTAAGGATATTATTTCATTAACAAAACCTTTTGGAATTAGAAAAGACTTATTTAATGCACCAGAAAGATATCCTTCTGCTAATCTACAGGATTTACCGTATGATAATTCAATTAAGGTCTATGGCGTTAAAGGTATAAAAGGTGGTGCTCGAAGGAAAATAGGTTATATCAACAGTGAAATTGTAACGAAAAATCAGGAAGCGATATATAAGCATAAATTGTTTTTTACAACAAGTTATTCAACAAATGCACTAACTCCACCAGATACGATTATAGGTGAACCTAATTCTGTATGCACGGAAACATTTCTACTTATTGGTCCTTTTGAAAGTGAGATTCAGCAAAGGAATTGTTACAAATATATGCAAACAAACTTCTTTAAAATTCTCTTGTATTTTGGCAAGGGTACTATGCAAGTATCTAAAGAAGTCTTTAGGTTTATTCCTATCCAAGAATTTACCCCCCCGAATTCGGACATCGACTGGAGTCAATCAGTGCCTGAGATAGACCGCCAACTCTATGCCAAATATCATTTAAGCGAAGAAGAAATCGCCTTTATCGAGAAAATGATTAAACCGATGTAGGCGATAATCGACCAAACACCATGCGCCCTCCACGACGATTGCAATGCATTGCAATTGGCGTGGAGGGCGCTTATTGGAGGCATTTTTCTGGGCGATTGGGCAACGGGGTTGAAAGGACCGTCACATTGTGATTGAAAATGAGATTGGTTTTAGGGGGGATTGGGGTGCGGCCCTGAAAGCCCTGAAAGGGCGTCACATAATAGCCCAATTGACTTCGTCTTCCTCCTTCGCGGTTCGGCATAATCCAAGCACAGCTTGTCTTCTGCACTCGCCTTGGCGTCGGTTCGTTAGGCCTGGGTATACGATGTACACCATAAATCCGGCCTGCAAGGTCGGCACATTGCGGGATTATTCATATGATTCTCAATCAATCCTCGCCGCTCATTGTGCCGACCTTGCAGGCCGGAGATTAGAGGGATCATCCACAACCCGGGCCTAACGACCCGGGCTAAAATGTTACGGCCCTTCAGGCCATGCGTGGCCGCTCAATAATATCACAAAAACCGGTTTTGGCTTTCA
>SFFB01000033.1 GCA_004557035.1 Bacteroidales bacterium | reverse complement strand
TATAACAAAGATGTGTGGATTATGGAGTATTGGAAAATGGCATCACAGAAGATAGCTCTTTTTATGAAACCTATACACCAATATCTCTATGATGAGGAAGGTAAACCATATAGTCAAGAGCAAATTGAAGAAAAACAGAAACAACGTGAGAACTTCATGGAGTTTCACATCATGTTGTGCGCAATGCTTATCCAGGAGAAGAAATATAGATTGTTGGAACTTATGCTTTCATTTACACAATCAGAACCTCCATCCTATCCTTTAGTGCCTTCAAATATAAGTGATATAATAGATGCCTTCAATAAAATAAACCATAATAGTTTTGTTGATCCGTTCTATTATGAATCAAGATACCAGATGCCTAATATGCACGGTATTACAGAAGGTAAAATTGTAGGTGCCGCAAATTGCTATCTTGCACTACTGGCTTATCGTATTTATGTTATACGTTGGAACTATGGATATGAGTCTGTACTAAATACAGGTGCATTACCAGACAGCTTGTCAGAACTAAACACTTTGAGGGAAAATTTAGATGTATTCAAGCGATGGTTGGAACGGATTAACAGTAACAAAGAATTACTCGATATTATAGGGTTTAGCTCCTTTGATAAGGTTATTGAAGAAAAGACACAACTTTATGACAAAACAATTCTTTTGAGACCGGACGAATTGACATCTCGCATGCAAAATGAAATTCTTAATAAGATGGAGCAGTTAAGAACTTCCCTTCCTTTAAGCGAAGAGAAAGTCGATTCTGTAGAAGGAGAGTTAACTGGTAATATCATAAGAGCAGTGGCACCATATGGTGATTTGTTTGGAAGAAGATTCTCACAGGATAACTGTTATAACTTGAATTCATCAGTGACAATGCCTTTCCCCAATACTGCGTTTGTGGATAATCCAGATGTGGGACATGCTGGTATAGCAGGTTGTATGTCATCCTATATGCTACACAACTTTCAGCATATGTTTGCAAGTTCGTTCTTTGCGGAACATAGTCTAACGGACTATAGTTTGTCATCAGAAGATTTGTTCCAAGCTATTGATAAACTAAATCTCAACAAACAGCATTATATAATTGCTTTTGGACTTTATTTTGACTATTATATTGGTTCAATAAAAGATCTTAAGAAAGAAACGGATCATAAGTATTCGTATAAGGGAATCAAGATACTTTCATTAGATTGTAGTACTGAATTTTTCTCTCAGATGGTTTATGTTATGAGATTTGAAGACCGACCATCCTTGGATTTCCATGAACCAACAGCAGAAGAACAGCAGAAGTTATGTTTGAAGAAGATGAATGATTTATATGGCCTTTGGCTGTCTCTTGAAAAGATATCTAAGCATCCAGAATTACTTGAAGAGCCAATAAAGACTAAGCTTGGCGATAAGGCTAATCAGTATTCTTTGTTTACTGCAATATGGGGACCAAAGTTATTCTTTAAGTCTGATAAATATCCTATAGTCAGCATCAAAATAAAATATCGTTTGACTAATGAAGGAGAATATGACAATGTGGACAAAGTAATGCCTTTTATTCCCGCCGAAGAAGCATCTGTTAACCAAGAAAATGAATAGTGAGAGCATCACATGTGTCCTGGTCCATTCTCCGTTTTATTGCCATTTCTGCATTCCATATGCCTATCAAAATCAAAAAAATGTGGCACGTTTGCGATTTTTTCTGTGTTTTCTTTTGGTTGTTTGGGGAGAAATATATACCATTCAGCGATTTTGTAACATGTTGATTATCAATGGTTATTTCCGTTTTTGCGACATGTGTGCAACATCCTGTGCTAACGCATTGATAGTCAGTTAAAGTCGTTTTCGAGGAGGTGAAGTAAGTATCTGATTAAATATCATCACAATTCTATCGGTGTAGCTCAATAGTTTGAGTTACACCGATAGTTTTTTTGCAATATCATAGTTTCCGGTTGGTCTGCCTGTTATATGACTATCGCTTGGGAAAAGTATTGGTTTTTATAAAAAACCGGAATAAAAAAATTAGGACAGCTTTGAAATCCCACCGGATTATGCCTACTTTTGTGGTGTCGTGCGAAGAGTCTGTCGCGTGGCATAAATGAATACACAATGACCTTGATTAACTAATAAAAATGCACGTCGGCTTGACTATGACTTCATTTGACATTGACATTATATCCGGGAAAATTTGTCCTTATTGCAAATGTAAAACCAAGTTGATAGACAGCGCTGAGATTTACGATGGAGTGTCTTATGGACAAATGTATATTTGCCGCAACTGCAACGCTTATGTGGGATGTCATAAGGACAGTAGCAAATCATTGGGCAGACTGGCTAATGAGGAACTTCGCAGATATAAACATTGTGCGCACTTGATCTTCGATATGATTTGGGAGAACCATTTTATGAGTCGATATAATGCATACACTTGGCTCTCAAAAAAGCTTGGGGTCGATAGAGCATACACACATATTGGTATGTTCGACGTTGATTTGTGCAAGCAGGTAATCAATCTAAGCCGGACCTATCTTTTGGATAAGAGTCGTGAGCAATTTCAAGACTGCATCAATGCGTATTTGTCCGACTATCAGATTGAGATTGACACTGAGACTAAGGCTGTTTTATAAGCAACTTTTCAACATCTCCACCACTTCCACATCAGCAGGCAACCACTTCACACCGCCCAGTTCATCTCTCTTTAGCCAACGGGCAGCCTTATGCTCATTCAAGCGCAACGCCCCCGTGAGCATTGAGCAAAGATAACAGTGCATCGTCAAGTGGAAAGCCGGATAATCATAATCGACGGTGCAAAAGAACTCATCCACACTGATTTCTGTTGATAGTTCTTCGCGTATTTCGCGCTTCAGTGCTTCCTCCGGTGTTTCTCCGCCCTCCATTTTCCCGCCGGGATATTCCCACCAGCCCTTCCATTCCCCATAGCCTCTTTGGGTAGATAAAATACGCCCGTTTGCATCTCGAATAATCGCAGCCACGACATTTATTGTTTTCATCATTTCTGCTTTGTTTTTTTGGCAAAAATAGTGCAAACCTAATGCAATGACAAAAGGGAAGCCAAAGGTTTTTTACTTTGCTGAGGTGCTGCTTATATCTAAAGATATGGCAATAAATGAATAGAAACACCAGATTATGCCATCATTAAGCAAGATTATGACCAAACGAGTCAAGCACCGGGAACACCCGGGCAGGAGCCATCACTTGCAACGATGCCACAAATCAAAGAAGCCCCCAATAGCCCCTCAAAATTAAACGTTTGTGAAATTACGCCGCTGTTTTTTTGGGCATAAAAAAAGCTTGGCGTAACTTTGCAAAACTTTAGGGACGACTCCTAAAGTGTTTCATCAATAATCAAAACAACAAACACTAAGATAAATGTCAGGTACAAAGAAAATTAAGACGGCACTCGTTTCCGTTTTCCACAAAGACGGGCTCGACAGCATCCTTGCCAAACTCCACGCCGAAGGCGTCACGCTGCTCTCTACCGGCGGCACCCAACAGTTTATTGAGTCGCTCGGCATCCCCTGCAAGAAGGTGGAAGACCTCACGACTTATCCCTCCATCCTTGGCGGACGTGTCAAGACGCTTCATCCCAAAGTGTTCGGCGGCATCCTTGGCCGACGCGACTTGGAGAGCGACCGCGAACAAATGCAACAGTATGACATCCCCGAGATTGACCTTGTCATCGTAGACCTCTACCCCTTTGAGCAGACCGTAGCCAGCGGTGCGGCCGAAGCCGACATTATCGAAAAAATCGACATAGGCGGCATCTCACTCATCCGTGCCGGTGCCAAAAACTTCGAAGACGTGGTCATCGTGCCTTCAAAGGCAGAATATGCCGACCTTCAGGCCATTCTCGAAGCCCATGGCGCCGCTTCCAGTCGCGAAGAGCGCAAGGCTCTCGCTGCCAAGGCTTTCGGCGTCAGTAGCCACTACGACACCGCCATCGCCGCTTGGTTTAACGGCAAATAATCATACCCCACCTTTCCACACACTACAACATGGGATTTAAGAATATTTTCTCGCGCCTGTTCTCGTTTAACCAAGAACTGGCCATCGACCTCGGCACGGCCAACACCATTATCATCAGTGGTGATGAGATTATGGTGAACGAGCCTTCCGTAGTGGCCATCGACCGCATGGGCGACAATATGATTGCCGTCGGCGAGAAGGCCAAGTTGATGTATGAAAAGACCAACGACAAGATACGCGTTATCCGCCCCCTGCGCGACGGCGTGATTGCCGACTTTAACGCTTGCGAGCAAATGATGCGCGGCCTCATCAAGATGGTACACACCGGTCGCCGCCTCTTCACGCCCTCGCTCCGTATGGTCATCGGCGTGCCCTCGGGCTCTACCGAAGTCGAACTGCGTGCCGTACGCGACTCTGCCGAACACGCCGGCGGCCGCGACATCTACCTGCTCTATGAACCTATGGCCGCTGCCATCGGTGTGGGCATTGACGTCAACGCTCCTGAGGGTAACATGGTGGTTGACATCGGCGGCGGTACGACCGAAATTGCCGTGATTTCGCTCGGCGGCATCGTGTCAAACAACTCCATCAAAATGGCCGGCGACGATTTCACCGCCGACATTCAGGACTATATGAGTCGTCAGCACAACGTGAAAGTAAGTGAGCGCATGGCAGAACGCATCAAGATACACGTAGGTGCCGCCCTGACCGACCTGGGTGAAGATGCACCCGAAGACTACGTGGTGCACGGACCTAACCGCATTACGGCTATGCCTATGGAGGTGCCTGTGTGCTATCAAGAAATTGCCCACTGCCTCGAAAAGTCAGTAGCCCGCATCGAACATGCCATTATCTCGGCCCTCGAGCAAACGCCTCCCGAACTCTATGCCGACATCGTGAAAAACGGTATCTGGCTTACCGGTGGCGGCGCCCTGCTTCGCGGCCTCGACAAACGCTTGACCGACAAAATCAACATACCCGTACACGTGGCCGAAGACCCTCTACTCTGCGTGGCCAGAGGTACGGGCATAGCGCTCAAGAACGTAGAGAAGTTTACCTTCTTGATGCGATAATTTCGCTCGGACTCATCATAACCGTGGCGCGGCCGGCAGATTCGGCTACGCCACGGTTGCCAACTTGGGCCGTCAGGCCTCATTCCTTTTTTAATCTTCCCTCCTCTTTACCGCCGGTGTATTATCTCATTGAGTTTTTCCGAAAATACCACTACCTCTTGCTCTTCGTCGTGCTTGAGGTGGTGAGTTTTGTGTTGCTTTGCCGCTTCAACAGCTATCAGGGCAGTGTGGCCCTGTCGGCGGCCAACGGCACTGCGGCGGCCATCGGCGGACTCTATGATGAGGCCAAGGCCTATATCCAATTGGGCGAAGTCAATGCAGACCTGACGCAGCGCAATCTGCAATTGCAGATACAAAACGAGCAGTTGCGCGAACGCCTGCGTCAGTTTGGGGCCGACTCGAGCTATACGGCACGCGAAGTGGCCCGAGTGCTGGAAACCTACACGCTGATACCGGCCACGGTCGTGTCCAACTCGGTTTCGTCACGTCGGGGTGGCTATCTCGTCATCGACAAAGGCACGGCCGACGGTGTGCGCCCGGAGATGGGCGTCGTGGGAGGCGGCGGCGTGGTCGGCATTGTCTATCTGGTGGAACAAAACCACGCGCTCATCATCCCTTTGACTAATGCCATGTCAAACGTGAGCTGTCGTGTGAGAGGCGAAAACTATTTTGGCTATCTCTCTTGGCAAGGCGGCAGCCTGCTTCATGCCACCCTGCAAGACATTCCCCGCTATGCCGGCATCAAACCCGGCGGTGTCGTCGAGACCAGCGGCTACTCATCGGTTTTTCCGCCGGGCATCTTCGTTGGTCGCATAAAGGCCGTCAACAATTCGGCCGACGGACAGTCTTATGCGCTTGATGTCAATCTCGGCACAGACTTTGCCCGCATCCGCGACGTCGCCGTGGTGGCCACGCCGTATAAGGCCGAGATAGACTCTCTCTATCACCATGCCCACGAGGCCGAGGCGCAAATGAGCCGGCATTAATCCAGACCACACTATGCTACAGACCATATTATCGAGAATAGGCTGGGCCGCAGCGTTGCTGCTCCTGCAGGTGCTGGTATTTAACCACATCCACCTTTGGGGCTATGCCACTCCTATGCCCTATGTCTACCTGCTCATCATCATGCCCGGCACGACGCCGCGATGGCTTTACATCGTGACGGGTTTTGCCTTTGGTCTGGCGCTCGATATTTTCAGCAACACCCCTGGCCTCACCGCGTCGGCCCTTTGCCTATGCGGTCTGTTTGTTCCCCTGTTGCTCTCGCTTTTCTCGCCGGCCGAGACCGACGGCGAGGCCCCCGAGCCTTCAGCAAGTGCCATGAAGTGGGGGCCTTTCAGTCGCTACGCCCTTTTTGCCATTCTCTTGCATTGCACAGCCTTTTTTGTCGTTGAAGCCTTCACCTTTTCGCTTTGGCCCGACCTGCTTCTGCAGATTGCTTCGAGCAGTGCGCTGACGCTGGTGTTTGTTTTGTGTTTTGAGCGCCTGCGCGGCAGCCGTTAGGCACACTTTTGTATTGCTATCCTCCTTATGTCAGGCGAACCGAATTTCAGCAACCGGAAATATGTCATAGGCGGCATTGCCGTCTGCGTAGTCGTGCTCTATATGGTGCGGCTTTTTTCGCTTCAGCTGATGAGTGACGACTACAAGAAAAACGCCGACTCCAACGCCTTCCGTAAGGAGATACAGTTTCCGGCCCGCGGACTGATCTACGACCGTCGCGGCAAGTTGCTTGTCTATAACGAGGCCTCCTATAATATTATGGTGACCATGAACGAGCAAAAGGGCATCGACACGCTTGAGTTTTGCCGCACCATTGGCATCACACCAGAGTTTTACGCGCAGCGTATGGCCGAAATCAAGACGAAGCAAGGCTATTCGCGCTACACGCCGCAGCCCTTCCTCACGCAAATCACGGCACAAGAATTTGCCGTCATCAACGAGCGGCTCTATCAGTTCAAGGGTTTCTCGACAGAGCGACGCACCGTGCGTCATTACGCCACCGGCCTCGGTGCCCACATCCTGGGCGACGTGGGCGAGGTGAGCGAGCAAGACATTGCCGCCGACGCCTATTACAGTCGGGGTGACTACATCGGCAAACTGGGCATAGAGCGCGCCTATGAAGACGTGTTGCGCGGCGAAAAGGGCATGCACATCCTGCTACGCGACGTCCACGGCCGCACACAGGGCCGCTATCAAGACGGCCGCTACGACAAAGCCGCCGTGCCGGGCCGCGACCTCACGCTGAGCGTCGACTTTGAACTGCAAGCCTTGGCCGAGAGACTGCTTGAGGGCAAACTGGGTGCCATCGTAGCCATCGAGCCCTCCACCGGCGAGGTGCTCTGCATGGCCTCGTCGCCCACCTACGACCCTCGCCAGATGGTGGGACGCGACCGCGGCAAAAACCACAAAGCCCTGGCTGCCGACCCGATGAAACCTTTGCTCAACCGCGCCATAATGGGCACCTATCCGCCGGGGTCTACATTCAAAATCACCCAGGCCCTTTTGGGACTTCAGGAGGGTAGCATCACGCCCGACGTGGCCTTCCCCTGCAGTCACGGCTTTAATTACAAAGGCCTTCACCTCGGCTGCCACGGCCACAGTTCGCCCATTCCGCTGGTACCGGCCATAGGCACATCGTGCAACGCCTACTTTTGCTGGAACCTCTATCGCATGTTTGGCAACAAGGGTAAGTATGGCTCCACACAGGCCGCCATGACCTGCTGGAAAAACCACCTTGTGGCCATGGGCTTCGGCTATAAGCTCGGCATCGACCTGCCGGGTGAGCGGCGTGGCATGATACCCAATGCCGACTACTACGACGACCACTACAAGGGCAGTTGGAACGCGCTCACCGTCATTTCCATCTCGATTGGCCAGGGTGAGGTCACGGCCACGCCCCTTCAGATATGCAACCTCGCCGCCACCGTGGCCAACCGCGGCTATTATTATGTGCCTCATATGGTCAAGAACATCCAGGGCGGCGTCATCGACACGCTCTACACCAAGCGCCACTACACCAAGGTGGACCGCCGTTGGTATGATTATGCCGTGGCCGGTATGCGCAAGGCCGTGGTGAGCGGCACGTGCCACGCCGCAGCCATTCCCGGCTATGAGGTTTGTGGCAAAACCGGCACTGCTCAAAACCGCGGCCACGACCACTCCGCGTTCATGGGATTTGCCCCGATGGACAAACCGCGTATAGCCGTGGTAGCCTATATTGAGAACGGCGGTTTTGGTGCCGTCTATGGCGTACCCATCGGGTCGCTCATCATGGAGCAATACCTTAACGGCGAACTCTCTGAGAGTTCCAAAGCCAAGGCCGAAAAGCTGCAACATCAACACATCAAATACGGCGACTATGTCAGGTAAGGTCCATCAATATCCTCTCTTTACGATAGACTGGGTGGTCGTGGTCATCTACATCCTCCTGCTCGTTTTCGGGTGGTTCAGCATTTGCGGCGCCACCCACGACATTGGTGACACCGACTATTTCAGTTGGGACACGCGCACGGGCAAGCAGCTTGTGTGGATGGCCTGTGCCGGCGTGTTGGCCTTTGTCATATTGATGACCGACGACCGCTATTATTACAATCTTGCCGACGCCGTCTACTGGTTGATGATGATAGTCTTGGTGGTGACGCCTTTTTTGGCCAAAGACATCAAAGGCTCCCGCTCTTGGATTAGTCTGGGAGCCGTGAGTCTGCAACCTGCCGAGCTGGCCAAGTGTGCCACGGCGCTGGCCATAGCCAAGTTTATGTCGGGCTATGGGCGCGTGTTGAGCGACATGCGGCATTTGATGAAAGCCGCCGGCCTTGTTCTGCTACCGATGGTGCTTATTGTGTTGCAGCGCGAAACGGGTTCGGCTCTTGTCTATCTGGCATTTTTCCTGATGTTTTACCGTGAAGGCATGCCCGGCTCCATCTTGTTCACCGCCACGGCCGCCATTGCCTATTTCGTCATTGGCGTGCGCTTCTCCACCATAGCTTTGCCCCACAGCCACACCGCCGTGGGCGAGTTTGTGGTCTTGCTCATGATATGGCTTTTCACGGTCATTCTTTCGGCGGTCTATCTGCCGCGCACGCCCCACTGGCGTCGCATGGCCGTGTGGGGCGGTGTGGCCACGTTGGTGGCCCTGCTCGTGTCGCGCTTTGTGGTGCCTTTTGACGTGGCTTGGGTTCAGACGGCCGTCTGTGTGGGCATGGCGCTCTATCTGGGCTACCAGTCCATAGGCGAGCGCATAGGCCGCTATGTCTTCATTGCCGTCTTCGCCATCGGGTCTACGGCCTTCCTCTACACGGCCGACTACACGCTCAACCACGTGCTTGAGCCCCACCAGCAGACTCGCGTCAAGGTGCTTCTTGGAATGGAAGAAAACATCACCGGCGCCGGATATAATGTCAACCAAAGTAAAATCGCCATCGGTTCGGGCGGTCTTGAAGGCAAGGGCTTTATGAACGGCACGCAGACCAAGCTCAAGTACGTGCCCGAGCAAGACACCGACTTCATCTTCTGCACCGTGGGCGAGGAGCAAGGCTTCATCGGATCAGCCGGTGTGTTGCTGCTGTTCTTGACGCTCATCTTGCGACTTGTCCATCTGGCCGAGCGGCAAACGTCGAAGTTTGGCCGAGTCTATGGCTACTGCGTGCTCAGCATTTTGTTTTTCCATCTGCTCATCAATGTCGGTATGGTGATGGGCGTGATGCCCGTCATCGGCATTCCGCTGCCTTTCTTCAGCTACGGCGGCTCGTCGCTGTGGGGCTTCACCCTCTTGCTCTTCATCTTTTTGCGCATTGATGCCGGCGACCGTCTGCGGGCCAAAAAGCGCTGACCGCCGTGTCGTTTCATCTCAAACTCACACAACTTATGTCAAGAAAAAACGTACCTTCCACGCATACGATTATCTATCTGGCCGTGCTGCTCGTGGCCTGTGGCATCTTGTTTCTGCTCAAAGGCATCACCGGCCCCACCGGTCAGTCTGACGCCGACAATGCCGCTCAACCGGCACACATTCCCGACGGGAAGGGACGCATGGCCGTGCCCGACACGACCGTGGCCGCCGACGTTGACGCCGCGGTGCGCGACTCACTGCATCAGACCGACGCGAGCCTCACCCCCGACCGCGACCAGCGCACAGCCGAAGAGGCCGGAGCCGAAGACGGCTATTGGGATGGCTACTACGACGGCAGTCAGGGCCGCGAAAACAATGCTGAGAGCCTCTCGGCACCGCCTTACACCACCGCCGTGGCCCGCGACACCTATGCCGCCAACTATCGCGAGGGCTACCGCCGCGGCTATGACGAAGGCTGCCGCAACCGCAAGACCATTGCCGGCGGCGGACAGTGATGGCGGCAAGACCGGGGCCGGCTGTCTTTTTTCAGAGTCACAATAAGCCTTATCTTTGAGGCAGGAAATAGGAGAGAGGTCGCTCGGCGGCCTCTTTTTTTGTGTTTCAGGGCGCTACGGGACTTATGGCAGAAATTTCTGTCCTTATGACAGGGAAGACTGTCCTTATTTCAAGAACGTCTCGCCACTTTTTTGAGGATGACAAATAGCCATTCAGACGCTTCGGCAAGGCTTTTGAGATTTTCCGAAAGCCATATATACCTAACAACAAAGCTGTTACGAATTTCAACGCTGTTTGTAAAGAAAATTTTGAGCCATTGCAAACAAATGCCAACAAGGCAGCAAAAAGTCTAAATCGGCCGGCGTTTTGTCATTGAAAGCCCGGGAGAAAGAACAAGGCTGCCGGGCTCGTCTGAGTCCCGTCTGAGCGCTGCCGTGGGGCGTTTGAAAAATGTGGCGACAAAGCGGTGCCGAATGAAAAAAAATAGGCAAATTTGCCGTTGTATAGTCCTATCAATTAAAAACGCCTTAAACCTCACTATGAAAAACCTTGCCCGACTGGCCTTTGCCGCAGCATTGGCTTTGACTTGTGTCTTACCTTCAGAGGCTAAGATTTCGGATTTGCTTCCCCGACCCAAAAACATTCAGGCCAAAAATGGCTCGCCTTTTGTACTTGGCCGCGAAGTGGCCCTCAACGACCCCACCAACAACAAAATGCTCAAGGCCTTCCTCGCCGAGACCGGTTGCACGGAAAGCAATGTTGCCGTGGCCGATGCTGATGCAGCCACAGCCGTGATTGAGGTAGCCATCGTCGACACCATCGACAAGGCTTTCAACCACAATGTCCCCCTCTTTCCCGACGAGGCCTATGCCATCGACGTGACCGAAAACCGCATTGCCATCAAGGCACTGACGCCGCTGGGTGTGACACGCGCTGCCCAAACCCTCTGCCAGTTGGCCGAAGGCTATGACGGCACACCCGCCGTCGAGGCCCTGAGCATGACAGACTGGCCCGCCTTCAAGGTGCGCGGCTTCATGCACGACGTGGGTCGCTCATTTCTGCCCGTCGAAGAACTCAAGACTGAGATTGACCGCCTCGCCCGCTTCAAGGTCAACGTGTTCCACTGGCACCTGACCGAGAAACTCGCCTGGCGCTTTGAGGTGAAAGCCTATCCGCAACTCACTGCCGATGCCAACATGACGCGCTATCCCGGCCAATACTATACCCAAGACGACTGTCGTGAGATTGAGGCTTACGCTGCCGAGCGCGGCATGACCGTCATCCCCGAAATCGACATGCCGGGCCACAGCGACGTCTTCACCAAAGCCATGGGCTTCTCCATGCAAACCGACCAGGGCGTCGAGGCCCTCAAGAACATTCTCGACGAGGTGGTGGAAGTGTTTCCCAATGCCCCATACATCCACATTGGTGGCGACGAGGTGACCATCACTTATACCGACTTTTTGAAAATCATGGCCAACTACGTGCGTGGGAAAGGCAAAAAAGTGGTGATGTGGAACCGCCTTGTGGCCGGACCGCCTTCTGCCGAGCAGTGCGACATGACTCAGATGTGGGCCACCTCGGGCAAAGTGGTCAAGGGGCTGCCCAACATCGACTGCCGCTATAACTACACCAACCACTTTGATGTCTATGCCGACGTGGTGGGCATCTACAAGAGCAACATCTATTACGCTCAGGAGGGCACCGCCGACATTGCCGGCACCATCAGTGCCGCATGGAACGACACCAAGACGCCCAACGACACTGCCATTGTGGTGATGAACAACATCTACGCCAACATCCTCGCCTCGGCCGAGCGTGCCTGGTGTGGTGGTGGCAAGCAATATGTCGAAGTGGACGGCACCACCCTGCCCGTGGGCGGCGACGAATATGAAGAGTTTGCCGACTGGGAGCGCCGCTTCCTCTTCCACAAAGCTCACTCGCTGGCCGACGTGCCCATCCCCTACGTGAAACAGACCAACGTGCGCTGGCGCATCACCGACGCCTTCCCCAACGGTGGAGACCCCACGAAAGTGTTCCCGCCCGAAACGTCAGAGGCCGAAGTGCTGCCCGACGTCTTCACCTACGAAGGCCAGCAATATGGTTGCCACACGGCTGCCGGCGCCGGTATCTACCTGCGTCACATCTGGCATCCCACGGTGCCCTCATTCTTCTCGGCACCGGCCGACAACCAGACCGCTTACGCCTGGACCTACGTCTATTCGCCCAAAGCCCAAAAGGCCGGCGCACAGATTGAGTTCTACACCTACAGCCGCTCGGGCAGCGAGACAGCTCCACCGGCCGGCAAATGGGACCGCCGCGGTTCGCGCATCTGGCTCAACGATGCCGAAATTCCTGCACCGGTATGGAAACAGCCCGATGCCTCCATTCCGCAAGACAATGCCACCCTGGGGCTGAAGAATGAAAACCTCACCGCCCGTCCCGTGACGCAGGTGGAACTCAAAGAGGGCTGGAACAAAGTGTTCCTCAAACTGCCCCACGCCAACAAGGGCGGCACCGGCCGCGACAAGTGGCAGTTCACCTTCGTCCTTACCGACACTACCGGTGTTAACGCTCTCGACGGCATCCGCTACTCTGCCACCAAATGCATTGACGACGAAGCCGACAACACCGCCGCCGTGTGCGACAGCGTAGCCGCCGTGTTGCGCGCCAGCTTCAATGATGCTCCGGGTTGGTATAAGCCCGAACTGGCCGAGCCGCTTTATGCCCAGATCGAGCAAGTTCGCGGCACCCTCGCCCAGGCACTCGACGGCGACGCTCGTGCCGCACAGCAAAACGCTCTGCGCGAAGCCTTGGCCACACTCCTCTTGGAAGCCCAAACGGCCGGCATCAACCAGCCCAAAGCCTCGACCGACGAAGCCGAAGTGTGGTATGCCATGAACACGCCGTTGCGTGACGGCCGCTATATCACGGCCCATGCTGCCGGGGAAGCCGTCACCGGCGAAACCGCCAAAGGCAAGACCGCCATGTGGAAGTTTCAGACTCGCACCGACGGCACTTTCTACATCCTCTCGTCCAAGGGCCTCTACATCTCTCCCGCGTCGGCCAACAACACAGCCCTGACGCTCACCGCCACCGTCCCCACTTCGGGCTGGACCATCAGCGAGACCGACGCTTTGGGCTACGTCAAAGTGACATCGGGCTCGGTGCAGTTCAACCAGACCAAGGCCGCACAAAGCTATCAACTCTTCAACTGGGGCAGTGGCACCAACACCACCGACGCAGGCTGCAAGTTTCGCATGGAAGAGGTAGAGATGCCGCCCTCGCCCATCCTTTCTACGGCCGACGGCGACACCATCTGCTGGATGCAGTTTTACACTCCGGCCCGTGAGAGCCGTTATCCCACAGCCGTAGCCGCAGGCCAGCCCGTCATGGGCGAGACCACGCCGACGGCAGCCTCCACTTGGGCTTTCGTGAAACGTGCCGACGGCAGCATTGACATCAAAAACAGAGCCATCGACGGCTACATAGCCCCCAACACGACCAACAACAGCGCCCTCATCTTCACCACCAATCAGCCTTCGACCGGCTGGAGCGTGCAAGAGGTGGGTGAGACGGGACAATATATTATTGTGTGCGGCGAGGCTCAGTTTAACCAGACCAACGCCGGCAACGGCTATAAAGTCTTCAACTGGGGTGGCGGCACCAACACCACCGACGCAGGTTGTCTCTATGCCTTCAAACTCGTCGAGACCGTAGTCAACGGCATCAGCCAGACGGCCCTGCAACCCGCCAACGGCGACTATGGCGCCTGGTACGACCTCTCGGGTCGGCGCGTCAGCCAACCCGCCAAAGGCGTTTACTTCCAGGCAGGCCGTAAAGTCATTTTGCGCTGAGCAAGACGGATTTTGTAAAGTCGGCGTAACAAAATACCAAACTATATTGTAAATTTGCATCATCTAAAAACAACCTCATACATTCACTTAATAGCAATCTGCACGCCGCGGGAGCGGAGACGTCCGTTTGGGCACTTTCCGGCTGCCGTTTGGCGGGTTTGATTGACACCACAAAACACTCTTTGTTATGGCAAACAAAAAATTCATCACCTGCGATGGCAACCAAGCCGCTGCCCATGTGGCTTACATGTTTTCGGAGGTCGCTGCCATCTACCCCATCACGCCGTCATCGCCGATGGCTGAGCACGTAGACGAATGGGCAGCACAGGGACGCAAAAACCTTTTTGGCGACACGGTAAAAGTGCAGGAAATGCAGTCGGAGGGCGGTGCCGCCGGTGCCGTTCACGGCTCACTCCAGGCCGGTGCCTTGACCACCACCTTCACCGCCTCACAGGGTCTCTTGCTCATGATACCCAATATGTACAAGATTGCCGGCGAGCTGCTGCCTTGCGTGTTCCACGTGTCGGCCCGTACGTTGGCCACCCACTCACTCTGCATCTTCGGCGACCATAGCGACGTCATGGCCTGCCGTCAGACCGGCTTTGCCATGCTCTGCGAAGGCTCTGTGCAGGAAGTGATGGACCTCTCTGCCGTAGCCCACTTGGCCGCCCTCGAAGGCCGCGTGCCTTTCATCAACTTCTTTGACGGTTTCCGCACCAGCCACGAATACCAGAAGATTGAAGAGATGGACATGGAAGCCATCCGTCCGCTCGTGCCGATGGACAAGGTGGCCGAGTTCCGTGCCCAGGCCTTGACCCCCGAGCACCCCGTGGCCCGCGGTATGGCCGAGAACCCCGAAACCTTCTTTGCCCACCGTGAAGTTTGCAATCCCTATTACGACGCCATCCCCGGCATCGTAGAGAAATATATGGCAGCCGTGTCGAAAATCACCGGCCGCGAATACAAGCTCTTCAGCTACTACGGCGACGCCGAGGCCGAGCGCGTCATCATCTGTATGGGCTCTGTGACTGAAGCAGCCCGCGAAGCCATTGACTATCTCAATGCCAAGGGCGAGAAAGTCGGTATGGTCAGCGTCCACCTCTATCGTCCGTTCTCTGTCAAGCATCTGCTTGAGGCTGTGCCCGCCACCGCCAAGAAGATTGCTGTACTCGACCGCACGAAAGAGCCGGGAGCTAATGGCGAACCGCTCTATCTCGACGTAAAGGACGCCTTCTATGGCCAAGCCAATTGTCCACTCATCGTAGGCGGCCGCTACGGTCTTGGCTCTGCCGACACCACGCCCACAATGATCATCTCCGTCTACGACAACCTCGCCTTGCCCGAGCCCAAAAACCACTTCACCCTCGGCATCGTCGACGACGTCACCTTCCGCTCACTTCCCCTCGAGCAGGAGATGGCCCTTGGCGGTGAAGGCATCTTCGAGGCCAAGTTCTACGGTCTCGGTGCCGACGGTACGGTAGGTGCCAACAAGAACTCCGTGAAAATCATCGGCGACAACACCGACAAGTATTGCCAGGCCTACTTCTCTTACGACTCCAAGAAGTCGGGCGGTTTCACCTGCTCACACCTGCGTTTCGGCGACACCCCCATCCGCTCCACCTATCAAATCAAGACCCCCAACTTCGTGGCTTGCCACGTACAGGCCTATCTGCACATGTACGACGTGCTGCGTGGTCTGCGCGACGGCGGCACCTTCCTGCTCAACACCATCTGGGACGGCGACGAGTTGGCCGCCAACCTGCCGAATGACGCCAAGCGCTATTTTGCCCAGCACCACATCACCGTCTACTACATCAACGCCACCAAGATTGCCCAGGAAATCGGTCTTGGCAACCGCACCAACACCATCCTGCAGTCGGCCTTCTTCCGCATCACCGAAGTCATCCCCGTCGACTTGGCCGTAGAGCAGATGAAGAAGTTCATCGTCAAGAGCTATGGCAAGAAGGGCCAAGACGTGGTCGACAAGAACTACCAAGCCGTAGACCGTGGCGGCGAATACAAGCAACTCGCCGTAGACCCCGCTTGGGCCAACCTGCCCGAGGACGAAAAGATTCGTCGCGACGAACCCGCCTACATTTCCGACCTCGTTCGCCCCATCAACGCCCAGAATGGCGACCTTCTGCCCGTGAGCGCTTTCAAGGTGAGCGAAGACGGTACTTGGCAGCAAGGCACCGCCGCCTACGAGAAGCGTGGCGTAGCCGCCTTCGTGCCCGTTTGGAAGTCTGAAAACTGCATCCAGTGCAACAAGTGCGCCTTCGTTTGTCCCCACGCCGCCATCCGTCCGTTTGTGATGACCGATGAAGAGGCCGGTGGCTTTGCCGGAAAGAGCCTCGAGATGAAAGCCCCCGCCGCTATGAAGGGTATGCACTTCGTTCAGCAAGTCGACGTGCTCGACTGCCTCGGTTGCGGCAACTGTGCCGACGTCTGCCCCGGCCTGCGTGGCAACAAAGCCCTCGAGATGGTACCCCTCGACGGTCAGATGGCAGAAGCCGAGAATTGGGACTACTGCGTGAAAAACGTCAGCAGCAAGCAACACCTTGTCGACGTCAAGCTCAACCCCAAGAACTCGCAGTTTGCCACCCCGCTCTTTGAGTTCTCAGGTGCCTGCTCGGGTTGCGGCGAAACGCCCTACGTCAAGCTCGTCAGCCAGCTCTTTGGCGACCGTCAGATGATTGCCAACGCCACCGGCTGCTCGTCCATATATTCCGGCTCCATCCCTTCTACCCCCTACACCACCAACGCCAAAGGTCAGGGTCCTGCATGGGCCAACTCCCTTTTTGAAGACTTCTGCGAATTTGGCTTGGGTATGGTCATGGCCAACAAGAAGATGAAAGCCCGTCTGGCCGACCTGCTGAAGAAAGTCACTATGTGCGACTGCTCTTGTGCCGAAATGAAAGAGCTCGCCCAGCGCTGGATAGACAACCAAGAAGACGCCGACATCACCCGCGAGGTGGCCGACAAGATGATGCCGTTCATCAACGCCGGAGCTGAGAAAGGCCACGAACTGGCCAAGCAAATCCAAGAACTGAGCCACTTCCTCGTGAAGCGCAGCCAGTGGATCATCGGTGGCGACGGCGCCTCCTACGACATCGGCTACGGCGGTCTCGACCACGTATTGGCCAGCGGTGAAGACGTCAACATCCTCGTGCTCGACACCGAAGTCTACTCCAACACCGGCGGCCAGGCCTCAAAGGCCACACCCGTTGGCGCCATCGCCCAGTTTGCCGCTGCCGGCAAGCGTGTGACCAAGAAAGACCTCGGCCTCATGCAAGCCACCTACGGCTACGTCTATGTGGCCCAGGTAGCCATGGGAGCCGACCCGGCCCAGTGCCTCAAGGCCATCAAGGAAGCTGAAGCCTACCACGGACCTTCACTCGTCATTGCCTATGCCCCCTGTATCAACCACGGATTGAAGATCAAGGGCGGTATGGGCCGCAGCCAAGCCGAAGAAGCCCGTGCCGTGGAGTGCGGCTACTGGCACCTGTGGCGCTACAATCCCGAGCTGGCCAACGAAGGCAAAAACCCCTTCACGCTCGACTCCAAGGCGCCCAACTGGGACCTCTTCCAAGACTATCTCGACCACGAGGTACGCTTCCTCTCACTGAAGAAAGCCCTGCCCGAACAGGCCCAGGAACTCTTCGACGAGACCAAACGCGCCGCTCAGCGCCGCTACGCCTCCTACGTCCGCAAAACCAAAGAAGACTGGTCCGACGCCGAATAATCCTATAGACTAATCTTCCCTCCTGCCGCAGGCCCTACACTTCCCCGTAGGGCCTGCGTTTTTTGTTAGATAGCTCGGCGAGCCGCGTTTGTCCGGCAGGCCGGGGCCCCACTCTGCCAATCCGGCACGCCGGGCTGTCAACGTGTCGCAAGCCATGTCAGTTAGCAGGTGTGAACATTGTTTTCACAGACTAAAAAACGGGCCAATAAAGCAGATTGTTGTTTTCATCGTGTTAAAAAAAAGCCCTGCGGCACAAGCTTTGCCTCATATAAGACGTCGACCGACAAAGACCGACAGACCAACACATAAACAAACACATATATCAACACAAAAAAAGAAAAGGAGATTTAAACCATGACACAGATTATTCCGAAACCCTATCACACCCAAAACTGGTTGCCTAACGCTTTCAGCGATTTCTTCGACATCGACCACTTCTTCAGAAGCGGCATCACCTCGCCGGCCGTCAATGTGCTTGAGTCCGATGCAGCCTACAGCGTCGAAGTGGCCGCCCCGGGCATGAACAAAGACGACTTCAAGATTTGTCTTGACGAAAACGGCGACTTGGTCATCTCTATGGAGAAACAAGCCAAGACAGCTGACGAAGACGAAAAGGCCCGTCGCTACCTTCGCCGCGAGTTCACCTACACCAAGTTCAAACAGACCCTCAGCCTGCCCGAGGGTGTAGAGCGCGACCGCATATCAGCCTCCGTCAACGACGGAATCCTCACCATTACCCTGCCCAAGCAGACCGAGGAGGAAAAGCAAAAGGCTTCTCGCTTCATCGAAGTGCAATAAACCGCCACAGCCGCACCGACGGCCACCATCACATCCCGCAGACGCCGCTCCCCGAGAGCCCCGTCTGCGGGCTTTTTTGTTTCATCAAAAGAGACCGAAAGGCGTGACTGAACGTGACCAAACGCTCCAATCACAGCAATGCGCTGATTTTCAGCACGGCAAAAACGCCGTGACTGTGTGATTGGAGAAAAGGCAAAACTCACGGTATATAGGGAGCGGAATTTTATGGCGTCAAATGCCCTCTCATAGGCTGGATATGAATCAGAGAAGGTCGATGTAAAATTGGAATGCATTGCGGAAAGATAAATATTATTATATTTGCAATGGCGATACACGAGCGACACGAATGGCTATCCCGAGAGAGCATTAGTTGCTGATTACCAGCATACGAACTGATGAATGAGATAAGAAAGGGGCTGGCCAGAACAACACCCATCCGACTACCATCTTGATTATTAACCCCTTAAACGCATATAGCATGAAAACTTTAGAAGAGCTGACCGGATTGTACAACCTGTCGAAAACCTTACGTTTTGAGCTGAAGCCTGTAGGCAAAACGCTGGAGCACATAGAAGAGAAAGGGTTTTTGACACAAGACAAGCAAAGAGACATGGAATACCAGTTGATGAAGAAAATTATCGACAGATATCACAAAGCCTTTATTGCCATGTGCATGAATAATTGCGAGCTCAAGGTAAAAAACACAGATGACAGCGATGACTCATTAGAAGAATACGCCGCCTTATTGGGCAAAAGCAAGAGAGACGCTGACGACGAAGACAAACTAAACGAGATTAAGGACAATCTTCGAAAGCAAATCGTCAAAGCATTTAAAGAGGGCAATACCTATGGGGACCTGTTCAAGAAAGAACTGATCAAGATACACCTACCTGAATTTGTCTCAGATGAGACAGAGAAGCAAGTCGTAGAACATTTCGCAGGCTTTACTACATATTTCACGGGTTTTCACGAAAACCGAAAAAATATGTATTCAGACGAAGAAAAATCCACAGCAATCGCTTATCGTCTGATACACGAGAATTTTCCTCGTTTCTATGACAACCTTCGCTCTTTTGCAAAGATTGCAGAAAGCGAGGTGGCTAAACAATTCCCTGAGATTGAATCAGCATTCTCCCTTTATCTCAATGTGGAGCATATCTCCGAGATGTTCCAACTGGACTATTTCCCTGTAACCCTCACCCAAGAGCAAATAGAAGTCTATAATTATATAATAGGGGGAAAGACAGAAGAAGATGGCACTAAAATAAAAGGAATAAACGAATATGTCAATCTATATAACCAGCAGCATTCAGATAGTAAATTGCCGTTTCTGAAGCCCTTATATAAAATGATCCTTAGCGACCGGGTTGCGCTCTCATGGTTACCAGAGGAGTTTAAGGACGACCACGATATGATCACTGCAATCAATGATTTTTATCATTCTATTCAACCGGTTTTGTTTGGAAACGATGAGAATGACATTCGCCATCTGCTGAAAAATATTGCCCGATATGACACTGACCATATTTACATCTCAAACGATACGGGGCTAACTGACATCTCTCAAAAAATGTTTGGACAATATGACGTCTTTACAAGCGCTATAAAAGAAGAGTTGAGACTCAAAATCAAACCGACGCCAAAAGAGAAACGCGATGCTGAATTATTTGAAAAACGAGTTAAGAAGATATTCAAACAACAGAAAAGTTACTCTATCTCCTATCTCAACTCATTTATCAAAGATAAGGGTGAGAATCCTATAGAAAATTATTTCGCACAACTTGGCGCATACGACCGTGAAGCCGAGCAAAAGGAGAATCTGTTCACTCAGATTGAATTGAAATATATCGCTGCTCGAGAAGTGCTGGAAGGGAAATATGCCGCCATCAATCAGTCTGAAGAAGCCATCAAACTCATCAAAGATTTCCTTGATACATTTAAGGCATTACAATCTTTCATCAAACCCCTCCTGGGAAGTGGTGACGAAGCAGACAAGGACAATGTGTTCTACCCACAACTGCTTAGTGTTTGGGATGCTTTGAACGACGTCACACCACTTTATAACAAGGTACGCAACTGGCTCACGCGTAAGCCCTACTCTACCAAAAAAATCAAGTTGAACTTTGAGAATGCTCAATTATTGGGAGGATGGGATATGAATAAGGAAACCGATTATGCCTCTG
>SFFB01000032.1 GCA_004557035.1 Bacteroidales bacterium | reverse complement strand
CTTTGTGATAAGATTGAAACCCGTAAGTCGTTCTGCACATTTGCGACTACCTTGCTCAAACTTTGGAAATATCTCGATCGTGAAGATATAACCGAAGACATGCGCAAAAAGAAAGATGCTCTGGAAGCCATCTACAAGGAATTACAGAAAAAGCGTAAGCACGCGGACATCACAGACCTGAGTGTAGCAATCAATGATATTGTCAATGAACATCTTGAAATAGATTCCAATGCTATGATGGTTGCTGATGGTAGTGGTCGGAGGTTCGACATAAGCGGTATTGATTTCGATTTGCTTAGACGAGAGTTCGCTAAACGAGAAGATAAAAACCTCGTTTTGCGAGACATACAAGAGTTGCTACAAGAACGTCTGGCCCGACTCTTGGCAGAGAATCCATCCAGAATTAACTTTTACGAAAAATATCAAGAGATAATTCAAGCGTATAACCAGGAGCAGAATCGCGCAACGATAGAGAAGACCTTCGAAGAGTTGATGCATCTGTCTCAATCTCTCAGCGAAGAAGAGAAGCGTTATGTACGAGAGGGATTCAAGAGTGATGAAGAGCTCTCGCTCTATGACCTCCTATTGAAAGACAATCTGTCAAAGACAGAAGTCAAAAAGCTGAAGGATGTAGCCATAGAGTTGCTTGCTAAAATAAAGGAACAGTTGTCTGGAATGGATCATCCATTTGACAAGCCAACGACTCGTGCCACTCTTATTATTACTATTCGTGATGTATTGTGGCAGGAACTTCCAGAGAGTTATAGCGAGGAAAGTATAAACTACTACCGCGATACCATTTACAACTATGTTAGTCAAAGATATGGTGGTGTGGCATAAAACTAAAAATGGACGAAAATGAATCGACTCGTTATCATAGGAAATGGCTTTGATATGACTCATGGCCTCAAAACCAGTTATATGGATTTCATAAACTGGTATTGCGAGAGGAGATTGAATGCCATGTTGACAGAGCATGCCCCTATCTCAGAAGATTGCTTATACAAGTTGGAGATAAAGAACACAAAAGATTGTGCCAGTTGGTCTAAATTCTTCTTCTTTCATTCATTTAGGATTTTCAGGCCTCGCCCTGCTGACAATGATGGTGCAACTTACCTTTAAAGTTACCCCCAATCCTCTAAAACGCCCAATATGGTTTGTAGATGACAAACTTTGGTTTGCAGATTTCCTCGTTTACATCTCGAAACACCCAACATCTATTAATATCACCTCCATCTCCACTCTTTTTGCATAAAAAATGGCTGCGGCTCGGCAATAAGAACAAGTAAACTTGCGTTTTTTGCCTCAAGAAATCATCGATGTAACAAAAAAAGCAGCGGAATGTTTGTTGTATTTGGAAAATTGTCTTATCTTTGCATCGCTTTTGAGAAATCAAGAGCGACAAAATGGATTGGTGCGTTAGTTCAGCTGGTTAGAATACATGCCTGTCACGCATGGGGTCACGGGTTCGAGTCCCGTACGCACCGCAAAATTTTTGAACTTGAGTCATTCACGACTCAAGTTCTTTTTTTGTCATATCGGAAATATATCCTATTGTTCTTTTTCACCTCACAATAAAAAGAAGGTGTGTCATAATGGCCAATCTGCTTCATTGCTATTGGCATTCGGGCTTGGTCATGTACTTTAGTACACTCCCTGCACCCTCAGCCTCAGCGCCTTGCATCTTAGCCATTCTGACGCACCTTCGAGTACGCGTCAAAATTTGCATTTTGACACACCCTCATGTGTGGTAAGACTATTTCCGTAGAGGATTATTTCTTGTAGCGTTTGTTGAGTCCTTCGGCCACTTCGGCGGTGATATCCAGCGACTTGTCGGCATAGACGGCAGCGGCTTTGTAGAAAATCACCTTGAAGTTTTTCACCTTGTTGTATTCGGAAAGGAAGTTGTCGAGGCTGTCTTGGAGGGCTTGGTTGAAGTCGCTCTGGAGCTTGACCATTTCCTGCTCGGCATTGGAGCGGTATTGGGCATAAGCCTGCTCCTGCTGCTGGTATTTCTTCAACTCGGCCTCATATTGCTGCTGAGAGTTGATCTGTCCGTTCTGCGTGCGCTGCTGGATGCTCTTCTGGAGATTGGCCAAGGCATTTTCTTTTTGCGTGATACCTTTCTGGAACTCGTCCATCTTCTGTTCGAGTCGGGCTTTGCCGTCAATATAGAATTGGTAGCGGGCCTGAAGCGTGTCTACATCGACATAGGCCATACCGGCAGTGGCTTTGGGGTCGACGGGAGCAGACTTGATTTCTTCGGCCTTGTTGCCGTTGCCGCATGAGGCCATAAGAAGAACCGCGGCGGCGAGAGTGAAGATTTTGTTCATAATTTGAAGTTATCGTTTTGTTTTCTAATGATTTACATTTTTATTATCTCTTTGATTTCTCAGACACAGCATGGGGATTATCGCGGCGCTCGTCGGTGTCCATTGACTGGGCGCAGCGAATGCCTTTGCGGTGCATGGCCTTGTTACCGTCGACGTGTGTATGGACAAACTTTTTCCCGAAAAACAGTCTCACCGCCAGCAGCAAGAGACAGATTGCAACAATTATCAAAGAAAAAAGAAACGTCTGCCACATATTATTTGTATTTTTGCTGATTACAGGCGACAAAGTTAGTGCAAATGAGTGCAGAGACAAAAAGAAAGACGTAAGTTTTTCATTTTGGCTATGCCGAATGTAGCCTAACTAGCACGAAGTGAAAGTTAGTGCAAGTGAGAGCAAAGGTCATATGCGCAAAGTTGTTAGCTAACGCGTATATGGGTGCCGACCTTACAGGCCGGGGGGTTAGAGGAGTACCCCATAACCCAGGCCTTACGACCTGGGCTATTATGTTACGGCCTTTCAGGCCTTACTTGGTGGCTCACCCTGGAATGGCTTGGACGCCCGCCCAAAGTTTAACGGGCCGCTCACCCAAGGCCTAAGTTAGCCGCCCATTCCCAGCCAGCCTAATAGACGCCAACCGACAACAAGGCGAGTGCAATCAAACTTGTTTGAATTGCCGAGCCGCGAAGGAGGAAGACGAAGTCAACCGACAACAAGGCGAGTGGAAAGGTCACAACAAACCGAGCCAAGACAAACATCGCCAATTACCATAAAACAAATAATACATAAAAAATAAACAACTATGTCTACCATCACCTTACAACCCAAACTGGTGTTTGACTGCTTTGCAGAAATCAACAAAGTGCCTCGCCGCTCGAAGCACGAAGAGAAAATAATCGCTTTTTTGCAGGACTTCGGCAAGAAGCTCGGATTGGAAACCGTCACTGACGAGACGGGCAATGTCATCATTCGCAAACCGGCCACTGCAGGCTATGAGCATCTCGAAACGGTCATCCTGCAAAGCCATATGGACATGGTGTGCGAACCAAGCGACGGCAGTTTTGACTTCGATAACAACCCCATCGAGACATATATCGACGGAGAATGGATGAAGGCCAAAGGCACTACGCTTGGTGCCGACGATGGTATCGGTATGGCTATGGAGATGGCTCTACTGGCTTCTAACGATATTCCCCATGGCCCCATTGAATGTGTTTTCACTCGCGACGAAGAAACAGGACTGACCGGCGCAATGGGTATGAAACCTGGATTTATGACCGGCCGGCTGCTCATCAACCTCGACTCTGAAGACGAAGGCCAAATCTTTGTGAGCTGTGCCGGTGGCGTGCGTACGACCGCTACATATCCCTGCCCGATGGAGGCGTTGCCCGAAGGCTTTCTCACCTTCACTCTCTCGGTGAAAAACCTCAAAGGAGGTCACTCGGGCGACGATATCAACAAGAAACGGGCCAATGCCAACAAATTGCTCGTGCGCTTTGTGTGTGACGAAATGGAAAAGACCGACCTGCGCATCGTCGACATCCAAAGTGGCGGCCTGCACAATGCCATACCAAGAGACGGCCGTGTGACCGTGGCCGTTCCGGCAGCATTCAAGGAGCAACTCCGTGTGGACCTCAATCTCTACGCCGCCGATGTGGAGGAGGAGTTTCAAGTGACAGAGAAGGAAGTGGCCTTTGACTTGGAGAGTGCAGCACCTGCCACCGAGGCAATGAAGCCTGAGGCAGCCCGCCGTATGATGCTCTCTCTGCGCACCCTTCACAATGGTATTTTTGCTATGAGCCAAGATCTCGACTGGCTGGTCGAAACCTCGTCAAACCTAGCCAGCATCCGCAAAGAGGCCAACGGCATCGTTGTGACCACAAGCCAGCGCAGCAGTGTGAAGAGCAACTTGCTGAATATGGCTGCCACGGTGAGAGCAGCCTTTGAATTGGGCGGTGCCACGGCTGTGACCAACGAGGGCTATCCGGGTTGGAAGATGAACCCCAACAGCCGCCTGTTGGCTGTGGCTCGCGAAAGCTATCAACGTCTCTTTGGCGAAGAACCCAAAATCCTAGCCATCCATGCCGGACTGGAATGTGGTCTGTTCAGCGAGAAATATCCCGGCCTCGATATGGTGAGCTTCGGCCCCACCCTGCGCGGCGTGCACTCTCCCGAAGAGCGACTCCACATTCCCAGCGTAGAGAAAGTGTGGAAACATTTGCTCGACATTCTCGTAAATATTTGACAGAGAGTAAGAGACTAAGAGTCTAAGAGACTAAAAGACTAAAAGACTTAGAGACTAAGAGACTAAATGACTCTTTGTCTCTTTGACTACAAAAAGCATTGCCGATGGCCATGACACACCCCATCATTTCATTTATAAAGAAGCTGCCCCACATTTTGCTGTGGAGCGGCTTTTTGACGTTGTACGCCCTGTGTGGCTGTATGAACGACGACGATTACAGTATGTCTGCCACCGACCGGCTCATTCCGTCGATTGACACGCTGAGCCTCGACACCATCATCAGTGCCCAAACCACCAACACCTACACCTTCAACGTCTACAACCCCTCAAAAAAGGCCATAAGGCTGAGCCGTGTCTATCTGAAGAATGGCAGCCATTCCATCTTTATGGTGAATGTGGACGGGGTGTTTGTCGAAGGCGGTTCGGTGGGGGCGGAGGCCGGAATCGAAGTGGGGGCGGAAGACAGTCTGAGAGTGTTTGTCAATGCCACTGCACCGGCCGCAGACACCGACCAGCCCATATCTCACGAAGACCAACTGGTCTTTGATACCGAAGGCGGCTCCAGCAGTAGTGTGGTGTTGTCGGCCTATGCCCAAGATGTCATTCGCCTCGATCTCCACACCCTCACTGCCGACACCCTGCTCTCGGCACGGCGCCCCTACATTGTCACCGACAGTCTCGTCGTGGCCGAAGGCATCACCCTCACACTCGCTCCCGGCACACGCCTCTATTTCCATCCCGAAAGCCAACTCATCGTGCGCGGCCGACTGGTGGCTGAAGGCACTGCCGAACAAAAAATCACAATGCGCGGCGACCGCCTGGGCTATATGTTTTCCAACCAGCCCTACGACCGCATCCCCAATCAGTGGGGCGGCATCGTCATCGCTTCGTCCAGCTATGGCAACCGCATCAACCATGCCGACATCCATAGTGGCACATTTGGCATCAGATGCGACTCGGCCGATACAGACCGCGAGAAGCTGCGACTCGAAAACTCCATTGTTCACAACGTCTCGGGCGATTGTCTCCAAGCCACCGACTGCCGGCTCTTTGTGGGCAACTGCCAGATTACCAACGCCGGCGGCAACTGTGTCACCCTTGTGGGCGGGCATCACGAATTCGTGCACTGCACCATAGCCAACTTCTATCTCTTCCAAGGTGGTCGTGGCGTGGCTCTGGCCTATTCCAACAGCTTGGGCGATGTGCGCCATCCGCTGCTTAAAGCCTCATTCACCAACTGCCTCATCACGGGCTATTCTGACGATGAAATAATGGGGCAAGCCTCGGAACGTTATCAAGACGATGCCTTTGAGTTTGAATTTGTCAACTGCTTGATCAACACGCCCGAGGTTGAAGACGAGCGTATCAGGAATTGTCTGTGGGATAATGACAAGAAGCCCAATGAGGTGTGGCGCGAAGACAATTTCACGCCCGGCTTCAACCTCAAAACGCTGGAGTTTCCCTTCACCCTCAATCCGAAATCGCAAGCTGTGGGCCAAGCCGACTACGCCACCACCCTCGCCACCTATCCCCGCGACCTCCTTGGCCGCGACCGCACAGCCGACGGCAAGAGCGACATAGGCTGCTATGAAGCTCAACCAGAAGAAAACGAACAATAACCCCATCCTCCCCCCCCTCTTATCTTATGCCAGAACCCAACACTTATACACGCCACACACGCAAAGCCACCGGCGGCAACCGCCAAGACAACACACCGGCCACCGACGGTTTCGGTCATCTGCAACCTCAGGCTCCCGAACTGGAGAAAGCCGTCATCGGTGCCTTGCTCGTAGAGAAAGACGCCTTCTCTATGGTGAGCGAAATCTTGAAGCCGAAGTCTTTTTACGAGCCCAAGCATCAAAAAATCTATGAGGCCATACAGGCTCTCAACATCCAGCAGAAACCCGTCGACTTGCTGACCGTCACCGAGGAGCTGCGCCGGACGGGCGAACTCGAAAATGCCGGCGGTGCCTTCTACATCACCCAATTGAGCGGTATGGTGGCCTCGTCGGCTCATATTGAGTATCACGCACGCATCATCGCCCAAAAATACATGGCCCGTGAACTCATCACCTACACCAGCGGCATACAGACCAAGGCTTTCGACGCCACACAAGACGTGGACGACTTGATGCAGGAGGCCGAAGCCAAACTCTTTGAACTCTCACAACAAAATCTCAAGAAAGACTATACACAGATAGACCCCGTCATCAACGAAGCCTACAGTCTGTTGCAGAATGCCGCCAAGAGCAGCGACGGCCTGAGCGGCATTGCCAGCGGGTTCCACAAACTCGACGCCATGACCAGCGGATGGCAAAACTCCGACCTCATCATCCTTGCCGCACGTCCGGCCATGGGTAAGACGGCCTTTGCGCTGAGTATGGCCAAGAATATTGCCGTGGACCAGAAAGTCCCCTTGGCCTTCTTCTCGCTCGAAATGTCCAACGTGCAGCTCGTCAACCGTCTCATTGTCAACGTGTGTGAGATTACGGGCGAAAAAATCAAGAGCGGACAACTCGCGCCCTACGAATGGGGACAGCTGGACCACAGGATAAAAGACCTCTACGGTGCTCCCCTCTTTCTCGACGACACGCCTTCACTCTCTGTCTCCGAGTTGCGCACCAAGGCCAGACGACTGAAGAAAGAGCACAACATCGGCGTCATCATGATTGACTACCTGCAGCTGATGAACGCCTCGGGTATGCGCTTTGGCAGCCGACAGGAGGAGGTGTCTATGATCAGCCGCTCGCTCAAAGGACTGGCCAAAGAGCTCAACATCCCCATCATTGCCCTCTCACAGCTCAACCGTGGTGTGGAAGCCCGTGAAGGCAACGAGGGCAAACGTCCGCAGTTGTCAGACCTTCGCGAGTCCGGCGCCATTGAACAGGATGCCGATATGGTGGTGTTCATCCACCGCCCGGAATACTACCACATTTATAAGGACGAACACGAGCGCGACGTGCGCGGAAAGGCCGAAATCATCATTGCCAAGCACCGTAACGGTGCCGTGGGCGATGTGTTGTTGACCTTCAAAGGCCAGTATGCCCGTTTCCAAAACATCGACGACGATGCCGTGGTACCGATGCCGGGAGAAGAACAGGCCGGCATGGGTGGCCGAATGTCAGCGCCGGCAGGCCCTATGGGCAGTGGTCAAGAGAGTTTTCCACCACCTCCTGCCGACAACGACTTTCCTTTTGCACCTCCCGCCGGCGAAATACCGTTCTGAAAAAGTCGTGAGGTCTTATCCTCCCACACAATATCTTGTGTTTTCTTCCGTTAATTATAAGTTATGATAGAATACATCCGCGGCATATTGGATGAGCTCTCTCCCACCTCGGCCATTGTCGAGGCCGGTGGCGTGGGCTACGAAATGCTCATCTCGCTCAACACCTATACAGCCCTGCAGGGTAAAAGAGAAGTGAGACTCTTTGCTTATGAAGTCATTCGCGAAGATGCCCACTTGCTCTACGGCTTCGCCACAAAATCAGAAAGACAACTCTTCGACTTGCTCATCGGCATCTCGGGCATAGGCGGACAGACGGCGCGCATGGTGCTCTCAGCCTTCACTCCGACAGAATTTGCCGACATCATTCGCAGTGAAGACGTCAAGATGATCAAGAGTGTCAAGGGCATTGGTCCCAAAGCGGCGCAGCGCATCGTCGTAGAGCTGAAAGACAAAATGGCTCTCGACTTCGGCACTGCCGACGCCACAACTCAGAAAACGGGCGAAACGCTCACCTCAGCCTCCCGTGAACGGATGGAAGAGGCCGTGGCCGCTCTGACGATGTTGGGCTTCCCGCCGGCTGCCGGCAGCAAGGTGGTGCGACAGATTGTCAAAGACCAACCCGACTGCCCCGTGGAGCAAATCATCAAACAGGCACTCAAGTTGCTTTGAGAGACTAAGAGACAAAAAGTCTAAGAGTCAAAAAGTCTAAGAGACAAAAAGTCTAAGAGACAAAAAGTCCACACTCCTATATATTATATACACAAAAGCCAGCCTTAACTTCTTCTGATGCCCAAAAAGCCACTGACTGCCATCGTTTCTCTTGCCCTGCTCACTCTCAGTGCGGCAGGGGCGAGCCGTTTTGTCGTGTGGCAGGCTGCTGAGCCCAAAGAGGCACCGGCGGTGGCAGAAGTAAAGGCTGAAGGCCTCTCTTCGGCTATGGCGGAGGTGAAGGCCGACAGTGTCAAGCCGCGGTTCAAGGTGAGCTCCACCACGATACAGTCGGCCGACGACACGGAAAAGCCCGGTGCCGACCTGAAAAATCCGGAAAACCTGAAAACGGACTTCTGGTATGACGAGAAGACCGGCACCTACAGACTGGGCACGAAATTGGGGGATTATTTTCTCGAAGCCCCATTTGCCGTGACAAAAGAGGAATATGACCGACTGATGACCCTCCGCTCGCTGCGACACTATTACCGACAGAAAAACAGCGACGAGTTCAAGGAGAAGGGCAAAGACAAGTTTGATTTCACCGACATGCAGTTTGACCTCGGACCGGCCAACAAAATATTCGGTCCCGGCGGCGTGAGGATTAAGACACAAGGTAGCGCCGAACTCAAAATAGGCGCCAACACGCGCTTTGTCGACGATCCCTCGCTGGCCGAGCGCAACCGCCGCGTGTTTGGCTTTGATTTTGACGAAAAAATCAACTTGAGCGTCAATGGTAAGGTGGGCGACAAAGTGAACATGGACTTCAACTACAACTCGGAAGCCACGTTCAACTTTGACACGCAAGACATCAAATTGCACTACGAAGGCAAAGAAGACGAAATCATCAAACTCATTGAGGCCGGCAACGTGTCGCTACCGTCAAACTCGTCGCTGGTGCGCGGTGCCTCAGCGCTCTTTGGCGTCAGAACCGACCTGCAATTCGGAAAACTCAAACTGCAAACGGTGGTTTCGCAGAAAAAGTCAAGCAGCCAAAGCGTTAGCTCGAAAGGCGGCGTACAACTCACTGATTTCGAGATAGACGTTAACGATTACGAGGAAAACCGCCACTTCTTCCTGGCCCATCAATTCCGAAACAACTACGACGCCGCCATGTCGCAATTGCCCAACGTGGCCTCGGGCATCACCATCAACCGCATCGAAATCTGGACCACCAACAAGACAGGAACAACCACCAACACACGCAACATCGTGGCGCTGACCGACTTGGGCGAACACGACCATATCAGCAATCCGATGTGGACACCCGGCAGCGAAACCACACCGGCCAACGGCGCCAACTCGCTTTACGCCACACTGGTGGGGCCCCTCAGTGGCGCACGACAAATCTCACAAACCACCGCCACGCTCGACGCCGCCGGCATGGAGGGTGGAAAAGACTACGAAAAACTCGAAACGGCACGCCTGCTCAGTGCGTCGGAATACAGACTCAACGCCGCATTAGGCTATGTGTCGCTCAAATCAACGTTGCAGACCGACCAGGTGCTCGGTGTGGCCTATGAATACACCTACCGCGGACAGACATACCAGGTGGGCGAGTTCTCGACCGACGTCAAAGACAACCAGTCTGTGCTCTATGTCAAGGCATTGAAAAACACAGCCTGCACGCCCGAGATGGGCAACTGGGACTTGATGATGAAAAACGTCTATTCGCTCGGAGCCACCAACATACAGAAAGACAAATTCCGCCTCGACGTCAAAATATTGAGCGACACCACAGGCGTGTATCTGGCCTATCTGCCTGAGCCGGAACTCAAAAACACAAAAATTCTCTCGCTGATGGGGCTTGACCGCTTAGACAATAACAACAAGCGCAACCCCAACGGCTATTTTGACTATGTGGAGGACTACACCATCGACGCCACCAACGGACGGATATATTTCCCCGTCGTGGAACCGTTCGGCAGCAACCTCCGCAAATATTTCAAAGACGACGAAACAGCCGAACGCTATACCTATCAGGCGCTCTACGACTCCACCAAAACCATTGCCAAACAGATTGCCGAGCAAGACAAATATATCATCACCGGACAGTATAAAGCATCAAAAACCAACGAGATACAACTTGGAGCCATGAATGTGCCGCAAGGGTCGGTAGTGGTGACGGCAGGCGGCATGACGCTTACCGAAGGCGTGGACTATCGCGTGGACTACAGTTCGGGTATCGTCACCATTCTCAACCAGAGCATTCTCGACGCCGGCACCAGCATCAACGTGAGCATGGAGAGCAACACCAACTATGGCATGCAACGCAAGACAATGCTGGGACTCAACTGGCAATACGACTTCTCCAAAGACTTCACCATCGGCGGTACTTTGATGCATCTGGGCGAGAAACCGCTGACCACCAAGGTGGCCATGGGCAGCGAACCGCTCAACAACACCATTTGGGGACTCAACTTGTCGTGGAAAAAAGAGAGCCAATGGCTCACTAACGTGCTCGACAAGCTTCCCATCTTGCATTGCACAGCCCCGTCGAGCATCAACTTCAATGCCGATTTTGCCCAACTCATTGCCGGAGGCAACAACGACTCACAGGGCAACGCCTCGTATATCGACGACTTTGAAAACGCTAAAAACGACATTGATATTTCCGAACCGACGGCATGGACCCTCTGCTCGGTGCCTTCAATGTTTGCAGAGTCTAAACTGACCAACGACATCCGCTATGGCTACAACCGTGCACGCTTGGCCTGGTATTACATCGACCCGCTCTTCACACGCCGCTCGTCGTCCATCACGCCGGGACACATCAAGAGCGACCTCACCCAGCTCTCCGACCCCTTCGTCAGAGAAATCTATAAAAACGAACTCTTCCCCAACAAGCAAATCAACTTCAAGGAGGCTTCGACCATCAACGTGCTCAATCTGGCCTACTACCCCAACGAGCGCGGCCCCTACAACCTCGACCCGAGCCTCGACGCCGACGGCCATCTCACACAGCCCGAGAAGCGCTGGGGCGGTATGATGCGCCGCATCGAAACGTCAGACTTTGAGACGGCCAACGTGGAGTATATCGAGTTTTGGATGATGGACCCCTTCATCAAGGCACGACAAGACGGCACCACCTTCAGCGGCGACCTCTATTTCAACCTCGGCGAAATCAGCGAAGACATTCTCAAGGACGGCAAGAAGTTTTATGAAAGTGGTCTGCCGCTCGACGACGACCCCACGCAATACGTGGAGACGGTGTGGGGCCGCGTGCCCACGCAAAACAGCATCACCTACGCCTTCAACACCTCAAGCGGTGCGCGACAGAAGCAGGATGTGGGCTACAACGGTCTCTCGAGCCAACAAGAAGCCAACTATCCGGCCTACAGCCAATACCTCAGCCAGGTGCGCGGCATCGTGCGCCCGGAGGTTTACGACAGCATAGCCGCCGACCCTTCAGGCGACCGCTACCACTATTTCCGCGGCTCCGACTTCGACGCGGCTGCCACGCCCATACTCGAGCGCTACAAGCGCATCAACAACCCCAACGGCAACTCGGCCACCACCGAGCAGTCGCCCGAAAAATACAGCACAGCCTACAAGACCACCCCCGACGTCGAAGACATCAACCAGGACTATACGCTCAACGAGTATGAGAAATATTTCCAATACCACGTGCGCATAGCCCCCGAAGAGATGACCGTGGGGCGCAACTTCATCGTGGACCATCGCGAAACCTCCACCACCACGCGCGACGGCAACAAACTCACCACCAACTGGTATCTCTTCCGCATCCCCATCGACCAATGGGAAAAACGCGAGGGCGGCATCAGCGACTTCTCGTCCATACGTTTTATGCGCGTGTTCATGACCGGTTTCGACCGTCCCGTCATCCTGCGTCTGGCCACGTTCAATCTCGTCCACGGCGAATGGCGCCCCTACGAACAGGCGCTCTACACCGGCGAGGTGCCCGACGTGAGCGGTTCGCTGAGCGTGTCGGCCGTCAACTTTGAAGAAAACAACGAGAAAACGCCGGTCAACTACGTCATTCCGCCGGGCATCAGCCGCGTCATCGACCCGGGACAGGAACAGGTGTTGCAAAACAACGAGCAGGCGCTCTCGCTCACGGTCGAAAATCTGGCCTCAGGCGATGCCCGTGCCGTCTATCGCCGCACCTCGCTCGACCTGCGCAAATACAAACACATACAGATGTTTGCCCACGCCAACCGACTGGCCGGTGGCGAAAAACTCGACGACGGACAGGTGAGCCTCTTCATCCGCCTGGGCTCGGACTATCGCAGCAACTTCTACGAATATGAAATCCCCCTCAAGGTCACGCCCGACGGCCAATATGCCAACACCACCGAAGGCCGCATAGCCGTGTGGCCCGAAGACAACCTGCTCGACATAGACCTCTCGCTCTTCACCGCCGCCAAGAGCAACCGCAACAAACTGCGCTCGCTCGGCACGGCCTCCTACACGAGCCTCTACAGCGAATACGACGCCGCCAAGCCCAACAACAAAATCAGCGTGATGGGCAACCCGTCGCTCGGCGAGGTGCGCACCATCATGATTGGTGTGCGCAACAACTCGCGCACCATGCAGAGCGTCGAGGTGTGGGCCAACGAACTCCGTCTGCAACAGTTCTCCAACAAAGGCGGTTGGGCGGCACAAGGCAAACTCTCGCTCCAGCTCTCAGACGTGGCCACCATCGGACTCTCCGGCCACGTGGAGACCGAAGGCTTCGGCGGACTTGAAGAGAGCGTGAGCCAACGGCGCGACGACAATCTCTATCAGTATTCCGTCACCACAAGCGTCAATGCCGGACGTTTCCTGCCCGACGCCGTCAAGCTCAAAGCGCCGCTCTATTATTCTTACTCCAAAGAGCGCACCTCGCCACGCTACAACCCGCTCGACACCGACATGGAGCTCGACGAAGCTCTCGACGCACTCCAGACTGAGGCCGAAAAAGACAGCCTGCGCCACATCGCCGACAAAGTGGTCATCAACAAAAACTTCAGTCTTTCGGGCGTGCGCTTCGACATCGCCACCAAGCGCCACCCTATGCCCTACGACCCGGCCAACTTCTCTTTCAGCTATGCCTACAGCAGCCGCCACACCACCGGCGAGACGACGGCATGGGAGAAAGACGAAATGCGCAAATGGAGCTTCAACTACAACTATACGCCGGTCTACAAAGCCTTTGAGCCTTTCAAGAAAATGAAGAGCAAGAGCAAATGGCTCAAACTGGTCAAAGAGCTCAACTTCAACTACCTGCCGCAAAACGTGGCCTTCAACTCCGACCTCGTGCACAATTATTATGAGTTGCAAGAGCGCGACATGGAGAACCTCGACAACACCTCGCTGCCCATTTCCTTCTCGAGCGACTACACCTGGCGACGCAACTTCACCCTGCGCTGGGACCTCACCAAGAGTCTGCACATGAGCTTCGAGTCGGGCACAAGCGCCGAAATCGAACAGCCCTACACGGTGGTCAACAAAGACCTCTACCCCGACCGCTACACGGCTTGGAAAGACTCCGTGCGCACGAGCATCTTCAATATGGGCACACCGCTCGACTATCGCCAGAGCTTCGACGCCTCGTGGCAACTGCCGCTCAACAAACTGCCCATCTTCGACTGGGTGACGGCCGACGCCAAATATGCCTCGACCTATACCTGGACGCGCGGCGCCGAGTTTGACGACGGCAGCAGCGGCGGCAACAACATCGCCAATTCCCGCACCGTGAGCGGCAACGTCAAGCTCAAACTCGAAACGCTCTACAACCACGTGCCTTTCCTCAAAGAGGCCAACAAGCGCTTCTCGTCGTCATCGTCTTCAAACAAAAAGACCAAACCCAAAAACTTTGAGCGCGAAATCACCCTCAAAGCCGACACCACCACGCTGGTGAAACACAACCTCAAAAACAAGCGCGTCAAAGTGGTGGCCCTGCGACGCGACGGCACACGCTATGCCTTGCGCTCGAAGGTGGTGGACCAAAACCAACTGCTCATCCTCACACAAGACACGGCCCAAATCAAGCTCGTCATCACACCGCTCAAGCGCAAGGAAGACCAGGGCTGGTATAAGGCGCTGCAGTTCACCGCACGCACACTGATGATGGTGCGCAATGTGAGCGTGAGCTACAACAACAAGTTCAACATGAGCATACCGGGCTTCCTGCCACGCATTGGCGACTACTTCGGTCAGCGCTCCGCCGGCAGATTGCAACCGGGTCTCGACTTTGCCTTTGGGTTCACCGACGAAAGCTACATCCGCAAAGCCGCCGACAGAGGCTGGTTGCTCATGACCGACAGCATCACCACCCCGGCCACCACCAACCTCAACGAAGACCTCCAGATCAGGGCCACCGTCGAACCCATCAAAGACCTGAAAATCGACCTCACCGCTTCGCGCACCGTCAACAAGACGCGAAGCATACAGTATATGTTCGACGGCATGCCCTTCACCCAGTCGGGCAGTTTCAACATGACCACCATCTCCATCGGCACGGCCTTCGAGAGCACCGGCACACCCGAGTCGGGCTACAAGAGCAAGTCTTTCGACCGCTTTGTGGCCTCTCTCGACGACTACCGCCAACGGGTCGAGAACCAATACATCGGCGCCCCCTATCCGGCCACCTCTTCACTCGCCGGACAGACCTTCGACCCCGCCAACGGCACGATAGACAAATTTTCGGCCGACGTGATGATACCGGCCTTCCTCAACACCTACACCTCGGGCGGCGACGGCCTGTCGTTCTTCCCCTCACTAGGGAAGCTGCTGCCCAACTGGAGTGTGGCCTACACCGGACTGTCACGTCTGAAAGCCCTGAAAAAGACTTTCCGCAACATCACCCTCCGCCACGGCTACAAGAGCGTCTATTCGGTGGGCTCATACAGTTCATACCGTGCCTACAACGCGTTCATGGGCGGCCTCGGCTTCATCACCGACGTCACCACCGGCAATCCCGTGCCCTCGTGCCCCTACGACATCTCCACCGTGAGCATCAACGAGAGTTTCTCGCCGCTCTTCGGCATCGACATGACGTTCAAAAACAACATCACGGCCAAGGCCGAATACCGTCGCACCCGCGTCTTGACACTCAGTATGTCGGCCATGCAAATCACCGAAACGCGCTCCAACGACCTCGTCTTTGGTGCCGGCTATAAAATCACCGGCCTCAACCTCTTCGCCCCCAAACGCACGGTGAAGGCCAAAAAGCGCGGCAGCAAACGGGCACAGGAAGAGCAAGAGCAGAAACGCACCAACGCCACCGGCTTCTCCAACGACCTCAACGTGCGCTTCGACATCTCGTTTCGCAACCAGAGCGCGCTCAACCGCGACATCCTCACCACCCTCTCGCAAGCCACGAGTGGCAACAAGGCCGTGCAGGTGTCGTTCTCGGCAGACTACACGCTGAGCCGCCTCGTCACGCTCACGGCCTACTATGACCGGCAAATGAACAAACCGCTCCTCACCACCTCGTCCTACCCCACCACCACGCAAGACTTCGGCATTTCCCTGCGGTTTACGCTCAACAGGTAGCGACTGCGACGCAACTCATTATATCTCTACGCACGCGTGCGCGTTATACCCAAATGTTGGCCTTTTTTTCAATCACACAGTCACGGGCTCGTATAGAGTTGAATATTAAGACTTTGCTGTGACTGAAGCCCCAATCACACTCCAATCACACCCACAGATGCTGTGGTCGTGGGATAGGTGACAATATGCGGGTTTTGAGTGACGTCTTTTGTTGAAAAATAGTGGCTGTGTGGCGACTTACCGGCAGTGGGCGGTTATGAACGTTGACCGAATACCATTGTATGAGGCGTTTCCCTAAGAAAAGAATGCCAGGAATAGGGACAGAAAATACGGGAATAAGGACAGAAAAAACTGTCCTTATTCCCGTAATAACCAGAAAGTGAAGGAATTAAACGTTGAAGCCATCTCCTCTCTCATCTGCTATGGCGAAGATAAGAACAATGGCTGAGAGTGAAAAATACAAAATGGGGAGGGGGACGGCCAAGTGATAAAACAAGATTTTCTTGCCATTCCGCTCTCATTTGCACGAACCTTCGCCTAACGGCGCAAGCCCTCCTCCGCTTTTATTTTGCCCCCCTACGCCTACCGGCGTAGGGCAACCACGCGTCCCCTCCCCGTCCCCCCACAGAAACACTGAGAGAGGAGGTGCGGCGTGTGACCGCACCCCCCTCTCTCTCAAGTTTGTGGAGTGGTGCACGTGGCGCTCCCTCGCCCCCGCCCCGCTCTCGCAGCTGTGTGGAGGGGCCTCGTGGCGCACTTCATTCTGCCCATTCCTGGTCGTCTTCTTCGGTCCAGTCGACCGGCGTCTCGGTGGGAGAGCCCACGACCAGCGCGCTCTCTGCCGGCAGACGGCAGACGGAAACGGTGGGTGTGATATAGCTTTTTTTCATATGGATGCGACATGAGGGGTTATTTCACAATAATCTTGATGCCATTGATGATGTTGATGCCCTTGCGAGGCGATGAGAGCCTCTGGCCGCTCAAATCGTAGATGATCATATTTTGTGCGGGACGGACATCGCTGTGGACCACCTTGTCGATGGCGGTGGTTTCGTCGCCCCATCGCAGGGTGACCTCTCTGACCTCGCTGCCCGAAATGGACGTGAGAAGTGGCAGATAGGCTCGGCAGCGCGGCATCATGGAGGTGGCGTTGTCGCTAATCCTGATGAACTTGCCGTCTTTCAACATAAAGTTGGTGTAGTCGCCATCGGTGGCGTTGACGTGACAGCTCTCGGTGACGGCCACCAGCGCGTTGGAGGATATGGTGGGGGCTTCGCTGTCGGTGCCGGTGAGCGTGTAGGTTTCGTCGGGATTGCCCACGAGTATCACGCCTGTCTCGGCGGGTATGACGTTGCTGCCCGTGCGCACCATGGCGATGCTGCTCTCTGTGGGACTGAACGAGGTGCAGGTGTAGGCCTTGAGGTCGTCGGGCAACACGACATTACACTTGGCGCTGAAGGTGCCTATACCGGAGGACGGAAGGGTGTAGGCATAGAAACTCGTGCTCTCGAAGGTAAGCGAGTAGGGTTGGCTCAACGCGCCACGCGAGTCGCGACAACGCCACCACAGGGTGTGAGGACCTGCTTCTACGTCGCTGATGTCGATGGTGATGGCTCCCGACTCTGCATCGAGTGCCACGGACTGGGTGTGGGCCCAATCGTCGTCGAACCAATACAGGCAGTGGGTGATGGTGGCCTCCCGGAGCGCATTGCCATCGAAATGGAAGTATCGAGACACTTGCGAACTCCACTGGCCGGTGTTGTCCTTCGCGCGCACAGTGAATGTGTGCAGACCGGGGGTGAGCGAAGAGATGTCGATGAGGGTGGGTGGCTCGGCCTGCGTCACACGGGCTTCCATGCGGCCGTCTATCCAATATTGGTGTTCGACAATGGTTTTGCCGGAGGCGTCGGCCTCGGAATAGGGCACGATGAAGAATTGGCTTATGGGTGAGCTATACAGCCCTGCATTGTCTTTGACGCGGACGTTGAAGGTGTGCATGCCGGGGGTGAGCGACGAGATGTCGATGAGGGTGGGTTGTTCGGCTCCGGTCACACTGGCTTCCATGCGGTCGTCTATCCAGTATTGGTGTTCGACAATCTGTTTGTCGGAGACAGCGGGCATGTCGGTGGGCACGATGAAGTTTTTGGTGACGGGTGAGCTGTACAGCCCTGCATTGTCTTTGACGCGCACGGTGAGGCGGTGTATGCCGGGAGTGAGCGACGAGATGTCGATGAGGGTGGGTTGCTCTTCTTGCGTCACAAGAGCTTCCATGCGGCCGTCTATCCAGTATTGGTGTTCGACAATGTGCTTGTCGGAGATGTCGGAGACGGAATAGGGCACGATGAAGGTTTTGGTGACGGGTGAGCTGTACAGCCCTGTGTTGTCTTTGACGCGCACGGTGAGGCGGTGTATGCCGGGTGTGAGCGACGAGATGTCAATGAGGGTGGGTTGTTCGGCTCCGGTCACACTGGCTTCCATGCGGCCGTCTATCCAGTATTGGTGTTCGACAATGGTCTTGCCGTCGGTGCCTCGACACGGCACGATGAAGCTCCGGCTGACGGGTGAGCACCACACGCCGGCCTCGTTTTGGGCGGTGATGGTGAGCCAGTGGAGACCTGAGCTCAGCGCGGAGATGTCTAAGGTGGCCCGGCCGGGTGTGGGGGGGTGCGGCCGGGCTGCCTTGCCGTCGAGCCACAGGCGCTGTTGGGCTTGGCTCTGTGGGGCTGTCAGGAGGGATGTGGCAGCCCATGCTGCCGCTATTAGCAGATACCTTATTCTGTTCATGCTTCTGACGGGTTGTTGTTATTTCACAAGGGGAGTGTAGGTGACTTGGAGGTTGGCGCCGGACACGCTGGTGCTCATGTTGGCGATTGAGGGCTTAGAGGGAACTTTGTTCCATCCCTCACCTCCCGACGGGCCAATGGGCGTGCCGTCTGTGCCTTTATAGGTTTCGGGGTCTTTGAGCTCGAACGTGCGGGTCGCGGAATAGTCTGTGGTCTCGGCATCGGCAAAAATGGGTGGGAGGTCCACCGAGAAAGAGTCGTAGACCTGAGTGTTGTTGGTGTAGCCACAAGAGTTTTGTGCGATGCAATTCCTGACCGTGGAAAATTGGCCCACAACCGATGCATACGTAGAGTAACCTCCCATGATGATGTCGTTCGTAAATATGATTTGTGCATTGGCATTGCGTGAGTCATATCTGCTCAGCAAGCAGTGATCTATATGGATAAAGCTTTCGCTGCTGAAATTATTGACGTTGGAGCTGAGATAGCAATTTGAAATGAACAGGCCATCGGCGATGTTGGTGTCTACACCGGTCACAGCATTGAGCCGACATTGCTTCACCACCATGTTCTCAACGTTTTTGTTGATTATGATATTGTTATCAATGCGGCAGTTCTTTATCACGCAGTTCTTCATTTCGTGATTGATTTTAAGATTGCCCATAACCCTGACGCCCTCCATGTGGAAACCGCTGAGGATGGTGTCGGCCTTGCCTACAGATATATCTGCATTGAAGCCGGTGGTGGCGATGTTGAGCTCGGCTATGGTCTCGAAGCCTGCGCCGTAGATGACGAGGGGCTTCTCAATCGAGAGCCACTCGAAGATGCCTTGACTTAGGTAGATGGTGTCGCCATCGGCGGCTGCCTCGTAGGCCTGCTTGAAAGCGGCGCTACCTTTATAGGTGGCGGCTTGACCATCGTGTTGAAGTATGGCGGTGAACTGATCTGTGCCTTGCGCTTGGGCCACAACTGCGCAGCAAAGAGCCATGATTAAGAATAGATTCTTCTTCATAATACTACTGTTTTGTTGATTATGTTTTTGTTGTTGATTATTTCACACTGGTGTTGTAGGTGACATTGAGGTTCGTGCCGCTCGGGGTGGCGCTCAAGTTGCTGACGAAGGGACGCGAAGGCACCTTGTTCCAGCCTGCACCGCCCGACAGGCCAATGGGCGTACCGTCTGTGCCTTTATAGGTTTCGGGGTCTTTGAGCTCGAAGGTGCGGGTCTCGGAATAGTCTGTGTTTTCGGCATCGGCAAAAATGGTGGCGAGGTCGACCCTGTGGTATGTCTCAACCAAAGCCGAGGAGGGAAAACCGCCGGCGGCGCTAAACACTATGCAATTCTTGACGGTGGCATAGTTGGGCACACCGGTGACGTTTGTATATCTGGTTCCACCGATAATGGTGTTGGTCAGCAGGATTTGTGCTTTATCGCCGTTGCTATATTGCACAATGTGGCAGTGGTCAACATTGACCGAACTGTTATAGCTGAAGTTGCGGACATTGCCACCCAGATAGCAATTGGCCACATGCAACCCACGGGCCTCAATGTCGTTGCCATCGCCATACACAGAGCCAGATATGCGGCATTGTTTGAGTGTCATTGTCTCAATGTTTTTTCTGAGACGTACGTCGCCGGTAATGAAACTCTTGAGAATGTGGGTGTTTTTCAGCTCGCTTTCAACGTAAATCGTACCCATGATCTTAACGCCCTCGATGTGCAGGTATTCCAACACACCGTCAGATTTGCCCAACGACACGTTACCATCAAAGGCGGAGATGGCGGTGTTGGCTGGGTCGTCCTGCTCAAAGCCGGCACCGAGAATGGTCAGCGACTTCTCAATTTTGCTTACCGGCTTGAACGTGCCCTGACTCAAGATGATGACGTCGCCATCGACGGCAGCAGCGTATGCCTGCTGAAATCCCGTGGCACCTTCATACACAGATACTTCGTCGCCATGCTGCAAGATGGCACTGAATTGGTCGGTACCTTGCGCCTTGGCCACAGCCGTGCAGCAGAGCACGAGAATGAAGAATAGGATTTTTTTCATAATGCTATTGTTTTTGTTTTGTTGTTTTGAGACAAAGAGACAAAGAGTCGAAGAGTTTGAGCGGCCTCGTAAGCCCTGAAAGGGCGTAACATTTCAGCCCAGGTCGTCAGGCCTGGGTAAATATGGCCTCCCATAATCCGGCCTGTAAG
>SFFB01000003.1 GCA_004557035.1 Bacteroidales bacterium | reverse complement strand
GAAGAACCAGGCAATCCAATTTTATTTTTTCTTATTGTTTGCTCTTGTGAACGGGCGGTGCCCGATTACAGGGGCAAACTTAGTGCTATGGTCTTGTTGCCCTTTCAGGGCGTACTTGGCCGCTCAAACTCTCTTAGTCTTTTAGACTCTTAGACTTTTGGACTTTTAGTCTTTTAGTCTGAATATATATTATGCCACACACCTTAAATCTATTATGAAAACCACCCTCAGGCTCGCCCTTGTCGGGCTGAGCTGTCTGGCGATGTTTATCGCCAAAGCTGCGGCTGCTACCGTAGACCCTCCCCTTTCTGACCTTACGAGTTATTTCACCGCTGTCTCTGCCACGCCGGCCACGGCCTTTGAGGCGAACCGCTGGTATGCCGTTCACAACCCCTATCGCGGCGGCTACATCAAAGCCGGCGAAGACTGCACACTCTCTTGCGCCGGCACGGCTGTCGTCGACGGCGACGCGGTCACACTGGGTGCCGACCGCCTGTTCCGGTTCGTACCGACGGCCGACGGGGCCTCGACCTACTATCTACAGACCGGCTATGGGCACTACGCCAAACGGCTCGTCAACGGCGTATGGACCACCTACGGCAACGAGGGTTCGGCCACGTCGACCGACGATGCCAACATCGGCATTTTCACCGTCAGACCAATCTATGACGGTGACGGCAACGCCATCGAGGGTTACTTCATGATTATCGACCAAAACAACGTGGACCTCGACGCCGACAACAACAAAAACCTCGGCGGCTGGGGCACCGACATCATCACAAGCATCAACGGCCAAGCCCGCGCCTGGCGGTTTTATGCCGTAGACGTGGTGACCGAAGGAGAACTTTCGCCACAGACGCGGATTAACAACAAACTCTCCCACTACAGCCTCTTCCGTCTGGTCAACCGCCACGCCTACTCCACCGGCTGGACGGCTCCGACGGCGGCCGAAGACGTAGACACGCGCAAACTCATCGTGGCCGAAGGCTCAACGCTGACCGACTGGAGCGGTATCTGGGCCTTCACGCCCTCGGGCGCCGGCTATCACATCCAAAACGCACAGATGGCCCACTACCTGCCGGGAGAAATGAACACCGGTTCAGACAACTACGCGGCCAGTGCCTGTCCCGACAATGTGTGGTACGTGAAAAGCAGTGCCTCAAACACCACCAACGCGACTGACTATGTGACCCTCTCGACCAATGCCGCTCTGAGCGGCCACAAGGCACTGCATTTCGCCTCTTGGCAAATCCTCGTCACTTGGCAATCGGGCACGGCCGACCAAGGCAACGTGGCCTCCGACTGGCTGTTTGAGCCGGTCGAAGACGTGACGACGGAAGAAGTGAAAGCTCATTTCACCAGGCTCTCGGGCTATGTCTCGACCCCGGGAGCCGGCCAATATTATCGGCTCATATCCCGACGATATGGGACGTCTATGACCGAAAACATCGCGACAGGCAAGGTGGGTTCGCAAACGGCGGCCGAAAACGACTACTCACAACTCTGGCAACTCGTAGAAGCCGACGGCAAATGGGCCATACAAAATGCACTGACGGGACGCTATCTGGCCTTGCAGGGAGGCGCACTGAGCAGGTCATACACCACGACGGGAACGGCTGAGTCGGGATTTGTCTTCACCGAAAATACGGCAGAAACCTTCTTGACGAGTTTCAAAATTGCCGACTCGGGAGGCGTGGGCCTGCACACCGATGCCGGAGCCAACGTAGTGGGTTGGTACACCAACGCCGACGCTTCGCTGTGGTACATTCAGGAGGTGAGTGTCGACGCCGACGCTCTGACGCAGGCTCAGGCCACATTCCAAGAAGCCTGTGAGGCTATCGAAAGGCAAAGCACTTATGCGGCTTTGATGTCCAACTATTTCACCGACAACGCTTGCACCACCCTGCAACCCGAAATCGCCGCCCTGACCGACGCCGCCCTCACCTCAAAAATGACCACCGACGATCTGCCCTCGACGCTGCAGGAGATGGTTTTGAAAATAAAGAACCACACATGGACGGTGTGGGACGAAGGATGGGACAAGACCGAGGAGTCGTTCCGCATAGCCGATTACGGCGTCTACAGCGACTATCAGCGCATGGCCTGGGAGCAACTCAAAATTGGCTATCATCTGGGCCGACTGAGCAACCCTACGGGCATCGTGGTGAAAAAAGGTACACCGTTTTATGTCTTTGCCGACCAAATTCCCGAAGGGGCTTCGGTGAAAATCGAACTCCAAAGCCAAACCAACACCACCGGCTTGCAATATGACCTGACAGAGGGACTCAACATCTTCATCTGCGGCGACGACGCCACGCTCTATGTGTTTTATCAGGCTGAGTTTGTCGACGACACGCCGCCGCTGCTTTCCGGTTTTCCCGACATTAAGGTCCACATCGAGGGCGGCGAGGTGAACGGCTATCTTGACTTGACCCGAGGCGACGACAATGCCGACTGGCAACAACTGCAAGCCCACCTGCTCAGCGCCAGCCCCTACCTGAACATCAAGGGCCGCCGCGTGGTCTTCTCCATGCGCAAGGCAGAGGTGGTGAGCGCTTGCCCCGAAAAGATGGTGGAACTCTGCGAGGTTTGGGACAAGATGGTCGACGCCGACTACGAGCTTATGGCCGTGAGCGATTTTGACGGACGCTTCAACAACATACTCAACGCCTTTACGGTCTATAGTGAAAATGCTTATATGTACGCCACCAACGGCGGCACCTACTATAACGCCAATACGCTCTCAACGGTGATGAACTACGAGACGATGGCCGGAACGGGCGGCGCCATATGGGGACCGGCCCACGAAACGGGCCACGTGCTCCAGCACCTTATCAATATGGGCGGCCTCACGGAGGTGTCGAACAATCTCTTTTCGAATGTCGCCGTCTATCACATCGGACGCTGCACGTCAAGGGCCGCGTCGATACAGACCACTTTCGACAGTTTCGCAGCAGGCACCTTCTTCAAACTGCGCAATATCTGGGAAATCACTCACTTCTACTACCAACTTTATCTCTTCTTCCACGTCCAGGGCTACAACCCCGACTTTTATCCCAACCTCTTCCGTGCGCTGCGCCAAGACCCCATCAACAACAGCAAGGAGACTTTCGTGCCGGCGAGCGAGGAATGTCTGAAGTTTTACAAGAAGTGCTGCGAAGTGTCGGGCTATGACCTCACCGAATTTTTCGAAGCCTACGGTTTCTTCTTCATTCCCACACTCTCTGAGCATACGATTAGCGGCGTGACCAAGGAGGCCCTGCTCATCGATGACTATGCCAACTATTATCTCACCTTCTCACAAGACGACATCGATGCCGCCAAGCAGGCCGTGGCCGATATGAACCTCAAACCGTGCAACATCATCTTCATCGAAGACCGCATCACCGCCCCCGACGCCACCTATGAGGGCGCGGCCGATGGCGAAAAGAAAACGGCCATCAACGAAGAAGAATATATGTCGATAGGCCTGGGCGACGTGGGACAATACACCGACTATACGCCCACCTGCCAAAACGAAGGCATGACCTATACCTACGAAACTTCCCAGCAAGACGGCGCCACCGTGGTGACGATGACGGGCGAGGGAGCCATGGGCTATAAGGTCTACGACGCCGAGGGACATTTGGTGATGCTGGCCAACACCAACACCTTCACTCTGCCCGACGGGCTCACCGATTACGTCGTCAAGGCGGCCCAAAGCGACGGCACCGACGTAGCTGTCCCCTCAAGCGCCGACTCGCCCTATACGCTCACGGCCTATTACGGTTCGCCCTCCTCGGCCAAAACACTCTACAGCGACGGGACCTCGGCCATCAGTCTGCCCCACGGTGCCGTGGCTTGGTATGAGGGTGAAAAATCTTCGGCCAACGCTGCGCTCCTCGCATCGCCCGGCGTGGTCTATCGCTCGGGCAGCAACTACGTGGCCGACTGCATCGCGCTGGCCGACAAGGTGGACTTCTATCCCGGTCCCTCGGCCTTCACCGCCGCCGAAGCCACCTACAGCCGCACCGGCACCGCACTCTACAACTCCTTCTGCCTGCCCTTCACCTTCTCGGCCTCCGACCTGCCCGAAGGCTCCACCGTCGAAACACTCAGCGGCTTCGAGAGCGACTCTGAGGGCATCACGGTGGTACACTTCGCCACAACCGAGGCCGATGTGGCAGCCGGCACGCCTTGTCTCGCTTGGTGTCCCGAAGACGTCACTTCGCTCGTCATCAACAAGACCAATGCCGTCTTCGCTCCCACTCCCTCCACCGCCGAAGTGACGAAGTCGACACAGAGTCTGGCCTTCAAAGGTTCATACACGGCCGGCGTCATCGGTGCCGACCGCTACAAACTCAACGCCGCCGGCACCAAACTGGGCCGGACCACGGCAGCCGGACGCATCACGCCTTTCAGAGCCTGGCTCGAACTCTCGGCAGCCTCTTCAACACTCAGAGTGAGCCACGACACGCCGCCCCTCACCGGCATCAACAGCCCCGTACCGACCGACACTCAGCCCGTCCACACGCTCTACGACCTCCAAGGCCGCCGCATCAACCAACCTCAACCCGGCCGGCTTTACATTCAAAACGGGAAGAAAGTCATTTATTAAATCCAGACGTCTAAGACAATGAAACACTATATCACGCCCCGAAGCCTCGCCATCGGCTTTGCCACAGAGCACGCCCTGCTCTCGCTCTCTTCCACCGACGAAAACGTGGACGACAGCGACAAGACCCAACGCCGATCCGGCTACGACCGCCATCCCATTTGGGGCAGCAGCGACGAAGCCGGTCTCTAACCGGGTGGCTTGTAGTCTATTTCACCGACACTTTGGCCCATTCAGCGGTTGGGCGGCCGTGCATTGCCCCTTGAGCCCTATCTTTGCAGCACCATTTTCACATCACGACAAAACATCTAAACAATGACTGCATCTTTCAAGAAAACCCTGTGGCTCTTCACCGCCTGGGCCGCCATATCGCTCCCTGTCGCCGCTCAGACTTTCACGCTCGACAGCCTGCGACAAATGGCCCTGCAACAAAGCAAAACGATGGCCATCAGCCAGGCCGAAGAGACCAAAAGCCTTCACCAGCAAAAGGCCGCCCGCACGGCCTATCTCCCCAAAGTGGCCCTCTCGGCCACCTATATGCGCACGGGCGACGAAATCTCATTGCTCAACGACACACAAAAGGCTGCGCTGCCACAAATGGGCACCGGACTGCTGCAAAGCCTCGGACCCGACGCCGCCATCATAGCCGCGCAGTATCCCGAACTGGCTGCGCTCTTTCCCAAAATCGGTGAGGGACTCAACCAAGCCGGCGCCAACCTCGTCGATGCACTCAAAACGGACACGCGCAATCTCTCGCTCGCCTCGCTCATGCTCACCCAACCGCTCTATATGGGTGGAAAAATTCGGGCAATGAACCAAATCACCGACCAGGCCCGACTCATTGCCCGCCAAAAGGGACGCCAAGCCGAACAAGAGTTGCTGCTGGACGTGGAACAGGCTTATTGGCAAGTGGTTTCACTCTCGGCCAAACGCCGCATCGCCACCCAATATGTCGACATGACCCGACGGCTCCAAGGGGATATGACGCAGATGATTGAGGAAGGCGTGGCCACCAAAGCCTCCGGGCTGAGCGTCAGCGTGAAAGCAGGCGAGGCCGAAATGACCTTGAAGAAGGTGAACAATGCCCTGACCCTGTCGCGCATGGCCCTGTGCCGGCTTTGCGGCCTTCCCCTCGACAGCCCCATCACCCTGGCCGACGAAATGCTCGAAGAGTTGCCCGGACTCTCGGCTTCGGCCACAGACTCTTCTACAGATACGCTGACAGCCTTCACCCATCGGCCCGAACTGCAAATGCTGGAGAGCGCACTGACCATCAGCCGCCGGCAAGTGGACGTGGCACGCTCAGACTTCATGCCCCAGTTAGCCCTCACCGGCGGACTGCTCACCACCTATCCCGGACTGACGAATGGATTTGAGAAGAAGTTCAAAGGCACTTGGGCCGTAGGCGTGGCACTGAAGGTGCCGGTGTGGAATTGGGGCGAAGGCCGACATAAGGTGCAGGCGGCCCGTGCCGATGCCACCATTGCAGCGCTCAGGCTCGACGAAGCCAAAGAGCAGATTGCCCTCTCGCTCAAACAGGCCGGCCAGCGTGTCGAAGAGGCCGACGAACAATATGCGCTGAGCCTGCGCAATCTCGCCCGGGCCGAAGAGAACCTCTTCACCGCCCGTCAAGGCTTTGCCGAAGGCGTCGTGGTCACCTCAGACCTGCTCTCGGCCCAAACGGCGTGGGTGGGCGCACAAAGCGACAAAATCGACGCTCAAATCGACCAACGCATCAGCCGCTCGGCGTTGCTCAAAGCCCAAGGCATCTTAGGTTTTTGATAGGCCGAACTGACAAAACGAACCATTTTCCTTAAAAATATCATAACAAAACGATGTTTTAGGCCTCGAGACTTGACAAGTGGGCCCGACGGCCGTATATTTGCATTGTTTTTCATGGTATTAGATTTAAGGTTAGTAAAGATTGGTTGTCGTGAGACAATCAATTTTTTTTGTTTTATGGCGGCGCGAGTGGGCGATGAGCCGCCCTGCGGCTCATATATTTTTGCCCACTCTGCGTGGGGTGTTTATTTCCTTGGGGATGGCGTGACGCAAAAACCTGAGAAATGTGCTTCAAAGCGACTTGGCGTGCTCCGGATGCGTCAAAAAGCGGCTTGATGGCGTTGGAGTATGGGCCGGCATAGGCTCGGCAGCGCCTGTCATAAGGCCGGGAAAAACTGCGATAAGGCCCGGGAAAAACTCTCCTTATTCCCGTAAGCGACTGAAAATGAATAAAAGAGACCCCTTCGGGGCCTCTTTCTTTTCTCTTACCTCAAAGTTAATGCCTCTCAGGCCTCAAACCAAAGACAATTTGACTAAGGCCTCCGACAAGCAGCGACGACAAATCCAACTTTTGGAACAGACCAACCGTGTATGGGTTCAATTTGTGTCAATGAAACTTAAAAGTTTGGCCGTCTCAAAAAATAGCCCCACATTTGCGGTTGTTATCCTGAATAATGCAATCTTAACAACCTGATCTAATCACTATCTGAAAAACGAAAAGCAAACGCGCCCCGTTGTGAAACGAGGCGCGTTTTTCGTGTGTGCCGCCGGTTGGCGGATGGCTCAGATGCGGTCGAGCACGGTGGCAATGAGCGTGTCGATGGTGTTTTTGTAGTTGGGATTGGCACGTCCGGCCAAGCGGTTGGCGATGACCATACAACAGGTCAAGGCCCTGTGGCCCATGAGCCGCGACAAGCCGGCCACGGCACTGCTTTCCATCTCAAAGTTCGTCACCTTGAGGTCGCCATAACGGAAGGCCTCAATCTTGGCGTTCTGTTCGGGGTCGGCCAGCGGCAGACGGAGTTCGCGGCCTTGCGGACCGAAAAATCCGCCACAGGCCACGGTGATGCCGCGCACCATGTCGGTGGAGGCTATGCGGCAGATGAGACTCTCGTCGGCACTGACACAATAGGGGTGGCTGATGCAAGTGGAGCCCTGCCAGCCCATGGCGGCGACGAATTGTTGTTCCAGAAGGAGGTCGCATACCGTGTCGCGGCCGGCATAGAAGTTGAGCAAGCCGTCGAAACCAATGCTTTTGACGCTGGCCACGAAGGTGCCCTCGGGCGTCTCGGGTTGGAGTCCGCCACAGGTGCCTATGCGCACGATGTCGAGGCTGCGGAGCGTGGGCTTGACGGTGCGTGTCGCGAAGTCAATGTTGGCGAGGGCGTCAATTTCGTTGAGCACGATGTCGATGTTGTCACAGCCAATGCCGGTAGACACCACGGTGATGCGCTTGCCGGCATAGGTGCCGGTGACGGTATGAAACTCGCGACTTTGCACGTCACACTCGCGGCTGTCAAAGTGGGCAGCGACGGTGGCCACGCGCCCGGGGTCGCCCACAAGGATGACCTTGTCGGCCAAATGCTCAGGCAAAAGATGGAGATGAAACACCGACCCGTCGGGATTGATGATGAGTTCGGAGGGAGAGAAATAGGGTTTCATGGCTGAGGTTCTGATTTAATGATGAGACATCCTTAATTGAGGGCCCTGCTCTCGAGTTGCCGCATGAGTTTGGACTGCTCACTGACCACACGGCGCAGGCTTACAGTCTTTTGTTCGAGGTTGACAATGTCGCGAGCCGTGGCCGCCGACCGCTTTTGGCCATATTGCCGGCGCAGGCTGTCGAGTTTGCGCTCGACCACCTCGAGCGAGGTGCGGGCTTCGAGCATCTGCTGGGCGGCTTGGCGTGCGTTTTTGTCTTTGAACTGTGCCAGCGAGGTATAGACCACACGGTCTGAGATGACGTATTTCACGCCGGCAGCGGCACCTTCGCTCTCGCCTGTCCCGGCCGCTTCGAGTCGCTCGCGGATGGCGGCCATCTGTCTGTCTGAGGCTTGGCAGTCGGCCAGACGGTCGATGCGGGCTTTGCTGATGACGTCGGCCTCGGTGGCTGTGGAAAGGTCGTAGACCTCTCTCGAGTCGGAGGGAATGAAGCGGTAGATGCACACCTTGTCGGCCGGCTGGCGGCGGTCGGTGACGAAAAGACCCAAGCCCGTGGTCTCGTCGATGGCCATAAGGAAATCGTTGGCCGGAGAGTTAAACGGCATACCCACATTCTCAGGCTTGACAAAACTGCCGGTGCCTGAATTGTAACGGGTCACAAAGATGTCGTATCCGCCTAAGCTTTCGGGCCCCTGGGCGCCATAATAGAGTGTCACACCGTCGGCACACAAGAAGGGATAGTCTTGCATCTCTTCGGCGTCGCCAAGGCCCTCGAGTCTCACCGGCTCACTCCATCCGTCGGCCAGGCGGTCGGCCGTGAAGAGTTTGAGCAGGCGGGCCGTGTCGGGGGCAGCAAAAACCACGCGGTCGCCGAAGTCGTTGACGTAGGCCACTTCGCCGGCAGCGTCGACCGAGGGGATGATGCCTTTCAAGCCTTCTGCCGTGAGCAGGCGGCCTCCGTCGGCACTCAGACCGAGACGAGTCCAGAAGTCGGCGCGGTCCACCACCAGGCTGTCTACGAAGGTCACGCGCTCGGTGGCACGCAGCATATTCTCACCCAGACGCGCCCGGCGCAGATTTTCTTGTGTCATAGGCTCGAGCGCCTTCTTGCTACGCTCGGCCGTAGCCATCTGCTTTTGCAGCATAGCGGCAGCCTCGGCAAAACGGTATTCGTCGATGAGCTGCTCGGCCGACTTGGTCTCTACCGGCGTTTTGGCTACAGTGGAGGGTTTCTTGACGGTTCGACGCTTTTGGGCCGAAGCGCCGGGAGCAGCCACAAGGGCCACAAAAAGAGCAGAGAAAAGTATGGAGGTAAAGGTTTTCATCGGTTAATAGGGATGTAAAAATAAGAATGGATTGTCAGAAAAAGGAGGCGGCAACCGGCTGCTATTTTGGTGGCTTTCATGATGCCGGCAAAGGCTGTGACCGCCGAGGGCAAGGCTCTCAGACTCCAAAAATACGCATTTATGCCGACACGCGTGGGGCCGTCGGTGTTTTTTATGTATTTTTGCAGGCAACACATCCTTTTATCTTATGCAGACATTAAGGCATTTCTTTTTCAAAAAAGTCATCACGGCCGCGATGATGTGCGTTGCTGCGCTCGGACCGCTCAAGGCCCAAACCACCCATAAGGTGGCCGCCGGCGAAACGCTTTATGGCCTCGCGGTGAACTATGGCGTGAGCCAGGAGGAACTCATCAAAGCCAATCCGGGGCTTGAAAGCAGCGGACTCAAGGCCGGCCAGACCATCGTGGTGCCGGCACGCCAGGTGGCCGAGGCTCCCGTGGCCGGCGCCGTGAAGACGATGCACAAAGTGGCCCGCAAGGAAACGCTCTTCGGCATAGCCAAAAACTACGGACTCTCTCTCGACGAACTGCTCTCTGCCAACCCCGACATCAAGCCCGACGGCAGTAACCTGAAGAAAGGCAAGTTTCTCGTCATCCCTTACACGGTGGCCGAGGTGGAAGCCTGGCACGAGGCTCATCCCACGGGACTGAAACACATCAAACTGGCCGTGGTGTTGCCGCTTACCTCCGGAAAAACCGAAGCTCGCCGCAGTCTGGAATTTTACAGAGGCCTGCTCATGGCTGTGGACCACTTCAAGGCGCAGGGCATAGACACTGACATCACGGCCATTGACGAGCCCGCGGCCGACCGCTCTATGGCGCCGACCATCGGCCAATTGCGCGAAAGCCACCCTAACTTTGTCATCGGACCGCTCTATCCCGACCACTTCGGCGAGATTTCCCGTCTGGCCGGCCAGACGGACATCATGGGCTGGGTATTGCCTTTTTCGTCGAAATATCCGGGACTGAAAACCGACGCTAAAGTGCATATGGTCAACACACCCGACGAGATTAAAGCTGCCGTGGTGGCACGCCTGCTCAAAAAGACTTTCGCACGGCCCAAAGTCATCTTCCTAAACGGCGGAACGGTAGGGGGCGAACTCATCTTCTCTGCCGCCCTGCGCAATGCCTTGGTGGCCGAAGGTATCACTGTGGACGATCTCCACGTCTCGACAGCCGAAGAGATGAAACCCCGACTGAGTGCCGACAGTCAAAACCTGTTTTTCATCGAAAGCCACGACCCGGCACGGGCCAAGACACTGGCCGACGCCATTGGCCAACTCGCCACGATTGCTCCCACAGCGAAAATTAGCGCTCTGGTTTCGTCGGAACTGACCACGGCCGGCATTCTCTCCTCCTCCACCCTCCACGCCGCCGATGCCTTTGCCTTTACCGACTGTTTCCCCTCCGGCAGCGCTTCCGCCACCCTCGAGCGCGAATATACCCGCTGGTTCAAAGACCCCATACAAGACGTGACGCCACGAATGGCGCTATTGGGCTACGACCTGGGGCTCCACCTGCTCACAGGCCTCGGCAAATACGGCACACGCTTTTCCACTCAAAAGATGCAGGCCGAGCCGGTGCAGAGCCACATCCGCTTCGAACAAATCCCCGGCCAGGCCGGCCTCGTCAACACGGCGGCCTATTTCATTCACTATAAACGCGGCAGCGCCGGCGCCGAACTCATTCAAGCCAAATGAACACACACTCTCTCTCATACCGTGAGGCCTCGGCTCAACCACATCGCCCATTTGCTCTGAGATGGCGCCTCGTGGCGGTGGCTTGTATGCTCATCGCCACGGCCGGCATTAAAGCCCAAATCGGTGAACCGCGACGCGGCATTGCCTTGGGCGTCAACGCAGGTGTGGCCATGAACAGCGTGGGCTTCGACCCCACAATCAAGCAAAAGATGGCAATGGGACCGACCTTCGGACTCACACTGCGACTGACGAGCGAGAAATATTTCAGCACCGTCTGCGCCCTGCAAGCCGAACTCAACTACGCCCGACTGGGCTGGAAAGAAGACATACGCAGCAGTGCCGACGAACCGCTGCCCGACACCTACCGCCGCGAACAAGACTGGCTGCGTCTGCCGCTTATGGCCCGACTGGGCTGGGGCCGCGAGACACGAGGCTGTATGGGATATATCATAGCAGGTCCCGAACTGGGCTACCTCTTGGGCGAACGCTCGAAGCGCAGCGACGTGTGGACACTCGATGCCGAAGGCAATCCCGACCGGCCCAATGGTCTCTACGCCCAATATGACATGGCCGCCGATCACCGCTTTGACTACGGCATCACGGCAGGTGCCGGACTGGAACTCTCCACCGCCGCCGGACACATTATCATAGACGGCCGATATTATTACGGCCTGAGCGACCTTTACGCCAACGGCAAACGCGACGTGTTTCAACGCTCCAACAACTCCACCATCACCGTCCGACTCACCTGGCTTTTCGATTTGAGAAAAGAGAAAAGCAAGTAGCGACATCGCCGCCTGTAGCGCAAAATTATAGACAAAACAAAAAGAGAGGCCCAATGGTCTCTCTTTTCTTATTTCCTATGTCAAATAAAGCGCCAAAACGCTATGCCACAAATGACAAAGCGGCGCGTCAGTGCATCGAACCGCCGACAATGTCGAGCAGTTCGGTGGTGATGGCCTGCTGGCGGGTCTTGTTGTAGGTGAGGCGGAGTTCGCGCAAGAGGTCGTCGGCATTGTCGGTGGCCGTCTGCATGGCAATCACGCGAGCGGCATGCTCGCTGGCCAGACTGTCGAGCCAAGCGGCATAGAGATTGAGACTGAGGCTCTGCGGCACAAGGGCCGACATCACCTCTTCACGACCGGGCTCGATGATATAGTCGGCGGCCCAACTGCTCGTGGTCTGAGCCTGTTCTTGAGACTCAAGGCGAATGGGCAGATAGCGCTCAGAGCGTAAAATCTGCGTGCCGGCACTCTTGAAATGGTGATAGATGATGGTGACCTCGTCAGTGGCTCCGCTCAGATAATCCTGCATCAGTATACGTGCCAAATCAGAGGCCGGTGCATAGGCGGGATGGTCGGTCTGAGCCACATAGGTCTCGTCTACAGGGTAACCGCTACGACGGGCTGCCTCAGCGCCTTTTCGACCAAAACACCACACACGCACAATCTCTATGCCACGCGCCCGGTAGTCGGCGATGGCGTGGTGCATGGCGGCGATGGCATGGGCGTTGAAACCTCCGCAAAGGCTGGAGTTGGAAGTGAAGACCACCAGAGTGGCACGCTTCACTTCGCGTTCAGCGGCCAGCGGCGAAACCAAACCGTCACCGTCTGTTCCCGACATAAACGACGCCATAATGCGACCGAGGGCGGCCTCGTAGGGACGCATCTGCTCAATGGCGCTCGAGGCTCGATGGAGCTTGGACGAAGCGACCATCTTCATGGCACTCGTAATCTTACGGGTGCCCGTGACCATCGATATGCGGTTTTTGACTTCTTTGAGTGATGCCATAGTTAGATGGGGATTATCGGGCTGAAGGGGCGTACTGGCCGGCTATGTCGGCGGCCACACGCTCCATCTCTTCACAGACTTCAGCTGAGAGATTGCCGGCTTTCAGTTGAGCCAAAACAGTATCGGCGTGTGAGGCGCTGAGCACCTGAAGATAGTTGTCCTGGAACTCACGCACGCGGTCGATGGGGACATCCGCGAGCAGGCCGTGGGTGCCGAGATAGAGTATGGCCACTTGCTGTTCGACGGGCATAGGGCTGTATTGCGACTGGATGAGCAACTGGTTGTTTTTGCGACCCTTGTCGATGGTCATGGCCGTCACAGCGTCCATATCGGAAGAAAACTTGGCAAAAGCTTCAAGCTCGCGATACTGGGCTTGGTCTATCTTGAGCGTACCGGCCACCTTCTTCATACTCTTGATCTGTGCTGCACCACCCACACGACTGACTGAGATGCCGACGTCGATGGCGGGACGGAAACCTTGATTGAAGAGGTTGGTGTCGAGATATATCTGACCGTCTGTGATAGAAATCACATTGGTGGGAATGTAGGCCGAAACGTCACCGGCCTGAGTCTCGATGATGGGCAGAGCGGTGAGTGAGCCGCCACCCTTCACTTTGCCGCGAAGGCTTTCGGGCAGGTCGTTCATAGCCTGTGCCACCTCGTCTTGTTCGTTAATCTTGGCGGCACGCTCAAGCAAACGGGAGTGGAGATAGAAGACGTCGCCGGGATAGGCCTCACGGCCACTGGGACGACGCAAAATGAGCGACACTTCGCGATAGGCCACGGCCTGTTTGGAGAGGTCGTCATAGACCACAAGGGCGTGGAGACCGCGGTCACGGAAATACTCTCCGATGGCCGCGCCGGCGAAGGGGGCGATATATTGCAAGGCTGCCGGTTCGGCGGCAGTGGCAGAGACCACAATGGTATAGGGCATAGCGCCATGTGCCTTGAGGGTGTTGACGATGCTTGCCACGGTGGAGGCTTTCTGACCTATGGCCACATAGATGCAATAGACGGGGTCGCCTTTGTCGTAGTTTTCTTTCTGATTGATGATAGTGTCGATGGCAATGGCAGTTTTGCCGGTCTGGCGGTCGCCGATGATGAGCTCACGCTGGCCGCGGCCAATGGGTATCATCGAGTCTACGGCTTTGAGGCCGGTCTGGAGCGCTTGGCTCACGGGCTGACGATAGATTACGCCGGGGGCTTTGCGGTCGAGCGGCATAAGGAATTTTTCTCCGCCGATGGGCGCGCCACCGTCGAGGGGCTGGCCAAGAGGATTGATGACGCGGCCCAACATCTCGTCGCTCACCTCGATGGAGGCTACGCGGCCGGTGCGTTTGACGGTCTGGCCTTCCTTGATTCCTTCAGAAGGGCCCATCAGCACGGCACCGACGTTGTCTTCTTCGAGGTTCATGGCCACGGCCATCACGCCGTTTTCAAACTCCACGAGTTCGTTTTCGGTAACGCCGTCGAGGCCATAGATACGTGCCACACCATCGCCGATGGTGAGTACCACGCCGACTTCTTCAAACTGAATGTGGGCATCAATGTCTTTGAGGCGTTGAAGGAGTACCTGCGACACTTCTGCGGGTTGGATATTGCTTGGCATGGATGTTTGCTGTTTGTTTTGCTTTTAATGAAAATGTCTATAAGCCTTTTGCTCTTCGTCTCTTAGTCTCTTGGACAAAAAAGACAAAAAGACAAAAAGACAAAGAGTGGCTTGGCCGCTCAAACTCTCTTAGTCTCTTAGACTCTTAGTCTCTTAGACTGAAAGCTGGCGCCGCATCATAGCAATGCGGCGGGTGAGGCTGGCGTCAAGACGCTTGTTGTCGTATTCCAAGACAAAGCCGCCGCCAATCTCATCTCGGCAGACCACTTCAAAATCTACGCTGCACCGGGTCTCTTTCTCGAGCAACTGACGCAATTTCTCCGTGAGCGCCGGGCTTAAAGGCTGAGCCACAGTGAGGCGGCCTTCGACCACATGGTTGGCCCGACGATAGAGACTGCCGTAGGCTTTGGCGATAAACAACATTGCTTCGGCCCGGCCGCTTTCGACGACAAGACGGACAAATCGCCGTCCGGCGTCAGAGACTTTGGCTTCGCCTCCGGCAGCTTCGACGAGCAGGCTGACTTTGTCTGCAGCCGTGACAACGGGATTGTCGAGGGCTGCCGATAGTCGCGGCAGGGCCATAAGGCTTTCGGCGAGACGGTTCATCTCACGGTAGACGGCCTCGGCCTGGCCCTGCTCTGTGGCGTAACGGAGCAATGCTTTGGCGTAGCGTGTGGCTACTATTCCTGTATCCATATAATAATAGGTATGTAGGAGATGGGATGACTGGAGACTGACGACTTAGGCCTGGTCTTGTTCAACCTGCTGGAGAAGTCGCTCCACATAGGCCTCTTGGGCTGATTGGCCCTGGAGTTGGCTAAGCAACAGTTGCTCTGCCACTTTCACAGAAATGCCTGCCACCTCTCCACGGAGGCTGCTCAGGGCATTTTCTCTTTCGGCATTGATTTGTGCTTTGGCCTCCTCCAAGATCTTGTGTCCCTCGGCCTGAGCCTTTTCTCTTGCTTCGCTCAAGATGGCTTCTTTTGTGGCCATGGCTTCACGGAGGATGGCGGCTTGTTTGTCGCGTGCTTCGCGAAGGATGGCGTCACTCTCTGCCTGAATATGGGCCAACTTTTCGTTGGCTTCGCGGGCTTTGGCCAGAGACTCGTCAATGAAGGCCTTGCGCTCCTCCACCATTTTGATAATGACGGGAAAGCCATAACGCCACAACAAGACGAAGACAATGCCAAAGGCCAGAAGCATCCAGAAAAGCAACCCAAAGTCGGGAGTCAGTATGGATGGCAACTGCATAATGGTATGTGCCTGATAAGGATATTAAAGGAAGAGACAAAGCAGGCAGACGATAACTGCAAAGAGAGCCACACCTTCGACAAGAGCTGCGATGATAATCATGTTGGAACGGATGTCGGAAGTGGCTTCGGGCTGACGGGCGATGGCCTGCATGGCTGAGTCGCCGATACGACCGATGCCGAGACCGGCTGCGATGGCTGCGATACCGGCGCCAATGGCTGCGCCTAACTTAGCAAGTGCTGCTGTTTCCAATAAAGCGAGAAGTAACATAACTGTGGTGTTTTTAAGGTGAATGATTTTTATTTCTGTTTTTGAATTTGTCTGTCAAACTTGGGCCGACGCCGTACGGGCGACAGCGGAGTTGGAGCATGCTTATTTGGAGTGGTGGTGCTGCGGATGGGCCAAACCGATAAACACGGCACTGAGCATCGTAAAGACATAGGCCTGAATGAAAGCCACCAAGAGTTCGAGCGCATTCATGAAAATCATCATGACAAAGCTCACAAACGAGAGGGAGGCACCAAGAACGACGCCCAACTGGCAAGTGATGAAAATCACGCAAAGTAGGGAGAGGATGATGGCGTGGCCACCCATCATATTGGCAAAGAGACGGACCATCAAAGCAAAGGGCTTGGTGAATATGCCAAAGAGCTCAATGACGGGCATCAGCGGCACGGGCACTTTGAGCCATGTGGGCACGTCGGGCCAAAAGATTTCTTTCCAGTATTCCTTGTTGCCGAAAATGTTGACCGTAAGCAGGATGATAAAGGCCAAGCAAAAAGTGATGGTGATATTGCCGGTGACGTTGGCGCCGCCTGGGAAAATCGGTATGAGACCGAGCAGGTTGGTGACAAATATGAAGAAGAAGGCCGTGAGCAACAGAGGCGCATAGCGGAGCGCTTTGTCAGCTCCCACACCCGGCTTGATGACATCGTCGTATATCATCATGACAAACATCTCTATGAGTCCCACGAAGCCGCGCGGGGCATCGTCGCTTGCCTTACGGTGGCGATACCATCGGGCTGTGCCGAGCACGACACACAACACGACGAGCACGACAATCCATATTTGCACCACATTCTTGGTTATGGAAAAATCGAGGGGCTTGACCGTAGAACCGTCCGCCAGTCGCTCATAGACTTTGCCGTTTTGCTCGGAATCGATATAGAAGCCTTCATAGCTTTGTCCGTGTGCAAGCCGCGACGAACTGAAAACGTGCCAACTGCCGTCGTGCGCCTTGACAATGACTGGCAAAGGTATGCTGACATGATGGCCATTCCATGTAAAAATGTGCCACTCGTAAGCGTCGCTCATGTGCCCCAGCACCACCTCTTTGACATCAAGCGTACCCTCTCCGCCGGCTTCTGAAGCCTTTAATTGGAGGGGGACAAACGCCAGCCAAAGCGTGAGGAGGCCAAGTACGACTCTAAATTTATTGCTCATGATGGTCTTGAGATTATCATTGTTTGGTTTGGGAGGCCTTGCGTTCTTGCTTGATGGTCATCAGACCGGTCGCCACAAGCGTCACAAGATAATAGGTCATAAGGTTAATGGCGAAAAGGAGATGGCCCTCTTTCATTATGAAACAGTAGCCCACGACGAGGAGAAGTGCCATAAGCATTCTCACCACACTGCCGCCCAGCAGGGCCTGAGTGAGCCGGCGGCTGCCGTTGGAGCGCAAGCGGTCTAGAAATGTGAGCCAGAGCAGATGATAGGCAAAGAAGGCGACGGCAATCACCGTTATGGGCCAAGCCTGTCGCAAGGCTGCGTTTCCGACTGCGGACACTTCTATCCAAAGCAACAGCGGACCGAGCAAGAGATAGATAAGTGTGAGCAAAAGCAGGGGTTTGATAGATTTCATCGTGGAAAGGCGATAAATGAAAGCGAAGAGGACGGGCGAGACAACCGACTGTTTCCGTTCCGGCTTAAAGCGGTTCGACACAAAGTGTGACGCGATTGTCGGCCACCTCGATAAAGCCGCTTTTGATGTCGAGTTCGAGCGGCTCTTCGCCCATACACACCACCCTGCCCTCGTCGAGACCGGAGATGATGGGTGCATGATGGTCGAGCACCTCAAAGCGTCCTTTCTGCCCCGGCACATTGACGAGTTTGGCTTCGCCTGCATAGAGTGTCTTCTCGGGAGACAAGATGGTTACGTACATAGTGTGAACTTTTCTTTTGGAAGAAGGGAAAGCGTGAGGCAGTGGCAAGTGGACTGTACAAGGCTGCTCGCCGACGGCCTCGACATTATTTAACGACCTGCAGCAGAGAGAAGTTTCTTGCCTTTCTCTATGGCGTCGTCTATGGTACCAACGTTGAGGAAGGCCTGTTCGGGGAGGTCGTCGACTTCGCCGTCAAGTATCATGTTGAAGCCGCGGATACACTCTTCGATAGGTACCATCACGCCGGGCACGCCGGTGAATTTCTCGGCCACGGTAAAGGGCTGGCTCAAGAAGCGCTGTACGCGGCGGGCACGGTTCACGGTGAGTTTGTCTTCGTCTGAGAGCTCGTCCATACCGAGAATGGCGATGATGTCTTGCAGTTCTTTGTATTTCTGCAGAATCTGCTTCACGCGCTGTGCGCAATCGTAGTGGGCCTTTCCGATGACGTTGGGATCGAGAATACGTGAGGTGGAGTCGAGCGGATCAACGGCGGGATAGATGCCGAGCTCGGTAATCTTACGGCTCAACACGGTGGTGGCGTCGAGGTGAGTGAAGGTGGTGGCCGGTGCCGGGTCGGTCAAGTCGTCGGCCGGTACATAGACGGCCTGGATAGAGGTGATGGAGCCGTCTTTGGTAGACGTAATGCGCTCCTGCATAGCACCCATCTCACTGGCCAGCGTGGGCTGATAGCCCACAGCCGACGGCATTCGACCCAAAAGTGCAGACACTTCGGAGCCTGCCTGTGTGAAACGGAAGATGTTATCGATGAAGAAGAGGATATCGGTGGCCTTGCCCTCTTTTGCACCAGCATCGCGGAAGGCTTCGGCAATGGAGAGACCCGACAAAGCCACTGAGGCACGCGCTCCGGGCGGCTCGTTCATCTGGCCATAGACCAGCGTGGCCTGACTCTTTTCCACTTCGCTGTAGTCCACTTTGCTCAAGTCCCATTCGCCGCGTTCCATGGCTTCGACAAAATCCTTGCCGTAGCGCACTACGCCCGACTCAATCATTTCCCTGAGCAGGTCGTTGCCTTCACGGGTACGCTCACCCACGCCGGCGAAGACGGAGTAACCGTCGTGGCCCTTGGCGATGTTGTTAATCAGCTCCATAATGAGCACAGTCTTGCCCACGCCGGCGCCTCCGAAGAGTCCGATTTTACCACCTTTGGCATAGGGTTCGAGCAGGTCAATCACCTTGATGCCGGTATAGAGCACCTCGCTGCTTGTCTTGAGGTTTTCAAACTTAGGCGGCTCTCTGTGAATGGGATAGGCGCCAGAGGCTTTGCTCAGCGGCTGAAGGCCGTCAATGCTTTCGCCGATGACGTTGAGCATACGACCTTTGATTTGTGCGCCGGTGGGCATGGTGATGGGAGTGCCGAGGCGTACGGCTTCGAGGCCGCGTTTGAGTCCATCGGTATTGTCCATGGCCACGCCTCTAATGGTGTCTTCGCCAATATGCTGCTGCACTTCGACCACGATTTTGCGGCCGTCGGGGTGCGTCACTTCAAGTGCTTCGTGAATGCGCGGCAACACTTCCTCGGCTTTTTTCCCTTCGGTTTCAAAAGCCACATCGACCACGGGGCCGATGATTTGCGAGATATGTCCCACGTCGTTTTTCTTGGGGTTGCTCATAGCTTTATGTGGTATTTTGATAGATTATCGTGTCGGACTGATAAGACCTACCGGCCTAAGTCGTTTGCAAATATAGCTTTTGTCGGTGGATATGAGGCCTTGGCGAGTGGTAAAAATCACTTTTCCCGGCAAAAAATCCGGTTTTCCGGCATTTCCGGCCCATAGCCGTAGGCGTAGGGGCTAAGTCACGCCAGGCGCCCCTCGGCTTGCACGCCTTATTATATATATTATATGGAGAGTTCGTCCAATACTTTGATGAGCTGTTTGTCGAGTGGTTTCTGCTTACCTACGGCTTCGATGAACGGCACGTAGACCACTTCGTTGTTTCTCACGCCCACCATCACGTTGCGCTGGCCCTTGACCAGGGCCTCAATGGCACCCACGCCCACGCGACTGGCCAAGATGCGGTCTCTCGCCGAGGGGCTACCGCCACGCTGCAGGTGGCCGAGAATGGACACGCGCACGTCGTAGTCGGGATATTCCTGCTTCACACGGTCAGCATAATAGATGGCGCCACATTTAGGACTTTCACTCACGATGACTATGCAGCTTTTTTTGCTCTTGCGGATGCCTCGCTCCATAAACTTGATGAGCTGGTCGCTCTCCATAAGGTCTTCGGGTATGATGGCGGCTTCGGCTCCTGCTGCTATGGCGCTATTTTGGGCCAAGAAACCTGCGTCGCGTCCCATCACCTCGACGAAGAAGATACGCTCGTGGCTCGTGGCCGTGTCGCGTATTTTGTCCACGCAGTCGGTGATGGTGTTGAGCGTGGTATCGTAACCGATGGTGCTGTCTGTGCCATAGAGGTCGTTGTCAATGGTACCTGGCAGACCGATACAGGGGAAGTCATATTCTTCAGCCAATGCCATGGCTCCGGTCAGCGATCCGTTTCCGCCAATCACCACGAGGGCGTCAATCCCCTCTTTGCGGAGGTTCTGGTAAGCCTTGAGGCGGCCTTCTGGAGTCTGGAACTCCTTGCAGCGAGCCGTACGCAAGATGGTGCCACCGGTCTGGATGATGTTGCTCACGTCTTCGGTGGTGAAAGACTTTATCTCGTCGTTTATCAGGCCATAATAGCCGCGATAGATGCCTTTTATCTTAAATCCGTTGCAAATGCCGCTACGGGTCACCGAGCGGATGGCTGCGTTCATTCCGGGGGCGTCACCTCCTGAGGTAAGCACGCCGACACATCTGATTTTTCCCATAATAGTGTATCTTAGTTTTAGTGTGTTTTGCTCGTCTGAAAAAGATGATGGCATAGGCCCGGGCGGTTCAGAAAAAGGCCGTGGTAATCCACATCACCACCAAGCCCACGCACCAACCCACGAGCACCTTGCCCGATATATGCCTAAAATACCACCCCATCTTGACGCCTTCCATTCTCATCAGCGCCATACCGGCCACGGTGCTGACCGAGAAGACTACGCTGCCCAGAGCCGTGGAGTAGCTAAGCAAAGGCCAGAACACGCCGCCCGAGGCATAGTTGACCATGACGTCGGCTTGGGCTGCACCGCCGGCTTCGGGATTGAAAAAGAAGACACCGCCCAACAGCGTGGGGATGTTGCCGAAAACGGCCGAGAGGCCGCCCATCACGGCTCCGACAAGATAGACGTTGTCCAGATCGGCAGCAATGCGCGAAAAGAAACGTGCCGGCAGGCCCGTCTCTTTCAACACGCCGAAAGTGAGCATGAGCCCCATGAAGAGCAGCATGTTTTGAATGTTGACGTATTGCAGGGCCATAGGCTTGCGCTGGCGCACCATCATGTCGCTGTGCATCAGCGAGCGGTTACAGATTTCGTTGACAATCCATAGCAGGGAGAGCACACACAGGGCGCCTACGAATGTGGGCAAGCCGGTGAGGTTGTGGAAGGTGGGGATGAACCACAATCCGCCTATGCCAACAAAAAGCAAAACCAGTCGCCACAGGGGCGAGAGAACGGTGTCGTCGCCACGGTAAGGCATGGCCGTCTGCATAAGCGACAGGCGCGAGGGCAGGCTCCGCATGATGAGCCAAAGCGTTGTAGCCAAGGCCGCGAGACATGGCAGGGCCACCATCGCGGTATAGGCCGAAGGGGTCACCTTGCCGTTGGTCCAAAGGGTGAGCGTGGTCACGTCGCCGATGACGGTAAAGGCGCCACCTGCTGCCGCCGACACCACGATGACCGAGCCAAACACCATGCGTCCGCGGTCGTCGGCAATGATGGTGTGCATAATGCCCAGCATAAGGCAGACGGTGGTGACGTTGTCGAGGTTGGCCGAAAGCAGGAAGGTGATACCGGCCACGGTCCACAAAAAGCGTTTGGGGCTCCGTGTGCGCAACCAACCGCCGATGAAGTCAAAGCAGCCGTTGTTGCCCAATACTTCCACGATGGTCATCGTGGCCAGCAAGAAGAGAATGACCTCGGCGGCCGTGAGCACATATTTGAAGAAGAGGTTTTGGGCAATAAACGTCTTGACCGTGTCTGCATCCACGCCGGCCGACGAAACGTATGAAAGAAAATCGATGGGGTGTTCGGTCACGACGAAGTGCGTGCCGTACATGATATAGACCAGCCAGCACACCACGCCCATAAACATAGCGACGGCGGCCTTGTTCATCCTGTTGACGCACTCAGAGGCCATAAAGACGAGGCCGCCTACGAAAACACAGAGGATGATGATTGCCGCCATATACAATACGTATGAAAATGTGGGGAATATGCCCGGGAGGTGGAGGATATAGTTGGAGCGGCAAACGGGGTTCGAACCCGCGACCCTTGGCTTGGGAAGCCAATGCTCTACCAACTGAGCTACTGCCGCATTATGCTTTGTTCAATTTATTGCAAAAATAAGCGATTATTTTCATCCGACACACGCTTTGTGCCGATTTTTTGTGAAGACCGGGGCCAAAACGACAGTCAGACGACTTGAGTGCAAGGAAAAGGCACCTCGTTGAGGCGTTGAACACTGTGGGACCGAGGCGTTCAAGATGGTGTTTTTCGATGACAAAAAAACTTTACTTTTCTTGCCCTGTGCCTTCCGACATGCACGGACAGGCAATCTGAATGGGTCAAATGGGACACAGCAGTGTCCGAAACAAGGAAAAATCTCACGGCGATAAGCCCCGTTTTTTCTGCCATAAGGCCCGCAAAAACTGTCCTTATGACCGTAAGGTCTTGAAATACAACAAAAGAGGCCCCCGAAGGGACCTCTTCTTCTTTTCTTACCTCAAAGGTAACGACCAAACGGCGCAGCGCAAAAGACAAAAATCCGGGCAGTGCCGGAAGGCTCCTCACGTCCTCCCCTTACTGTCCGGATGGGTTTTGTCTCAAACTAACCTCTTACATCAATAAGCGGCGTTTTGGGGATCAAACTCGGTCCAGCCGTTGAGCCAGTTGTCGCCGGCGGCAAAAGCGCCGATGTAGTTCACACGACTGAAGTAGTCGGCCGTGATGCCGTCCCATCCGGCGGCGCCAATGAGCGGACTGCCTGCGGCAGGCACCACGGGCGTGGTGAGCGACGGAGCGTAGGTGCTGGCCTGCAGAGAGAGCGTACTGAAGGCTACGGTCTGGTTGCCGGCTCCGGCCAGGAAGAAGCGCGAAGAGAACGAGGTCTGCGTGGCGTCGGTGACGGGCTGCTTGTTGGCATCGTAGCCGGTGACGAGCACGTCGCTGTAGAGTTTGTTGGCGTCGGAACCGGTGATGTCCATATCGGCCAGCCATACGTGATTAAGGCTGAGCTGTCCGGCCTCGGCGGCAGTCTGGGTGTCGCCCTTTTCTCCATCATAAATCACGCCGATGGGCCAGCCTGCGGCCAGTGAGTTGATGCAGTTGAGGCGCGAACCACGACGTATGTGCATAGCGGCTTGGAACTTGCCCAGACCCGAGCCGTTGTTGGGGTTAAGGCTGCCGCCGGTGATGTAGGAGGCGTCGTTGACGAAATCGTCGGCGGTAAGTTTCGGACCGATGAAGGTGACGTTGCTGAAGGTGCAGGAAGTGCGGGGAGAGGCAGACGAACCACTTGCGTCGTTGTCGCTCTCGAAGCCGTTGCTCTGGCTCTTGTCGGCGATGCGGGCATCGCGCACTGAGAGGGCAAACTGCACGTTGCCGCTGTAGCCGTTGTCGGTGTCGAAGTCATCGTCCCAACCCTTGTAAGCCACGAGGTATTTGGCATTCACGTTGCCGCCGAACCATTCAAAGGAGTCGTCGTTTGAATAAGACACCTGGATGTGATCGAGCTGTGTGCCACTGCCCACTGAGCCAAGCGTGAGGCCATTGATTTCCTTGTCTGTTTCATAGGGATAGCCTGCAAATTCGATGCGCACGTAGCTCAGAGCGCCCGAGCAGTCTGCCGGCTGGTCGCCGCCGTGTTTGGTGCGCGGTCCGCCCTCGATTTGGGCTTCGCCGGCGTTGTGGGGTGCACGGCCGCAAAGGATGAGACCGCCCCAGTCGCCGGGTCGGCGGTTGCCGGCAGCTTGTGCTGAGGTGAAGACAATAGGCTGTGTCGACGAGCCTTGTGCATAGAGTTTGCCACCACGTTCCACGATGAGTGTGCCTTTGGTCTGCTTGTCGCCCTTAATGATGGTGCCGGGTTCGATGGTGAGTTCGGCGCCGTCGGCTATATAGACGAAGCCCTTGAGCGTATAGGTGCCTTTGGGCAAAGTCTGCTTGCCGGTGAAGACAAACTCGTCGTCGCCGTTGCCAATGACATTGCCGTCGAAGAGCAGGTTGTCGGCTGCACGGAGTCCGCCGTCGGTGCTCCAGTTACGTTCGGGCTGGGTGATGTTGTCTTTGTCGTCGTCGCTGCACGCAGTGAAGCCCAAAGTGAGCGTCAGAGCGGCCAGGGGCACAATGGCCCCCGAGATGAAGTGATTGATTTTTTTCATTTCCATTTTGTTTGGGTAATAATTTAAATGGTGTATGCTTGGTTTGTTTGCCTTATAGTCGACCCTCTGTGGGTTTTCTATTTTTGACACTGCAAAGTTGCGATTCGGATGTGACGGCCGGGTTGCAGTGACGTTAAGTTTTTGTGTCGTTTATTAGGGGAGACAAAGAGACAAAAAGTCAAAAAGACAAAAAGTAGGCTTGGCCGCTCAAACTCTCTTAGTCTCTTTGACTCTTAGTCTCTTAGTCTCTTAGACTTCACATATGACTAAACCTCAGAAGGTATAGGTGAGGCGCAGGTTCAGGGTGCGGCCTGGACGGTAACTGCGTGTGATTTCGTCGACGTGGCGCTGCGAACCGTCGTCAAGGGTCACGTCGTTGGTCTGCTTGAAGTTGACGCGCTGAGCCAACAGGTCTTTCACACCGAGCGTGAGGGTGAGGTGACGCCAAGTATGTGAGGCCGAGAGGTCCACCACGTGGCGGGGCATCTCATAGGCGTCGGGGATGTTGACGGTTTGGTCGGCGGTCGATCCGAGGCTTCGGCCCACACCGATGAGGCGTTTACCGATGCAGTTGTAGAGAACAGAGGCGTTCCAGGGGCCGTGGGCATAGAAGAGTCCGGCATTGACCAGATAGGGCGACTGTCCCTGCATGGGGCGGTCTTTTTGTCGCGACAAGGCGTCGAAGTTGACGCGGCTCTTGATGAGTGAGGCGTTCATCACGAGGGTGAAGTCTTTCAAGCCCATAAAGTCCAGACTCTTGCGCACGTCAATTTCCACGCCGTAGCTGTGTGCGCCGTCGGCATTTTGGTAAGAATAAATCAGGTCTGTGCCACCCGAAACGGTGTAGGTCCATTCAATCGGCGCATCAAAGTGTTTGTAGAAGGCAGCCACCGTAATCTGGTCACCCTTAGAGGGATAGAACTCATAGCGCAAGTCAAGATTATCTACGTGGCAATCGGTCAGCTCGGGATTACCCTGCACGGAGGCCGAGAGGTCAAAGTCGTGGAAGACCGACGAACTGACTTCGCGGAATTCGGGTCGGTTGATGCTGCGGCCGTAAGAGAGGCGCATCTGGTGGGCGGTATTGAAACGCCAGTTGGCATTTATCGAAGGGAAGAAGTTGTCGGTGTCGTAGAAGGTGCTCTGGTGGCTCACTTCATACGAGCGGGTATTGCTGATGAGCTCCATACGGCTGTGTTCGTAGCGCACGCCGCCATAGAGTCCGAGTTGGCCAAGGGTGACGTTGGCGGCCAGATAGCCGGAGGCCATGAGGTGACGGCCGCTGTAGTCGTCGCGGCGGTTGGTGTCGTCGAGCAGATAGAGGCCGCGGTCGCCGTAATAGTTACCGGCCAACAAATCGTTGGCAAGGTCGAGATAGCGGAAGTCGGCAGGCAGGTCGTTGGCGGCGGGGTTCCAGCCATAGATGAACGAGCGCGTGCGGTATTCGCGTGAACGGTATTCGGCATAGGCGCCGCCGAGTAACTGGGGTGCAAACACGTCTGTGCCGAGGTCGTAGCGATAGTTCAAGGCGGCGGAGGCAATGTGCTCGTCGAGGCGCGTAAACTCACGGTTAATCTCGTTGCCTGTGGTAAGGCCCACACGGGCGGGATCGAGCTGATTGTCGAGCGTGTAGCGGCGGCGGTCCGGAAGGTTACGGTTGGCATAGGCATAGCCGGCACTCCAGTCCATTCGGCTGCGTTCCCACACGTATTTGGCCGTGAGCTGCGTGTTGTAGGTGGTTCGGCTGCTGTAGTAATACTCAGCCTCTTTGATGCGGTTGCTTTGTGCGTTAAAGCCTTCGCGATCGGTGTAGCGGTCGGTGCCGAGCTGATTGAATATATTCTTCCATTCATATCGTCCCACACCTTTGGCGGGCACGAACGTAAAGTTGAGCATCGCACCGAGTCGGGCGTTGTGACTGTATTGACGGTCGGTGTAGCTGTGGAGCATGACGCTACGGTCGTTGGTCAAGTCGTAGGCACCATAGAGTGCATTGTCCATAGGGTCGTAGGTCTTGCAAGTGTTGGAATAGTTAACCGATCCCAGCAGGGCCAGCACGGCACCGTTGTCGTAGTCTTTTGAGCGGTTAAAGTCGGCCGACAACGAGAGGTCGGCTATGGGCGAAAAGCGTTTCACGCGCCAGTCGTTGTTGAGTCCGCTATTGGCCATATCGATGCCGCGCCCCTGCGGCGTGGTGGGCAATACGGCGTCGAGACCGCAGGGCAGCGACCGCAGGCCGTTGTCAAATCCGAGGAAGTCGGTGCCGCTTGTGCGTCCGTGGGCAAACGAGGAAAAATGGGTCTGGTCGTTGACCGAACCGCCCACGGCTATGCGCGCACTGTTCTCATTGGGCACCTCTTTGGTGTCTATCAAGATGAAACCGCCCGAGAAATCGGCCGGATAGTTGGGTGCCGGTGACTTGACAATCTGCATGTTATCGACCTGCGACGAGGGAATGATGTCGAAAGAGAAGGCTCTGGAGTCGGCCTCGCTCGACGGCACGGCTGCGCCATTGATCCAGACATTGTTGTAGCGCTGTGAGAGTCCGCGCACCATGACAAACTTCTGGTCGATGATGGAAATGCCCGGCACGCGGCGTATCACCTCTGAGGCGTCGCGGTCTTGCGTCTTGGCGATTTGTTGTGCCGACACGCCGTTTTGCACCACAAGGCTCTGTTTTTGCAGATTGACCAGTGCCTGTTCGGTGTTGCGGCGAGCCTTCACGGTGACGGTGGCCACACCGAGGCTCTCTTCGTAGGGCTTGAGTGCAATGACGAGCAGCGTGTCGGTGCGTGCGGGATAGACGGTGAGGGTTTGTTTCTCGTAGGTGATGTAGCTACACACGAGGGTGTAGCCGCGTTGTCCGAGCCCGCCGAACTCAAACAGGCCGGCTTCGTCGGTGATGGTGGTTTTCCCGGCCTGGAGTATCTGGACGGAGGCGCCGGGCAGCGCTTCGCCGGTCTGAGCGTCAATCACTTTGCCTCTGAGCACGGCGGCGTTGACTTGGGCCACGGCCATCGTGAAGGCAACAATCAGCAGAGCGACAAGGCGCTCACGATTTGGAAAAAGTTTTTTCATTGAAATGTCATATTCGATTGTTCACCGGCAAAGTTCCCACGATGATGTGACAACCGTTTGACAACGTTGTGACGCTATGGTTACAATGCCGTACTGGTCGCGTCACGCCTCCGGTGTCGGCAAATTTCTCTTCCTCCCAATGCCCAAAGGCCACCTCTATGGCCAATCTACGTCATCATCAATCCCCAACAACAGACAAAACGCAGTCAGCCCCGCCAACGGCTTGTCGTCGTTGGCGGGGCTGACTAAAAATGTGGCGATTGCCTTGCGGACCTCGCGATTAAGCTTCGGCGGGTGCTTCAGCCTCTTCGGCGGTCTCTTCGGTGGCAGCAGCTTCAGCCTCAGCGGCGGCAGCTACGGCGGCAGCCTTCTTCTCGGCTACTTTCTCGGCAATCTTGGCGTTCATTTTCTTTTCCTCTTCGAGGCGTGCGGCTTCGGCGGCCTTCTTGGCGGCAGCGTTCTTGCTCACGATGGCTTCGGCTGCGGCGTCTTTGCCTTTCTTCCAGGCCTCAAACTTGGCCTGAGCGGCGGCTTCGTCAAAAGCGCCTTTCTTCACACCGCCGCGGAGGTGCTTCATCAGCATAACGCCCTCGGCAGAGAGGATGTTGCGAACGGTGTCAGTAGGCTGTGCGCCGGTTTCTACCCAGTAGAGGGCTCTCTCGAAATTCAAATCGATAGTGGCGGGATTGGTGTTGGGGTTGTAAGTACCAATCTTCTCAGTGAATTTACCATCACGTGGTGCGCGTACGTCGGCGATAACAATGCTGTAGAAAGCGTAGTCTTTGCGTCCGTGACGCTGGAGTCTGATTCTTGTTGCCATTGGCTTTTAAATAATGTATTAAGGTTTGAATGGAGTGCCGTTATCTCGTAACAGCGGCGCAAAATTACGATTTTTATTTGTTTTGACGAATATTTGCCTTGTTTTTTCCTTGATTTCTAATGTTTTTGGCCTTTTCCTTGACGTGAGAGGGCTCAGATGAGTCCCTCGGCGCGCCACATGGCTTCGTAGGCGGCGGCTTTGGCGGCGAGGGGTGCGGGATAGGCGCGGCTGGTGCTGGGCATGCGGTAGAAACGGAGTCGGCGACCGGCCACGTCGATGTCGACATACTGCCCCACGGCCGGGGGCTTAATGCCATACCGCCCGGCAAGGGTCTCGGCCGACTTCTGTCCCGTGGCGGCAATGGCGGTGCATAGGGGCAGACGGTCGACAAGGGCATCTATGTCGGTCGGGGTGACGATTTCGAGAAATTTGTCTGAGGCATTGCCCTGCAGCCGCCGCACGCGACAGGCGGTGTCGTAGAAGGCGAGTCCCTGACCACTGAGCCAGTCGACGAGGGTTTGGTGGCGAAAGCGTTTGGCTGCCACGTCGACGAAAGCGTCTTTATCGCCCATAAACACCAGCCCCACGATGCGCCACATGTCGTTGAGATAGTTGGGATAGAAAAAGTCCATGCACCAGCGGCGACGGGGCGGCGGGAAACTGCCCAGCATCAACACGCGCGCCGAAGGCGGCAAAAAGGGCTGCAATGGGTGGGACTCGACGGCAGGAGCGGTCATCTTTGAAAACAATACGGGGTGGACGGTGTGATATATATTATATAGGTACGCGCGCGCGTGAGCGGTCAGCGGTATTGGCGTTTGCGGTTGAAGACAAAGCCGGCATAGACGTTGAGATAGCTGATGTTGTTGCTCACGGAGTAGTTGTCTTTCTGGAAATCATAGAGATGGGTGACAAAGGAGGCTCCGGCAAACCAGCGGGTATTGTTCCAGACGAGGCCGGCGCGGCCGATGAAATCGAACTTGAAGTTGCGGATGTTTTTCCATATTTCCTGGGCCTCGAAGCGCTCTCCCCGACTCTTCTTGAAGCCGAGCGAGGGGGCGAAAGAGAGCGACAGCAGGCAGTTGCGGGCAAACACCCAGTTGTAGGCATAGCCGGCGTTGATGCTGAAACTGTAATAGTCAATCTTTTCAATCTTCAACTCGTCGATGAGCGGGCTTTCGCCTTCAGGCACGACGGGCGTGATGAGTTCTGAGGGCAACCGACGATAGTCAAACCTTATGCGCTGCTTGGAATATTCCAGGCCGAGGGTCCACGAACCGCAACTCTTGCGCTGCACGGTAGACTGGGCGAAGGCAGCAGGATAGGAAAAATGGCGATGATTAAAGACGTAATAGAGGTTGATGCTTGACGTGTAAGTGTCCATGCCTGAGAACTTCAAGCCTTTGACGCGGTGACTGGTTTCGTCGCCAAACCCACTGACGCGGTCAATGGTGAAGTCGCCCGAGTTTTTAACCCACACGAGGTCGCAGCCTATCATGCTGCTGTAGAGACTGAGGTTAAATTCGGTGGTCTTGGTGGCCTGGCCGGGGTGTCCTACGTCGAAGGTGTAGCCCAAAAAGAGCCAGCGCCAACCGAAATAAGGACCGATTTTGAAACCCGGCGTGGGCGCCACGTTGAGCGACTGCTGCACACCGTTTTCGCTGGTGCCCTTGATGCGGAACGACTGCGAGAAGTTGGTGTTTTGCAGCATCGCCGTGTAGTTGTAGTAGTTGGGCGAGATGTAAGTGGTGTCGTATTCGTCAAACTGCTTGATGAAGCGCATAAACCAGTTGCCCTTTTTCTCCTTCGCCACTGCGGCTGTGGCCGGAGCGACGGCGGCGCTGTCGGTCGCTATGGCCGTGTCGGGCCTGTCGGTTCCGGCGGTCTGGGCCACTACCGGAGAGAGCACAAAGAGCCAGCCCCACAAAAGCAGGGCTTTGGCGGAACAGAGACGGAGGCGGCGGGGAGTTTTGACAAACATCATAAGGTGTTTTCATCATTTGGGGCGGCGGTGGGGCGTTTTTCCGCACATCCCTGCAGTCTTCAAAGTTTGCCCAAAATGCGGTCTACGACCCAGTTGACCGACGTGGCACTCACGCAGTCGCAGGTGCAGATGGACTTGTTTTGTAAGTGTTCGACCACATTCTTGATGAGGGGCAGTTGCACATAAGGCGGATTGGGCACGACGAATTCTTCGCGTCCCTTGGCGGTGTAGAGTTCGATGGGGGCATAGGTGAAGACGGAGAAACTGAGCGAGCCGCTGTCGCCAATGATTTCGATGCGGTCTTCTCTGGCACTCTCGTGGGCCACGAAACACCACGAGCCTGAAGCGGGCAGCCCATCGGAGAAGCGGAAACAGGCGCTCACGGTGTCTTCAGTATCGTAGAGGCCGCCACGACTGCCCTTGTAGCCTTCGGCCTCGATGATGGGGCCGAACATCTGCTGGAGCAGGTCAATTTGATGGGGCGCGAGATCGTAGAAATAACCGCCACCGGCAATGTCGGGCTGCACGCGCCACGGCAGGTTGGTGCGATTATAGTCGAGGTCGCGCGGCGGCACGGCGAAACGTATCTGCACGTTCATCACCCTGCCCACAGCACCCGAGCGCACCAGGTCCATCACCTTCAGGAAGTAAGGCAGATAGCGGCGGTAGTAGGCCACGAAGCAGGGCACGCCAGTTTTTTCGGCGATGCGGTTGATGCGGCAACAGTCTTCATAGTTTGAGGCCATGGGCTTCTCCACATAGACGGCCTTGCCACTCTTCATGGCCATGATGGCATAGGTGGCGTGGGTGGAAGGTGGCGTGGCAATGTAGACGGCATTGACGTCGGGGTCGTCGACAAGGCGCTGCGGATCGTCATACCAGCGGGCAATGCCGTGTCGCTCGGCATAAGACTGGGCCTTGGCTTTGGTGCGGCTCATCACGGCCACGACCTTTGAGCCCGGAATTTCGGCAAAAGCCGGTCCGCTCTTTTTCTCGGTCACTTCGCCGCAACCGATAAATCCCCAGCGTATTTGGATGGTATCGCTCATGTATTGTGGTTTTTTGGCATAGGTTATTTGCAAAGATAGGCATTTTGCCGTAACTTCGCCTCGCATTAGACGAGATATCCCCATGAAAGTGAAACAAAAAACCGTTATTGACCACTCTATAGCCGCCGACTTCCGTTTGCCGCGGCCTAAACTTGCTCCGCTTGGCCACCGTCGCAGCCTGGCCGGAGCCGTGGCCGACGGCTGGCGCATCTTTGCCTACCGTCCGCTGCCTTATCTGAAGGCCTACCGTCTGGCGGCTCTGCTGACGGGTGTGGGCCTGGCCGGCCTCTTGCTTTGTCTGACGCGCTTCACGGCCTATCACGTGTTGCCGGCCTTTAGGGCTGTGAGCGAGATGGGTCAGAAACCCGACGTGGCCATCGCCATGTTTGCGCCCACGGGCCGCGACAACATCGTCTTCGGCCTCTTGCTGCTCTTGAGCCTCTTGTGTCTGACGATTGGCAAAGGCAGAGTGTGGGCACAGATTGCCTTTTTCAAACATCGTGGGCGCCTGCCATTCGACCATAGTGAGGCAGAAAGCAACGATGATAAGGCGAAAGGGCTGAAGGCCCTGCTTTCGCGGTTGTTCCGCCCTTGCTCCCTGACCCGACAAGACCGCCAGGCGTTGCGCCGAGGCACGTGGACGGCGGCCCTGAGATGGTTCGTCTGGACGGCTCTGACGCTCGTGCTGGCTCTCGTGCCCATCGCTGTTTTTGCGGCTGTGGCATGGTGGTCGGGCCAAGTGTGGGTGTGGCTTGCTGCCCTGCCTTTCGTGGTGGTGATCTACTCTATGAGCATTCCCGGACGCTATGACTATGTGGTGGCGGGCTGCTCGCTTACGGCTGCCGGCCGGGCGGCGATACACAGCGGTTGGAAACACCTCGGCGGCTATTTCCTCACGGCCCTGCTCACGGGCATACCGCTCGCTGTGGCTTGGGTGGTGTTTCTGCTGCCTGCGGTGGTGATGGGCTTCGGCTTTTTGGCCGACGGCACGGGTGTGTTGACGACCGACCCCTCGGGCATGCCGGACTGCGCCAATGCTTTGTTTGTGGTCGTGGCTGCCACCAGCGTGGCGCTGTGTTACGTCACGGCGACGATGCAAACGTGGGCACTGGCTCTGAAGTCGGCCGGCGTGGAGAGTGGGCGCTAATGGGAACGGCCGCAGAGGCTTGTCTTTTTTCCAAACAGCCTGACGCGTTATATTTGCTTTAGCATAAGAAAAGGGAGGTCTGTCGTGGCCTCTCTTTTTTATGTTCGGGGCTTTACGGGAATAAGGCCGGTTTTTACGGGGCTTATGGGAGGAAAAGCTGTCCTTATGGGCGCAACTTTCATGCTGGAGTTTGAGGGCGTGAATGTCGGATTGGCGGTTTTTCGGGAGGGTTTGAGGCCGTATCGGGAGGCGCGGCGTGGATTTTGAAATAAAGTGGAGATTGTTTTGTCACGGGAGCACGGAGAATTGTACTAAAGTCGGAGAAGCGAGATTGTAAGGGAGGTAGGGGCTTCACTAACGTGTTTTATAGTTTGCTCACCGCTCACCTTGCACTAACTTTCGCCTTTGGCGCAAGTTAGGTTGCGCTCGGCAAAGTCCAATAAAAAACAAGTTTTTTTTGGCCTTTGCTCTCACTTACACTAACTTTGTCCCCACAAATGAAGCAAACCATCAAAAATATACTGCTCTGCACCTTATTCATAATAGGTGGTAGCACTAGCACGGCACAAACCGATACGACTCTCGTACAAGCGACGGACTCGGCTCAAATACAGACGGAAAACGCCGCCGATACCATCCAGACTAAAAAGGGACTGGTGCGCAAGGTGGTGGATTATTTCCTCAACGCCGACCGACACGCGGGCAAGAAATTTGATTTCGGTTTCTTGCCGGGACCGCACTACTCGTCGACCGTGGGACTCGGACTGGGTATGGTGGCTACCGGCCTCTACAGCCTCGACCGCAGCGACCCCACCCTGCAAAAATCCAACGTCACCATCTATGCCGACGCCACGACCAAGGGCTTCTTCATGACGGGCATAAAAGGAAACAATATCTTTAAGAAAGAGCGCTACCGTCTTGACTATCAGCTTTATATCTACACGTTCAAGACAGACTTCTGGGGTATGGGCTTTGACAACGGCAAGGTCGACGACAACGAGACCGACTACAAGCGCATACGCTTCAACGCGATGGCACGCTTTATGTTTAAGTTGGCTCCCAAGACCTACCTCGGCCCCATCGTGAGCTACGGTTTTTATCAGGCCAGAGACATCGACCCGCGCGGCGTTCACCTCTTTGAAGGCCAAGACAAGACCGTGCGCTCCACCAAAGCCGGACTGTCTTTCACCTACGACACACGCGACTTCATCCTCAACGCCTACAAGGGCGTGTTTGTGCAACTCGACCAGACGTTTGCGCCACGCTTCTTGGGCAACGACTATTGCTTCTCGTCGACCGAACTGACGGCCAGTGCCTACAAGCAGGTGTGGCGCGGGGGTGTGCTGGCCGGCGATTTCCATATGCAATACATCGACGGCCACCCGGCCTGGTGCACGATGAGCGAAGCCGGCTCGACCACGCGCCTGCGCGGCTATTTCGACGGCCGATACCGCGACAAGAGCATCATGGAGGCCCAAGTGGAACTGCGCCAACACGTGTGGCGACGCAATGGTATTGCCGTCTGGGTGGGCGCCGGACAGGTGTTTCCCAACTTCTCGGCCATGCGCTGGAACCGCACCCTGCCCAACGCCGGCATAGGCTACCGCTGGGAATTCAAGAAACGCGTCAACATACGCCTCGACTACGGATTCACCCGCGACGGCGGAGGCGTCATCTTCAACATCAACGAAGCATTCTAACACCCAATACATCACGTCTAAACACACAGACAAACACAGACACGACATGAACAAAAACACATTATTCTTCACAGGACTTTGCTCACTTATGATAGCAGCAATGCCCACGGTGGGCGCCAAGGCCGAAGGCCACACGCCCGGCGACAACAAGGCCACGGCCACACAAGAAAAAGTCGAATACATCAGTTTCGGAAACTTCGACAACTGGCTCACACGCAACATCAAAGAGAGCGGCATCATCGGCGGCAAGACCAAGACGCTCTATGAAATCGCCCCCAACGGCACGTGGAACAACAACAATCCCTACAACGGTCTGGGCGGTTCGCCCTGGGCCACGTCAAACGTGCTGGCCAAAGTGAGCGGCATCACCAAGACCAACACCTCGGTCTATAAAGAAGCCCGCGCCGGCCACGGCTATTGCGCCAAGCTCTACACCCACCTCGAAGAGTGCAAGGTGATGGGCATAGTCAACATCAAAGTGCTGGCCGCCGGTTCGGTCTATCTCGGCCATATGCTCGAACCCATCACCAACACCAACAACCCCATGGCCAAGCTCGACGCCGGCATCAAATTCAACAAACGCCCCAAGGCCCTGATGGTGGACTATAAAGTGCAGCTTTCAGGCCAGCCCAACCGCGTGAAACAGACGGGCTTCAGCAAGGTGCAAGGCGTGAAAGGCATCGACATGCCCGACATCGTGCTCTACCTGCAAAAACGATGGGAAGACGAAAAAGGCAACATCCACGCCAAGCGCGTGGGGACAATGGTCTACCGTTTCAACAAAAACACCAACGGATGGGTCAACAACGCCCGTTTCGACATCCACTATGGCAACATCACCGGCCAGAAGTTCTACCAAAACTATATGGGACTCACCACCGGCAGCATCACCAAATATGCCAAAAACAGCAAGGGCAAGATGAAGAAAATCATCGAAGAGGGATGGGCCGACGCCGGAGAGACACCCACACACCTCATCTTGCAATTTGACTCCAGCCACGGCGGCGCCTATGTGGGCAGCGTGGGCAACACGCTCTGGATAGACAATGTCAGACTGGTCTATTAAACAAAAAACAAACCCATAAACACCACCTTATATGTACACCGTTGACGAACTGAACGACCGGCTCATCGACCTTGCCTTCTCCGAAGACATCGGCGACGGCGACCACACCACGCTCTGCTGCATCCCCGAAGACGCCATGGGCAAGTCGAAACTGCTCATCAAGGAAGAAGGCATCCTGGCCGGCGTGAGAATTGCTCACGAAATCTTCCACCGCTTCGACCCCACGCTCGAAGTGGAAACCTTCATTAACGACGGCGCCCACGTGAAACCCGGCGACGTGGCCATGATTGTCACCGGAAAAGTCCGCAGCCTGCTGCAAACCGAGCGGCTCATGCTCAACGTGATGCAGCGTATGAGCGGCATTGCCACGATGACGGCAGCCTACGTCAAACGGCTCGAAGGCACCCACACGCGGGTGCTCGACACCCGCAAGACCACACCCGGCATGCGTATGCTCGAAAAAGAAGCCGTCAAAATCGGCGGCGGCACCAACCACCGCATCGGCCTCTTCGACATGATCTTGCTCAAAGACAACCACGTGGACTTTGCCGGCGGCATTGCCCAGGCCCTCGACCGCTGTGCGGCTTATCAGAAAGCCCACGGCCTCAACCTGAAAGTGGAAATCGAGACGCGCTCTTTTGACGAAATCGAACAGGTGCTGGCCCACGGCGGCGCCGACCGCATCATGCTGGACAACTTCTCTGTGGAAGACACGCGCCGCGCCGTCGAACTCATCGGCGGACGCATGGAAACGGAGTCGAGCGGCGGCATCACCTTCGACACCATCCGCGACTATGCCCTCTGTGGCGTAGACTTCATCTCGGTGGGCGCCCTCACCCACTCGGTGAAAGGCCTCGATATGTCGTTCAAGGCCTGCTAACCCCCTACATTCCAACAGTTACTAACAAAAGTCACTGAGCGGCCACGTGCCGCCCGGCGACTTGTCTTATCATCCCCCTACCCTATGATCAAACAAATCATCACGGCCGTCACCTGCCTCTGCGCATTGGTATGGGCCACTCCCTCACAGGCCTGCACCAACTTCCTCGTGGGCAAGAAAGCCTCGGCCGACGGCTCCACCCTCATCACCTACAACGCCGACAGCTACGGCATGTTCGGCCGTCTGGTCTATTATCCTGCTGCCCGCCACGCTCCCGGCACCATGCGCCAAATCATCGACGGCGACACCAACGAACATCACGGCGAAATTGCCGAGGCACCCGTGACCTACAGTGTGATGGGCAACATCAACGAGCACCAGGTGGCCATCACCGAGACCACCTTCGGCGGTCGCGAAGAACTGGTAGACACGGCCGGCATCATCGACTACGTGAGCCTCATGGCCATCGCCCTGCAACGCTCCAAGACCGCCCGCGAAGCCATCGGCGTGATGACGTCGCTGGTTCAGGAATACGGCTACGCCAGCAGCGGCGAGTCGTTTTCGATTGCCGACCCCAACGAGGTTTGGATACTCGAAATGATTGGTAAAGGCAGTGGCCGCCGCGGCACCGTATGGGTGGCCGTGCGCATCCCCGACGACTGCATCGCCGTGCACGCCAACCAAAGCCGCATCCATAAGTTCGACCTCAAAGACAAGAAAAACGTGCTTTATTCAAAAGACGTCATCAGCTTTGCCCGCGAGCGCGGCTATTTCAAAGGCAAAGACGCCGACTTCTCTTTTGCCGACGCCTATGCCCCGGCCGATTTCGGTTCGCAGCGCTATTGCGACGCCCGCGCCTGGAGTTTCTTCAACAAATGGGTAGACGGCATGGACCGCTATCTCGACTTCGTCGACGGCAAACACATTGGTACGTCCGAAGTGATGCCCCTCTATTTCAAGCCCAACCGTCCCGTCACCCTCAAAGAACTCATGATGAGCAACCGCGACCACTATGAAGGCACGCCGTTTGACATCACCCACGACGCCGGCGCCGGCATCTACGAGTCGCCCTATCGCCCCACTCCCCTGTCGTTTGAGGTGGACGGCAAACAATATTTCAACGAGCGTCCCATCTCCACCCAGCAGTCGGCCTTCACCGTGGTGGCCCAACTGCGCGGCAACCTGCCCAACGCCATCGGCGGCATCCTCTGGTTTGGCAACGACGACCCCAACATGATTGCCTACACGCCGGTGTATTGTTGTGCCGACCGCGTGCCGCCCTGTTACGACAAAATTGCGGCCAACGACGTGACCTTCTCTTGGGACAATGCCTTCTGGGTGTGCAACTGGGTGGCCAATATGACCTATCCGCGCTACAGCCAACTCTTCCCGAGCGTTGAAGCCGTGCGCGACCGTCTCGAAGACGGCTACATCGCCCGTCAGGCCGAAATCGAGAAACAGGCCCTCACGCTCTACGAGACCTCGCCGGCCGAAGCCCGCAAGTTCCTCACCGACTACACCGTGACCACGGCCCAAGACATGCTCAAGGAATGGAAAAAGCTGGGCGAATATCTCATCGTGAAATACAACGACCAAGCCGTGAAGAAGGAAAAAGACGGCAAATTCCTGCTCACCCCCGACGGACTGGCCGTGCCGCCCGAACGTCCCGGCTATCCCGAGCAATACCGCCGCACCCTCATCCGCGAGACCGGCGACCGCTATCTCGTGCCCGAGAAGAAATAAGACGAAAGCTCTTTTTGAGCGGCCAAGCACGGCCTGAAGGGCTGTGCTTGGCCGCATTGCAATTACCAAATTCTCATTCTCAATTCTGACCACCCTACCTGAAGGGCCGTTGCTTGGCCGCGCTCAAATAGGGCCAAAATCAATCACAAATTCCCCCGGATCGTATGGCAGCCGTGATTGGAAACGACCTTGCCGTTCAATCACAGCAACGGGCTCATTCACGGCAATTTGCGTCGGTGTGACCGTGTGATTGGAGCAAAGGGAGGAAAAAGGGTATACGCGTGCGCGCGAAAGCAGATGTTGAGAAGATGCCGCCGGGGGCCGATGAAGAGATTGATGCAGAGACGGCGCGTTTGTGCAGAGTTGCCGAGCTCGACTCTACATCATCCAAAACATTGTATGCCAAAAGATTATGACGCGGCGATGTAGAGTTGTAGGATTGACGCCGACTTTTATAAAGCGTAAGGGATGTGTGGAAGGAAGGAGGTATTTTGCCTTCATCATATTTATTCCCCCTCTGCACGGGGTATCTGAGATAAATGTCTTATCTTTGCTTGTCGGTGTATGCACCGTCTGCAAGCGAGAGGCCGACGACAGAAGCCTCCAGCCGACAAGCAACGGTCGCAATATATGTACGCCACCTCATTTCTCATTTTGACAGAACGACAAGAACAATGAATTCCACATCTCCCCAAACACATATCGGACTCACCACGGCACAAGCGGAGGAAAGCCGCCGACTGCACGGCAGCAACGTCTTGACGCCGCCGCAAAAAGAACCGGCCTGGCGCAAGTATCTCAAAAAACTCGCCGACCCGCTCATCGTCATCCTCCTCGTGGCCGGAGCGCTCTCGGTGGGCATCTCCATCTATACCTACCTGGCCCCGGGAGAAGAACAGGGCGAGTTGTCTGCCTTCTTCGAGCCGATGGGTATCTTTGTGGCCATCTTTCTGGCCACAGGAATGGCCTTTTATTTTGAAGAAAAAGCCAACAAGGAGTTTGACCTGCTCAACCAGGTGAACGACGACACGGCCGTACAGGTGTGGCGTGACGGCACGCTGAGGGAAGTCCCGAAAAAGGAAGTGGTGGTTGGCGACATCGTGCGCCTCTCGACAGGCGACGAAATACCCTCGGACGGCGAACTCATCGAGGCCGTTTCGCTACACGTGGACGAGTCGACACTCACGGGCGAGCCCATCTGTGAGAAAACCACAGACCCCGAAGCGTTTGACCCCGAAGCCACCTTCCCGTCGAACCACGTGATGCGTGGCACAAAGGTGATGGAAGGCCACGCCGTGTATCGCACCACCGCCGTGGGCGACCAGACGGAAAACGGCAAAGTCTTCGTGGCTGCACAGATTGACCAAAGCGTGAAGACACCGCTGAGCGAGCAACTTGAAGGCTTGGCGGGGAAAATATCAAAATACAGTTACCTGCTGGCCACGCTCATCGTGGTGGGGCGTCTGACGGTTTATTTTCACCAAGCCACTTTCGACTGGATTGGCTTCCTAGCCGAACTGCTCCAGACGCTGATGGTAGCCGTGACACTCATCGTGGTGGCTGTGCCTGAAGGTCTGCCCATGGCGGTGACGCTGAGCCTGGCCTACAGCATGCGGCGTATGCTCAAGACCAACAACCTGGTGAGAAAAATGCACGCTTGCGAGACAATGGGAGCCACCACCGTGATTTGCACCGACAAGACGGGTACGCTGACGCAAAACCAGATGCGCGTGGGGCAAACGCATTTTGCCGACATGCCGGGACAAATGCCGACAAGCCGGGAAGGCAAAACGGCACTCATCGTGGAAGGCATCTGCGTGAACTCCACCGCCACGCTCGACCTCTCCGATCCTGCGAAGCCCGGCGTATTGGGCAACCCCACAGAAGGCGCTTTGATGCTATGGCTACACAGTCACGGCATCGACCACGAGACTGTCAAGGCCAAGGCAGAGACGCTGGTGGAGGTGCCTTTCACCACCGAAAGAAAGTATATGGCCACAGTGGTTAAGTCGGCCGTGACGAATACAGTGACCCTCTACGTGAAAGGTGCGCCCGAAATCGTGATGGGGCTTTGCCACAACAATATGACAGACGCCGACGTCGCTGCCACTACCGAACGGCTCACGGCCTATCAGCAGCAGGCCATGCGCACACTTGGCTTTGCCTATAAAACCTACGACTCGCTCGACGAGGCCGAAGCCGACATCAAAGACGGCCGTGTGGCCACGGAGTCGCTATATTTCCTCGGTTTTGTGGCCATTGCCGACCCCGTGAGAGAAGACGTGCCTGCGGCCGTGAAACGATGTATCGACGCCGGTATTGCCGTGAAAATCGTGACAGGCGACACCATTGCCACAGCCAGAGAGATTGGCCGACAGATTGGCCTCTGGCAAGAGGGCGACGGCGAGAAGAACATCATCACAGGACCCGAATTTGCCGCCCTGAGCGACGAAGAACTGGAGCGCTGCATCCTCGACCTTAAAATCATTGCCCGCGCACGGCCGATGGACAAGAAACGGTTGGTGGAAACGCTGCAGAAGAAAGGTCAGGTGGTGGCCGTGACGGGCGACGGCACCAACGACGCTCCGGCTCTCAAGGCCGCCCATGTGGGACTGTCGATGGGCGACGGTACGTCGGTGGCTAAAGAGGCTTCAGACATTACCATACTCGACAATTCTTTCTCGAGCATCGTCCGCGCCGTGATGTGGGGACGTTCGCTCTATCAAAACATACAGCGTTTCATCTTGTTCCAAATGACGGTGAACGTGGTGGCCTGTCTCATCGTCTTGATAGGTGCCTTCGTGAGCACACGCTCGCCCATCACCGTGACACAAATGCTATGGGTGAACCTTATCATGGACACTTTTGCTGCCATGGCATTGGCTTCGCTACCTCCCTCGGAGTCTGTAATGGGACACAAACCACGCAAACGCACAGCCTTCATCATCAACAAACCTATGAGATGGGGCATCGGCGTGACGGGAGTGGCCTTTACGCTCCTGCTGTTCGGGCTGCTGTGGTTTTTCGGACAATATAATATGGAGTCGCTCACTGATTTCACCCACCTTCCAGACGTGGCGCACAAGGCCGGACCAGCTATGACAGACTATGAGCAAAGCCTGTTTTTCACGATCTTCGTGATGCTGCAATTCTGGAACATGTTTAATGCCCGCGCCTTTGCCACGGGAAAGTCGGCTTTCCACTTCAAGGGATGCAAGGGTTTCGTGCTCATCGCTTGCTTCATTCTCGTGGGACAGTTGATAATCACAACCTTCGGCGGCGCCATCTTCAACGTAGAACCATTAAAGGTCACAGACTGGCTCATCATCATCGGCGGCACCTCGATGGTGCTGTGGGTGGGCGAGGCTTACAGACTTTTGAAACGCAAGAGGCTTAGAGGATAATTGACTCTCCCGCACTTTGACTCTGCCACTCATAATATTATCCATCACAACCTATGACTCCCGAACAAATCGAAGCCAACAAGGCCAAGTTTATCGCACTTTGCCGCGAATATATTCAGCGCGACGGCGTGGACCGTCTGCTCAACTATCTGGAAGAGAAAACCGATTTCTACACCGCGCCCTCGTCGGCCTCTTTCCATCTTAACGAAGAGGGCGGACTGTGCAAACACTCCATCAATGTGTTTGAGGCGGCCATGGTGATTAAAGAGCATGTCGTGGTGCCGGCCATAGCCCACGGCGAAGCGCCCTTTGCCGAAGCGCCCACAGACGAGAGCATCGCCATTGCCACACTCTTTCACGACCTTTGCAAAACCAAGTTTTATCACAAGGCCGAGAAATGGAAAAAAGACAGCACGGGCCGCTGGATGTCATACCCGGGCTATGAAATCAAAGACGACTTCCCCTTTGGACACGGCGAGAAATCGTGCCTGATGCTGAACCAATTCATATCGCTCCACACCGACGAACTGCTCGCCATCCGCTGGCATATGGGTATGTTTGAAATGACCGAACAAGGCAGCGGAACCCGTATGGCCTACCGACAGGCCATGGAGAAGAGTCCGCTGGTGGCTCTGCTACAAACGGCCGATATGATTGCAGCCAACCTCAGAGAGAAAACCACCGTCTGGGGATAATTCCACACAAACCATGCACAGCCTACGTCTACAAACCTCACTGGTCTTCGGCCTCATCTTCACACTCTGCACCACTTCGCTACGGGCACAGAGCGACGAGGCCCTATATGCCGCTCTGGCACAAGACTTCGAAGGCGAACTCCGAGGGACGAAAGAGGTGGCCAACGCCAAAAAGCAATTGTGGCAGAGATGGGCAGAAGCCATCGGTAGACGTGAAAGTGCACTGAAACTCGACGCCTGCACGTTTGACTCGCTCAGAGCCTACGTATTGCCTTTGCCCGAAAGGCTGGAGCCACAGGCCAAGATGCCCTATCTATGGATTGACAAAGGCGGTGCCGCCTCGGCTTCTCGCGGCAGTGTGCCCACCTTTATTTATCTGCACGGTTCGGGACCCAAAGACCATGAATGGAAGGCTTCGGTGAGTTGGGCCAATGCTTTCGAAGGCGCACCGAGTCGGTATTTCATACCTCAAATCCCCAACGAAGGCAGATATTACCGCTGGTGGCAGATGAGTAAGCAATGGGCCTACAAGCAATTGTGGCGCGCCTTGGTCACCGACAGTCTGACCGACGTGGACCGGGTGATGCTGTTGGGCGTTTCGGAAGGCGGCTACGGCAGTCAGCGCTTGGCCTCATTCTATGCCGACTATCTGGCTGCTGCCGGACCAATGGCCGGAGGCGAACCGCTCATCAATGCACCGGCAGAGAACCTTGGGCACGTGGCTTTCAGCCTGCTCACAGGTGAAAACGATGCCATGTTTTGCCGCAACTATTTCACAGCCCTCACCGGTCAGGCCCTCGACAGCCTCGAGGCACAATGGCCGGATGAATACGTTCACCGTGTGGAGTTTATCCCCGGTGCCGGCCACGGTTTTGACTATCGTCCCACAGCCCCATGGCTCTTCCGCCATCGACGCCAAAGCCATCCCCGACATTTCGTTTGGGAAGACTATGCTATGGACGGATGTTTCAGAAAAGGATTTTACAATCTCAAAATAGACCGTCGACCTGTCGAAAGTGACACTCTGCGCACACGCTATGAGGTGAGCATCGCCCAAGACGGCACGGTCGACATCACGATTTGTGGTGTGCACTATGAGGTTTTGGAAAAAGAACCCCGCTGGGGGATACCTATAAAATACAAAAAGACGAACTATCCCCTGAGCGGCGGACAAGTGACGCTCTTTTTTGACGAAAGGCTCGTCGACCTCAACAAAAAAGTGACCCTGCGCCTCAACGGCAAACGGGTGTGGCGCGGCAAACTCACACTGCGACGCGAACATCTTCTCGAGAGTCTCCGCACCTTTGAAGATCCCGAACGGCTCTATCCCGCAGCCATAACCATCAACTATTGACACGCAAAACCACTATCAAATCTCACCATATCATGAAAGGAATTGTCTTGGCCGGAGGCTCCGGCACACGCCTTTACCCCATCACCAAAGGCATCAGCAAACAACTCATTCCCATCTTCGACAAACCGATGGTCTACTACCCCATCTCGGTGCTCATGCTGGCAGGCATTCGCGACATCCTCATCATATCCACCCCTCAAGACATTGGCGGTTTCAAGCGCCTGCTGGGAGACGGCAGCGACTATGGCGTGAATTTCTCTTACGCCGAACAGCCTTCGCCCGACGGTTTGGCCCAAGCCTTCATCATCGGTGAGGAGTTTATCGGCAACGACAGCGTGTGTCTGGTCTTAGGCGACAACATTTTCCACGGCACGGGTATGCGTCGCATGTTCCACGAGGCCGTACGTATGGCCGAGGAAGAAGCCAAAGCCACCGTCTTCGGTTATCGCGTTCACGACCCTGAGCGCTACGGCGTGGTGGAATTTGACGACGCCGGCCGCTGCATCAGCATCGAGGAGAAGCCCGAGCATCCCAAATCCAACTATGCCGTGGTGGGCTTGTATTTCTATCCCAACAAGGTGGTGGAAGTGGCCAAAACCATCAAGCCCTCCAAGCGCGGCGAACTCGAAATCACCACGGTCAACCAACGTTTCCTCAACGACGGCGAACTGATGGTGCAGACTCTCGGCACTGGTTTCGCCTGGCTCGACACCGGCACACACGACAGTCTGAGCGAGGCTTCCACCTTCATCGAGGTGCTTGAAAAACGCACCGGCGTGAAAGTGGCTTGTCTCGAAGGCATCGCCCTCAAGCAAGGTTGGATTACGCCCGAACGCCTCAAAACCATTGCCCAACCCATGATTAAGAACCAATATGGCCAATACCTCCTCAAATTGGCCGAAGAGCACAAATAAGTCACTTTGCCCGGTCTGTTTCAGAAAACGCTCATCCTTTTGTGCTTCATCGGGCTTGCCGTGGCAAACTCTAAGGCACAGACAGCCTCTACAGATTTGAAGGGGCTGTTTGAACGTGTCTATGCTCCGACAGACCTCCATAGCGGTGACCTCTGTATGATTGTGGGCATGATTGTGCCTTTTGGCGAAAGTTCCCAAGCGCAGCGACGCCCCTATTTGCTCACAGCCAACGCCGTCGACAAATGGCTTGAGGCCGAAATGATAGAGGCCGATGTGGAAAACGGCACCGCCATCACTGCCGCCAAAGAGAATGGTGTGTGGCAAGTGACCTATGGCGATGGCGTGATTACGCTGAAAAGCCTCGGCACAGACCTCTGGCTGAGTCCCGGCAAAGCCTCACAAGGGGCCACCTCGCTCATTGCCACGGCAACAGAGCCATACGTCTGGAATATGACGACAGCAGCCGAGGGCCTTTTCTATCTGACAAACAAAGACAACAGCCGATGGCTCGCGCTTTACAGAGAGCAAACGCCCCACTTCGGTTGCTACAGCAACGTCACGCCCACCGACTGCAATACTCTCATTATATATAAATATCTGGGCGGTGAGGCCAATCAAGGCTCGGCTCAAATGCCGGAAGACCGCTCTGACGTGGTTTTGGCTGACGGCATGAGGCTGATGGGGACAAACCTCAAAACCATCAATGCAGCCGAAACACTGCTCTCCGACGGCACCACCGCACAAACCGACGCACTCAAGCCGTGGCTGGTGCAACATCGACCGGACTCTTGCTTTGTCTTGCAAAAGGCAGACGGCACATTCCTTGACTATACCTTACAACACTCAGCCACCGAGGCTCTTTGGCGCATCAACCAAGGCCAAATCGCCACCGTCGAAGACCAGCCGCGAAGCCTCTCTTTCTCATCAAGCGGCCAACTCACATTGAACGCTGAAGAGACATGCAATGGCGCGGTTTCTTTTGTCAAAGCAGCGCCACCGGCACAAGCCTCAACCGCCCCAGACGGCATCACCACGCTCAAAGGCGGATGGACGGCAACGGCTCTTGAACAGACCGACTGGAGCGCCACCACCACACTCGACCTCACGGCCATCTCTCTGCCTGTGCGCTCGTTCTCTTTCGTCAACCGACCCACCGACCGCCATACGTTCATCCTCGTCGCCGAAGCCGATGCTGCGCACATTCCTCAGTTATGGCCCTTTGTGGCCGCCTCCGACGGTGAGCGGTTTCGCCTCCTCACCCCTTCGGCCATACAAGACCGCCAAGCCTTCAGCCCGCCGGTCGACATCAGCTACAAAGCCTCACAAGTGACTTACACCCGCCAAGCCTATGCCGACGGCGGTTGGGAAACACTCTGCCTCCCCTTTGCCACGACCATTCCCGACAACTTTCGGGCACAAACGCTGCAAGAGGCACAAACCGACACGCTCATCTTCCGGCCCATCCAAAACGTACCGGCCCACACACCGGTCATCATCCGCTACGGCAACCCTTTTGAGGGACAAATTCCCCTCACACTCACAGCCACACAAGACGGCACGTTCACGGCCCATCTGACAGAGAGCGGCGAGACCGCGTTGAGAGGCAGCTATACTCCTTTCGTCGCCGGTGGCGAACTTGGCCAAGCCGCCTACCTGCTCTCCCCCACGGGCACGGCTTTCATCAAGGCTGCCGAGGAGAGCCGGCTGGCGCCTTTCAGAGCACGCCTCGTCTGGCCGGAAGCCTCGTCGGCACAGAGACACATTCACCTTCAATAAACCTATTCTTTCCACCCAACAATCCTTATTCGTCATTATGAATATTGCAGTAGACTTCGACGGAACCATCGTCGAGCATCGCTATCCCGAAATAGGCAAAGAACGGCCTTTTGCCACCGCCACCCTGCGCAAACTCATCGAAGACGGCCACCGACTCATCTTGTGGAGTGTGCGCGAGGGCGAACTCCTCGATCAGGCTGTGGAATGGTGCAAGAAACGCGGCGTGGTATTTTATGCCGTCAATCGTGATTTTGACGAAGACACACCCGAACGCAACAGCAGCTATAGCCGCAAGCTTAAAGTGCAGATGTTCATCGACGACCGCAATGTAGGCGGCCTTCCCGACTGGGGTGCCATTTATCAGATCATCAGCAAACGCATCACCTACGACGAATATCTTGCCCAGCAAAACGACGAGCCCAAGAAGAAACGTCGCCTCTGGCCGTTCTGATATTTTTCTGCCCTACACTTCTTGTGAGGCAAAGTTTTGAAAGACCAACGTTATATGCAAAAAATCTTTTCGTCCACACAGATACAGGCGCTCGACGACGCCACCATCAGCGAAGAAGGCATCACCTCGCTCGACCTGATGGAGCGTGCAGCTCAAAAAGCCACCGACGCCCTGCTTCGTCTCTATCCTCAGGCCCGTCACTTCGCCCTCTTTGCCGGACCGGGCAAAAACGGTGGCGATGCCCTGGCTATGGCCCGACTCATAGCCGCCTCAGGTCGCGAGTGTCAGATTGAAGCATGGCTCTTCAACACTTCAGGTCATCTTCACGCCGACTGCCAAGCCAACAAGCAACGGCTCGAAAGTTTGGGCACAGTGAAGTTTTATGAAGTGACCGACCGTTTTGAGCCGCCCACACTCACAGCCGACACCGTCGTGGTCGACGGCCTCTTTGACATCGGTCTGAGCCGACCGCTCTCGGGAGGTTTCGCCTCGCTCGTGAACTTCATCAATGCCTCGCCGGCACAGGTTGTGTCCATAGATATGCCTTCAGGCATTCCGGCCGACGAAGCCACCTCCGGCAACCGACTGCTCAGCGTCCAGGCCTACCACACACTCACCTTCCATAGCCTCAAGCGCACCATGATGCTGCCTGACTTGGCAGAGCGTTTCGGACAAATCGAAATCCTCGACATCGGTCTGTCGCACAGCAAAGCCGACGACATTCAGACCGAATGGCACATCTTCTCCCCCGTCGACATAGCCCGACTGAGCGGTGTGCTCACCCCACGCCAACCCTTCAGCCATAAAGGCACCTACGGTCACGCACTCATCATTGCAGGCAGTTACGGCATGGGCGGAGCGGCCACACTGGCGGCCCGTGCCTGTCTGCGCACGGGTGCCGGCAAAGTGAGTGTGCACACGCCGCTGATGAACAACGACCTCATTCAGATCACCGTGCCCGAGGCCACACTCAGCCACGACGCTTCCGACACCGTCTTCACCGCCCCACCCGACGTCGCCCCCTATCAGGCCGTCGCCGTAGGCCCCGGTATAGGCACGTCACGCCCCACGGGCACAGCCCTTTTCAAACTCCTCACGGCCACCTCACGGCCTATGGTGATAGACGCCGATGCCATCAACCTGCTCTCGGCCCATTCGGCTTGGCTGGGTCAAATACCAGAACACAGCATCTTGACACCCCACCCCGGCGAGATGGCACGACTCTCTCCCGGTGCCACCACTTCGGGCAGTCTGCTTGAAGCCGCCATTCGTCTGGCTTCGGCTCACAATATTTATATTGTTCTCAAAGGCCATCACACCGCCATCTGCACCCCCGAGGGCCACGTCTGGTTCAACGCCACCGGCAATCCCGGCATGGCCACTGCCGGAAGCGGCGACGTGCTCACCGGCATCATCACCGGTCTGCTCGCCCAAGGTTTCTCGCCTCAACATGCCGCCATGCTCGGCGTGTGCCTCCACGGATTGGCAGGCGACCTTGCCGCAGAGAGCCTTGGACAAATGTCGCTCATCGCCTCAGACCTCATCGACTATCTGCCACGTGCCTTCGGTCGACTGGCAGAAGTAGCAGTCCAACCTTAATCTATCGTTATTGCATCACTCCACAATCCCGCCACACCATGACACACCATCGTCTCCTTTCCCTCACTCTAGGTCTGCTTAGCCTCGGTGCCACCAACGCCCAGACCGAAGTGACCGACTATCAGCCCGGCATCACGGCCGAGGGCATCACCTATTTCTTGCCACAGACGGCTTTTGAAGTCACCGTGACCGCACGCCGCACCACCTATACTCCCGGCGAATATGCTGGATATGCCCGGCGTTATCTGCGTCTGGAGAATATCGCCCAACAGAGTTGCGACACCTGGACCGTCACCGACGTGCGCCTCACGCCCTTCGGAGTGGCCGACAAAACAAAGGCCTACAGCGTCAAGCTCAAAAGCAAGACCTCCGCACCGCTCGTGTCGCTCTCTGCCGACGGCCGCCTGCTCTCGGTAGGTGCTTCGTCCACCACCGACGATATGCCGCGTGCCACCCATCAGGTGCAAAAAGAAGCCACGAAACATCTCAACGCTGCCGACTATAAGACGGAAGAAATCCTCTCTGCCGGCAGTCGTTCGAAGATGGCCGAACTCACAGCGGCCGAAATCTACGACATTCGCGAAAACCGCTCTCTGCTCACCAAGGGCCAAGCCGACTTTATGCCTAAAGACGGCGAACAGTTGCGCCTTATGCTCGCCCAGCTCGACGAACGCGAAGAGGGACTGTTGAGCCTTTTCAAAGGCACCACCGCCATCGAAAACCACACCTTCACCTTTACGTTCATTCCCCGCGGGGCCGTGAGCGACACCATCCTCTTTCGTTTTTCGCGCCACCTGGGGCTTGTCGATGCCGACGACCTTGCCGGCGAGCCCTATCTGCTCACCCTTACCGACTTAGGCAGTCTGCCCGACGCCGTGCCGACCGACCCCAAAGCCAAGAAAGAAGAAAACTCGCTGCGGTATGTCGTACCCGGACGTGGCCGCCTCGTCATCAGCCACGGCGGCGAAACGCTCTCCAGCCAGGACGTGCCCATGGCTCAGTTCGGACGCATTGAGCAGCTCGGCGGCGACCTCTTCAACAAGCGCTACAACACCCGCGTCTATCTCTCGCCCGTTACCGGCGGCATCACCCGCATCGACGCCGACCAGCCCTAAAGGCACTCCTTCACTCTCCCCCTATTTTTTGCCTTTTTCCCAATCACACAATCACGGGCTTCTAACCAAAAGAGAATGAGCCGATTGCTGTGATTGAAGCATTCAGTCACGCTCAATCACAGACCGCACAAAACGACAATGCTTGGACACGAACCCAAACTCGTGTCCAAGCATTTTTTTCGTAACTTATGCGGCGGTACGCCTCACCTCTTTTTGCCGAAAATGGCTTTAAGGATAGACGACCCGACTTTGCGCTCCAGCCCCTGCTTGGTGGTGGGAATGCCGGTCGTGCGTGCAAACTTCTGTTTGGCCTGTGAGATGCCCAAGGCCCTTTTCCATGAGAAAGACAATCCGGGAATTTTCATTGTGGATGTATGGGGTTATGATTGATTATCGCCGCCTTGCGCGCTTGTCTGATGATTTGCAGCGCCAGTCAGCTTATGCAAAGATATACAAACTCGTCTTAGAAACATTCCACCGGCATATTGGATTTAACTCTATCTCGTCATCTCCGCCGCCGTCTGCCGTTTTGTCACGCCCATCTCTGCCGTTTTGTCAGCACGAGGAGGGCGAGAAATGGCATCTCCTGATTGTTCGTTTTGTGGGTCTATGTGAGACACAAAAAGAAGACTGTTTAAGGTTTTGTTGGAAAGCAGCAATGACGTACTAAGAGAAGTCAAATCACAGGCAGGACAAGAAAAACAAATGATATAACTATGATTTTCAATATTTTAAAATCGTTACGCTATGTTTCACTTTAAGTAAATGACTATCAGGCGGCGGAATAGGAACACGGGAATAGGGACGGCGAGTCTTGAAATAGGGACAGGATTTTCTGCCATAAGGACAGGCCGTTCCTGTCATAAGGCCCGTGAGGCCGCTGAGCATAAAAAAAGAGACCTCGCACGGAGGTCTCTCTTTTGCTTTGTTCAAAGTTCGCCGTTTTTGTCGTGAAAGCAAAAGACAAAAAGGCGTGGCTTATTGGATGAGGCTGATGCTGCGCTCCACAAACTTGCTCAGGGCTTCTCCGCGCAACAGGCCGTTTTGCAGCAAGGCGAGGTCAATGAGTTGCGACACGACGGGATGGCCTTCGGCATAGTCGGCAAACACCTTGGTGCGGCCCGCTTGTTGGGCTTCGATGTCGGCGTTGCACTGACGCAGGTCTTCGCGCTCCTGATCGGTGATGTCTTCGGCCTTGCGGTCTTTCTGGGTCTGCTCTATGGCGGCACGACGGGCATTGAGTCCCTTGAGCTGATCGTCGAAAGGCTTGAGAGCCTCAGCGCCACCGGTTTTGAAGCCGTCGAGCAGATTGGCCACGAGCGGATGGTCGGCATTGACCACGAGGTTGTACATATCGGGCATTTCGCCGTAGAAACTCATACCGGGTTGCAGGCGGCTCATCTCTTTCATGCGGCGCATATATTCACTCTGGGTGATGACCACGGGAGACGCGTCGGCACCGAGGCGCTCGGCTTCCACATGGAAGTTGGTCTTTTCTGCCTTGGGCAGACGGGCAGTAAAGATGGCTGAAATGGCCTCACGCTCAGTCTCTTCGAGGGCCGGCGTGGTCGTGTCGTCTTTGCGTATGAGACGGTCCACCACGTCGCCGTCAACGCGGCTGAAGGTAGATTTCTCCAACTTTTGCTCCAGCATACCCACGAGCGGAGAGTCGAGCTGTCCGTCGAGCAAGAGGACGCTGTAGCCCTTGTCTTTGGCGGCCTTGATGTAGGCGTATTGCGCTTCGGTGTCGGAGGCATAAAGGTAGACGACGTTACCGTCTTTGTCGGTCTGGTTGGCCTTGATGAGATCGCGATATTCGTCGTAGGTGAAATACTTGCCGTCCACGTCTTTGAGCAGAGCGTATTTCGAGGCGCGGTCATAGAAGTCGGTCTCAGAGAGCATACCGTAGTGGATGAAGAGTTTGAGGTCGTCCCATTTGGCCTCAAAGTCTTTGCGGTCTGTCTTGAAGATGGACTGCAGGCGGTCGCTCACCTTCTTGGTGATGTAGCCCGAAATCTTCTTGACGTTGGCGTCGCTCTGCAGGTAGCTGCGGCTGACGTTGAGGGGAATGTCGGGCGAGTCGATAACGCCGTGCAGGAGGGTAAGGAACTCGGGCACAATGTTTTCCACCTCGTCGGTCACGAACACCTGGTTGCAATAAAGCTGGATTTTGTTGCGGTGTATCTCGATGTTGTTTTTGATGCGGGGGAAGTAGAGCACTCCGGTGAGGTGGAAGGGATAGTCCACGTTGAGGTGTATCCAGAAGAGGGGCTCGTCGGCCATAGGATAGAGGTCGCGATAAAACTTCTTGTAGTCCTCGTCGGTGAGCGTGGAGGGTTGGCGTGTCCAGAGCGGATTGGTCTCGCCTATGATGTTGTCTTCGTCGGTCTCTTGCTGTTTGCCGTCTTTCCATTCGGTCTTTTTGCCAAAGGCAATGGGCACAGGCAAGAAGCGGCAATATTTCTTGAGCAAGCCTTCGATTTTGGCGTTTTCAAGAAACTCTTTGCAGTCTTCGGCAATGTGGAGGACGATGTCGGTGCCACGGTCGGCCTTGTCTATTTCTTCCATCTCATAGGCCGGACTGCCGTCGCACGACCAGCATACGGCCGGGGCGTCGCTGTAGCTGCGTGTGCGGATTTCCACTTTGTCGGCCACCATAAACGATGAGTAGAAGCCGAGACCGAAGTGGCCGATGATGGCATTGGCGTCGTCTTTGTACTTCTCAAGGAAGTCAGTGGCGCCCGAGAAGGCTATCTGGTTGATATACTTGTCGATTTCTTCGGCCGTCATACCGATGCCTCGGTCTGAGATGGTGAGGGTGCCGGCCTCCTTGTCGATGGCCACACGGATGGTGAGGTCGCCGAGCTCGCCCTTGAAGTCGCCCTTCATGGCATAGGTCTTGAGTTTCTGGGTGGCGTCTACGGCATTCGAGACAAGCTCGCGCAGAAAGATTTCGTGGTCGCTGTAGAGGAATTTCTTAATGACCGGAAAAATGTTTTCGGTCGTGATACCAATAGATCCTTTTGACATAATATCTGTGTGCTTTATAGGTTTTGCAAATTCGCCTCTAATAAATGCAAATTGCGTGCCAAAGTCTGCCGTCTCCGTCGCTGTGCCTCACATAAAGCACCCGATGTTGCCCAATTGGCCGATTTTTAGTAATTTTGCGCGGCTTTAGGCCCCCTGCCTGAGGCTCAAAACAGCCAACAACACTCCTATTATATATGATATCAGTCACAAATCTGGCCATTCAGTTTGGCAAACGCATTCTCTACCAAGACGTCAACCTCAAGTTTACAAACGGCAACATCTATGGCATTATTGGCGCCAACGGTGCGGGTAAGTCCACTCTGCTGCGCGCCATCTCGGGCGACCTCGAACCCACCAAGGGCAGCATCGAAATGGGCCCGGGCGAGCGTCTGTCGGTGTTGAGTCAGGACCACTTTAAATTTGACGACTGCACCGTGCTCGACACCGTGCTTATGGGGCACACCGTGATGTGGCAACTCATGCAAGAGCGCAACGAACTCTATTCCAAGACTGAGTTCACCGACGAAGACGGCATCCGCGTGGCCGAACTGGAAGACAAATTTGCCAGCATAGGCGGCTACACGGCCGAAAACGAAGCCGCCACCCTGCTCAGCGGCCTCGGCATTAAGGAGGCTCTCCACGGCAAACTTATGGGCGAACTCTCTGGTAAACAGAAGGTGCGCGTCATGCTGGCACAGGCGCTCTTCGGCGAGCCCGACAACCTGCTGCTCGATGAGCCCACCAACGACCTTGACCTTGAAACCGTGGAATGGCTTGAAGAATATCTGGGCAACTTTGAGCACACCGTGCTCGTGGTGAGCCACGACCGCCACTTCCTCGACCAGGTCTGCACCCATACGGTCGACATTGACTTCGGCAAGGTGACGCTCTTCTCGGGCAACTACTCGTTCTGGTATCAATCTTCACAACTTGCTCTGAGACAGGCTCAAAACCAACGCCAAAAGGCCGAAGAGAAACGCAAGGAACTTGAGGAGTTCATCCGTCGTTTCTCGGCCAACGTGGCCAAGAGCAAGCAGACCACCAGCCGCAAGAAGATGCTCGAAAAACTCAACGTTGAGGAAATCAAACCCTCCACGCGCAAATATCCCGGCATCATCTTCCAGATGGACCGCGAACCGGGCAACCAAATCCTCGAAGTGCACGACCTCAAAGCCGTGACCGAAGACGGTACCGTCTTGTTCGACAACCTCAACTTCACCGTCGAGAAAGACGAAAAGGTGGTCTTCCTCAGCCATGACCCGCGCGCCATGACGGCTCTATTCGAAATCATCAACGGCAACGCACAGCCCGCCGCCGGACACTTCAAGTGGGGCGTCACCATCACCACCGCCTATCTGCCCCTCGACAACACGGCCTTCTTCAACACCGACTACAACATGCTTGACTGGCTCAGCCAATACGGCGAAGGCAACGACGTCTATTTCAAGGCCTTCCTCGGCCGTATGCTTTTCAAAGAAGAAGACATCCTCAAGAAGGTGAGCGTGCTCTCGGGTGGAGAAAAGATGCGCTGTATGATTGCACGCATGCAATTGCGCAACGCCAACTGCCTCATCCTCGACACGCCCACCAACCACCTCGACATGGAGAGCATCCAGGCTTTCAACAACAACCTCAAACTGTTCAAGGGCAACATCCTCTTTGCCAGTCACGACCATGAGTTTATCAACACCATCGCCAACCGCATCATCGAACTCACACCACGCGGCACCATCGACAAACTCATGAACTACGAAGACTATATCCACGACGAGAAAATCAAGGCTCTAAAGGCCGAACTCTATGGCGAGGCTTGATTGGCACGCTATTTGCACTAATTATTGCCGTAATAAAGCCTAACACTCTCAAGACATGACAAACGACAAAGAAAAAGAAAATCAAAACAAACTGAGCGAAGAGGCCACCGCCGAAAAACAGGCCCCAACGCCCGATACAGAGACTCCCAACCAAGAGAATGCTGAGGAGACAGAAGCCCCCGCCGAACCGGAGGCTGAAAAAACCGACGCAGAAAAACTCGAAGAGGCTGAAGCCGAAATTGCTTCGCTCAAAGACCAACTGCTCCGCAAGGCTGCCGAGTTTGAAAACTTCCGCAAGCGCACCATCAAGGAGAAGACCGAGCTCATCCTCAACGGCGGACGCCGCGTGATTGAAGCTCTCCTACCCGTGCTCGACGACCTCGAACGAGCCCAAGACAACATGGGTAAGGCCACCGACGTGGAAGCGCTCAAAGAGGGCGTGGACCTCATCCTCACTAAACTCGACAAAACGCTCAGCGGTCAGGGACTGAAAAAAATAGACACCACCGATGCACTCTTCGACACCGACTTCCATGAGGCCATCGCCATGGTGCCTGCCGCCGACGACAGCCAAAAAGGCAAAGTCATCGACTGTGTGCAAAGCGGCTATATGCTCGGCGAAACGGTCATCCGTCACGCCAAGGTAGCCGTGGGACAATGACATCCTTGATGGCTGAAACGGCGACGCTAATCCGAAAGAAAGGAAAACATTATGGCTGAAGAAAAAGACTATTACAAGATACTCGGCGTGGAAAAGACGGCCTCGGCCGACGAGATTAAACGCGCCTACAAGAAGGTGGCCATCAAATACCACCCCGACCGCAACCCCGGCAATAAAGAGGCCGAAGAGAAATTCAAGGAGGCCGCCGAAGCCTATGAAGTATTGCGCGACCCCGAAAAGCGTCAGCGCTACGACCAGTTTGGCGCAGCCGGCGTGAATGGTGCAGGCGGATTTGGCGGCTTTGGTGCCGGAGGCATGGACATCAACGACATCTTCTCGCACTTCGGTGACATCTTCGGCGATATGGGCTTCGGTTTCGGAGGCGGTAGCCGACGCGGCGGCCGCCCCAAATTCCGCGGCGGCGACCTACGAATGAAAATCCGCCTCAACCTCCAAGAGGTGGCGAGTGGCGTGACCAAGAAATTCAAAGTACACAAAAACGTTACGTGCCCCGAGTGTCAAGGCTCAGGTTGCGAAAAAGGTCACGACCCCGAAACCTGCCCCAACTGCAACGGCACGGGCTATGTGCTCCGCAGCCAGCGCAGCATGTTTGGCATGATGCAGAGCCAAGAGCCCTGCCCCAACTGTCACGGTGAAGGCGTCATCGTGAAACACAAATGCGCCCACTGTCACGGCGAAGGCATCATCGAGGGTGACGAAATTGTCGAAATCACCATTCCCGCCGGCGTCGAATCCGGTATGGTGCTCAATGTCCGCGGCAAAGGCCATGCCGCCCGTCGTGGCGGTGTGCCCGGCGACATTCAGGTGCTCATTGATGAGGAGCCCAATAAGGACTTCATCCGCGACGGTAGTGACCTCATCTACAACCTGCTGCTCACCGTGCCTCAAGCGTGTCTGGGCGACTCGGTAGAGATACCCACCATCGACGGCAAGGCACGCATCAAAATCACTCCCGGCACCCAGCCTGGCACAGCCCTGCGTCTGCGTGGCAAGGGGCTGCCCGATGTCAATGGATATGGTAAAGGCGACATCGTGGTCAACATCAGCATCTACATCCCCGAGACGCTGAACAGTCAAGACCGCAAGGCGATGGAACAACTCGCCCAAAGCGACCACATCAGTCCCGACTCGAAAGCCAAGGAAAGCATCTTCCGCAAATTCCGCAATTATTTCAGCTGACGGCGTTAAAGACACGCTGACATAGTCAGAAGGGGAGCGGTAGAGGAATTATCCATGCGACTAAAGCCCTGAAAGGACGCAACATAAACAGCCCAGGTCGTCAGACCTGGGTTGTGCTTTTCTCCTCTTTCCTTCGGCCTGTAAGATCGGCACATTGAAGAAGAAAATCCCAAACTATACGTACGACATTTTGCCGGCATTCCCCCGAGACACCAACCCTTCTAAAAAACGCTTTGACGCTTATGACCTATCCCGAAGCCATTCAATATCTCTACGACCTTGCGCCTATGTTCCAGCAGGTGGGTAGCAAAGGCTACAAGACCGGACTGGACAACACGCTGGCCCTCGACGCGCATTTCCATCATCCACACCGTGCCTACCGCACCATTCACATCGCCGGCACCAACGGTAAGGGTTCCACCGCCCACAGTCTGGCGGCCGTCTTGCAGCAGCTCGGCCTGAAGGTGGGCCTTTACACATCGCCTCATCTTATTGACTTCAGGGAACGCATCAGGGTGAACGGCGAAATGATACCGGCAGACTATGTGGCCCAATTCGTGGAGACCGAGCGCAGTTATTTCGCCCCGCTTCTGCCTTCGTTTTTTGAAATCACCACAGCCCTTGCCTTTAAGTATTTCGCCGATGCCGGCGTGGATGTCGCCGTGATAGAAGTGGGACTCGGCGGCCGGCTGGACTGTACCAACATCATCACGCCCTGCCTGAGCATCGTCACCAACATCAGCCTTGACCACACTGCCCTGCTCGGTAACTCCGTTGAGGCCATTGCCCACGAAAAAGCCGGCATCTTCAAGCCCGGCGTACCGGCGCTTGTGGGAGAAGCCACTGCCGAGACACGGAAGGTTTTTGAGCTACAGGCTGCCACCGTGGGAAGCCCACTCACATTTGCCGAAGACCAGCCCGAGGTCTTGGGACATAAACCCACAACAGACGGCCTCTTGTCCTACGACACCCGCCACTACGGACACCTCACCGGCGACCTCACCGGCGACTGCCAGCCCCACAACATGAACACCGTGCTCCACGCGCTGCAGTTGCTTGAAGCCGAAGGCCTTTTTGCCGACCACGCCACGATGCAACGCGCTGCCGCCGAGGCTTTGCCGCAAGTATGTACGCTCACAGGTCTGATGGGCCGCTGGCAGACGCTGAGGCAATCACCCATGGTCGTGTGCGACACCGGCCACAATCCCGGCGGCTGGGACTATCTGGGACGGCGGCTCAACCATCTGACAAGCGACACGCTGCACATCGTCTTTGGCATGGCGGCCGATAAAGATATTTCCACCGTGCTCAGCGCACTTCCCGCCAAGGCTACCTATTATTTTACGCAAGCCTCCGTGCGTCGCGCTATGCCGGCCGAAGAACTCAAGGCACTTGCCGCGCGCTTTTCGCTTTCCGGCGATGCGTATGCCGACGTCGCCTCCGCCTATGAGGCAGCCCTCTCAGCCGCCAAGCCGACAGACTTCATCTTCGTTGGTGGCAGTAGTTTTATCGTGGCCGACTTGCTGACTTTTCTGCAACAACAGAAATAACCCGCGGCAAAGCGCTCACCGCAATCGGCTCTGGCCAAAGACTTTTTCATCAATCACATACTACATTTATCCCCAAAACGAACTTCCCCCGAAGCCGCACAAACTGACGGCCTCGGGGGAAGTTTATCGTTTTTTGTCTAAAGTAAGGGTCAAGCCTTGGGCGTGCGCTCGAGCGTGGTCAGGACAAAGCGCCAATAGCGCTCCACAGAGGCAATGAGGCAACGCTCGTTGGGGGTGTGGGGCGAGCGAATGGTGGGACCGAAGCTCACCATATCCATGTCGGGATAGAGCGCGCCGATGACGCCACACTCCAAACCGGCATGCACCACCTGAACTTTATTGTCCACGCCGAAGAGTTCACGGTAGACGCCCTCCATCAGCTTGACAATTTCGCTCTGCGGGTTGGGCTGCCAGGCAGGATAGTTGCCGTCGAACTCCACACGCATTCCGGCCATGGAGAAAGCACTCTCGAGTGACTCTTCGAGGCATTCACGCATAGAGTCGCGCGACGAACGCAACAGAGCTTTAAACATCACCTTGCCTTCGCCTATCTCGACGATGGCCAGATTGGACGAAGTCTCGACGATTTCGGGCACTTCGGGAATGAAGCGGTACACGCCGTTATGGCAAGCGCAGAGAGCGTTGACCAGATTGTCGGCAATTTCTGCCGGCACCATCTTGGCAGGCAGTGCCACGTCGCAAACATCGAGCGTGAGGTTGGGCTCGATGGCGCCATACTCTCCCACAAAGGTGGTGCGCCATTCGTCTACCACTTCCTTGAAGGCAGCCACGTTTTCGGCCGGCAGGGTCAAGACAACTTCGGCTTCGCGAGGAATGGCATTGCGCATATTGCCTCCCTTCCACGAAGCCAGGCAAGCTTCAAAGTTGGCCAGGGCATCTTGAACAAGGCGTGCCATAAGTTTGTTGGCATTGGCTCGGCCCTTGTTGATTTCAAGACCGGAGTGTCCGCCGAGCAATTTGTGCAGGCGTACACATACGGCCGCGTCAGCGCCGTCCACGTCTTGCTCGCCATATTCGAGCGTAGCGGTGAGGTTGACGCCGCCGGCCGATCCGATGACCATTTCGCCGTCGGTCTCATTGTCGAGATTGAGCAAGATGCGCCCCTTGAGCGTGTCGGCCGTCATATGGTTCACGCCATACATAGTGGTTTCTTCGTCGGCCGTGATGAAGCCTTCGAGCGGCCCGTGACGCAGCGTGTTGTCTTCCATAATGGCCATAATCGTGGCCACGGCCATGCCGTCGTCGGCGCCGAGGGTGGTGTTGTTGGCCTTGACCCATTCGCCGTCTATGCGGGTCTCGATGGGGTCGTTTTCAAAATCGTGGGGAGAGTCGGGAGTCTTTTGCGGCACCATGTCCATATGGCCCTGAAGGGTGACAATCTTGCAGTCTTCCATTCCGGGCGAGGCAGGCTTATACATCAATATGTTTCCGGCCTGGTCTTGACGGGCCTCGATGCCTTTCTCGGCAGCCCAGTCGAGGAGGAATTTCTGGATTTTCTCAAGGTGGCCCGACGGACGCGGCACTTGGGTGAGCAGATAAAAGTTGCGCCAGATGGCTTCCGGCTGAAGGTTTTTGATTGCACTCATGATACTTATCTTTTTTATAATGTTGATTGTTCGGGATGGGTCGCTGAAGGAGCGGTCGCCACGCGGTGCCGACGCGTGAGGTCGTACCAGCCGTAGAGGCCGAGCACCACGACTTCAAACGTCTGGATGGTGTGAACGATGAGGGCAAACATAATGGCGGGCTCCTCGGCCACGCCATAGAGCACCAACATCGTCTTCACGGCAAAATGCCACGGTCCGGCGCCGTTTGGCGTGGGCACGAGCACGGCAAAGGTGCCAATGCAGAAGATGAGGAACGCCTGCGCCGGATTGATAGACGAGGTGAAGTCAAAACAAAAGAAGGCGATGTAGAAATGAAGGAAATAGCAGCCCCATATGGCCAGCGACCAGAAGAAGTAGAGAGGCAGGTTGTGCACGTCGCGCAGAGAAATGATGCCGGCCCAGAAATTGCGCAAGACGTCTTTTCCCTTCGAAAACAACTTAAAGCGTTTCACCAGCAGCCAAAGCAAAACGACCACTGCCACCACGCACACACCTGTGACGATATAGCCCGTACCGGTGTAGCGGCTGAACGAACTGCCGAAGTTGGCGCCGGTCTTTTTCAGGAAACAGAGAAAGTCGGTGAGCTGAAGCACAAAGGCCAGTGCCGTAAGCAACAAGATGACCAGACAGTCTACCAAGCGCTCCGAGACCACTGTGCCTAAACCTTTAGCAAAGGGCACGCCGTCGTAGCGTTTGAGTGTGCCGCAACGGGCTACTTCGCCAATGCGCGGCACCACGAGACTGGAGGCGTAAGACAGATAGATGGCGTCTTCACAAACGCGACGACGCACGGGCACACCGAGCGGACCGAGCGCCATCTTCCATCGCCAGGCGCGGACCATTTGGGCCAAAAGGCCAAACACGAGCGAAAGGGCCATCCAGCCCCAGTCCAACGACGCCAAATAGCCGGAAAGGCGATGCCAATCCATATCGCCATACATCCACCAAAGGATGCCAAGCCCAAGAAGGAACGGCAAACCGATGTTGAGCGTTTTTTTAATTACCGAAATCAAAGGGATGGGTGTTTTGTCTAATACATATATATATATTTATAGGAGAAGGAGCAAGGCAAATCGCCAAAAAGAGGGGGCTTTGCTTGGCCACCACCTGTGTTTGCACTACCTTCGCAAAGGCAAAATTAAGCAACAAGCTTCAATAAAACAATAAAACACATGATAAAGAGCGTAAAACCCAAGAAGTTTTTAGGACAACACTTCCTCAAAGACCTCCCCACGGCCGAGGCCATAGCCAACACGGTCGACGCCTGCCCTGACACGCCCATACTCGAGGTTGGACCCGGCATGGGGGTACTCACACAGTTTCTGCTGCGCAAGAGACGCGAGGTGAAAGTAGTGGAAATTGACTTCGAGAGTGTGCGCTATCTGCGTGAGACCCACCCCGAACTGGAGGAACAAATCATCGAAGACGACTTCCTCAAGATGCACCTCGACCATACCTTTGGCGGCCGCCAGTTTACGCTCACGGGCAATTATCCCTACAACATCAGCAGCCAGATATTCTTCAAAATGCTGGAAAACAAAGACCTCATACCCTGCTGCACCGGGATGATACAAAAGGAGGTGGCTGAGCGGTTGGCTGCACGTCATGGCTCAAAGGCCTACGGCATATTGAGCGTGTTGGTGCAATTGTGGTACAACGTGGAATACCTGTTCACGGTCGAGCCAGCCGTGTTTGATCCGCCCCCAAAAGTGCAAAGCGCCGTGGTGTGTCTGAAACGAAACGGCCGCACCGACTGTGGCTGTGACGAGCGCCTGCTCCGACGCTTGGTGAAAGCCACCTTCGGCCAGCGCCGCAAGATGCTGCGCGGCTCTCTCAAGAGCCTGCTCTGTCAACTCGACGGAGAGAGAGGCGCAAGCCGCGACCATGCAGCGTTTCTCGCAGCTCCGCTGCTCACCAAAAGACCCGAGCAACTCACGCTCGAAGATTTCATCCGCCTGACCAACGACATAGACGGCGAGTGCCGCTAAAGCGCACAACGGGAAAGCCACAACGAAGTCGCCAACCTTATGCAGAAATCTGACATTTTATTATTAAATTCGCAGTGATAACTACATTTTGCTCGTCTAAAAAGCCTTGACGGCGTGATTTGCCTTAAGAAACGCGCGCCACGCCGCCATCTCACATTCTGATTTATCATGTACAGTTTTTTGATTTGCTTGGCCGTTTTGGTGCTAAGCTATTTCGTCTATGGTCGCTTGGTGGAGCGTCTTTTCGGCCCCGACGACCGTCCCACTCCCGTACAACTTCACGAAGACGGCGTGGACTACATCCGCATGCCACGCTGGAAAATCTTCATGATACAGTTTCTCAACATTGCAGGCACCGGCCCCATCTTCGGCGCCATAATGGGCGCAAAGTTCGGCACGTCCTGCTTTTTGTGGATTGTATTCGGCTGCATATTCATCGGCGCCGTCCACGACTATCTGGCAGCAATGATTTCGCTACGTCACAACGGCGAGAGCCTGCCTGAGTTGGTGGGCCGCTACCTTGGCACGGGTACGCGTCAGGTTATGAGAGTGTTCACGCTCGTCTTGCTCGTGCTGGTTGGCGCCGTATTCATCGACAGTCCGGCAGAGATACTCGACCACCTCACCGGCGGCCGGCTCGGGCTGGTGGTATGGATGGCCATCATCTTCGGCTATTACCTTTGCGCAGCCGTGTTGCCCATCGACAAGATCATAGGTAAGATTTATCCCATCTTTGCTTTCGCCATTCTGTTTATGGCCGTGGGCTTGCTCATAGCCTTCCTCGTCCACGCTCCCGGGTCTTGCCCCGAACTTTGGGACGGCCTGCAAAACCGCCAGCCCAATCCCGAGGCCACGCCCATATTCCCCATGCTTTTCATCACGGTGGCCTGTGGCGCCATATCAGGATTTCACGCCACGCAAAGCCCCATGATGTGTCGCTGCATAAAGAGCGAACGCCAGGGGCGCGGCATCTTTTTTGGTGCAATGATTACGGAAGGCATAGTGGCCTTGATTTGGGCAGCCGCTGCCTCTTGGCTATTCCACAACCAGCCTGAACAGAGCGCTTTGACGGCGCCCAAGGTGGTCTTCTTCCTGTCGGACGAATGGCTCGGCGTGGTGGGTGGCGCACTGGCCATACTCGGCGTGGTGTTTGCCCCCATCTCCACCGGCGACACCGCCTTGCGCTCTGCTCGTCTCATCGTGGCCGACATTTTCAAAATAGACCAGTCGGTATTGGCCAAGCGACTGGGTGTGGCGATGGCGATCTTCGCCGTCACCTTCGGCGTGTTGTTCATGCGCAGTGTCTACGAAGACGGCTTCGACGCCCTCTGGCGCTATTTTGCCTGGGCCAACCAGACACTGTCCGTATTCACGCTCTGGGCCATCACGGTCTACTTGGCCGGGCGTGGCAGATGGTTTGTCGTCACCCTCTTGCCGGCGCTCTTCATGACCACCATCTGCACCACTTATATCTGTGTGGCGCCCGAAGGTTTCGGCCAGTCGCTCACCGTCGCCACGGCCATTGGCTGTGGTCTGGCCACGCTCTCACTCGTGTGGTTCATCGTGTGGTGGCGCCGCCAAGTTTGTCGCGATTAGTCCTTTTCTGCACCCCTCAACCCCGTTCTGATTTTTTTCAAATTATAAATAATTGTGTCTTTGCCCTTTAGCAGGAAAAACGTCCTGCTTGGGGCAAACGGCTCTTGTAGGTTTCGGTTTTTTTAAGCAAATTTGCAATCCGTTCATCTTTATTGCGACGCCCCGCCAACCTCTTGGACTGCGTCGCCGAACGGTCTGCCAAGAGCGTCAAACCCTACTTGCAAAAACACGTCAACACCTCAACGTTTTAATGGATAACACTGCCGCCGCCCAATGGGAGGCTTGTCTGCAACTCATCCGTACCCAGCTGCCCGCCACGGAATACAGCACCTGGTTTGAGCCCCTCGCTTTCGTCGGGTTCAAAGCCGGGCGGCTCACTGTGAGCGTGCCGACGAAGTACGTGGGCGACTACATCCGCGAGCACCATCGCGAGCTGGTGAGTCGGGCGCTGGTGCAGTGTTTCGACGCCGACACGCAACTCATCTGGCGTAACGAAGAGGTGGTGGCCCAATGGCGCGCAGAGGAAAAACGGCGACGCGAGGCAGACCATACTCCGGCGCAAAAACAGGCTCCCCCACTCGACTCGCGACTCAACTCTCGCTTCACCTTCGACACCTTCGTGGAGGGACAAAGCAACAAGTTGGCGCGCGCCGTAGCCCTCTCGATTGCCGAGAAACCGGGACAGACCACCTTCAACCCCTTCTTCCTCTACGGACCGTCTGGCGTGGGCAAGACCCACCTTGTCAACGCACTTGGCATAAGGCTGAAAGAACTCTATCCCGAGAAACGCGTGCTCTTCGTGTCGGCTCATCTTTTCAAGACACAATATACCGATTCCATCATCCATAACACGTCGAACGACTTCATCAATTTCTATCAGTCCATCGACGTGCTCATCATCGACGACATACAGGAAATCACTACGGCCAAGACACAGATGGCCTTCTTCCACATTTTCAACCACCTCCAGCAGAACAAGCGGCAGATTGTCATCACTTGCGACCGTCCGCCGGTGCTTTTCGAGGGCATTGAGGAACGCATGCTGACCCGCTTCAAATGGGGAATGGTGGCCGAACTTGAGAAGCCCGACACACAATTGCGCCGCGACATCCTCACGGCCAAAATCCGCCGCGATGGTCTCTCCTTCCCCGTCGAGGTGGTGGACTACATCGCCCAAAACGTGGACAGTAGCGTGCGCGAGCTGGAGGGTATCATCAACGGCATCATGGCCTACTCGGTCGTGGACGACTGTGACATCGACATCGACCTGGCTCGCCGCGTCGTGGCCCGTATTGTCAATCTGGAACGAAAGGAACTCACCGCCGAGGGCATCCTCACAGCCGTGTGCCGCCACAGCGGAGTGAGCCGCCGCGACCTCTGTGCCAAAAGCCGCAAACAGACGGTCGTGTCCGTGCGCCAATTGGCCATGTATCTCTGCCACAAATACACGGGCCAAAGTTACGCCCAGATTGGCCGCATCATTGGCGGGCGCGACCACTCCACCGTCTTGCACGGCTGCAACCAAGTGGCCCGCCGCCTCCAGACCGACCGCGACTTCCGCCGCTCCATCGAAGAGCTCGAAGCCGCCCTTCGCAAATAGAGGGGCAGCCACAGAGCCGTCCGCCGGCGTTTTGTCTTTTTCCCGAAAAGCAAAACGACCTATTTTTGGTATAGCATAGAAGAGATAGAGGCCCCGACGACCTCTTTTTTTATTGTCAGTGCCCCCACTGGCCTTATGCGAGAAAATTCTGTCCCTATTCCCGTCGGCACGGGGATAAGGACAGTTTTTTCGAAACCTGATTTTGGAGTAAAAAAGCCTTTTTCAGACAAAGCCAGAAGCCTTTCGGGCCGGCCGAAAAGTATTTTAAAAAAAATGACGCCTGTTTGGTCACAGACAAGGCCGCCTTATGAACAAACCGCGACGGCACGGCGGCCGTGCCGGATGGCCTTTAAGCCTGAACGCGACAAGCCGAGGCCAAAGCCAAAACCGAGAGATACTTCATTAAAAATGCACAAAAACAACGGCCACGCACGCACGCGCGTAAAAAAATATTGTTATCTTTGCGTGGTTACACGCAGAGCCAGCGGCTAAGGGAAGGCGGCCCAAGAAAAAGACAGAAAAATAGCCATGAAATTTGTCATCTCGAGCGCCGTGCTCTCTCAAAAACTCCAGGCCGTGGGCCGCGTCATCGCTTCAAAATCGAGCCTGCCCATCCTTGACTGCTTCCTCATTGACATCCGCGAGGGCAAAATCACCATCACCGCCTCCGACAACGAGACCACTGTCACCACGTGGGCCGACCTCGCCGAAAGCGATGCCGACTTCCGCTTCGCCATCAACGCCAAGACCATACAGGACGCTATCAAGGAAATCTCAGACCAGCCCCTCGACATCTACGTCAACACTTCGACCTTCGAGATAGTCATAGAATACCAAAACGGTAAGTTCAACCTCATGGCACAAACGGCCGACGATTATCCCCAACAGCCGTCACTCCCCGACGACGCCACCTCCATCAGCCTCCCCACGGCCCGACTGCTCAGCGGACTGGGCCGAGCCATCTTTGCCACCGCCGACGACACCATACGTCCGGTGATGAACGGTGTCTTTTTCGACGCCAAAACCACAGGGCTTACCATCGTGGCCAGCGACGGCCACAAACTGGCCATGAGCACGCTGCCCGAAGCCACTGCCTCGACCGACGCCTCGTTTATCCTGCCCAAAAAGCCGGCCACCCTCATCAAAAACATCCTGGCCAAAGAGGCTGAAGACACCGTCATTAAAATCTCTGAGCAGAAAGCCGCACTCTATTCAGGCTCTTTCGTGCTCAACTTCCGCCTCATCGAAGGCAAATATCCCAACTATAACAGCGTCATCCCACAAGACAACCCCAACCAGGCCACCATCAACCGTCCGGCCATGCTGAGCGCCTTGCGCCGCGTGCTCATCTGCTCAAGCGCCAACAGCGCCCTGGTGAAACTGCAAATAGGCGGCAGCCGACTGCTCATCTCAAGCCAAGACATCGATTTCTCGCGCTCGGCCGAAGAAGAGATGCTCTGCGACTACAACGGCAACCCCATCTCCATCGGTTTCAAAGGCACCTTCCTGCTCGACCTCCTCAACAATCTCGAAAGCGAAGAAGTGACCATCAAACTGGCCGACGCCAGCCGTGCAGGAGTCATTGTGCCGGCACCGCAAAACGAGCAGGAACAAGTACTCATGCTGCTCATGCCGATGATGCTCAACGACTAAGCCAACTCCACACTCGGCGGCCCCACAACGCAAGGCCACCCGAAGTGTCGCCCCAACAGGCCGGATTGTCGGGCCACCTCCAACCCGGGCCTGACGACCCGGGCTGTTTGTTTTGGGCCGTTGCCCACACGTTCATTCTCCCTTTTTCACCGTCCAATGAAACTCCACCTCTCACGCCCCATCATCTTCTTCGACATCGAGGCCACCGGACTCAATCCCGGCAAAGACCGCATCGTCGAGATGTCTTATATCAAAGTGTTCCCCGACGCTCACGAAGAGAGCGACACCCTGCGCTTCAATCCCGAGATGCCCATCTCGGCCGAGGCCAGTGCCGTCAACGGCATCACCGACGCCGACGTGGCCGACTGCCCAACGTTCAAGGAGCGCGCACACGAACTCAACAGCATCTTTGACGGCTCAGACATTGCCGGCTTCAACTCCAACTATTTCGACATCCCCATGCTCGTCGAGGAATTCCTGCGGGCAGGCATCAACTTCGACCTTTCAGACCGCCGCTTCATCGACGTGCAAAACATCTATCACAAGATGGAGCCGCGCAATCTCGTGGCCGCCTACGCCTTCTATTGTCAGAAAGACCTCAAAGACGCTCACACGGCCATGGCCGACACTCGGGCCACGTATGAGGTGCTTATGGGCCAGCTCGACCGCTATGCCGACAAGCTCCAGAACGACGTGGCAGCCCTCTCGGCCTTTTCGGCGCGCAACCGCAACGTCGACTTGGCCGGCCGCATCGTGCTCAACGACAAGAACATACCGGTCTTCAACTTCGGCAAATATAAAGGCCAGCCCGTGGCCCACATCTTCAAGACCTCGCCCGGCTACTACGCCTGGCTCATGCAGGGCGACTTCCCCCAAAACACCAAACAGGCCTTCATCAAAATCAAACTCGAGTCTGAAAAACAATGAGCCACCACACGGCATCAGACTCGCATCCCTCAGCCTTATGAACGACAATCACTCTCCCCTGAAAGGCAAACATTTCGTGCTGGGCATCACCGGCAGCATAGCGGCCTACAAGGCTTGCACGCTCATCCGCCTGCTCTCGAAGGCGGGTGCCGAGGTGCAAGTGGTCATCACGCCCGCCGGCAAAGAGTTCATCACGCCGCTCACCCTCTCCACGCTCACACGCCGCCCCGTGGTGAGCGAGTTTTTTGACCGCCGCGACGGCTCATGGCACAGCCACGTGGACCTCGGTCTGTGGGCCGACGCTATGATCATAGCCCCGGCGTCGGCAGCCACCATCGGCAAAATGGCCAACGGCATTGCCGACAACATGCTCCTCACCACCTATCTCTCGATGAAGGCGCCCACCTTCGTGGCTCCGGCCATGGACCTCGACATGTATGCCCACCCGGCCACTCAAGCCAACCTCGAGACGCTGCGCAGTCGCGGCGTGACCATCATTGAGGCCGCCGACGGCGAACTGGCCAGCGGACTCGTGGGGAAAGGTCGTATGGAAGAGCCGGAGCGCATTTTCAGTTTTCTCGAAAACCATTTCACCACCGGTCAAAGGCTCGCCGGCAAACGCATACTTATCACCGCCGGTCCCACGCGCGAACGCATCGATCCAGTGAGATACATCGGCAATTTCTCGACCGGCAAAATGGGCTTCGCCCTGGCCGAGGCTTGTGCCCAAGCCGGTGCCGAGGTGGAACTGGTGGCAGGCCCGGTGAGTCTGAACTCGGTCTCGCCGCTCATCCACCGCACCGACGTGGAGAGCGCCGCCGAAATGTATGAAGCAGCAGCCACCAAGTTCGCCCGGTGCGACGCCGCCATTCTCTGTGCCGCCGTAGCCGACTTCACCCCTGCAGTCAAAGCCGACCAGAAACTCAAGCGCGAAGGCGACGGACTCACCCTCAGTCTCCAGCCCACCACCGACATTGCCGCCGCCCTGGGACGGGCCAAACGACAAGGGCAGAAACTCGTGGGCTTTGCCTTGGAGACCAACGACGAACTGGCACACGCACGCGAAAAACTCAAGAAAAAAAATCTCGACTTCATCGTGCTCAACTCCCTCCGCGACAAAGGCGCAGGATTTGCCTTCGACACCAACAAAATCACCATTCTCTCGGCCGACGATTGCGTAGAATTTCCGCTCAAATCCAAGACAGACGTGGCCCGAGACATCACCGACCGCCTATGCGCACTCTTCGACTGACCCTCTGGCTGGCACTGGCCCTGACCTTTGTGCCACGACACATCGCGGCGCAAGAACTCGACGCCCGCGTGGTGGTGAACCATCAGCAGATACAGGGCAGCAGTACGGGCGTGTTTGACAATTTGCAGAAACTCCTCACCGAGTTGCTCAACGAGCGGCAATGGACCAACCTGCAATATGCCCGACACGAACGCATCGCCTGCAACTTCAACATCACCGTGTCAAAATATGACGAAAGTCAAAACCTGATGGAGTGTAAACTGGTGGTGCAAAGCACGCGACCCGTCTACAATTCCAACTACACCACCACGGTGTTTTCCACACAAGACGCCGACTTCAATTTCAACTTCTCGGAGTTTGACAAACTGGAGTTTCGAGCCGACGTTATAGACAACGACCTCACCGCACTGATAGCCTTCTATGCCTACCTTATCATCGGACTTGATATGGATACGATGGCGCCGCTCGGCGGTACGGAGGCACTCATCACGGCGCAAACCATTGCCAACAACGCCCAAAGTCTGACCACCTCGGCCAAAGGCTGGAAACCTTTCGACAACGAGAAAAACCGCTACGCCCTCATCAACGGCTATCTCGAAAGCGCCTTCGAGCCCTTCAGACAAATGCAATACAAATACTACCGCGAGGGAATGGACACGATGGCTGAGAACGCCGAGCGCGGACGCGCCGCCATTACCGAAGCCATAGACCTGCTCGCACAGGCACGCACCAACAAACCCATGAGTGCCTGGCCTATGCTCTTCTCTGAGTTCAAACGCGACGAAATCGTCGGCATCTACCAAGGCAAAGGCACTGACGCTGACAAGGAAAAAGTGAGCAACACCTTCGTGCGTATCAATCCGTCGCAAAACACCTATTGGAGAAAAATCAGACAATAATGCCCCTACCGGTGGCCGCAACATCAGCCATCTGCAAAGACTTATGCTCAAAAATCTGCAAATCGCCCACTACGCGCTCATCGACACACTCGACGTCGACTTTAACACAGGTTTCTCGGTAATCACCGGCGAAACCGGAGCCGGCAAAAGCATCATTCTCGGTGCCCTCGGCCTGCTTATGGGAAACCGAGCCGATGCCAAAGCCATTAAAGCAGGCGAAAAAAAATGTAGCGTCGAAGCCGTCTTTGATATTGAAAATCTACATCTTGAGGCTTTCTTCAAAGAGAATGACTTGGACTACGACCCTCAAGACTGTATCGTGCGACGCGAAGTATCGGCCAACGGCAAAAGCCGGGCATTCATCAACGACCAGCCCGTATCGCTCGCCACACTCAAAGCCTTCAGCACCAAAGCCATTGACATCCACTCACAGCACCAGAATTTGCTGATGGGACGCGAACATTTCCTGCTCGACGTGATTGACGGCGTGGCCCAAAACCAAAAGACGAAAAACGCCTACTCCACCGCCTACGGCGAATGGAAAGAGGCTGTCAAGGCGCTCGAAGCATTAAAAAACAAACAAGACGGCGAGCAGAAAGATTTTCTTGCCTTCAAACTGGCCGAACTCGAAGAGGCTAATCTCGAAGAAGGCGAAGAGGAAACTCTCGAAGCCGAAAGCCGACTGCTTGAACATGCCGAAGAAATCAAGGCTGCCCTCTATGAGGCTGCCTCACTCATCCAAACGGCAGACCGTAGCGTCACAGACCAACTGCGACAAAGCGGAAACGCGCTCGCTGCCGTAGCGCAGTCTTATGAAAAAGCCGACGAACTCGTCGAACGTATCGAGTCGGCCCGAATTGACCTTGCCGACGTGGCCGAAGAGTTGCAGAAAGACCTGAACCGCATCGACTTCGACCCCTCACGGTTGGACTTCGTCACCAACCGCCTCAACACCATCTATGCTTTAGAGAAGAAACACCACGCCGCCTCGGTGGCCGAACTCATCGCCTTGCGCGACAGCCTGCGCGACGAACTCCACACGCTCGACAACTTCGAGGCTGTGCTGGAAGAGAAAACGGCCGAAGTGGAAGCCTTGAAGGCCAAACTCCAAAAGGCCTGCGCCGCCCTGACCGCCACACGCACCAAAGCCGCCTCCAAACTCACCGAAGCCTTGGCTACCACGCTACGACAACTCGGCATGCCACACGTCAGCCTCGCCTTGCCGCTCACGGCCAAAGCCACACCCGACGCCTCGGGAGGCGACACTGCCCAACTGCGCTTCAGCGCCAACAAAAACGTGCCGATGCAGGATGTCTCCGAAATTGCCTCGGGTGGCGAAATTGCCCGACTGATGCTCGCTCTCAAGGCATTCGTGGCACAAGACGGCCATCTGCCCACACTCATCTTCGACGAAATAGACACTGGCGTATCTGGTGCAATGGCCGAAAAAATGGCTTGCGTGATGCAAGAGATGGGACACCACAGCCAAGTGATTTGCATCACCCACCTGCCCCAAATTGCCGCGCGCGGACAAGCACACTACCGCGTCTATAAAGCCGAAAGCGAAGAAGGCACAACGAGCCACCTCATCTCACTCACCGACCAACAACGCGTCGAAGAGATTGCCCATATGCTCAGCGGCACCGACGTGACACAGGCCGCCATAGACAACGCCAAGTCGCTGCTCCAAACTGCCACGTCATAACCCCACAATCGTTTCATCCACTCCTTATATATTATATATGTATTCCACAAAACGCTTCATCACTTTGACCATTGGCTTTATGGCTGTCACCATCGTGGCCAATGCACAAGTCACCATCAAAGACGCTTGGAAGGCCATCGTCAAGGTGGTCACCTACGACGACGCCCATCAGCCGCTCCATGAGGGCACCGGGACTTTCATTGACGATAAAGGCACCTGCGTGGCGCCTTGGTCCGTGCTTAAAGGGGCCTCAAGTGCCATCGTCACCGACATCAAGGGGAAAAACTGGGAGGTGCAACGCATCGCAGGCGGCAATAGCAATTACGACTTGGTGAAATTCACCACCAACGCCAATAAGGTGCCGGGCTATATGACTACGGCCCAAGAGGCCACTCTGCCGGGCCAGACACTCCAACTCCGTCACTACACCACCAACAAAAAAGCCACCGGGCTCGATGTGGTGGTCACCAAAACCGATGAGTATGAGAGCTATCTCTATTTGCATTTAGCCATAGCCAACGACTCCGCCCGCGTCGGGTTGCCCCTGATTAACCAAGAGGGCGCACTGGCAGGCTTCACACAAAGAGGTTATGGGCCAAAAGACACCACTATCTGCGCAATCGACGCTCGCTTCATCGACAAACTCACCCTCTCGCCGCTCGGCGCCCTCACCAGCGACATGAGTGACATCCATATCGCCAAAGCCATTCCGGAGAACGAAAGCGATGCGCTCAACTATCTCAATATGATTGCCACGGCCGACAGTGCCACCGCCATCACGGCCGCGAACGATTTCATTGCGGCTCATCCCGACAATGCCGAGGGCTACGTCATCAGAGCGCGTAAACTGTCAGACTTGAAGCATTTTGCCGAAGCCGACAAAGACTTTGCCACCGCTTTGGCCAAAGCCGCCGATGGTGTCTCTACGATGACGCTCGACGAGGTGCATAACGCGCTGAGCTCTGCGATTTTCCAGAAATCTGTCTATGCGGCCTATGTGCCCTACGAGCCCTGGACGCTCGACCGCGCCGCCGACGAGGCCGCCGCAGCCTATGCCATCAAGGCCGCACCGTTTTATATGTTACAGATAGGGCGATGCCGTTTTGCCAACAAGCAATACGACGAAGCCTATAAGGCTTTTATGCAAATCACCAAGCCGGTCGCCGACACCGCCGGCGTCGGCGATTGGTCTGACATTGCCCGCGCCGAATGTTGGTTTTATGCCGCACGCGCTCTGGAACAGGGAGGTGGCGACAGTCTGCAAGTCATTGCCCACATAGACAGTTGCCTCGAAGTCTGCCCCAAACCGCTCAATGCCTCCACGGCTCAGTATGTGCTCGAACGTGCGCAGCGCTTGCAAGCCGCCGGGCTTTATCGCCAGTCGGCCCTTGACTATATTCAGTATGAAGCGCTTGTGGGCACGCGCAATCTGCAGCCACAATTCTTCTACATTAGAGAGCAAGTGGAACTTGAGGCCAAAATGTATCAGCAAGCCCTCGACGACATCCGCACAGCCATTGCCCGTGCGCCCAAAGTGTCGCTCTTCCGTGTGGAAGAGGCTTATGTATTGTTACGCACCAGTCAGAACGAGGAGTGCGTCAAGGCCTGCGAAGCACTTCTGAAAGAAGACGACCAGAACATGGCAGCCTATCGCTTGATGGGCCTTGCCTACATCAATATGAACCAGAAAGCCAAGGGCGCAGCCTATCTCAAAAAAGCCGAAGAACTGGGCGATGCCACGGCTGCGGCTTATCTTGAGCGCTATCAATAAATCCATTTTCTCCAGATGACGGACATCATCAAACTGGCCCGACCCTTTGTGGCGAGACAGCTGAAACACGACGAGGCAAAGAGTGAAGCCAACACCAAATCGCAAGACTGCATTTGTCTGGACGGTGGCGTCAATCCGTTCAACTCGCCATATAACGTCTTGCCCACGGCGGACGCTATTGCCGAGACTGAGGCTCAAGCCGCCAAGGCTTTGGGCATCAATCCCGACTATCTCTGCCTGACCTGTGGCGGTGAAGCAGGATTTGACCTGCTTTTGCGCACCTTCTGCACCCCTTCGCGCGACAACATCATCGTGGCGGCCCAGTCGGCCGAACGCTATCGTCACTGCGCAGACATCAACGACGTGGAGGTGAGAGAGGTCTCGTTAGGAGAAGATTTGAAGCCGCACTTTCACGACTTCAACCGGTGTATTGGTCCACGCACCAAACTCATCGTCGCAGGTGCTCCGGCCTTCCCTGTCGGCACAATGCCGTCGGTCGACTTCATCCGCCAGACGGCTGAAACCTTTGAGGGCCTCACCGTATTGGACACCACTTTCGCCTCACTTAAAGATCAAACCGAACTCACCCACCTCATCTCGTCGCTGCCTCGCTTGGTGGTGATGGGGAGTTTTGCCAGCAATCTGGCCTCGGCCGGCCTTCAACTTCACTATCTCATCGGCCGTCGCGACGTGGTGGACTGTCTGCGCGTGGTGACGCCGGCTCATCATTTGCCCAAACCCGTCATCGACGAGGCCGAACGCTTATTGACCGCCCATCGTTTTGACGCCGACAAATGGCAGACGTGGATTTCGGGAGAAAAGCTCAAAGTGATGTCGGCCATAGCTCACCTGCCCTATTGCAAGGCGGTGGTGCCCTCGAGTGCCAATTTCTTTATGGTGCGCGTGGAGCGGGTCGGCGCCCTTTTGGATTTCCTTCAATCCGAAGGTATCTTCGTGAAAGACTGCCGCCATCTGACTCATTGCAACGACTGCATCGCCGTGACGGTTGGCCGCAAAGAAGACAACAACCGCCTGTTGAGCGCCTTGCGCCGCTTTGCATAAATCTTTGACACAACCGTGAAAATGCATCCAATCCTTTCACCAGCTCTTCCCTCGCTCCTCCGCCTTCTCTTCGTAGCAAGCCTCGTTTGGATCTTGCCGACAAGTTGCGAGAAGTCTTTGCTACTCGACGATGAAAGTAATGAAGAAGGCAGCAACAACGACGAAAACGAAACGCCTGAGGAGGTTGGCGACACGCTGACGGTGGCCCAATTTCGTCAAATCGAACCGGGAGGCGTGGTCGTGGTCAAAGGCTATATCGTGGGCTATCTGGCCTCCACAAGCTTTAGCAGCGCCGTCTTTGGCCTACCGACAGAAACGGCCAACACCAATTTCATCATGGCCGATAATATGGACGAGACCAATCCCGACCAGTGCATTGCCGTGAAACTCAATGCCGGCGATGAGCGCAACGCACTCAATCTGCTCGACCACCCGGAATATCTTCATCAATATGTGGCTGTGAGGGGCTTGAGCACGACATATTTCCGACGAAACGGCATCACGGAAATCTCGGATATGGAAAGCATTGAAGCGCCGCAAAGCGCTACCGTCCCCACCCCAACGCTACAACACGAACCCTGCCTGATTGTGGACGGCAGATAATGGGGTTAAAAGTTCACTGGTCATTAGGCTGCACAAATCCTAATGACCGGATTTATTTTACTGAGCACAATAACATTTTATCCTTATACACTTACGCTTCAACGGCTGAAGGCGCTCTTTGTGACAGACGTTTGCCGCCGTTTCTTCTCTTACCCTATTTTTAACCTTTTTCCCAATCACACAATCACAGGCTTGCAACGCCGTGTGTTTCAGTCGATTGATGTGACTGAAGGCTCCAGTCACATTCAGTCACATCCACGTGGCTGCTGAGCAACAAAAAACCGCCCAGCAATGTCTTTGCCGAGCGGTAAAGTAGCGCCTACGGGAATCGAACCCGTATACCATGCGTGAGAGGCATGTATCCTAACCGTTAGATGAAAGCGCCATAATGTGCGGAAGCTGGGGGATTCGAACCCCCGGTACGGTAAACCCGTACGTCAGTTTAGCAAACTGGTGGTTTCAGCCACTCACCCAAACTTCCTTGCAATTATCCAAGGCCATTGCCTTATTGCGTGTGCAAAGTTAGCGTTTTTTTCTAAGACACCAAATATTTGGTGTGATTTTTCTTTTTGAGTCGGCGGATTTTACTTTTACTTTATCAGCCGGGGTGCCACAGCACAATTCGTTATGCAGACATTCCGCGAATGGATTATCAATTCCACCATTGATACTATCAGGTAGAATTTGAGCACAACGACAGGGAAGCATAAGATTGAAATAGATGAAAATATCATTTCTATTGTTCGTATTTCATAATTCGCTATGCTTTCAAGATAGAAGTATACAAAAGAGGATGCCTCGTTTGAGGCATCCTCTTTTGATTTAGTATATATTCGTGTGATTACTTCTTGTTCAGAGCGAGGTCAACGTTGACGGCGCAAGCCACTGAGCAACCTACCATCGGGTTGTTACCGATGCCGAGGAAGCCCATCATCTCAACGTGGGCGGGCACTGAAGAAGAACCGGCGAACTGGGCGTCGGAGTGCATACGTCCGAGGGTGTCGGTCATACCGTAAGAGGCGGGACCGGCAGCCATGTTGTCGGGGTGGAGCGTACGACCGGTACCACCACCTGAGGCTACGCTGAAGTAGGCCTTGCCGGCGAGTACGCGCTCTTTCTTGTAAGTGCCGGCCACGGGGTGCTGGAAGCGTGTGGGGTTGGTTGAGTTACCGGTGATAGACACGTCGACGTCTTCTTTCCACATGATGGCTACGCCTTCGCGCACGTCGTCGGCACCGTAGCAGTTTACGGCAGCACGGGGACCGTTACTGTAGGCGATTTCCTTCACCACTTTGAGTTCGCCCGTGTAGTAGTCGAACTTGGTCTGCACATAGGTGAAGCCGTTGATGCGGCTAATAATCATGGCAGCGTCTTTGCCGAGACCGTTGAGGATGCAGCGGAGGGGTTTGTCGGCGGGGCGAGACTTGTTGGCCATCTGGGCAATCTTGATGGCGCCTTCGGCTGCGGCGAAGCTTTCGTGACCGGCCAAGAAGGCGAAGCACTTGGTTTCGGGCGAGAGCAGACGGGCAGCAAGTTTGCCATGGCCGATACCCACCTTACGGTCGTCGGCTACAGAGCCGGGGATGCAGAAAGCCTGAAGACCTTCGCCAATGTATTCGGCAGCCTGTACGGCGTCTTTGGCTTTTTCTTTGAGTGCGATGGCAGTACCAACGACATAGGCCCATTTGGCATTTTCAAAGCAAATCATCTGCGTTTCTTCGCAGGTCTGATAAGGGTCGAGGCCGGCGGCTTCGCAAATCTGGTTGGCTTCTTCGATAGAAGCGATGCCGTGAGCGTTAAGACAAGCGAGAATCTGCTTGATACGACGGTCTTGTGATTCAAATTTTACTTCTCTAATCATAGTTGCAGTCCTCCTTTATTAGTCTTTACGTGGGTCAATAGATTTAACGGCACCATCTTCTTCTTTGGTACGGCCGTAGGTACCGGTCACGCTCTTGAGGGCTTCGTCTGCGGGCACGCCTTTCTTGATGGCATCCATGAATTTGCCCATGTGAACAAACTCGTAGCCGCAAACTTGGTCGTCTTTGTCGAGGAACATCTTGGTGATGTAGCCTTCGGTGAGCTGGAGGTAGCGGCTACCTTTGACTTTGGTGCCATAGAGTGTACCCATCTGACTGACGAGGCCTTTGCCAAGGTCTTCGAGGCCGGCGCCGATAACGAGACCACCTTCAGAGAAGGCGCTCTGTGTGCGGCCGTAGACGATTTGGAGGAACAGCTCGCGCATGGCGGTGTTGATGGCGTCGCAAACGAGGTCGGTGTTGAGGGCCTCGAGGATGGTTTTGCCGGGGAGGATTTCGCTGGCCATAGCGGCTGAGTGGGTCATACCAGAGCAGCCGATGGTCTCTACGAGACATTCTTCGATGATGCCTTCCTTGACGTTCAAGGTGAGTTTGCAGGCACCCTGCTGGGGAGCGCACCAACCCACACCGTGAGTCAGACCAGAGATGTCTTTGATTTCTTTAGCTTGCACCCACTTGCCTTCTTCGGGAATGGGAGCCGGTCCGTGGTTGGGGCCTTTGGCCACGCAACACATACCTTGTACTTCGTGTGAATATTCCATGTCTTAAAAAATTGAATATTGTGTAATGGTAGTTTGAGCTATTGGATGAGCCTTGGGGCCATCATAATCGGCCGCGACTCTGACGCTGTGTCGCCGATGCGCCGGGACGCATTTTTCCCCTTGCGGGATGATATTGCAAAGTTAGTATTTTCTTTGATTACAAAGCGTGTGGCAAGATTTTTTTTGGAATGGAGTAAGCCGTGCAATATACCAAAATGGGATAGTTACGCACATAGTGCCCATCGAGCTTTTATGAATTGCAAATATAATCGAGTCCCTGTTTCTTGTAAAAGTCAAATTTATGGTCACTTGAAACGAGGGGCATTCGCTCTGTAATGGCATGGGCTATAATGATATGGTCGCTTGGGTCGAAATGCCCTTGCGCTTCGTTGATGGTCATTCTGGCATAGGTACGCATATGTTCCTCGCCAATGGACAAGACTTGAATGCATAGGTCGTTCTTTAACGTATCTATGATATCTTCTTCTGTTTTCCAGATTTTGCGACCAAGGCCCTTGCGTCTGTAAGCGACGATGAGCTCTTTAACGGTCTCCATGCTCACATACAGTTGATTATCATAGTCTTCTATCAAAGCGAGCACATCCGGACATAAGCGGTCTGGTTCAAGTGTCATATAGACGACAATACAGGTGTCGAGCAGAAGTCTCATAACAATAGCGTTTTATCATAGACTTCCACCAAACCTCTAAGCATCCACATTGCTTGTCCGGTTTTGCTCATCGGCTTGCCATGCTTCTTTTCATACTCGGCAATTCTTCTTTCGGCGTCTTCCACGACCTCAAGTTTTTGGCCGAGCTGTAAGGCTCTTTCTCTTGTACACATTTTTGCACCTCCTTTCGGGTTGTCCGGCAAACCTGACGCGAAATGGCGCCGGTCTGTCTTTGTATGCGGCAAAGTTACGTTTCTTTGCCCAAACCACCCAATGTTTGGAGAGAAAGTTTGGCCGGGCAGAAACGTTCAAAAAAGGGAGTTTGTGTGACGAAAACAAGGGAGATTTTTTTCGGGAAACGTTGCTCCATCGCCGCCAAGGCGGAAAATGGACCGGAAAATACGCTTTCGTGGATGCACAATAGGAAAAAGAGCGACGGGGATAGGGACAAAAATTACGGGAATAAGGACAGTTTTTTCTCTCCTTATTCCCGTAAACGCCTGAAAAGCAGACAGAATGGACTATGTGCGGCCCTGTCTTTCTTCTTCTGCCTCAAAGATAACACAATTGGGATTGGCAGACAAAGACAAAAAGGGACAGGGGCTGCCGCACCCTACTCCACGGCCTGTATGTCGGTGTGGATGCAGCGCTCGAGCTTGATGGTCTGATTGTTGAAATGGAAAGGCTTGAAGGCGTTATTGTGCTTGATTTTGTTGTCTTTGAAGACGAGTCCGTCCACCGACTTGGCATAGATCAGGGGCTTGTCGAAGGTGTCGAAAACGTTGTCGGTGATACGGATGGCCGCTGGCGTGCCGCCGTGGAAATAGCGTTGCTGCTCGGCAAAACCGGGTATCTCGGGATAGATGGAGATGACGGCGTTGGTGAACTGGTATAGACTGGTGAGGGCGTTGACGAAGACGTTTTTTCTGATGACGAGGTCTCTCACTGCCCCACTCTCATACCAGCCGTTGCAGTCGCCGCAAAGCACGATGGCACTGCCTGAGGTGTGGTCGAAGAAGTTGCGCTCGCAGACGGTGCGTCGAGGCGAACTGAACAGGGCGCCACGGGCACGGTTGTTGCGAATGACATTACCCGAAAACTCCACCTCGGGCGTCCACGTGAGGTTTTCCACACCATAACCCTCGGCCGCGGTCACCTCGGCGGCCACGGGCTGGGCAAAACGTATGATGAATTCGCGGCAGCCGGTGATTTGGGGTTTGTCGGCCGGTCTGATGTCGGCTATGACGTTGGTGCCGTCGACGTGCTCCATCGTCTTGCTGCGTACGAAGCAGACGGTGTCGCCCTTGTCGCCCCAGGCAAAGCCCCAGGCCTGACCGTGCTCGAAGCGGCAGCGAAGGGTGTAGTCGTCAATGCGTTCGCGCACGCACAGATAGACACCGTGCACGTTGATGGCGTCGTCCATCATGCCTTCATAGAGGCCGTCGACCGAGCGGATGAGTCCGCGGCATTGCGAGAAATGGGTGGCGTCAGCCTGTGTGGTGTAATAGCGTGGCGAACCCTTGCGCAGACACACGCCAAAGCGGCTCAGGTCGATGTCGGTGCAGCGCTGGGCCACGAGTCCCATACCCTCGGCAAAATGTATCTTGACGTCGCTGATTTTGGTCTGCCGGCATTCGTCCATAAACAGGCCGGGACAGGGCCGTGCCCACGAGCGCAGCGTCATGCGGCTACCGGCCATAAGGCGCGTGTCGCACCACTTCGGCGCGCGAAAGACGCGGTGGCCGAGGTCTTTGATCTGCTCGTTGGCAAACCACACGTCGGCAGTGTTGTAAAGGATGTGATGGGTGGCGCTGTCAAAGGCAATGCCGGCCAAGGGCGTGTTGGTCCAGCCTTCGCCGCAAAACTGAAGGCGGCCCTCAGGCGTGATGCGATAGTCGGGGCCTTCGGTGAGGCGGAAGATGATGCCGTCGGTAGCCGACGAACTGATGATTTCGGCTTGTCCCTCTTGGGGTTTGTCAAAGTCCACGCTGAAGTGCTTGAGCGTCACTTGGCCGGTGTTTTGCAAAGCAATGGGGATGATGCGGCCGTGGAAGATGAAGTCCGAACCGCCGCCATCGATGGTCAGTCCCTCCCAGTCTTTTAAGAAGATACCTATGCGCTTGAAGTCGTCCTGGTCGTGGTTTGAAATATAAATAACGCGCCGCTTGGCGTCGGCGGCATGGAAGTCGTAGCGGCCGCGCTTAAACTTCAACGTGATGCTTTCGCCGGGACGCTGTGAGGCTTTAACGAGCGAGAGCACGCTGTCGAGACGCGAGGTCAAGCGGCCGTCGTCCGTCCCCGGCACGATGCCATAGTCCGAGAGCCGCACCACGCGGTTGGTCTTGGCTTCGGCGGTGCCACAGATTAAGGCTGCTACAAGAAATGTAAGGAGGGAGAAACGCAGGTTTTTCATGAAGATAGCAGGTTAATAGGTATAAGTTAGTTTGGATAAAACAAGTTTTCTCAGTGCCTTGTCAGACAATGGCTCATTCGGCAGACAAGGGCGCCTCCGTGAGGAAAATATCATCGGGATAGGCAACGTCGACGAGCGAAAGGGCATGTCCGGCCACCGACTCACCGGCGGCGCAGCGGTCTTTGCGGTCAATGATTTGCTTGAAGCCCTCCACCGAGAGGCGACCGCGACCCACTTCAAGGAGGGTGCCGACCACGGCTCTCACCATATTGCGCAAAAAGCGGTCGGCCGTGATTTCAAAACGCCAGAGGCCGGGCTCGGTCTCGATCCAACGGGCTCGCGTAACGTGGCAGATGTTGGTTTTGACGTCGGTGTTGACTTTGCTGAAGCTGGTGAAGTCTTCGGTCTGGAGCAACAAAGCGGCAGCCTGGTTCATCAACTCAAAGTCGGGCCGGAAAAAGAGTCTGACGGCATAGTGTCGGCGAAAGGGATTTTTCTCCGTATAGACGTGATAGTGGTAGGTGCGGCTCGTGGCCGTGAAGCGGGCGTGGGCCTCGTCTTTGACCGGCACAATGCGGCTCACGGCTATGTCGGGCGGCAAAATCCGGCAGAGCTTGTCGGTCAGGCGGCTTGTGTCGACGATTTGGTCTGTGTCGAAATGCGCCACCATAAGGGCAGCGTTCACTCCCGTGTCTGTACGGCCGGCTCCGACCACTTCCGTCGGGCGGCGCAAGAGGGTGGATAGTGCGCGGTTAAGCACGCCCTGCACGCTCTCGGCGTTGGGCTGCACCTGCCAGCCGTGATAGGCCCGGCCGTCGTATGAGAGATAAATGAAATAACGCATAAGGTTTTGTGCTCGCCTTTGCCGTCACACCGGGCAAAGGCTCTACAAAGTTGCAACTAAATGCCGGGGCGGGCAAACAAAGGATAGATAAACATAAAAACGGCCTGCGCCAATCGGCACCCCGTGAGGGATGTCATTGACGCAGGCTGCGTATGGTTGTGCCTTTTCAGGGGCAACGTTTCGGTGTGATTAAGCCTGTTCGGCTACTACCTCGAAGGGGATTTCTACGCTCACTTCCTTGTGCAGGTGAGCCACGGCCTTGTAGGCGCCAACAGCCTTGACCTCTTTGAGGTCGATGGCCTTGCGGTCTATTTCGAAGCCCTGCTTAGCGAGTTCTTCAGAGATGTGGGTAGCGTTTACAGAGCCATAGATGGCACCGTTGGCGCTGACTTTGGTAGCGATAACGATGGGCTGTATGCCACCGAGTTTCTCAGCAAGTGCGAGAGCGTCGTTTTTGATTTTCTCGAGCTTGTGGGCACGCTGCTTGAGCTCTTCAGCCAATGACTTTTTGGCTGATTCAGAAGCGATGACAGCCTTTCCGGTGGGGATAAGGTAGTTGCGGCCATAGCCGTCTTTCACTTTTACGATGTCGTCCTTGTAGCCGAGGCCATGAACGTTTTGTTTCAAAATGACTTCCATATCTTATCCTTTATATTATTTCATCAAATCGGTTACGAAAGGCAGCAAGGCGAGGTGACGGGCACGTTTTACGGCCTGGGCCACGCGGCGCTGATATTTGAGAGAAGTTCCGGTGATGCGGCGGGGCAGGATCTTGCCTTGCTCGTTGAGGAACTTTTTGAGGAATTCGGGATCCTTATAGTCGATGTATTTGATACCGCTCTTTTTGAAACGGCAATACTTCTTCTTTTTCACGTCCACAGTGGGCGGAGTGAGGTAACGGATTTCAGATTGAGTTTGTGCCATGGTTTAGTCCTCCTTATTGGTTTTGTTGTGTCTGCGTTTTTCTGCATACTGTGCAGCAAATTTGTCGAGCTTCACTGTGAGGTAGCGAATGATGCGCTCGTCGCGACGATAGGCTACTTCAAGTTTGTCAACCACTTCAGGACCGGCCTTGAACTCAAGCAGAGCATAGAAGCCTGTGCTCTTCTTCTGGATGGCGTAGGCCATCTTCTTAAGTCCCCAGTTCTCTTCATTGATAATCTCGGCGCCGGCGGCGGTCAAGATTCCTTTGAATTTTTCGACCGTTTCCTTCATCTGAGGTTCAGACAAAACGGGAGTCATAATGAAAACGGTCTCGTACTGATTCATCATAGTGTAATGGGTACGTTTTGTAAATGAATTAATGAATTGAATGCTAATGCCTCATAAAGGCGGCGCAAAGTTAATGATTTTTTTCATTCCAACCATCCCCGGGCTCACTTTTTCTTTTTCAGGCCAAAAAGTGGGCCATGTTCTCACGCGCGCGAACATTATTATATATATGTCGCCAAGTGGACTGGTTCGGGCGTTTTTCGGTCAAAAAGTTTCCTGCTTTGGCGGTTTTGCCGTAAGTTTGCTTTGTAAAACAAAAACTTATGACGATGAAACGGCTATTTTTCCTCGCACTGTTCTGCCTTTTGACCGGCGCGGCAGGCGCCCAGCAATACAGCAAATACAACCGCACGCTCGGGCGCACGGAGTTTTTCGACCGCTCGGGACAGCTCGTGGGTTATTCCAAACACAACGCACTGCTGCGTCGCACGGAGTTTTACGACAAAACCGGCCGCTTGGTGCGCTACGAGCGCGACGCCGACCGAACCACCACCGACAACCGCGACCGCCGAGGCCATCAGAGCGAAGCGCAGACCGACAACAACAATGCCGCGCTTAATCGCCGCGAAAGCCGAGACAACACCGGCACGCTCCAGTCTTATGAAAAATGGAACCGCTCGCTTGGGCGCTACGACATCTACGACCGTGGCGGCAACCTCATCGGGCACCGCAAATACAACTCCCTTTTGCGCCGTTGGGACTACACTTGGCTGAAAAAGTAAAACCGTCCCGTCTCTCCTGCAAACCACCAGACACCACCCCACCCCTTTCGACCTTATGAACAAAAAAGCCTATGCCGAAGCCAACAAAGACTGGCTGGCGGCCAAATCGCGCAAAGAAGGCGTGAAACCCCTCCCCAAAGGTATTTATTATAAAGTTTTGACTGAAGGCAAAGGCGACGGACAGCATCCCTCGCCGCGCAGCGTCATCACGGTCCACTACACCGGCCGCACCATCAACGGCAAGCAATTCGACAGCAGTCGCGGCGGCACCCCGCCGGCCTTTAGGCTATCCGACCTTATTGAAGGCTGGATCATCGCCATCGGACAGATGTGCGTGGGCGACAAATGGGAGGTCTACATCCCCGCCGAAATGGGCTACGGCAAGTTTTCGCAGCCAGGCATCCCCGGCGGCTCTACGCTCATTTTCGAAATCGAACTGCTGGGCATTGCCTGACATCACGTCCGACAAGACAAGGAACAACTCACTCTTTATCAAAGCATATCCCCTTTATTTATGAAACAGATTGCACTCATCACCGGTGCCACGAGCGGCATCGGCGAAGCCTGCGCAAGACGGTTTGCGCAAGGCGGTTACGACCTCATACTCACGGCGCGGCGCGCCGACAAACTGGCCTCTATCCAAGCCCAACTCGAGGCCGGGGGCACCAAAGTGAAGACGCTGGTCTTTGACGTGCGCGATGCCGAAGCGGCCGAGGCTGCCGTGGGCTCGCTCTCGGGCACGGCGTGGGAGCGCGTCGACGTGCTCATCAACAATGCCGGGCTGGCTCTTGGGCTCGACAAAGAATATGAAGGCGATCCCGAAGACTGGAACACGATGATCGACACCAACATCAAGGGTCTGCTCACTATGACACGCCTCATTGTGCCCGGCATGGTAAAGCGCAATGAAGGCCACGTCATCAACGTGGGCAGTGTGGCAGGCGACGCAGCCTATGCCCGCGGCAATGTCTATTGTGCCACCAAGGCTGCCGTCAAGGCCATCACCGACGGCTTGCGCATTGACGTGGCCGAGTCGGCCGTACGCGTGACCAACCTCAAGCCGGGACTGGTCGAGACCAACTTCAGCACGGTGCGCTTCCACGGCGACAGCGAGCGGGCCGAAGGGGTCTACAAGGGCATCAAGCCACTCACCGGTGCCGACATTGCCGACGTGGCATTTTATGCCGCCAGTGCGCCCAAGCATGTGCAGATTGCCGAGGTGCTCATCCTGGCCACGCATCAGGCCAATGGCAGTGTCATTCACCGCGATTTATAACAAGACACAAGCCAAGCCTGAAATGTCGGACTTGGCTTTGTTTTAATAGAAGCAAGAGTTTAACAAGTTCATTATAACCTCAGACAATCAGACGATTATGGCAGACTGGAAAACCGCGCTTGCGGCGCTTGGCGGCGTGGCCGAAGACAGCGGAAACGACAAGGCACCCACAGATATTCCCAAGCGACAACGAGTCGGCGTGGTCTATTCCACCAACCCCGACTTTGCCTATGTCGAGGAAGCCGAAGACATGCCCGCGTTGCTGCCCAAAAACCAGCAGCGGCTGCGTCTGAGCATGGAGCGCGCAGGCCGTGGCGGCAAGACCGTGACCCTGGTGAAAGGTTTCGTCGGCCCGACCGAAGACCTCGCAGCCCTGGCCCGCACCTTGAAGCAAAAATGCGGCGTGGGTGGCTCCATAGACGACGGCGTCATTGTCATTCAGGGCGACAAACGTCCGCTATTGCTCGACATACTCAAAAAGCAGGGCTACACGCAGACCAAGTGAGACTGCACGGGAAAGGCCTCTTTTGAAAACCACAAAAACAGGGGTCGTACGTGACAAATCAGACTTCATTTTTCCGCAAAAACTTTTCAGCCGGCGCATCTTAGTGCAAAAATCGACGGGAAAGCGGCTTTTTCGTCACGTCAAAGCACTTTTTCGCGACGGGAATAAGGACAGGAACGACGGGAATAGGGCGAGGAAAAACTGTCCTTATGCCGGTAAGTAGCTGAAAGGCAACAAAAAGGAGGCTTTTAGGGCCTCCTTTCTTTTTCTTACTCCAAATATAGAGCCAAAACGGCGAAAACAAAAAGACAAAATGCCGGCGGCGAGGCGCAAATGGGCGCGGCCACAGGCCAAAAGGCCTCTTCGGGCGGTCCAAAATGCCACCTACGGGTGACATAAGGCCCGATTTTGCTAAAAAACGGAAATTTTATTTTGCCCGCCGAGGCGCATTCGCTAACTTCGCAAGACAATACGGCCACCACAGGCCGAGGGCCTTCAAGGCCTCAAACGACAATCGCATACACTCACCAAAAATGCCACACATATCGCAACGGGCTGTGGACATGCCACAGTCGCCAATCCGCAAGTTGGCCCCACTGGCCGCCGACGCCAAAAAGCGCGGCATTCACGTTTATCATCTCAACATCGGCCAGCCCGACCTGCCCACTCCCGAGGCCGGTCTGAACGTGTTGCGGCACATCGACCGCAAGGTGCTGGAATACAGCCCGAGCCAGGGTTTTCTCTCCTATCGCGAGAAGCTGACGCACTATTACGAGAAATACAACATCCACCTCTCGCCCGACGACATCATCATCACCTCGGGCGGCTCCGAGGCGGTGTTGTTTGCGTTTATGTCGTGCCTCAATCCGGGCGACGAAATCATCGTGCCCGAGCCGGCCTATGCCAACTATATGGCCTTTGCCATATCGGCAGGAGCGGTTATCCGTACGATTGCCACGACCATCGAGGAGGGATTTTCGCTTCCGAAAGTCGAAAAATTTGAGGCCCTTATCAACGAGCGCACACGGGCCATTCTCATCTGCAACCCCAACAATCCCACGGGCTATCTCTACACACGCCGCGAGATGAACCAGATACGCGACATCGTGAAGAAATATGACCTCTATCTCTTCTCCGACGAGGTGTATCGCGAGTTTATCTACACGGGCTCGCCCTATATCTCGGCCTGCCATCTGGAAGGCATCGAAGACAACGTGGTGCTCATCGACTCGGTGTCGAAACGCTACAGCGAATGTGGCATCCGTATCGGCGCATTGATCACGAAAAACGCCGAGGTGCGTCAGGCCGTGATGAAATTCTGCCAGGCCCGTCTGAGTCCACCCCTCATCGGTCAGCTTGTGGCCGAAGCCTCTCTCGACGAGCCCGAGACCTATGCCATGGAAGTCTACGACGAGTATGTGGAGCGCCGCAAATGCCTCATCGACGGCCTCAACCGCATACCGGGCGTCTACTCCCCCATCCCGATGGGAGCGTTCTACACCGTGGCCAAACTGCCCGTAGACGACGCCGAGAAATTCTGCGCCTGGTGTCTCACCGACTTCAACTACGAGGGCGAGACAGTGATGATGGCGCCGGCAGCCGGTTTCTACACCACTCCCGAGGCCGGACGCAATCAAGTGCGCATTGCCTACGTGCTCAAAAAAGAAGACCTCACCCGCGCCCTCGAAGTGCTGCGCCACGCCCTCGAGGCCTATCCGGGCTACACACTATAAGCTGCCTCAGCGTCAAGGGCTGTCGTCACCACACAGCCCTTCTCCATATCCCTGCATCAAGGTCTCCCCGTGCCGCCACGGCAGTGTCCCGGTGGCGGCCTTGATGTCCGTTTTCTCTACATCATAACATTCATCCGTTTGAGCCTTTCCTATTTCATCGCCCGCAGATTTTATAAAAATGCCGGCCACGACGGCCGACGCCGAGCCAGTGCGCTGGCCATCCGCATAGCCACCATTGGCATTGCCATGGGCGTGGCCGTGATGATTGTGGCCGTGTGTGTGGTGAAAGGCTTTCAAGACGAGGTGCGAAACAAGCTGGCAGGCTTCACCGCCCACATCGAGGTGATGAATCCCTCTGCCTTGGCTTCGCCGGAGTCTTATCCCATCACGGCGCCGCAGGCCATGATAGACGAGCTCAAACGGGTGGAAGGCGTGGTCTCTGCCGAGCGGACCGTTGAGAAGATGGGCATACTCAAAACCACAGACCAGTTTCAAGCTGTCATGCTCAAAGGCATCGGCAGCGACTACGACACAGCTTTCATTGCGTCGATGCTCATCGATGGCCATTTGCCCAAAGCGGCCGACAAAGACCCTACGCGCGAAGTGGCCATTTCAAAAGCTCAAGCCGACAGACTGGGACTCAAGGTAGGCAGCAAGGTCTATGCTTATTTTATTGCCCAACCGCTCAGGATGCGCGTGTTTCGTGTGACGGGTATTTATCAGACCAACTTCGACCAGTTTGACAACACCTTCATTTGGACCGGACGCGCCGACGTGATGGAACTCAACGACTGGGCCGACCCTCAGACCGGCACCATCGAACTGCGCATTGACCAGTTTGCCCATCTCCAAGACGTGGCCACCAGAGTGAAACCCATTTGTCAGAAATGGGGACAGCAAAATGCCGAGGCCGTCGACGCCGTCACCCTGCGCGAAAACCCACGAACCGCCTCGGTGGTGCAATGGATAGAACTGCTCGACTTCAACGTGCGTATCATCTTGATACTGATGCTCGGCGTGGCGGCATTTATGATGGTGAGCGGTCTGCTCATACTCATCCTCGAGCGCACACAGACCATCGGTGTGCTCAAAGCCCTGGGCTCGACCAACGGTCACATACGCCGCATCTTTATGCTCTATGCCGTGTTTATCATCGGCCGCGGACTGGTTTGGGGATATGGCATCGGACTGACTGTCGTGTGGCTGCAAGACTGGCTGGGACTGGTGACACTCGACAGCACGAAATACTACGTCGACGCCGTGCCCGTCTGCTTCGACCTCTTCTGGCTCATTGCCATTGCCGTCGGCACACTCATGGTCTGCACGCTGGCCCTCGTGGCACCGAGTCTGATGATTTCACACATCAGACCTGCCCGCGCCATACGTTTTGAATAACCCACTACCCCTCATCTCTCATCCATGGAACACCATAACCTTTACACTCGCCCCGTGCTCGAACTCGTCACCGTGGCCACCGAATATTGCCGGCAGCTCGAGGCTTGTGGCGGCACCCCGCGAGCACGCTTCATCGAAGTGATGCGTCCCCTGCTGGCCATGCTCTATCTCAAAGCCTCACTCCTCCCCGCCCAGGAGGCCGCCGACGGCTTCAACCCGGGACGTGTCACCGAGGCCGACTACGACTACATACGCGCACAAGTGGCCGACATCATGACCGACGCCGACGCCTATCTCGACGTCTTTGTCGAAGACTTCAAATATTCCGACACCCCCGTGCTCTGCACCGTCAGCGAGTATCTCGCCGACGCCTATCAGGCCCTGCGCGACTTCGTGGAAATAGTCAAAGACGGACACGAAGAGGCCGTGAGCGCTGCGCTTGGCGAAGTGAAAGACGGTTTTGAGACAGGATGGGGCATCAAAATACTCAGCGTGATCAGGGCACTACACGACACGCAATTTGCTCGAAACGACGACTTCTAATCCTTATGACACCAGATATGCACACAGACGAGTGTCAGACGCTCTTTATCAATACCGACAAAAAAATCATTCCCTCGCTGCCACGCATGCTTTTTGAAGGCCGCATCGTCACGGTTTGCGGCGAGGCTGAAGCCAAGCGGGCCGTCGAGGTGTTGAGACAAAGTCCGCTCATCGGCATCGACACTGAGACACGACCCTCGTTCCAGCGCGGACAAAGCTATACGGTGGCCCTGCTTCAGGCCTCGACCGAGGAACTCTGTTTTCTCTTCCGCCTCAACCTCATGGGCTTGCCCGGGTGTCTCACCGACTTGCTTGCCGACCCGAGACAACTCAAAGTGGGCCTGTCGCTCGGCGACGACTTCAGAGCCCTGCGCCGACGGGCTGACTTCAACCCCGCCGGATATGTGGACCTGCAACACTATGCCGCCGAGATGGGCATTGCCGACATGAGTCTGCAAAAGCTCTATGCCAACGTCTTCGGCCAGCGCATCTCCAAAACGGCCCAACTCTCCAACTGGGAGGCACAACAACTCACCGAGGCCCAACAGCGCTACGCCGCCACCGACGCCTATGCCTGCATCCAACTCTACAAAAGGCTGAAAACACTGCGCGAAAGCGGCAACTACACTCTTGTCCAACAGACCGCCGCCACGGCGTCTTAACCAGCGATTTCACCCCCAAAGCCACATATGAAAACCATTATTCTCAAAAAAGGCAAAGCCGAAAGTCTGAAACGCTTTCACCCTTGGATTTTCTCGGGAGCCATACTCAAAGCCGACGCCGAACCGGCCGAGGGCGAGACCGTCAGAGTGACCGACCACGAAGGCCATTTCTTGGCCGTGGGACACTATGAGCGCGGTTCGATTGCCGTGCGCGTGTTGTCGTTCACCCCTCAAGACATCGACGATGACTTTTGGGAACAACGTCTGGCCGAGGCTTTCAGACTGCGCCGTGCTTTGGGCCTCGTGGGCGAACAAGACAACGAAATCTTCCGTCTCGTCCACGGCGAAGGCGACGGCCTGCCCGGGCTCGTGATTGACATCTACGGCCACACGGCCGTAATGCAAGCCCACTCTGTCGGCATGCACCATTGCCGCAAAGCCTTGGCCGAGGCCCTCGTCCGCGTGACCGACGGCTTTGTCAAGAATGTCTACTACAAGTCAGAGACCACGCTGCCCTACAAAGCCGGCATCGAACCCGAGACCGGCTTCTTGTGTGGCGAGAATGGCGACGAAGTGGCTGCGGAATACGGTCTGAAATTCCACATCGACTGGCTGCGCGGACAAAAAACCGGTTTCTTCGTTGACCAACGCGAAAACCGCCGACTGCTCGAACACTACGCCAAAGGACGCCGAGTGCTCAATATGTTTTGCTACACAGGCGGTTTCTCGGTCTATGCCATGCGCGGCGGAGCCGCTTTGGTGCACTCTGTCGACAGCAGTGCGAAAGCCATGGACCTCACGCGGGAAAACATTGCCCTTAACTTCCCCGGTGACACACGCCATGAAGGTTTTGCCGAAGACGCTTTCCGCTTTCTCGGCCATATACGGCCAGACGACACCTACGATCTCATTGTGCTCGACCCGCCGGCTTTTGCCAAACACAAAGACGCCGTGCGCAACGCCATTAAAGGCTATACCCGCCTCAATGCCATTGCGTTTGAAAAGATTGCCCCGGGCGGTCTGCTCTTCACCTTCAGCTGCTCGCAAGCCATCAGCAAAGAGCAATTCAGACTGGCGGTCTTCACCGCTGCCGCTCAAAGCGGACGACGAGTGCGTATCCTCCATCAACTCCACCAGCCGGCCGACCACCCCATCAACATCTACCACCCCGAGGGTGAATATCTCAAGGGCCTCGTGCTGAGTGTGGAGTGAGGCTGTCACCATCCTCCATCGCGCCCGGCCTATTCTCCTCCCTCCATTTCACCCTTCCAAAACGCTGCCAATATGCTGGCCTTTCCCCATGCCAAAATCAACATCGGTCTCTATGTGACCTCACGCCGCCCGGACGGCTACCACAATCTCGAGACCGTGTTCTACCCCATTCCACTCCGCGATGTCATCGAACTGCAACCGCTCCAAAACAGCGACGATGACTGGCAACTGCGGCTGTCGGGCATTCCGGTGGACGGCCAAGCTGCCGACAATCTCGTGGTGAGGGTGTTTATGGACCTCAAAAAAGAGTTTGACCTGCCGCCGCTCGATATCCATTTATCCAAACACATCCCTATCGGCGCCGGACTCGGTGGCGGTAGCAGCGACGCGGCTTTTATGATGACAACGCTTAACGAGCATTTCTCGTTGGGGCTTTCCGACGAAGAGATGGAGCGACGTATGGCCGGCTATGGGGCCGACTGTGCGTTTTTTGTGAAAAGCCGTCCGGTCTTTGCCACAGGCATCGGCGAGCAGATGACACCCTTGAGTTTTTCGCTCCGTGGCTGGCATTTCGTGTTGGTGAAACCACCTGTCGGAGTGTCCACGCGTGAAGCCTATGCCGGTGTGGTGCCGCAGCCGGCACCTTTCAATCTGGCAGAAGCCGTATGCCGGCCGGTGGATACTTGGCGTGAAACCGTGGCCAACGATTTTGAACGCAGCGTGTTTAAGGCCCATCCCTCCATTGCCGCCATCAAAGAGACCCTCTATGACATGGGCGCCACCTACGCCGCCATGAGCGGTAGCGGCAGCAGCGTGTTCGCACTCTTCGACCGCCCTACGCCTGAGGCCGAAAAGGTTTTCAAGGATTGTTTCGTGTTCCAACAAAAACTTGTCTTATGATCATTTGTTTTTCAGGTACGGGCAACAGTGCCGCCGTGGCACGCCGACTCTCTGAGGCTACGGGCGAACATCTCTACAGGATTGACGGCTGGCAACCGAAAGCTCTGCCGGAGTTGGCCGAGGGCGAGCGGCTGGGATTTGTCTTTCCGGTCTATGGCTGGGACATGCCGCGGGTGGTGAAAGACTTTCTCAAAAAAGTCGCGCTGCCCAAGACGTCGGCCGACACCTATATATATATGGTGTGTACCTGTGGCGACGACATCGGGCACACCGACCGGCTTTTCCAGAAAGCACTCGCGCGCCACGGTCTGCAAGCCACGTCGCTCTGGTCGGTGCTGATGCCCGACACCTATATTGCCCTGCCGGGATTTGACATTGACAATAGCGAAGAGACTGCCGACAAACTGCGTGAAGCCTCACGACGGGTTGACGCCATCGCCGAGAGTGTTCGCTTGAAAAAGACGCAAGTGGTCGACGTCAAAAACGGCGCCTTCGCTTGGACCAAGACACACGTGCTCGGATGGTTTTTTGACCGTTTTTTGGTAAAAGAGAAGAAATTCCGCCTATCACCAAAGTGTATTGGATGCGGCAAATGCGCACAAGCCTGCCCCTTAGACAACATCGCAATAGGGGCAGACCAAAAGCCAAAGTGGCAGGGACATTGCACCGGCTGCCTGGCCTGCTTCCATGCCTGTCCCGTCCACGCCATTGACTACGGACGCTTCACGAGAAACAAGGGGCAATACCGCCCAAAAGAGTTTTTGCCTCATACAAAATAACACAGACCTTACTTCATATTCATCAGTTATGAGTTTCAACGTTCCCCAATCCAACAAAAAGAGAGTGGTCATCGTCGGCGGCGGTTTCGGCGGTTTGAAACTGGCCAACAAATTGCGCAAAAGCAATTATCAGGTCGTCCTCATAGACCGCAACAACTACCATCAGTTTCCTCCACTCATCTATCAAATAGCCTCGGCAGGCATTGAGCCGAGCAGCATTTCCTTCCCCTTCCGCAAACTCTTCCAGCGCCGCAAAGACTTCTACTTCCGTATGGCAGAGGTGCGCTCCATCTTCCCCGAGCACAAAATCATTCAGACCTCGATTGGCAAAATCAGTTATGACTATCTCGTGCTTGCCGCCGGAGCGACGACCAACTTTTTCGGCAACAAACACATTGCCGAAGAAGCCATGCCAATGAAAAACGTAAGCGAGGCCATGGGGTTGCGCAACGCCCTGCTCGACAACTTCGAACGCGCACTCACATGCGCCGGCGAACAAGAGCGCCAAGAACTGCTCAACGTCGTGATTGTGGGTGGCGGTGCGACGGGTGTGGAAATTGCAGGAGCCTTGTCTGAAATGAAAAACTACGTTTTGCCGAAAGACTACCCCGACCTGCCTTCAAGCTTGATGCACATCTACCTCATCGAGGCCGGAGGCCGCCTGCTCTCGGCCATGAGTGAGGAGTCATCGGCAGCAGTGGAGAAATATTTGCGCCGCATGGGCGTGAATGTGCTCTTAGGCAAAATGGTGACCGACTTCAAAGACCACCGCGTCATGCTGGGCGACGGCAGCAGCATTGCCACCCGCACCTTTATCTGGGTGAGTGGTGTGGCCGCTCAACCCATTGGCAACCTTTCTGAGAAGCATTTAGGACGTGGCCGCCGCATCATAGTGGATACGTTCAACCGCGTAGAAGGTCTCGACGGCGTTTTTGCCATTGGCGACCAGTGTATTATGCCCGAAGGCGACGCACGCTGGCCGGGCGGTCACCCTCAGCTGGCCCAGGTGGCTATTCAGCAAGGCACCCTGCTGGCCAAAAACCTGCGCCGACTCGACAAGGGCGAAGAGATGCGTCCGTTCCGCTACCGCAACCTCGGCACAATGGCCACCGTGGGCCGCAACAAAGCCGTGGCCGAATTCAAGACCGTGAAAATGGCCGGCTTCTGGGCTTGGGTGATGTGGTTGCTCGTGCATCTGCGCTCCATCCTCGGCGTGCGCAACAAGATGATCGTGCTCTTCAACTGGATGTGGAACTATTTCTCTTACAGCCAGTCGCTGCGCATGATTATCTATGCCAAAAAAGCTCAAGAGGTGAAACGTCGCGAAGAGCGTCTGGCCTCCACCCACTGGGGCACCGACCTGCTGAGCGAAGGCTCTGAAGACACGCTACATACGCCACAAGCTGAAAAAAAATAAACACAATTATCCTCTTCAAACAGACTACTCCTCACTTATGTTTTCAGGCATTGTAGAAGAAACTGCGCGCGTCGTGACACTGGCGCGCGACGGCGGCAATCTGCACATCACGCTCACTTGCAGTTTTGCGCACGAACTCAAAACCGACCAAAGTGTGGCTCACAACGGCGTGTGCCTCACTGTGACCCACCACGACGACCACCAATACACCGTCACCGCCATTGACGAAACGCTCCAACGCTCCAACCTCGGTCTGCTCAACGTGGGCGATGAGGTCAACGTGGAGCGGAGCATGATGATGAATGGCCGACTCGACGGCCACATCGTGCAGGGCCATGTAGACACCACAGCCCGCTGCACCAACATCCAGGAGGCCGACGGCAGCCGCCTCTTCACCTTCACCCACGACTACTCGCCTGAGATGGCACGCCGCGGCTATTTCACCGTCGACAAGGGCAGCGTGACCGTCAACGGCGTCAGCCTCACCGTGTGCCGACCCACAACCGACAGTTTCACCGTGTGCATCATTCCCTACACACTCGAACACACCAACTTTCACGCCATCAAGGTGGGCACGGTGGTGAACCTTGAGTTTGACATCTTGGGCAAATACATCAGCCGTCTCTCTGAACTCACACAATAAGTTATGCGAAGGAGCGAAAAAATCACCACCGTCATCGACCGTCTCGACAAGAGCATGGGCGCTGTGGACACAGAGTTGCACTACGACACGCCGTTTCATCTGCTCGTGGCGGTGGTGCTCTCGGCCCAGTGTACCGACAAGCGGGTGAACCAGGTGACGCCACCGCTTTTCCGTGACTTCCCGACGGCCTCAGCGTTGGCGTCGGCCACACCCGAGGCCGTCTATGAGTACATCAAGTCGGTGAGCTACCCGTCGAGCAAATCGCGCCATCTTGTGGCCATGTCGCAGCGGTTGGTCTCTGACTTTGGCGGCGAAGTGCCTGAGAGCCTTGAAGCCCTCACTTCATTGCCCGGCGTGGGACGCAAGACGGCCAATGTCATTCGTGCCATTGTGTTCGGTCAGGCCGCTTTGGCCGTCGACACCCACGTGTTTCGCGTGAGCCACCGGCTCGGTCTCGTCACCTCGACCTGTACCACGCCGCTCAGCGTAGAGTTGGCTTTGAAGCGCCACATCCCCGATGCCATTATGGGCCGAGCCCACCATCTGTTGCTCCTCCACGGCCGTTATGTTTGCACGGCGCGCAGTCCGCATTGCCCCGACTGCGGAGTGGTCGACCTTTGCAGTTTTGTGGCGAAAGGCGGCAAGACGGATTAAGAACTAAAGAATTTGAAAACAGAAAAAAGCCCGGGGGTCTTCACCCCGGGCTTTTTTTGCTCTATATCAAGTGCAATCACAATCCTTCAATCATACGCTTGAGCACCACGGTGGCCGAGATTTCTCGGTTGGCGGCTTCGGGAATGACGAGCGAGCGCGGCGACTCAATGACATCATCGGTCACAATCATACCACGGCGCACGGGCAAGCAGTGCATAAAGTGGGCATTGTTGGTGACGGCCATATGGGCTTCGTCAACGGTCCACGTCATATCGCGATGCAGCACTTTGCCGTAGTCGGCCGGAGAGGTGACGCCGGGACAACTCCAGTTTTTGGCATAAATAAAGTCGGCGCCCTCGAAGGCCTTCATCTGGTCATATTCCACACGGGCATCGCCCACAAACTCGGGGTCGAGTTCGTACCCCTCGGGATGAGTGACGACGAAATCTACATCGGCAGCCCGCATCCACTCGGCAAAGCTGTTGGGCACGGCCTGCGGCAGCGCACGGGGGTGAGGCGCCCAGGTCAACACCACTTTCGGCCGGGCCTTTTCTTTATGCTCCTCGATGGTGATGAGGTCGGCAAAGGCCTGGAGCGGATGGGCCGTGGCGCTCTCCATCGAGAAGACCGGCCGGCCGCTATAGCGAATGAATTGATTGAGGATGCGCTCGGTGTAGTCTGCCTCACGGTCGGTGAGACCGGCAAATGTGCGCACACCGATGACGTCGCAATAAGATGCCATCACGGGAATGGCCTCTAGCAGATGCTCGCTCTTGTCGCCGTCCATAATGACGCCACGCTCGGTCTCAAGCTTCCAAGCCCCGGCATTGACGTCGAGCACGATGACGTCGAGGCCGAGATTGCGCGCGGCTTTTTGTGTGGATAGGCGTGTGCGGAGGCTGTTGTTGAAGAAGATGAGCAGGGCCGTTTTGTGTCGGCCGAGGTGTTCGTATTTATATCTGTCGGCTTTGATTTCGGCGGCTTCTTCGAGTGCTGCACTGAGCGAGCCGATGTCGGCTACGTGGAGAAATGTTTTCATTGTGGTGGTATTATATAATAATGTGTATGCAAAAGTAGCACTTATTTATACAAACCGGCACCTGTGTGGCATCAAAAATGACATATCTCGCCCAATGGGCACTCAGGCTTTGCGCACAAGCCCCATGCGACACCTCAAAGGATAGTCGGCTCCTCCGGCCTTCACCTTGACACAGAGGCAGCCTTCGGCTATTGTCTTTTTTCCTCTTCCCCGTGGGCCGTAAATTGAGGCCACAGGGAGAAGAAACGGCGGGCAGCAAAGCTTATTTTATTCAGTTTTAGTCGCTTACGGCCATAAGGAGAGAAAATTCTCGGCTTATGGCCGTTTTTTTCGGCCCTATTCGAGGCAGGTCCCGGCCATAGCCCGAGCATTTTTTGACGGTCGGCAAGCGCTTTTTGAAGGTGGTGAAACGGTGACGACGGCTTCCGGGAACAATCTGCCCATATTTTGGTCACATTGAGGCCGCGTTTTGAACAGGACGAGACGTTTCTCCCGTTTTCGGCGAAAAACCTCCCTCCCTCGTTTTGCCATTTAATTCAAAATACGTAATTTGCGCCTCAGAAAAACACAACTACACAAATTAACCTCATAATCTAACTAAGACCATGAAAGTTTACGGTTCACACGAGATTAAAAACATCGCGCTCCTGGGCAACGACGGCTCAGGCAAGACCACTCTCACCGAAGCCCTGCTCTTTGAGAGCGGTCTCATCAAAAAACGCGGCCGCATCACCGCCAAGAATACTGTCTCCGACTATTTTCCCGTGGAGCAAGACTATGGCTACTCGGTCTTCTCCACCGTTTTCCACGTGGAGTGGATGGGCAAGAAGCTCAACATCATAGACTGCCCGGGCTCTGACGACTTTGTGGGCGCAGCCCTCACGGCTCTCAACGTGACCGACACCGCCGTGTTGCTCATCAACGGCCGCTTTGGCCCCGAAGTGGGTACCCAAAACCACTTCCGCTACACCGAGAAGCTCGGCAAGCCCGTCATCTTCCTCGTCAACCAACTCGACGACGAAAAGTGTGACTACGACGTCATCCTCGACGACCTCACCAACATCTACGGTACCAAAGTGGTGCCCGTGCAATATCCCCTCGAGACCGGCCCGGGCTTCAACTCGCTCATCGACATCATCTTGATGAAGAAGCTCACTTGGGGCCCCGACGGCGGCACACCCACCATCGAAGACATCCCCGAGAGCGAAAAAGACAAGGCCGAAGCCCTGCACAAAGCGCTGGTAGAGGCAGCAGCCGAGAACGACGAAGGCTTGATGGAGAAATTCTTTGAGACAGAATACCTCACCGAAGACGAGATGCGTGAAGGTATCCGCAAGGGTATGGTGACGCGCTCCATTTTCCCCGTCTTCTGCGTCTGCGCCACGAAGAATATGGGTGTGGGCCGACTGATGGAATTCCTCGGCAACGTGGTGCCTTTTGTCGACGAAATGCCCGCCGTGCACAACACCCGCGGCATCGAGGTGAAACCCGTGACCGACGCCCCCACCTCCATCTATTTCTTCAAGACCGGCGTGGAGCCCCACATCGGCGAAGTGCAATATTTCAAGGTGATGAGCGGTGTGTTGAAAGAAGGCGACGACCTCACCAACGCAGACCGCGGCAGCAAGGAACGCATGGCGCAACTCTTCGTCTGTGCCGGAGCCAACCGTGAGAAGGTGGACAGCCTCACCGCAGGCGACATTGGCTGCACCGTCAAGCTCAAAGACGTACGCACCGGCAACACCCTCAACGCCAAAGACTGCGACAACCGCTTCAACTTCATCAAATATCCCAACGCCAAATACACCCGCGCCATCAAGGCCGTGAACGAGGCAGAGACTGAAAAGATGATGTCGGCACTGAGCCGCATGCGTCAGGAAGACCCCACGTGGGAAGTGGAACAATCCAAAGAGCTGCGCCAGATATTGGTGCACGGACAAGGCGAATTCCACCTTCGCACACTCAAATGGCGTCTTGAAAACCTCGACAAGATTGCCGTGGAATTCTACGAGCAACGCATCCCTTATCGTGAAACCATCACCAAGGCCGCCCGTGCCGACTATCGCCACAAGAAACAGAGTGGCGGCGCCGGCCAGTTTGGCGAAGTCCACCTCATCGTAGAGCCCTACAGCGAGGGCATGCCCGACCCCACAGTCTACAAGTTTGGCGGTCAGGAAATCCGCATCGCCGTGAAAGGCAAGGAAGAGGTGACGCTGGAATGGGGTGGCAAACTCGTATTTATCAACTCCGTGGTCGGCGGTGCCATTGATGCCCGCTTTATGCCGGCCATTCTCAAAGGCATCATGAGCCGTATGGAGCAAGGTCCGCTCACCGGCAGCTACGCCCGCGACGTGCGCGTCATTGTCTACGACGGCAAGATGCACCCCGTGGACAGCAACGAACTCTCGTTCATGCTCGCAGGCCGCAACGCCTTCAGTGCTGCCTTCAAAGAAGCAGGTCCGAAAATCCTCGAACCCATCTATGACGTTGAAGTATTCGTCCCGGCCGACAAGATGGGTGACGTGATGAGCGACCTGCAGGGACGCCGCGGCATGATTGTGGGCATGAGCAGCGAAAACGGCTACGAGAAACTTCAGGCCAAAGTGCCTCTCTCAGAGATGGCCAACTACTCCACCTCGCTCAGTTCGCTCACCGGCGGCCGTGCCAGCTTCATCATGAAGTTTGCCAGCTACGAACTTGTTCCCGGCGACATCCAAAACAAACTCATCGCCGCCTTCGAGGCCGAGCAAAGCGAAGAATAAGCTCAGCAACAATTGCGCTTTTTATATGAAAGCGGAGCGAAACCCCTACAAAAGGCGTTTCGCTCCGCTCTATTTATGCTTCAATAAGTGTGACTGAACGTGACTGAAGCGGCCAGTCACAACAACTCGTTATGCCACAACACGATACAGGCGTGTGACCAGGTGATTGGGAAAAAGGCAAACATTTGGGTAGGAAGGGCGATCGGATGAGTTTTCATCACATTCTCCCCTCTCTTTCTGAAAAAGACGGGCCTCCCCTCAATAGTCCATCTTGTCAGCCTTGCTCACCCAGCGTTCAAACACGGCAGCGGCTTCGGCCGAAGGATGAGCCTCAGAGACCAGGCGACGATCCGCCGACGGCAGGTCGAGTTCGCGATAGATAAAAGCGTCGTCGAAACCGGCAGCTGCCGCATCGTCTTTGCTCGAGGCGTAAAAGAGTCGCGAGATGTGGGCCCAATAGATGGCACTCAGACACATGGGGCAAGGTTCGCAAGAAGCGTAGAGGTCGCAGCCCGAGAGGTCGAAGGTGCCCAGTGCACGGCCGGCAGCACGAATGGCCTGCACCTCGGCATGGGCCGTGGGATCGTGGTTGGCGGTGACGCGGTTGACGCCTGTGGCTATCACCTGTCCGTCTTTGACAATGACGGCTCCAAAGGGACCGCCGCCATTCTCTATGTTGTCTGCAGCCAAACAGATGGCTTGGCGCATAAAGTCTTCTTCTCGTGGTGTCATAAGGCTTGTTGGTGTTAAGGATATGTGATGGCGAAGTTAGGCCAAAATGCCTTACAGACCAATTTTTTGCAGACATTTTGACCTTTCGTGTGGCATATTTGAGTAAATTCGCCTATCTAAATCACCCACAAACATTTCCCACCACCATGACAGACATCACTGAGCGCTTTTTGAAATACGTGAGCTTTGACACGCAAAGCGCCGACGGCACCGGCTGTGTGCCTTCCACCGAAAAGCAATGGGCACTTGCGCACCACTTGAAAGACGAACTGAAGGCTATGGGCCTCACCGAAGTGGTGCTCGACGAGAAAGGCTATCTCTATGCCACGCTCGAGGCCAACACTGAGGCCACCGACGTGCCCACCATAGGCTTCATTGCCCACATCGACACAAGCCCCGACTGCTCAGGGGCCAACGTCAAGCCACGCATCATTAAAGGCTACGACGGCGGCGACATCGTGCTCGACGCGGAGGCCGGCATCGTGACACGACCGGAGAAGTTTCCCGAACTGCTCAACCACATCGGCGAAGACCTCATCGTGACCGACGGCCACACCCTGCTGGGCGCAGACGACAAGGCCGGCAT
>SFFB01000056.1 GCA_004557035.1 Bacteroidales bacterium | reverse complement strand
AAAGTTAGTGCAAGGCGAGTGGAATGGCAAATAAAACTTGTTTTAATTTGACATTCCCGAGCCGCAGCCTAACTTGCACGAAGTGAAAGTTAGTGCAAGCGAGAGCAAAGGCCAAAAAAAACTCGTTTTTTATTGGACTTTGCCGAGCTAATAAAGCGGGCTGAAAGCCCAATCAAATCCGACGAAGGAGGTTGAGGAATGACTTTCAGCCATTCCCGCTGCCCATAAGCAATAACAAGATATTACAGAACCGAGACATAAAAACAATGGTGCATTTTGTCTTTTTCGCCCTCTCATTGAAACGTTATCTTTGGAGCAGGATAGAAGAGAGAGGCCTTCGTGGGGCCTCTTTTTTTAGTTTTCAGGCGTTTACGGGCCTTATGGCAGTTTTTCCCGGCCTTATGGCAGGAAATATTGTCCTTATGGCAAGAAGTTTTTGCCCTATGTCTGGTCGTCGTCAATGCCGATTTATTCACTTTTCACCCCACCCTCGACTTTTCGGAAGACTTTTCAGAAGAACAACATAGTATTTCTGTCACGCTCAACCCCGAGATTAGAACTTTTTTCAACAAGCCGACAGTCAAAGGCATAAAGACAAGACGTCGGGCCAGACATACGGTGCCTCACACAAAAAGCCCCGGAGCGCTCAGCGGGAGCAGTCCGGGACTTGTCTTATGGATGATGAAAACAGGCAGGCACAGGCGCCTTGCCCTAAATTTTACTCTGTGAGGTCGGTGGGGAGCATGACCACTTCGACGCGGTTGCCCTCTTTGAGGATGCGGTTGCGGACGAAGTCTTTCAAGTCGTCTGAAGTCACACTGCTGACGGTTTTCTCGTAGCCTTCATAGTTGTCAACGCCCCAGCAGACTTTTTCGGTGATAAGACTTTGCCAGTAGCCGTTTTTCTTTTGGTTGTCGGCATAGGTCTTGAGTTCAAATTTCACCACCTTGTCGAGTTCCTCAGCCGTCACGCCATTGTCGGCGATATCTTGCAGGTCGGCGTTGATGAGTGTAAGCACGGAGTCGCAGGCCGCCGGCTTGAAGGGGCATACAATCTGTATCAGATAGTACGGGTTGGGGTGATGCATGACCATGCCCATAGCCTGGACAGCGTAGGCGTAACCGGCATCCTCGCGAATACTCTTGAGGTAGCGCTGGCTGAGCACATCGCCGAGCGTGCTGACAATGGCGCTCTGCTTGAGCGAGTATTCGGTTTTGCCGGAAAGCATCACGAGCATATAAGCCTGCGGAGTCTCCATCTGGCGCTTGAAGTGGTTGATGTTTTGACCGGGAACGGGCTCGATGTGACGGTTGACGTAGTTCTCGCGTTTCTTCACGCCGGGCAGGGGAGCGATGTATTGCTCCACGAATGTGCGCAGCGAGTCGACGTTGACGTTGCCGGTGAAGAAGAAGTCAAAGTCGCCCACCGAGGCGAAGCGCTCGCTGTAGATTTGGCGTATGCGGTCGTAGTCGGCCAGCGGCAGGTCGGCCAGTTTCTCTCTGGCAGCCAAGGGGTTGTGGCCGTAAATGGTGGCGACGATTGAGTCGGAGAAGGCCTTCATTGGGTCTTTGTCGGCATTCTCAAGCATAGACTTCTTGCGGTTCATCATGCTGTTCCATGCCTCGGTGTCGGCCATAGGCTTCTGGAAGCGCAAATAGATGAGTTCGAAGAGTGTGCGGAGGTCTTTAGGCGTAGACTGACCGCTAAGGCCTTCGCTTTCTTCGCCGAAGTTTACGCTCAGTTCCACCTGGCGTCCGGCCAGTTTCTTGCTGAGCTCGGTCGAGGTGAAGTTGCCGAGGCCGGCGCTGTTGATGGCACCTTCAAACATCAGGGCGTTGACGCGGTCTTTCTCGCTCGTGAGGCTTTGGCCGCCTTTGCTGACCACGTTGACGAGCACCTCACTGTCGTCGAAGTCGGTGGCTTTGTAGAAGACGCGAGCGCCGTTCTTGAGTGTCCAGCAGGTATAGCCCATCGGTGCAGAAGTAACCGACTTGATTTTGACCGGTTTGGGCAAGTTCGGCACGAGGGGATCGTTTTTCACGTTGTCCACATAGGCCTCGAGTTGAGCGGCCTTGACTGCCTCCACGGCAGCCTTGAGTTCGTCGGGTGTGGGCAAGACTACGCCTTCCTTGTCAGGGAACATGCCGACACAGACGAAGTTGGTATCGGTAGAGGCCATCCACTCCTTGGCCACCTCTGAGAACATTTCGGCCTTGAGACTGGGGGCCACCTGTTGCATCAACTGGTAAGTGGTGGCGATGTCGGGAATGGCGTCTCCCTCGAGGAAGTGGCGCACATATTGCGGCACAAAAAAGTCGTGGGTCTGCTTGTCGCGGTTATCGTAGGTCTTCTCCAGTGTTGAGAGATACTCGTCGCGCTGACGGTTCACCTCGGTGGCAGTCAGCCCGAAGCGGCGCACGCGTTCCACCTCCGTCATCACGGTCTTGAGTGCCTCGGTGGCCTTGCCCTCTTTGGGAATGACGTAAAGGATGTAGGCGTCTTTCATCTTGGTCATACCCATATAAGAATCGTCGAAGCTTGCAGCCATCGTAAAGGGACAATCGTCTTTTTGCGTCATCTCTTGCAGACGCTCATTGAGCACACCGCTCACCACGCTGCTCATATAGTCCATCATCAGCTTGGCCACTGTGCCGCGCAGTTCGGTGGGGAGCACGTCGTGTTTGAAGAAGATCTGGAACATTGGCATGGCCTGCTCCTTGTCTTTGTCGACAATGTAGATGGCTTCGTTGTTGTCGGGCACGGGATAAGACTCGTAGGCGGCGGGATTTTCAGGCATCTTAATGGGTGAGAAGATGTCTTTGATGCGGGCCTCGACGCTGTCCACGTTGATGTCGCCCACCACGATGATGCCTTGCAGGTCGGGGCGGTACCATTTCTCATAGTAGTCGCGGAGTTCCTGGTATTTGAAATTGTCGATGACGCTCATCAGTCCGATGGGGAAACGCTCGCCATAGCGGGAGCCGGGGAAGAGCTTGGGCAGGTTGCGCTCAAACATACGCATGGAGGCCGTAGACCGCATGCGCCACTCTTCGTGAATGACACCGCGCTCTTTGTCAATCTCGGCCGGCTCGAGCAGCAAGCCGTCGGCCCAGTCGTGAAGGATGGTGAGACAGGAGTCAATGTTGGCTTCGCTCACGGGCACGTTGTCGATGTTGTAGACCGTTTCGTCGATAGACGTGTAAGCGTTGAGTTCCTGACCAAACTTCACACCGATGCTTTCCAGGTATTTGATAATGCCGTTGCCGGGGAAGCTCTGCGTGCCGTTGAAGCACATGTGCTCGAGGAAGTGGGCGAGTCCGCGCTGGCTCTCCTCTTCCTGCACGGCGCCCACCTTTTGTGCGATGTAGAAGTTGGCGCGGTGCTCGGGCAGGGCGTTATGACGGATGTAGTAGGTCAGGCCGTTGGGCAGCTTGCCAATTTTCACGGCCTTGTCGACAGGCAGTGAGGGCATCTGCTGAGCCGTGGCAGAGACAGTGACAAAGGCCACGACGAGCAGCAGAACGTGTTTGATTTTGTGAAACATAATGCTGTGTTGTTGATAATTGTTTTTTGTTTTTTTACATCTCTTAGGCCTGCAAATTTACTACTAATTTGATGATTGCAAACAGTTTAAGGATGCAATATGTTTGATTGGTTAGCATTCTGCCTTATTTGGCCTCCTCCGGCACGAGGGGCAGGGAGTGGTGGCGTGGCGTCACCACGGTTATGGCGCGGAGGTCGGCTTTGTTGTTCACTTTGACGGGCGCGGTATAGCGCGGTGAGTGCACCGTGGGCCAGGTGCCGTCGCTAGTGTAGCGGATGTCGGCACCCTCCACGGGCGTGGCCAGCGTGTAGACAAAGCCGTCGGGCGTCTGGTCCACCTTCACCACTTCGGGCTCGGGCACGCGATAGTTCCAGCCTCTGACGTCGAGGCGCGGCAGTTGGGTCTTGAGCCGGCGCTTGAAGTCGCCGTAGTGGCGCTGTGCCTGTGGCGTCCATCCCGCTTCGGCCAAAGCCAGCATACGCGGGAAGATGAAATATTCGATATAGGTCTCCGAGCGGTTTTCGTTGAGCGCGTTGATTTCCTGCAACTTCTCGCCACAAATGAATTGGTCGGTCCAGATGCAGCCCTGCACGCCGAGCACACTGCTACCCTTGCCGTAGTCGCTCAGTGGCATGTTGTAGGTGCGGTCCATAGGCACGATGCCGCTCCACGTGGCATGTTGGGGCTCGCCCGGCGAACTGCTTTCGGGGAAATCAAAATAGTGGCTGCCGACAGGGGCGAGTACCGATGTGTGACCATCGCGCGCCACGGCCGCCGTGTCTTCGGGATTGTGCCAAATGACGGCCGTCACCGGACGCGCCACGCGGCCGCGCATCACCACCTCTTCCCAGCCCATGGCCGTACGTCCGCGCTCGGCGAGCCACTCGGCCACCTGGTTGGTGAGCCATCCCTGCAGTTCCGAAGGCTTGGTCAGGCCCTCGCGCTTCATCACCTCCTGACAGCGCGGGCATTCGCCCCAGCGGGTATATACCGCCTCGTCGCCACCGATGTTGATGTGGCGTGAGGGGAAGAGGTCCATCGTCTCGTCGAGCACGTCTTTGAGGAAGGCTAAAGCCTCAGGCTTGCCCACGCAGAGCAGTTCGTGGCTGATGAAGTTCTTGCGCGGCACCTCGTGCTGTTCGCCACGGCACGACAGCCACGGATAGGCCACGATGGCGGCGAGCAGGTGGGCGGGAAATTCAATTTCGGGCACCACCTCTATGCCCCGGTCGGCGGCGTAGGCAATGATTTCTTTCAGTTCTTCTTGCGTGTAGTATCCGCCTATGCGGTCGGCGTCTTTGCCAGCCCATGCGCCCACCTCGGTGAGGCGTGGATATTTCTTGACTTCCATACGCCAGCCCGAGTCATCAACGAGGTGAAACTGCAGTCGGTTGAGTTTGTACGCGGCCATCATGTCGATGAACCGCTTCACGTAGTCTTTGTCGAAATAATAGCGTGCCACGTCGAGCATCATACCGCGCCAGGGGTGTGAAGGGGCGTCTTCCACGTCCACGGCGGGCACCGTCCAAGCCGTCTGACGGCAGGTCTTCTCGCTGTAGATGCCGGCCGGGAAAAGTTGCAGCAACGTCTGCACGCCATAAAACACGCCGGCGGCGTCGTGGCCCACAATCTCTACGCCGTCGGCCGAAGTCGTCAGCCGGTAGCCTTCGGCGGCTGCCACGAGCGTCGTGTCCACGCGCAAGACGATTTGTCCGCGGCGGCCTTCGCGCAGTTTCAGGTCGTAGCCCGTCGGCGTGTCGAGTGCCTCTTTGAGCAGTTCGGCCTGGCGGCGCGTGGCGGCGTCGCAGGCAATGACAGCCTTGGCCGTGAGCGTAAACGGTCGCTTGCCCGTGGCGGTGAGTTTTTGCGGACGGGGTGTG
>SFFB01000031.1 GCA_004557035.1 Bacteroidales bacterium | reverse complement strand
CAAAAGAACATTTATACGATTGACACATTGAGAGATGGTACCATCATTTGTGTAGACAAATCCTGCCCCCATAGTAGCATCTGATGATATGCTTCCTTCCTTGAACTCAAGATTTTTCAAAACTCCACTCTCAGTGAGATTCACAATAAAAGATTGACTGCTATTTTTTTGCATTTTAAAGTTTGAGATAGAACAATAGTTGCCATCAAAAGTTCCATCGAATCTACCTAACGCCGTCCAATTGTCAGATAGTACAATATCATTATCTAATATAATTGTTTTATTTTTGAATGATGTACCATTATTGCATAGATATGCTAAACCAAAAAGTTGCTGACTCGTTTGAATATGGAAATTTGAATCTAAATCATTATACCATGAAGTATCATAATTAGCAGCCTTGATTGTGCCAGGATATGAAAGCATAGTTACTATGCAAATAAAGGAGAATAACTTAAAAACTTTAGATAAACCTTTCATAAGAAATTAGAATTTATAGTTTTACATACATTTACATTGCCAAAAAGGCAGACAAGTTACGACAACAATAATTGTTTATACTTTTCTATGTAGGCTTAATAAACTCTAAATTGCAAAACATTAGACCCATTAGTACATACATAGTAAAGTTTGATCGTATCTCGCCATGGTAATCACTTCTGCAAAATTAGGAAAAGTTTGAGAACAATACAAAATCGAAAGAAATATATTTTCGATTATTATATATATTATCATTTACAAAATAGTATTCAAATAGTTGGAATAAGTTTTGTTTTCATTTAGGTGGTAAATATTTGCCTATATTTGCCCAATAAATATAAATACGTACTTTTGCACCATCAAAAGTGCTTTTTCAGACTTTAGTCGCTGTCTTAGCACTCTAAAAAAAGTCCAAGTCGAGGTTATCACTTAGTCGGGTAACCTCGCTTTTTTATGCTTTATAGCCAAAGGCTTCCTTTGAAGGGAGGGCGTCACGCAGTGCGCCGGGTGGGCGGGTCATCAAAAACTTCCTTTCCTGACTTGTCGGGAAAGACCTCTTTTTCGGGTCCCACACGATTTTTGCGGAGCTTGCGGAGCAAAAATCGTGTGGGTGGATTTCCCCCCCCCTTTGCAGGGGCGCGAAAAAACCGCCCCCCTCGGGTGAGGGGGCGGCTTCTGTCTGTGGTCGGGGCTTTTATACCTCGATGATTTGAGCCTCCAAGGAAGAAACGCGCTCTTGGATTTTGCTTTGCATAAAATCCACAAAATCAAGCAAAAGTACTCGGTTGGCGATGGAAAAGAGTTTGTCGTTCCTGTACTCCGTACCTCCGCAAAAATCTATCTTGTAGGTTTTGGCCTCAAAATCTTCTTCGGCGGTTAGTTTCTGCTTGGCGTCTGTCAGCAAATCAAGTGTTTCTATAAACTTGGTGCGCTTCTTGTTGAGGTCTTGCAGTTTGGTGAGTTTTTGCAGGGTGGTTTGCAGTTCCTTTTGCATTCGCTCGGCGCGTTCCTCTGCGGTTTCGGTTGGGATGCTTACCAAAGGTTCGGGCTGCTTGGGTGCTGCGGTGGCCTCGGGCTTAGCCTCCTGCTTCGGTTCGGGCTTTGCTTCCTGCATGGGTGCTGCCGTCTTGCGTGTGCGCTTGGGCTTTTCGTCTGCCTCGGGTTTGGCTTCGGCTTCGGGCTTCGCCTGGGGTGCTGCCTGTGGTGCGGGGATTGTTCCAACTACCAATTTTGCGGCGGCTTCTGCGCCAAATCGCTTGGCGGCTTCGTTCTTTACTGCGTTGGCTACGTTTGCAGCGGTCTGCGCTGCGCTGTTGGTTGTGGTGCTGTTTGTTGACATTGCACAAAAAGTTTTGGGTGGCGGTTGGTTAGGCCGCCGTTTCCTTTGAAAAATGATTATTTAGGGTTTTTTATTGTCGGGGTGCTACTTGTTGGTTGCTGAAAAGGTAGGCAAGGGGATAAAAGTCGTTTTCGGCTTCCTCCTCGGGTTTGCCTGCCTGCTTGGCGGCTTCCTTGGCTTGTCGGCTGGGTTTGGGGTGTCCCCAAAGAAGTATGGCCTTTTCGCCTTTGCGGATGTAAAAGCCTGCCTGTTTCCACTCCTCAAAAGTTTTTAGTTCGGTGTGGCCTGCCTGTGCGTAGTACCCGCGCAAAAGTTCGTTGGGGCTTTCTTCCATCCCTGCGGCCTTGGCGGCTGATTGCAGGGTGTTGCAAAGGTCTTTCAGTGCCTTGCGGCGTGCGCGTGCAATGGCCTGTTTTTCTGTGAGCGGCTTTGCGGCCTCGGGCTTTGCTTCGGCCTGTGCGGCCTTGGTGGATGTTTCGGCCTGTGCGGCCTCGCGTTCTGCCTGTATTTTGGCGAGTGTGTTTTCTGCGCTCTGCATAGCGGCTTTAATTGAAATAGTCTTGGGGGCTGTTTTCGTTCTCATTGTGGTATGGGTTTAGGGGTTAAAACTGGGGTTCTTCTTTTAGGTGGTGGCTTTTGAACTTGAAAAAGGGGCAAGTGGTTCGGTTTTGTATAATCAAAAGTACCGGGGTGAGGTTGTTTATTTGGCAACTGCGGCCGTATTTGTCCGCGTGTTTGCAGTCCTCACAGTTGTAAATGTCGCTTGTTGTCTGGATAGCCATATTATCTGATTTTAAGGGGTTGCTGTTTGTCGCAGTCAAAAAAGGTGAGGTGTTTCCAATCAGTACTTGTGGCCTCTATTACCCTGTTTCTATAAAGGTCGCGGAAAATGATAGAAAGTTTGCCGTCCTCTACTTCCACGTGCCAAATATCCACCAAAAGGAGAAATTTGTTTTTGATAGCCTTTTCAGCAGCGGCCACGCGCTCTTGAATGTTTATTGTAGAGCTCAGAGCTGAGTGGGTGTGAGGGGTTTTGGCCTTGGCGGCACTTGTTTGGGCATTAAGGGTAGCGGCGGAAGCCGTCATGGTTTGGGTGGTTTGCATTGTAGCGTTCATTTTGTTTCAATTTTTAAGAGTTCATTGCGTCGCTTGTCGCTTCGCGGTACGTTTCGGGGTTTTGATACTGCTTAGAGAGGGAGGAAAAGGCAGGGCCAGCAAGGGAGGATGTCCGCTATTTTTTCAGCCCCGTGCCGCAGAAAAGTTTTTTGAGCCTGTGAGGAAAAGTTTTTGAAAAAATCGTGGAAACCCTTGCAGGGCATGACACCTCCCTACCTTTGCAGTAGCACAAATCCCGGAAAATGGGCCGAGATGCAGAAAGCGAGGTGATGTCCTCTGCGAAACAAAATGGATGCTGCAAGCAAAAGGCAAAACGCACAAACCAGGGCGAAATGTCTTCCTCCGCTACTCGCCCAAACCAGTGTAGCCAAGGTCAGTATCAGACAAGTATCACCTGACCAGGGACTGGGCAGGTGGCCGCTCTCCCCGTAGCGCAGCGGAGTGGGGCTAACCGTGTCCAGAGTGGAATGGAGGACACGTAAACAAATGGCAGGGAACGGCGTAGTGGAGGCGAAGGTGGCGGTCGCCAGGGAGCAAAGGGGAAGTGCGCACAAATGGGCGGAAATCGGAAACTTGTCTTGCAAGACTTGTCTGCAAGGCGTGTTTCTCCGGCCTTGCTCTTCCCCTTATCCGTGGCGGCCGCGCCGCAGCCGTAGCGCAGCCATTCCCTGTTGCCGCTCTCCCCGTAGCGCAGCGGAGTGGGGTTTAATCGTGTTCAGAGCGCAGCGGAGGACACGTAGAAACGCGACACTCCCTTGCCTGCATGGAGGCGAAGGCCGTAGTCTGATCGGAGCAGCGCAGTGGTAGGGAACGACATAAAGGTCGGAAAAGAAACGTGTCCCGGTGTGGCACACATGGGGACTTGTTTCCCGTCCTGTCATTCCAGCCTCTGTGCAGTTCCGTGCAGACGCAGGCCGTAGCCGCAGTGCAGGCAAGGGTGTGTCCTACCGCTATGGAGCGCGCGGCGGGTCCCAGGGCGTTGGCACAACGTTTTGGGCGCGTGCTCCATCCAGTCGCAAAAACGCTGAAAATGGTGTCTGTCCGCGAGTCCGTAAAAGGGTTTTAATCCTCTTCGGACGATAAAAGCGGTTAAGACTTCATTTTCAGCGTTTTTGCGACCCGCCCTGCCGCAGTTTCCTGCGGTCAAGGTGCGAAAGCAGCCCCCACCGCCCTACGCGGCAAATCTCATCACCTCCCAAAGAGCAAGCGGAATATGCACGGTAAAAACGCTGCACCTTGGTGCGCTACCTTTGGAGCGTAGCGAGAACTCCGTAGCGCACAGCGCGGAGGACTTTTGAAGCGACATTTGGAGCGCTTTCTCCTGCGCATTGGAGCAAGGCGACTTGCGCAGTAAAAGCCCGCGCACCTTGGGTGCGCAACCATTGGAGCGTAGCGAGAACTCCGTAGCGCATAGCGCGGAGGACTTTTGAAGCGACATTTGTCGCGCTTTATCCTGCGCATAGGAGCAAGGCGACTGCGCAGTAAAAACGCCGCACGTAAGTGCGAACCATTGGAGCGAAAGCGAAAGGGCGAGGCAACCACCGAAAGGTGATTACCTCGCCCACCGCGTTAGGGATTGTCAGTCCCAAAGGGATTAAGACCTCGGCTTAACGCGCAGCGCAAAAGCCCGACCCGAAAGGGAACGCCCACATCAAAAAGAACCCATTACCAATCGCTCGTCACAGGCAGCAACACACTATCCTGCGGAAACCGCTCGCATCCTATATATAAAGTATCGAACGCATCCGAGAAGTCCGTCCGTTCCTCCAACTTGCTCTCCTCCGTTTCCGGCGTTTTCTCCGCGCGTTTGTCCTTGTGTCCGTTATAGACCCCAGCCGTCTGCACTGAGATTAACAGGCTCTCGTTGTTCTGCTCGTTGAAGAAAGGCATTAACCTCGCCCGTCCGTCAAATCCACGATTGATAAGCAGCTGTTTCTCTAAGTGCCCCATTGGTCGCCCGATATGCACAGGCCGCACCCGCCAGCCGTGCAATTCTAATTGGTGTATCACTACCCAGCGGAAATCCTCATCGTTCACCGCATAATTGCTGCCCAGCGCGGTCGTGTCGAAGTAAAAGATAGCCTCCTTGTTCGGGAAATAATGATAATAGGCGCAGAAGTCGTTCACCAAGTCGGGAAGTTTGCGCCCGTACTTGACGTGGAAGGACTTCACCACATTCAGACGGCGGCGTGCTTCGTCCGTCTGTCCCACGGCCAGGCAGTTGATGTTGGAATTAAAATCGAACGCAATGCAAAGCGGTCGGTCGGTTTGTAGGTCAGCGTCCATGCGGCAGTCCACTACGGAAAGTTTGGCCATATCGTACCCCAGCGAGTCCAGGTAGTGGAAGTCGGTGGAGTTGTACTTGTGGGCAGGCTTCATCGAAGAATAGAAGCCGTCGCGCATGATGTCAACAGGCAGGCAGAGGATAGACGTTCTGAACTCCATCGGAGGAAGATCGCGTTTCATCTGCTTGAACCAAGCCTCGCCGAGGACCTCGATGTTCACCAGCGAGGAATAGCGGCCGAAGAAAGTGGCGGTGCGGCGCAGCTGCACCAGCAGTTTCTCCACCTCGCGCAGCTTCTGCCGCAGGTAGGCGGTAGGCTGCACGGCGAGGCGGTCGCGCAAGTGCCACTGCTCGGCGAGCAGGGCACGGATGCAGGCGAGGGTTTCGGGGTCGCAGTCCTTCTCGTAGGACAAGAACCACGAGCCTTGCTTGGTGACAGGCATATCCGAGGTAATCAGCATGCCGTGGTGGAAAGGCAGGTGTCCGAACTCCGAAACCTGGCCACGGTTTGCCGGGAAGGTTTCGGATTTGAGTTGCTCGAAGTCAATGTATTTGGCTTCGTCAATATCCAGGTAGTCAAACGACTTGGAGTTGGACGTGCCTTTTCTGTCCTGTGAGATAATCTGCCCGATGGCTCCCGTGTAAAAGGAAATGATGTTGTCGTAGTTTTCGGGCTTGAAGAAAGGGTCGGGCCAGCCGAGTTGCCTCGGCGGTTTCTGCCCCACGACCCAATGCACCCCGCGCTTGTAGCCCCAGTTTTCCCAGTGCTGGAACATGGAGGGCAGGGTATTCGTCAAGCCCGTGCCGCGTCCCGCGCAGACAACCGTCTTGTTTGCGCGGTAAAGCGCCGCCTCGCGCTGCATTTGGTTCATGTAGATTTTGGCCATCAGTCGTTGTTGTTTTTGTCGTGTTCGTTTTTGTGCGGGATAATGGCAGTCTTTTTGCGGTAAAATTTGCCGAGGACTATGCCACGTTCCAAATAAGTCTTGCGGATGCGGTAGAACTTCTGCCGCACGGCTTCCCTTGCATCAAGGGAAATGCCGTTGTCCGCACACCACTGGTCAATGCCCCTGTTGAGTTCCGTGGTGCTGTGGAGCAAAGGGGCGCAGCCGCTCCACAGATCCAAACGGAACAGGGCATCAATGGCGGACACGATGGCACGCCTGCCACGCTGTCCGAGGTAATTGTAATACTCCGGCCTGCTGTGCTCGCAGTCCGTGATGACGATGGCGACCATGTCGTCTTCCCGTTTCTCGGGAGGCAGGTCGCACGGTCGTTTGCCAAGGTGGCGGTGGAGGAGTTCGTTCTCGTAAGACCGGACGGGAAAACGGACGGGATTGCCGAGGTGGAACTCCAGCCACTCCTTGATGTATCTTTCGACCTTGATGTACACTTGGATGTCTTTCATGGGACTATCGGAATGAGGGATTAAACAAAGGAAAGCGCTCGCGCGCGCACACGTAAGCGTTTGGGTAACTACATTTGCCTACATTGACTACATGCTGGAAATCAGCACTTTTCATTCTTGAAAATGTAGGCAGTGTAGGCAGCCGCCGCCAGCGAGAAGGAAATTTTGTAGGCAGATGTAGGCAAGGATTTGCGTTCCTGCCTACAAAATTTTGCTCTCTAAATCTATGATACTCAATACTTTTTATCATTGTAGGCAAATGTAGTTAGTGTAGTTACCTGTTTTGGGGTTGGTCTGAAAAAAGAGGTGCGCCACGCACGGTTTTCGCACATTTGGTCCTGTTTCCGGCCTCGCGCCAGCGCAAGGCAAGGAAAAAAGCCGGCGTGCCTCACGGCAGGCCGACTCCAGGTCAAATGTAGAAGCACAAATGTGCGGGGCTTTTCCATGACGGAAGAATTTCTTTTTTCAGAACGGCATTTGCGGCTCCCGGGGAGCCGGGCTTGGGGCTTCCTCCATACGTTCATCGTCCGTAGGCGAGAGCGTTGAGGTGGAAGCCTCCAATGTGATGCCGTATTTTTCTTTGAGTATCTCATAGTCAAAGGCCATGGCACGCGTGACGCGGGAAACGGGGCGCATAGCCCCCGAAGCGTCCTGTTCCTTCTGCTCGTAGCCATTGACAAAGGAAATGAAGCGCACGCTTTTGAGGTAGCCGAGAAAGTAGTCGCAGTTCTTGATGTACTCCCGCAGTGCGTCATCGGGGATAATCTTGTCTCCCGAACGCCTTGCGGCCTCCTTGTAGAGCATGAAGACGCGGCTCGTATTGAGCAGGAGGATGGGGCGCGGTTCTGCGAAAACGCGGTTTTGGATGATGTCGGAAGAGAAGCGCTGGTAGGACTTGATGTGGTAGTCCCCCTTCTCGTATAGGTCGCCGTTGTCGCGCAGGTACATGATGGTTCGCCAAAAGTGCGCCAGTTCGTTGCCCTCGCCGCTCATTGCGTTCTGCTTGGTGATGCCCTGCACGGAAAGCAGGAGCAGTTCATCGTAGGAGAAGGGGAAGCGTAGGCGGTCTTCCAGGCAACGGAAGACGGCCAAGGGCTTGGCCCAGTTCTCCACGATGCGCGTTTCCAGCGGCGCATTGTGGGTAAGGGCGTTGATTTGGGTGCATACCTCTGTGTATTGGGAAAGGAAGCAACCCTGCACGCGCTGGCGGTGCTCCAGCACGGTAAGCGTGAGGTCTGTCAGTCCCTTTTCCTGTATGGCGCGGAGGTCGGCAAACCTTTTCCGCTCTTCCAGCGTGAACTCAGAGCGCAGGAAGGGCAGGAAGATGCAGCGGTGGAACAGGGCGATGTCGGCGGTAGGTATTTCCTGCCCCGACATGATGACCCCGGTCTTGACGGAGGTCATCTTGCGGTCGCCGTAGTTCGCGCCGCCCATTTTGGTGCGTCCGACCCCGTCATACAGCCCTTTGAGGAACTCAATCATCTTGGGATTGAGGTCGTTTTTATATTCGTCAAAATGCACGAGTGCATTGCAGACGTAAGCCACATCATCATTGAGCGCGATGGGCGTGGAGTTCTTCAAGTTCGGGGCTTTGTTGTCGGCGACAAAGAAAGCCATAAGGGCTGCGCCCAGTTCGGTCTTTCCCGACCCTTTCGGCCCGAAGAGGTTAAGGATGGGGAAAGAACGTGTCGCTCCCGTGACGATGTCGCGGAAGAGCGAGGCCAGCCAATAGCATAGGCCGATTTTTCCGTTGTCGCCGTGAACGGCCACGAAGTCGGCCATATAATCCCCGAACTTGATGTTTTGCAGGGAGCGGTGGACGAACTTGCGCTGCCGTTCGTAGGCGGCAGCGCTGTCCCCGCTCTTGGCGGCGGCAGGGATGAACCAGTACCGGGTCTGCTTGTCGTCCCCCGTGGCGACAATGCCGTAGTCGTCGGCAAGGCGGAAACTACCGTCCACCCAAATGCCGTTGCCCCAGGCATAGAAGCCCGCGTTGTTCCAGCCCATCTGCGTGACCATCTGCGCGGTTTCCGTGTTGTCGTAGAGATAGGATTTGAGTTTTATCATATCATTCTCGTTGCCCGACCAAATGAAATTGCCCAATCCTTCGAGTTTCTTGCGGAACTTGCCGATGGAAACCAGCTCCTCCATATCGAGGTCGAGGAGGATTTTTTGCTTGCTGCCCGCAGCCTGCAACTCATAGAGCCTGTGGGGGCGTTCGTTGTCAATGATGTGGTAAAGCGGGCGCATGGTAAAGTTGCTCCAAAGGACATCGCCCTTGTCCGTGAAGCCGAAGTAACAGCCACGGTTTTCGGAGAAGCCGTACTTGCGCAGGTTCACCTCGCGCGGGTCGGCATTCTTCCTTGCCTCCAGCCTTGACCAGTATTCACGGCGGATGATGTTACGCCAGGCTTCCTTGCCCTTGTTGAGCTTGATGAGTTCGGCCAGCAGCATCTCCAGGCGGGTTTCGTCCCTTATAAAGGAGGCGAGTTCCGCGATGCGCTTCATGTTCTCGGCCTTGCGGTTGGGGTTGGCATCCGCCCGCCACCACTTCTGCGCACACCACAGCACGAACTCCTCTTCCTTGAGGAGGTCAAGTTGTGCAGCGGAAGTGAAGAACGAGCCAGGATCTTGCTTTTGGCAGCCAGCGGCCAAAGGCAGTTCCCGGACGGACACGGCAAAGCCCTGTTCCAGTGCGAGCCGTCCGTTCTTCATGACGTAGGCGATGCCCGCTCCGTATTCCTCGCCCTGCTTGGGCGGGTCAGCATCGTTTATGAAACAGAGGCAGTCCGCAGCCTTGCGGAGGATAGCCAACTGCTCTTTGGTCCATGCCCCGCCGAGCGGGGCGACCGCGTTATAGATGCCGACCGCTTGCATCCGTGCCACGTCCGGCGCGCCTTCCACGCAAAAGAACAATTCCTTGCGTGCGGCTTCGCGCCACGCGGCATCAATGCCGAACACGGACTCCTTCTTGTGGTAGGCAGGGCTTTCCTTGGAATTGAGGTACTTGCACTCGTTTTCCCCCGAGAGGTCGCGTGCGGTGAAACCCAGCACGTGGCGGCTGCGGTCGCGGATGGGGAAGAGCAGTCGGTTGCGGAAGAAATCATAATAAGAACCCTTCTGCTCGTTGCAGCCGATAAGGCTGGTTTGCAGCAGAAGGTCAATGTTTTCTCCGTGGCCGATGGCCCAGTCGCAGAAGGAGCGTGGCTGCGCGTCCGCGAAGCCGAGCCCGGCCTTGCGGACGAAGTCCTCGCCGAAGCGTTCCACGGCGTAGGCGAGTGCATCCTTTCCCTCGGGGCTGTACAGGCGTTCTGCATAGTAAACCGCCGCGCGTTCATTGATGCCCCACATGGCCTCCCTATGCAGTCGTTGCTCGCGTGCATCGTCCGTTTCCTGCGCCTCGTAGCACTCCACCCCGTACCGCTTGGCGAGCCTCTGCACCGCCTGCGGGAAGGTGAGTGCCTCGATTTTCATCAAAAAGCCGATGGCGTTGCCGCCTTCGGCGCACGCACCGAAGCAATGCCAAGACTGCCTTGCCGGGGACACGTGGAAAGACGCTGTCCGTTCATCGTGGAACGGACAGCGGCAGACATAGTCCACGCCTTTCTTGGCAAGGTCGGGCACGTATTCCTTTACCAAGGAAACGATGTCCGCCCTGTCAAGTACGGTGTCAATGGTTTCTTGGCTAATCATGGCGGCAAGGCATTAGCTAATCAAGACTACGCCGTAGCCTCGTTTGTTGACATACTTGTTGATGGCACGCAGTTCGAGGGGCGTCCAGGTGTTGTTGCGCAGTCTGTAAGTGAACTGGTAGTACTCCAGTCCGGACAGAACTCGGACATTCTCCCGGAAGGATTTTTTGTCCTCAGCGGGCAAAGAATCGTAGAAATCCCTGACGGGTAGGGTGTTAGCAGATGTAGCCATAATTGTGTATAAATTTGAATATAAATTTGTAAGTAAAATTGTAACCAATAATGTGCGATAGATTGTTTATAATAACTACCTTTGCACTTAAATACAAGTTTGTACTCAGCAAATATACACATAATTGTAGTATAAACAAGTACGATTGCGTAATAAATGTAAACAAAATTAGATACAACTATGTATTTAGGAAGCAGGTTAAAAGAGCTGCTGGCGAAGAAACACATGAGCCAGCGCGACTTGATGGAACAGATGGGCTGGAAGCAGCCCAACTCGGTGACGAACTTCATGAACAATAACCCGACAGCGGAGAGTTTGGACAAAGTGGCCTCAGTATTAGGAGTTTCCGTGTCTTACTTCTTCGATGAAGGGGAGCGTGGGGCAAAGGGTTACTTCTGCGGCAACGTGGACAACCACAACAGCTTCAACTGCTCCGAAGGAGTGGACAAAGCGTTGGCTTTGCTGGAGCAGAGCATCAAGGACAAAATAGAGAGTTCCCAGCGCGAGGCGCGTTTGTCCGAACGTGTGATTGCCGAGTTGGAAGCAAGGATAGCCTGTTTGGAGGCTCAACTTGCGAAGAAGAAATGAGGCAAAAAGGCACGGTAAAAACTCAGACAAGAACGCTTCAAAAATGAGGGTAAAAATCAAGGAAAAATCCGCAGCAAAAATCGCTCTGATTTTGCTGCGAATTTGTTTATAAATTTTTACCTTTGCAGGCGTAAAAAGTCAATTGTAGAATCTACGTTTTTCCATCTTTTACCCAGCGAAAAGTCAGACAGAAGTCAGACAAAAGCGTTGGAATTTGGGAGAATTTGAATTTTATCTGTTCACGTCAGAACAAGCATTTTGACAGATAAAGTTGCACTTGATCAATGCTTTACGCAGGTCGGGCCTCCGCAACTCATCAAGCAGAATACTCACTACGAGAGTCCGGCTTTCGGCTCACAGATTGAGGCAATTCTTGCTCAAAATCAAGTCAAATGTAGGACACTGACGGTATTATATCGCCAGTGTCCTATGCGTTTTTCCCCGAGCTCAGAGAATACATAAAACAAAGTAAAAACAGCCGTTATACACTAAAACGGTACAAATAATTTTCGTATGAAAACAATCATCACCGCAATGCTCGCAGTATTGACTTTTACTTGCTGCATGGCAAGAGAGAAGAAGCCTGCAATTAAAGCTAGGCTCAAGGGCTACCCATCGGGGGCCATAGATGAATACCACTTCCATGCAGGAAAAGCAATAGTCAAGGGGCGTTTTGTCAATCGGACGGAACACAGCTTCTCAACTTTCAATGTGACAGGGACTGACCTGTTCTCGAATCAAGCTTTCGTCAGAACGATTAACATCGAACCCGATGGTTCTTTTCTTGAACTGATTAGTCTGCCGCATTCAGGATGGGTTTACTTCGATGGTGCAGAAATTCCGCCTGCTTTTATCGCTGTTGGTGACACTTTGGATTTATTGATTCATGGCACAGGGGATGAAACAACAATCTCGGGCAGTGGCGCCACTGGCGAGGTGAACAGCGTCTGGCCACGGTTGGAGACTCAGTTCGCTTCGAAGGAAACACGAACGCCATGGGAGGAAATGAACCGTGAATTCATGCTGGAGTGGAAAAACCGCAAGGTCAGGGAACTCGACCGAATAGCCAGTGCCATAGATGCCGACACCATCACCTTGCTAAACGGCTGCTCAGACTACGCAAAGGACGTGTTGAAAACAAGTCTCCTGGCCATGCCGCTGGAACAAGCACTTGTGGCATTACATCAGTGGTGGTGGAGAACAAGGAGCGAGGACAGAAAGCCTAATCCAGCCCTGACGATTTCCTCTGACTCATTCTTCGATTTTCTTTCGGCAAGGCAGTCCTATTTGATGGACAATCCATTGATGATCCTCGCAGCTGATGGCGGCGGTGTCGTCAACAATATGGAATTCTATGTACTCAACGCATACTTGTACCTGGCAAACGATATGGAAAGATGGAGCAAGTCAACAGACTCCGTCGAGTTGGGCTCTTACAAGGAAAATTTTATCCTGCCATACAACTACGACCCTGAGCTTCACCGCGAGATGCTTGAATACGATAAAGGACGCTTGATTCCCGTGGCAGACTATTATTCCATGTGCAGCGACAGTATCCGCTCGCGTTTCAAGCTTGACCATACAGGTTTCATGATGCAGCTCTGCTTGCTTCATCGCGTCCTTGACTTCGACTTCGAGGGCTCTGACGGCTGGTTCCTCACTCGCAAGGCAGAGGAATTGGCTGGAGCTATTCCACAGTTTACCGACCCTTCCATCTGCCACCATGCCGTGGACACCTACCGCCGTTTTGTCATTGAGCGCGAAGGAAGTGCTCGCATTGATGCTTCGAATCCTACACCGGGAGATTCGCTCTTTCAATCACTGAAGGAGAAATATGCCGGCAACGTCATCTATATGGACTTCTGGGGCATCGGATGCGGACCTTGCCGTAAGGGGATGCTCGACCAGCGTACACTCGTTGAACAATATAAAGAAGCTCCAGTCCGTTTCCTCTATATCTGCAACGAAAAAGACTCTCCACGTGAACCAAGCGAGAAGTTCCTCACCGATAACAACATCCAGGGCGAGCACATCTTTATCTCTTCCGACGAATGGAATCTCCTCACCAACAAGTTCCAGTTTAACGCCATTCCTTTCACACTACTTATTGACAGGAACGGTAATATTGTAGAGAAGAATGTTCCACCCACTGCAGCAAAACTTGACGAATTGCTGAAATAGGAACCATACTATATTGAAACTGCGCTTTTCATTTTGCTATTCTCTCGCCTTGCACTAACTTAGCCCCGCGTTTATCAGCTACGAAAAGACTATGGAAAACCGGAAAGGGATTATTATTGTAGTGCTTGCCCTCGTCCTTGCTGTGGCGGGACGGGCACAAGGCTTCACGCCTGCTGCGGACGAGCGGATTGAATTTGTCATTGAGGGTAGGGCCAGCGATGGCGCGGATTCCGTCATTGTTCAGGAACGACCCTATACGGACCGAAAAATGTATCCGGTGCACAAGGGCCGCTTCCGCATTGTCGTCCGCCAGCCGCTGCACAAGTTCATACAGATAGAGGACGGAAAGGGCGGATGGATGGTACTAATCGTGGACAACCAGCCCAATCAGGTGACGGTGGATTTCCGTACGAACACGGTGGTGGAGGGATCGCTGCTTAATAAGCGTTTCAGCCGCTACCAATTGGCGCGTGACAGCATAGAAAGCGAATTGCAGCTGCACGAAGAGGACGCTGACCGTACCGTCAGCGATTCATTGGAGGGGCGGTTGGAGGAACTGGTGTGGAAAGCCATCGCGGAAAACCTTGACAATGTCATCCCGGTGTATTACCTTTCCCTAATAGGGAAGTTCTGTATGATTTCCCCCGAACAGCTCAGCGAATGTATGAAGGAGGAATACGCCTTCGCCCATCACCCCGACATGGAGTGCGTGTGGAGGTATTATCGGGCCATGCAGAAACGGCTGCCCGGTCAGGATTACCACGATATAGAGCTGCCCGATACGACAGGCTCCCTGCACTGCCTCTCGGAATATGTGGGGCACGGGCATTATGTGCTGCTTGATTTTTGGGCTTCGTGGTGCGCTCCCTGTGTCGGCTCCATGCCTATGATGAAGAAATTGTACGACACGTATGCGGGCCGCGGCCTGCAAATTATTGGCATCTCGCTCGACCGTACGCGGGAGGCATGGCTGTCCGCTATCCGCCGCCTTGACCTGCCGTGGATTCAACTGTCCGACGTAAAGGGGTGGGAGTCCATTGCATCCGAAATATACGGTGTGAATGCCATTCCCGAAATAGTACTGATTGATCCCGACGGGAAGATTATTGCGACGGGGCTTCGCGAACAGGAATTGGAGGAGAAGCTTGATGAAATTTTTAATGGTAGATAATTCTTGCCTTTCTCTTTGACTCTTTTGCCCCTTCGACTCTTTGACCCTGTTGCCCTTTTGCCCCCTTGTCCGGCAGCCTGTGACTACGCCGGCAGTTCGATGGCAAAGGTGGTGCCTACGCAGGTCGAGCCTCCGCAACTCATCAAGCAGAATACTCACTACGAGGGTCCGGCTTTCGGCTCACAGATTGAGGCAATTTTGCTCAAAATCAAGTCAAAACAAGAAAACACTGACGATGGATATCTCGCCAGTGTCTTTTTTTGTTTTGCCGGGCGCCTGCTCAAGAGGCGCCGCCGACTATTGCATCACGCCGTCGTCATACGTCACGATGTCGGGCCATTCAGCCGGCACAAACAGACCCTTGTTTTGTCGTCGGGCCACGTGCAAAATCTTCAGCACACCTTTTGTCGACGCATTGACCAGGTAGCAGTGCTCATACTCGCCCAGCGTCAAACACACGTCCATTTCCCATAGCGCACTCTCCATATAGGAATAGATCTGTCCCCGTTTTTTATACGACTGCATAAGTTTTCGCAGTTCCGCCGCCACTTCGTCCGCCTCTGTCGTCACGTCATAGCGTGTGCCTTGCGTCACGTCCTCAGCGTTGAGATTATAGGCAACCGTAGCCGTTCCGCCATGGCGTTGGCTGTATTTCACGTTCACGGTCTTGCATTTCTTCTGTTTCACCAAAGCTGCCAGGAAATCTTCCAAAGGTGCATTGTCAACCGGCCCCACCGTTTCGTCCGGCAGTTTGGGATCTGCAAATTCCACCCCCATCACCATCTGCTGGCAGTTGATGTCAAGCATCGCCATGATTTGCGAATGGCGCGTGAAGGCGTGTCCGTAGATTTCATGTTCCATAGTCCCTTGCGCCAGGCGTCCACCCTTCACGATAGAGTACGACACCGTGTCGCACCCCGCCTGTCGATGGGTCTCATAGAGGTTGGCCTCGTCGGCCTCGCTCATGGCCGAGTTGTAAGCAGAGCGGATGGTATAGAGGTCGCTCGAAGCCACACTGTCTTTGGGCACACGCACCATAAAGAAGTCACTGTGCGTCTTGCCGTCGAAACGCTCAATCACAGACGCATACGCTTGGAATTTGCCGGTGGCATAAGTTCTCAGTCCGCGCAAAGTTTCTTGCGCTGAAGCCTGCAGGGCCAACAGACACAGGCAGGCCATAGTCATTGTCTTTTTCATGTATTCGGTCTTTTTGTTTGATTGATTAAAAACCTATGTGGGCATATTGTGCCAATACCTCGGCCCTCACTCTGTTCCGTGCCCGGATGGCGCGCTCATCGAGTTGGGAATGTTCGGAGTAGGCGAAGGGAGCAGACACAATATGTGCCGAAAGGTCTGTTTGATAGTTATCGTGGTTTGAAACAGGCTGTTGTTCGTTCAGGGCGAGTTGGGGCTGTGAGCCGTTCTCGTCAGCCACTCCGGCAGAGCCTCGGCTTTCTCCACCGTCTGTGGCAGACTTGTTTTCGCCATCATCTCCCCTTGTCTCTTCTTCCGAATGTGCGGGCCGGCGGGGATGGTCCACGACATGACGGCTCGGGGCTTTGGGCGTATGGTGCGATGGCGTTGTTCTCTGTGCCGTATAGGGCTGTTCAGACAGTTGGGGCTCAGGCAGAAGTGGTGGCTCAGCAGTGGTGGCGATGGCGTCTTGTCTGTTCGCCTGGGGAGCTTCTTTCTGCCACTGCATATATCCCAACACGCCGCACAGACAAAATACGGCAGCCACACCCGCCACTTTCAGCCACTTCAACCTGCGGCGTGGAGATTGTGCAGACGGGGGCAGAGTCAATATGTCCGTACTCTGCTGCTTGGCGTCGACACTGTTCAACGCTCCGGCCCCGACACCGGCAAACAACACCGCAAAGTCTCTCCAGCGTTGGGGCACAGACGGAGTGGAAGCAAAGAAGTCGGCCAACAACTTTTCTTCCTCCAACGTGGTTTCAGCCTTGACGAAACGGCTGAGCAAATCTTCAATGTATGCCTCTTCGTATTTCATGTTGCGCTTTAATCAATGTGAGTAATCGTGCCCTTGCCTTGCTCAGCATCCCTCTCACCGCTCCTGCCGAGGTGCCCAGGGCGCGTGCAATATCTTCTGTTTCCATTTGCTGCTCCGAGCGCATTTGCAGGATAATCTGCCATTTCTCAGGCAGCAGTTTCATGGCGTTTTCACACAGGCTGTAGGCCTCTTTGGCTTCCATCGTCACGTCCGGTCCGGGCGAAGACGGCAGATAAGCCGCCTCTTCCGGCCCTTCCTCCTCATCGCCGCTCTTGCCAAACAGTCGCCGAAAGCGGTGCCTTCTTTTCGCCTTGAGTTGGTTCAGGCACAGATTGCGGCAAATCACGACGGCATAGGCGCAGAGTTGGCTCTTGTCTTTCGAGAGTTGGCCTCGCAGTTGCCACAGTCTGAGCATCACCTCCTGTGTCGCGTCGGCTGCGTCATCTGCGTCGGGCAGGTAGCGCGTAGCTTCACGCCACACCACGTGGCGCACTTCCGGCACCAATGCTATGTAGGTTTTGTCGTCCATCATACCCAATATACAACTTTATCGACTTACCGCTACCTTAAAATCAGATTTTTTGATTTGAATCCGCAAATGACAGCCCCCATTCGAAGACAAAAAAAGGGGAGCAGAATTGCTGTTCTGCTCCCCTCGCATTGATATTGATTGGATTTATTCCCACATCGCGCCGTCGGCAGGCGCTTCGGGAGTGGGGTTGTCGCGTCTGTTCGTTTCAGCTTCTACGCCATTGCCCTCGCCACCATAGTTGATGGAGGTGCAGAAGAGTTGTGGCAATTGAAGGTCTATGACGTTAAGGGTTGGAGATTGATAGGGTTTCTTCATTTCTTATAAATCTTTTTGCTGTTTGTAATGTAAATCCCCCGTTCCGACTGTGAGGCCTTCCGGCCTTGCAGGTCGTAATACACTTTCACGGTGCCGTCTTCCTGCTCCACGACATCCAGTCCGGTATGAGCGCCCTCGTCGGTTGCCAATCTCAATCGGCTGACGGCTGTCACGGCGCCGGCTGGCACTTCAAACCAAGAGCGGAAACTTTTGATGTTGAAGGCTTCGTTGGCGTGCCACATCAGATCACCTGCAAGATAGTAAATGTCTACGCCGCTCAGTGTGGCAGAGGCCGGGTCGAGTGTCCGGTCGAAATAGGTGGCGGCGATGGTCCAGTCCGTCACGTCGGTGGGCACACGCATTTCTGCCGTTTCGGCTTCGCCGGCTGTCACGACGGGGAATATGGCAGTGGCCGACGCTGTGCGGAACAGCCCGGGCGTGTTGGCAGCCAGCGTGGCGACGGGCGACAACGACAGGTAGCCCTCCGTCTCGTTCACTCCGCTCAGGCTGTAGAGTTGCACGTCGGCTCCCGACTGTGTGGCATAGGGCAGGCAGATGGTGCCCCATTCGTTAGCCATACTCCGCTGGTAGACGTCTTGAATGAAATAGGTGGTATAGGGCGCCACGTGGATGGTCTGGCTTTCGGTGTCTGTCAGTCTGATGTTTTTGACGATGACAGCCTGCGGTCCCTGACCGATGAGTTCGTCGTAAAGCATGCCCAGTCGGATCATCGTCACGGCTTCACCGGCAGCGATGGTGTAGGTGTTTTTCCTTTCCACGACCACGTGGACGACACCGTCTGTCACCTCTTCCGTAATCTTGTATTTGCGTGAAGAGAGAGCGAGTGTGTGCCAATAGGCTTCATTCGTGATCAGCGACTCCGGCAAAACCAAGTCATATTCCACCTTGATCAACGCCTTGTTAGTGGTGAGCAGAACAGGCGTCTCGGCCTCGACCATGCTCTCAGTGATGAGGAAGGGTAAGACTTGCAGGTTGCAGTTGGTGTCGTAGGTGGGTGGGGCCACGCTGACCGTGCTTGAGGTGGCGTATCCCGACACAAGGTCGTTGTAGCCGTCGGAGAGGTCAATCTTTTCCAGTCTTATGTTGTAGCTACCGGCAGCCACGCCTTGCAGGGTGATGGTGGCCACGGCGCCGTCGTTGCCGGTGAAGGGCACATCGTCTGAGGCATACCAAATTACACGATAGGCCCCGTCGGCCTGTCGGGCCCAATGGAGTGCATGGCCGTCGGTCTTTCTTGCCGTGCTGACCTTGATGTCGAAGCCGGCCTCCGAGAGTGCCTCGGGCAGATAGATGTCCACCGAATAGGCGTGCACCTCAAACTGGTTTTTCAGCATCATAGTGATGGTGGCCGTTCCGTCTACCAAGTCGGCAGTCGGGGCCAGATAGAGCGTGTTTTCGGCCGGATCTATGTCGGTGGCCATGGCGCGATGCAGGCAGGGGCCGAAAACGATGAGTATCAAAAATAACAGTGTTTTCTTCATAAGTTGAGTGTGTCTGTGAGAGGATGAGTCTGCGGCTGCGTCAGCGCAATGGAAGGCTGCAGTGGCGAAGCCGTCTGTTGACTCTTATGAACTTATTCGCCGGCCTCTTGGCCCAACATCTTCTTGACGATGACCGAGATGTCGCTCACCGTGATTTTGCCGTCCTCATTGGCGTCGGCGGCGTCGGGACTGAACGCACCGGTCTCTTCGCCAAGCATAAGTTTGACGATGGCCGAGAGGTCTGAAATGCTGATTTTGCCGTCGGCATTGGCGTCGCCTTTCATAAAGCCCGTAATGCGGCAAACGCCCTTGGCGTCCGAACCGTCTGTGGCGGTAGCGGTGATGTCGGCTTGACCCACGCCCACCACTTCGACGTGGCCTTCTGCGTCCACCGTGGCTACGCTCTCATTTGAACTGGTCCAGCTCACGATACGCGAGGTGGCGTTTTCGGGCAGGGCGGTGGCGGTGAGTTGATGGCTTTGGCCCACTTCGAGCGTGAGGCTCTCAGAAGAGAGTTGCACGCGCTCACACAGGCGGGGCACAACCTCTACATTCACCGTCAGGTCGTTGCCGGCATAGGTGTCTTCAAGACTGCTTTTGCTCAATATAATGTTGGTGGCCTTGACCGTGTAGGTGCCCAGCGGACGGGTGTCGCCAATGCCTTTCAACACGATAGACATCAGTTTGCCGGTTCCTCCTGGTATGCTTCCGCCGGAGAGGAAATAGCAGAAATAGCGCTCTTTGCCGCCCAGATTGCGCACGCTGACCGTCATGCCCGAGGCGGCCTCGGCCAAAACGACGTTGCCGCCCGAAGGCTCAAAGCCAGTGGCGGGATATTCCAGGTCAAACTGCAGACCGCTCAGGTCGTCGTAGGTGTCGTAGAGCAGGTCTATGGTCATGTCGGTGTCGGGATAAGTCTTTTGGGCTTGCAGGCTGAGGTAGTTGGGGGCAAAGCGGCTGCCGCTCACCACCACTTGCGTCATGCGTTTGGCAGGGTCGTTTGAATAGATGCTTAGCGTGCCATTGAATGTGGTGAGGTCGGTGCCGGCATAAACCACATTGAGCGCTGCGCTCTGTCCCGCGGCGATGTCGACGGGCATGGTGTTCGTCACGCTCAACAGGTCGTTGTCCGACAAGACCTTGCTGATTTGTAGCGGTGCACTGCCGTAGTTTCTCACGGTCAGAGTCTTTTCGGCGGCCTCTGTGATGGAAACGGCTCCAAAGTCGAGTGTGGAACTCACGTTGATGGTCGGGCTGCTGATGCTGACCGTGGCACCGGTGAAGGCCGACACCACATTCTCCACCTGGTCGCCTATGGTGGCCGAGAGCACCACGTTGGCCGGCGTCAGCGTGACGCTATACCATCCGTCCAGCTTAACCTTGAACGAGCAAACTACGCCGTCTTGTTCCTTGAAGGGTTTGTCGCCGGGCGAATAGGCCAAGGCGCGCAGTGTGCCATCTTGGAGTGAAGCCACGGCCACATGGTCTTCTTTGCGCGAAGAGAGGGCAAAGCTGCCGTCAACGTATCTCAGACTTTCGGGCAGATTGAATGTCAACTGAAGGCCGCTCACGGGGTCCATGTTGTTCATGGTGATGTCAACGGTCACTTCCTCGTCAGAGTTGCCGCTCACGGGCTGCACGTGGATTTCGTTCACGGCAAAAGGTTCGGCCTTGAGGGTTATGGTGTTGAGCTTTGAGATGCTGTTGCTCACCACCTTGACCGTCCGGCTGATGGTGCCTCTTTCCACGGGCTGATACACCACGTCCACTTGGCGCGACTCTCCTGCCTGCAGGCTCAGGGGAAAGGTGGTGGAGGTGGAAAACACATTGACGTCAGAGAAGTCCAGCTGTGTGATGGTCAGCTGCTCGTTGCCCTCGTTCGTCACGTTGAAACCGGCCGTGTAGGTGCCTCTGATGGGCACGCGGCCATAGTTCATTTCGAGTGTAGACAAAACGGCTTTGGCACAGCGCGTTGTCACGGCACCGGGCTCCACCGTACTGCTCACGGCCTCACCAGCCGTATTGGCTATGAGGACGGACGAAGGCATCAGCGACACCGTCTGTGGCGTCGAACCCAATTTGAGTTTGAACGACACCACTTCGCCGCTGCCGGCCGAGATGGGAGCCATGGTGAGCGAATAGACCAGCACCTTGATGGTGTCGTCTTTCATTCCGGCTGTGGCCGAATGGGTGGCACACCGGCTACCCGCCACGGCTGAGCCGTCCACCAAAGTCACGTCACCGTCTATCGGAATGGCCACCTGCAACGAAGACACCGTCTCGGTGTTGTCCAGTGCCACGCTGACCGTGACTTCCGCGCCGGGTGAGCCTTCTGTGGTAGACAGCGTCACCTTGTTGTCGGCTCTTGTCCCCGGGATAAATCCCAGAGACAGAGCCAACATAAGTAAACTTCGCTTGATGTTCATAAGCCTATTATTTCACCACCTTTTCGCCGTTGACGATATAGACGCCTTTGGGCAGTTGGTCTTTTTGCTTGTCGTCCACAGAGATGGTCTTGCCGTCGAGCGAGTGGATGCTGCCGGTGGTCTTCAGACTGCCTTCGATGTGGTCGATGGCGGTCGTTTCGGCTTGGGTCACCTTCACGTTGCGGCCATTCGCGTCGCTCAGGCAGAGCGTCGACAGGCCGGCTTCGCCGATATGCAGCAGGGCGTGTTTGCCGGCAGGCAGCGTTTTGCCGTTGAGGTTATAGGCCAGGAAAATCCAGTCTTGGTTGCTCAGCCATGCCGAGGTCTGTTCAAATCCGTTCAGGCTCTCGTCCACGCTGATGACACGGCCCTTCTCGACGTTCAGGCGCACCTGCACACCGGCCAGTGCCACTGTGCTTTCCACGTAGAGCACGCCGTTTTCAATGCTATATTTCGCAGTGCCTTCGGCCAGGGCGGTGGCTTCTGCGCCGGGGTTGAGAATGTTTTGGATGATGCCCACCACGTCGAGAATATCGATGCTGCTGTCTTCGTTCATGTCGGCAGCTTCATAGATGAAGGGCTTCGGGCTCATGCCGGCGGCGTAGTTCACTGTGGTGATGACGTCGGCCACGTCCACATCGCCCGAACCGTTGGCGTCACCCTTGGTCGAGGTCAAAGGTGTGGCAGCCACCACGTTGGAGATGTCATATTCTTGCAGGTCGGTGGAGAGCACCTTGTAGTAATACCAATAGGTCTTGCCCGGCGTCACGTCGTAGTCGGTGAAATCGGTAGACTCGATGTGGAGGATTTCCTTGTTGATGCGCAGGGTGTCGTTGTTTTCGTCGTAACGATAGACGTTGAAGCCCATGGCGTCAGAGAAGTCGTTGTTTTCGTTGTTCCATTGGAGGTCCACACGACCCATCTTGGGTTCTGCCGCAAAGCCGGTGGCCAATGAGCCGGCCGACTGTATCAGTACGTTGAAGCGTGTGGAGTCGTAGGGACAGGTGAAGTATTCGTTGTCTTCAGCGCCGCTCACAAAGAAACGGTTGAGACCGTCGGTCATCTCGCGGCCGGTCAGTTTCATGTCGAGCGTATAGATGGTGCCTTCCGCGTTCCAGGTGCCGCCTTCCAGTTTGTGTTGGGCGTAGGGCCGGCGCACGCCGTAGGTCACCTGAGGCGCCTTCTCCTTGTTCATTGGGCGGTTGAAATAGAGTTGCACTTGATGGGTGCCAACGCCCAAGGCGTCGAGTTCTTCAAATTCGTCCTGGCAGTCTTTTCCGTTCACCACCACCTTCCACAAAATGCCATGAGGCTCGGCGTAGGGCTGTGACGGCATATTGCTGAGGTCAATCTTGCCAAAGGTGCCGGGCGCATTGCCAATTTCATATAAATAGGGACGTATCAAGTCTTCGCGGGAAGAGCCGAGATATGAGGGATAGTCCGAATGGTTTAAGACCGGCGTATTGCTCTTGATGGCCAGCATATAGCGGTTATCTCTCGATGTGCCGGATAGCTCTACGTAATTATTGATATAATTGCAGTTCTTCAGGTCGCTGTATTTACACATATACTCTGGTATCATATATTTGTTTTCCCAGTTGTTTATGAAATTAGAACTGATAAAAATATTGTAGGACTGGAACTGCTCAATCATACTATTTAGAACGTTGCTATTAATCAACGTCATATAATTTGCTCTACCACGAGACTTAGATATCTCACAATCTTTCATTACTGGGTAAATGGAAGAACCACTAGAGAATCCTGACATCTTGCAATAACTGATTGTGTCGCGAGGATGGGCGTAGATCTCATATCTAAAGTCAAATTCTTTGGTATTATAAAAAGATTTAGAGTGACCTTCTCCGGGTTCTGTGGCATATTGTGTGGCACATTCAGCTTCGTAGGCATCAAAGTCTGCCATCATTTGCAAGACGATGGGGGTGAGAAATTCCGAATCCGTCAGTAAATTTTGTTTATCTGTGAAATCTCTTGTACCCACAGCCTTCATTATGTAATCGTCTAGGCTAAACTCTTTTCTTGGTGACAAATTCTCTTCGTCTGGATAATACCAATTCTGACCATAAGAAGAATAGGAAGTTATTTTTGTCGGTGTTTCATCCGTGTATTTCAGCGTGAATTTAGTCCAGTCTTCATTGCGATAAATTCCAGTATAGGTTGTACCGTCCTTAGAATAATGTGAATACACGCCGCCCCATGTGGCATTATTGTATCCTGTCATGATGATGGGCTTCTCGGGCGTGCCCTTGGCCACCAATTTGCCGAATGAAGAGATACCCATCCCTTCGTCAAACTCCAAACGGGCACCCGGCTCGATGGTCATCGTCACGCCTTCCATAATGCCGATGTTCTGGGTCACGTGCCAAGCCACGTCGGCCGTGAACACGGTGTCTTTGTCGATTAGACCACCAATCTTCGACATATTCTTCACGTCCATGTAATATTCAAAGCTCTTGTTGTGATTTTCGCCCGTGCAAGAAAGCACGAACTTCACCTGATCGTCGTTGCCCACGTCCTCAGACACATGCACCACAAACGGATTTTTGCTCCGCAAGTGCGAGAAAGCACCGATGCTGTAGCCGAAGTCCACGTCGGGATTGTCGATGGTGATGAACGGAGCCTTCTCTGCGTCCACTTCGAGATGCATCGAGATGGCGCCGCTGTTGCCCCAGCCGTTGAGCAGGGTGGGATAGATGTTGAGCGTCTCGCCCGCATCCACCTCGCCGTCGGGGCTCTTGTTGCCTTCAAGTGCGTCGTCGATGGTCATGCCGGCAAGAAAAATGTCGGGCACACGGGCCTCGTCGCCATACAGTCTCGCAAAGTCGCAGTCCATATAGGCCAGGTCGGTCATCAAGGCGTCGTTGGTCACGTCTGTTTTCACCATCTTCAAGGCCGAAATGGCGCCGGCCACCAAGGGCGAAGCCATCGAAGTGCCGTTGTAGGCGGCATAGTTGCCACCGGGCACACTACTCAGAATGTTGAATCCCGGAGCCTTCACTTCATAGTTGATACCATAGACCACGGTGGGGTCTTTCTCGCGGTTGAGATCTAATGAAATGTCGCAACGCGAGAACACGGGGCCGTCGGGGTCGTAGTTGGTGAAATAGGCCATGGTGCCTGCAGCATCGCTCGTGGCCTGCACGCCAATCACGCAATAGTAGGCCGCAGGATAGTTGAGACCATGGTTTTTATCGTATATTGGACTCCAGTCATTGCCCGCCGAAGCCACAATCGTCGAGGTGATGTAGGCATTCTCAAGTGCCTCCACCATAGCCGTAGAGATAGAACTGCTGCCCAGACTCAGGTTGATGATGTCGGCGCCGTTTTGGGCGGCATAGTTGATGCCTTTCACCACATCGGCCAGCGTGCCACGACCGTCGTCGTCGAGCACCTTCACCGGCATAATCAACGCCTTGGGGTTGGCACCGACAATACCGATGGCGTTGTCGGCAGCGGCGGCGATGCCGGCCACGTGGGTGCCGTGGGAGTTGTTGTCGTCCATCTCGTGATAGTTATAGACGAAGTCCCAGCCGTGGGCGTCGTCCACAAAACCGTTGCCGTCGTCGTCATAGCCGGCTTCGCCTTCCGTCTCGAGCGGATTGTTCCAGATGTTGTCTTTCAGGTCGGGGTGGGTGATGTCCACGCCCGTGTCGAGAATGGCAATGACGGGTCGCTTGCTGTTCACGATGGGCTTGCTCCACAGTTGGTCGATATTGAGCGCCTTGATGCCCCATTGCTGTGAATAGAACGGGTTTTGGGTGGGATCGGCACATATCACGCCCTCGTCAGCTGCCGGTTCGTCGTCTGCCGGTTTCGGCAGCCATGCCGGCACGGCCATTGTCGTGGCAGCCGGTGTGCCTGTGGCATAATAATAGTAGTTGGGCTCGGCATATTCCACCTCGTCCAGAGTCTTCAGCTCTTCTACGAGCATCAACACCGAGTCGGGAGCCTCCGAGGCAAACTTTAAGTGGTAAATCTGGTCGAGGTTGTTTTCTTCCACCGTTTCACCACGGAAGCCTCTGACCTTGCGCAGGGCACTCTGGGGCTTGGCCACCTCGGCCGGAAGCAGTTTCTCCATGCTGCTCACGCCATATTTGGCCAGCACATTGGTCACGCCTAAGCTCGACGTGGACTTATAGACACCACGCAGGCGCTGTACGCTCACCGGCTGCGAGTCTTTGAACTTCACCAAGACCTGGCCGGGCACAAAAGCCTGCACGCTCTGACTTGCATCAACCTGATACACGCCATACTCATTGTCGTTGCTCACCTGGGCGGTCACCGGCAATGCCGACAGACCTCCAATGAAGGAGGCTAACACTAAACTGTAGGTTTTCATAATATAAAAGGTTAGGTTATTGATTTCGCAACAATTCCGGGTACGCGTCAGGCTGCTGGCCAAGACATAATTGGCTTGCCGGCATCAATCAAAAACGTCAAAAACTGACACATACGCTGTAAACTGGTGGTCCGCCGTCATCCCCTCGTTGGGCCCTTCGGGTGAAAAATGGAAAGCGTAGGATTCTGTACCTGCTACCATCCTACATTCTGAGGCTTCTCGCATTGCCTTGGTCGTCGGACGGCAACGGAGAAGCCCACGCTCGTATATGCAATTACAGCCTCCGGCAATATCCCAAACGGGGATACCGGCCGGTGGCAAGGCATTACATATCCAGGGGCATCTATCGTTGCGTTCCCCTTGACGACCATAGAAATTTTGCGAGAATTTCAGAATGTCAGGAGATTGCGCGATAAACGCTTTCTTATGAAATTATGTCGGTGCAGCCCTCCGCCGCGGTGTCGTTTCAAGACGCTCCACAGCTTCGTTCTGCACGGGCAAATATAGAGTATAATTTTGAAATGTCCAAATATTTAACAAGGCAAAGAGACAGGGACAAATAATGTGGCGATTATCTCGGGCAATATTTGGGGGATATTCAAATATTGAGATAGTTTATGTGCATTTAAACATAGCCCCGCAAGCTCTGAAAGGCAGGGTGCTTAAAAAAGTGAATGAAAAAGAGATTGTTTGGCGCATTGGTGCGTGGCACTGTAAACCCTGAAAGTTGGTGCAAGGTGAGCGCAATCAAACTTGTTTGAATTGCCGAGCCGCAGCCCAACTTGCATTGATGAAAGGGCGTAACCTATCAGGGCAGAGCCGAGCGAAGCGAGGCGGCACCCTGGGTTATGTGGTACGATGATGTGCGCTCGGGAGGGACTTATCCACCACCAACATTAACGATGACGACCGTTTTCCGGCCAACGCTACATAGGGCGTCTCTCGCGCTCTCGCGCGCGCATATTCCCCCTAATTGTTGCCTTTTCCCCAATCACACAATCACGCGCTTGTAACTGTCGGGAAATCAATGAAATGCTGTGATTGAACGGCAAAGATGTTTCCAGTCACGTCGGTCACGCGTTTGAGGGGTGCTTATTCCGCCTCTTCGGCTTCAAAAAAACACCACGAACCACCTCGGTCGGAGAGCTGTTCCTGTCCGTAGCCGTCTGAAATGTCGGCATAGCCCTCGTCGCCACCAGCCGAGATTTGACACAGCGGCGTGGTCGGGTCGAGGTTTATCGTGAGAGATATGGGGCGTTGATAGGCTTTCTTCGAAGTCATGGTCGCTGTCGTTTTTATTGCACAATACACTTTTTGCCGCCGCTGATGCAGATGCCGCGAGTGGGGCGGTTGATGCACCGACCGGTCAGGTCGTAGAGCGGTGTGTCGGTCGTCTTTCCTTCAAAAACGACTGTTGGCGTGCCATCTACAACGTGGCCGAAGTCAAGACGATAAGACGAAGCTGAAGTGTCGGCCGGCCCTTGCCAATAGGCCTTGAAACCTTTCAGCAATAAGCCGTCTACGCTGCCGGCCCCATCGGTGGCATAGCGATAGAAGCAGACGCCGTCGCTCCCGTTTTGCAGCGTGAAGACACCCGGCACGGCACGGGTGGTGGCCAGGCTGCCGGTGAGGTCGCTCGTCACGGTCGATGCGGCTTGGCTGATGCCAAACCAGTGGCGGCCTTCGGTGGCTTTGATGACGACGCCTTGGCCTGCCGGCACGATGCCGTCGGTTGAGGTGAGTTTGAAACGCCCGGCGGTTTGGTCGAGAGTGGCGGCGTAAATGGTTGTTTCGTCTTGTGCCGCCAGAGTCTGCGGAGCGAAGAGGGTGGAATAGCCCGAGGCCGAAACGTCGACAGGGAGCAGGGCCGTGGGCACAACCTGCCAGGCTGTGGTCTCGTCGGAGGCCGAGGACGTCGTGGCGGGCACACCGTCTTGGACTTGCAGGTAACTTTCGTTCCATTTCACGGCATAGGCACCCGGCACTGTCGGGTGAGCTTCAAACTGATATTCTGCCGCCTGGTCCAAGGCCCCGTGTGTTGTGCCGTTCATATAATAGCCTGAGGCATAAGCCAGAAGGTGATTGCCGTCCTTCATCCAGATATTGCCGGTGTCGGGTGTGGCCGAAAGGCGCAACGACGTGTTGGTCTGAAGGTTCTCGGGCAGGGTGAGATAATGGCCGGTGGCGCAAGAGCGCAGACGATAGAAGGTTTCGTCTGTCAGCGAGGCTGTTTCGACAATGGGAACAAATTGAAAGTCGGTCGAGACGATGAGCACGTCGTTGTTGTTGCAGAGATAGCCCTGAGGGTCGCCGGCATAGCGGTGGTTGAGTGAGAAGGTTTCGCCGCTGCGGCTCAGTTGCGCTTGCTGCAGATTGTGGCTCAACAGGGTGAAACTGCCCCAGGTGTAGCCGCGACGCAGGATGAAATCATTGTAAGTGTTGGTCATACCGTCGAGATAGGGCACATTCCCCTCGTCGTCTTTCAGATAAATGCCGTCTTGGCCGGCAGTGAGCACCAGCGGTGTTCCGACGGCGGCGTCGGCTTTCCATACTTCTTTCAATTCGTCGCCCACCACCGTGCGGCAGTAATAATAATAGGGTGTGGAAGCCGGCAAGGCCTGATAACTCCTCAGCAGATAGCGGCCGGACGTGGGATAGACAATCTCGTCGTCGGTGGCATTGTGGAGTGTCTGCACGGCGGCAAGCACGCGTTCGCCCGCAGCCGTGTCAAAGTCCGGCAAGAGGAAACCTTCGCTGTCAAACACTTGGGGATAAGCGCCTTTCAATTCGCGGTAGGCTGCCAACGAGGGGAGGGGATAACCCGGTTCGCCCTCGTGGCTCACCAGTTCGGCCGCCTCTCGGCCAATGTCTTTCAGCTGTTTGTTGATGGCCGCAGTGGCTGATTTCTGTTCAGGAAGTTCGAAAATCTGGGTGTAGACGTAAGGCGTACCACTGATTGTGGCCGTCCAAGTGCGGCGGATGAGGCGTCCCTCGGCCGTTTGGGCATAAGTGGTGTTGTAGGTCGTCGATGTGTTGGTCTTGTAATAAGCCACCAGTGTGGGTGCTGTGGCCGGCAGGTCGTCGATGCTTTCCAGGCAGACATAGGGCGCAGGTGGCTCGCCACCGGTGGCACTGTCTTTGAAAAAATAGCGTGCATTGCTCGCATTGAGCGTGAAACCGCCGCTGTAGATGGTTTCGCCGTTTTGCCGGTAATACGGCATGTTAGGCATCATGGCGTATGGGGCTTCTCCAATAATCTCCACCTTGAGCGTGCCGCCGTTGATGGCCTGCGGATAGTCGTGATAGGCCGTTTGGCCGATGGTGATGTAGGGGAAAGCTCCCGTCCATGTGCCGGTGTTGGGCAGGTCGTCGGCCAAGATGTAGGGGAAACTCTGTCCGAAATCTGTCGACAGCGAGATGCGCACACGGCTGTTGGGACCGTAAACGTCGGTCTGCGGCGTCCACGACACCGACAGTTTGCTGCCCCAACGATAGAGCTGCGAGTTGGTCGGCGACGTTATGCCGGCCGAAAACGGCTCGCCCTTGATGATGCGCAACCGTATCTTTCTGCTGTCGTAGAGCGATTTTTGATGGACAGCAGCCGCAAACGTAAACAGGCCCGTGCGTGAGGCGTCTGAGAATGGGATATAAAGACTCTGCGCATCGGCCGCCACGAGTGTCGGGTTCTCATAATAGGGCTGGAACATTTGGGCGCTCGAGGCCGTGGGCTTATACACGGGCTGCAGGGCGTTGGCTCCCATCGGCAGGGCAATGTCGAGACCGTGAACGGCATAGAGCAGCGGTTCGTCGATGGGGTTTTTCAATGGGATGTGAAACTGAAAATTGCTCCCCTCGGTCACGACATATTCCTTGGCCATCAAGTCGTCGTCGATTTGGGGTTGCACGCCGCTCTCGCGATAGGCATAGGGCATGTTGGTGCCCTCGATGTCGCTGTTGCGCGAGTAGTCTGCCGACTCGGGCGTGCGCTCGGGGGTGGTGTAGACATTCAGTGCGCGTAGCAGGCGGCGCATATAGCGGATGCTGCCTAAAGAGAAGAAGTCGCGGGGCGACCCGTAGCTCATGATGCTGCGTCCCGAACCCGGTTCGGTGTAGTCGCCGTCGGCCACATAGTGGGTGTGTTCGGCCCCAAAGAGATGGCCCATCTCGTGGGCTATGGTCGTGATGCGGCTGACGGCGAAACCGCAGGCCTTGCGATAGCGCGAACTGGCACCACCCAGCGAGGCCTGGCCGGCCAGACTGCCCGTGCCTTTCGTAATCATAAGGCCCAGGTCGTAGTTGGCCTCGCCGATGAGGCTGTTGACGATGGGCGTGCCGTTTTCCGACACGAGCGAACCGCTGCCGTTGCGGATGTCATATCCTGTGTTGTTCTCGAGCATAATGAGACGGCTGTCTTTCACCACCTTGATCTCAATGCCCACGTCTGTGCGGTAATAGCTGTTGAGCTCGGTCTCCGCCTTGTCCCACCAGGCCATGACAGTGGCCTCGTCGCCGCCATTGAACTCGTCGAGCACCTCGGGCGTGATGAGCAGGGCCACACGAAATTGATACACCTCGCCACTGTTGTAGATTGGGACTTCGGCCGAGGTCCAGACCTCTGCACCGCGCAGTTTCCCCTTTGCCTTGGGCTGGGATTGCAACAGCCGCGCATAGCTCACCGAGTCTTCACCCGTCGGCCGGATGATGCTGCAAGTGGTCGTGTCGTCGTGGACGTGTTGGGCATTGAGCCATAAGTGGCAGCCCATCATCAAGGCTACAGACATCATAAAGCGCCATGTCTTGTGGCAGAGTCTTTTCGTCATAAAACAAAGTGTTTGGTGTCGTATTGGAAAGATAGGTTAACGTGATAAATCAAGAGCCGCAAAGATAGGTAAAAGGCCCTATACACCCAATCTGCCACCACATTTGTGCGCCCATTTTCGTTTTTTTATGTAAATCTGTCTCTACCTTGCCTGTTTCGCCCGTGAAAGACACGGCGTGGCCCAACCGCTGCGTCGCGCAAAATGCCGTCGCGCCTGCCGGCTTCTGTCTTTTGTGGCACAGTCACTTCCGCTTATCTTTGAACCAAAGAGAAGAGAGCGCCCCTTACGGCGCATATTTTATTGCCTTTCAGCTTCTTCTTGTCCTTATGCCACGAATTTCTGTCCTTATGCCGGAAATTCCTGCGATACTGACAGACTTTTTTCTCCCTATTCAAAGCATTGCCGGCTTAAATTTCGGCACAATTTGACCCTATTCCTGAAAAAATCCCCAACATCACCACCCAAACCAACCCCAAATCGGCGGCGACTGAAATTATCCTGTCACAGACGCCCTCGCTTTTGAACATGCCTGCCCTAATTTTCTTCTTTCCTCTCTCCAATCTGCGAAATTTTCCTCTCCTTATATATTAAATGAACGCACGCGCGAGGACCATTTTGACCTTCAAAAAAATGAGTAGAAATTTTCAAAAAAATATTGAGAGCCGTAAAACGCTGTAAGCCATTACTCTTACGTCCATATTTTGGTCATTTTGGTAATTTCGTCATTAAATTTTTTCTCAGAAAGTTTTGGAGGGAATGTAGGAAGTGCGTATCTTTGCACTCGCTAAACGGGAAAACGCGCTACGGCGCTCCTGTTAGAGCG
>SFFB01000002.1 GCA_004557035.1 Bacteroidales bacterium | reverse complement strand
TTGAGCTCGTTGCGTGAATTGACGGCCGAGGCCTTGTCGTCGTATGAAGAGGCCACCACGCGGAACCAGCCGGTGTGGTTGTTGATGGTTTCGTTGGTCTTGACTACACGAGCGGCATAGCCTTTGCTTCTGAGTTGCGACATCAAGCCTTCGGCGTTGGCCTGCGTGATGAAGCTGCCTACCACGACGCTGTAGGTACGCAAAGGCTCTCCGGCCACGACAGTGACGCCTCCGGCGATGGTACGCACGTCGCTGTTGTCTTCGGGTGCGGGATTAGGATTGACGGGCGTCACGCTGACGGCCTGCTGCTCGTTTGTCGTGGGAGCAACCGTCACGGTTGTGGCCTCATTGTTTGAAGAGTTCTGTTGGAGTTTGGCTTTTTCGTAAGCTTGGCGATAGGCGCTTTCTTTGGATTTGCAGCTACCGAGAAGGCATACAGCGCAAAGCGCAAGACCGAATGCAAAAACGTGCTTCATAGTGTGTGTGATGTTGGTGTTTTAGATATAATTTGGATTGTGATTGAAGTTCTGCTATATATGCACTACAAATTTACGCTTTATTTATGGATACTTGCAGCCATTTAGCGTTAAACAAATATAAACCCGCGTAAAACGCTGACAAAAAAGATTTTTTAAATCTTATTCCTTTTGCCGAACAAAACTAAACATCTATTTTTGTGGCGTGATATTAGCCCTACTGCGGCCTTGCTGCAAGGAGCTACCAATCCTACCAATACACAAACCTCCTTAAATCTTCTTTATTTAAACGCGCTTTGGCGCATAGCTTCTATAGTTTATTTGTCATCTGTCCCAACGGCCACCACTGTGTCGGTGCCGTCTTTCTGAATTATCAAACAAAAAGAATAATAATTACAGAATGAAAAACTTTACACTCAAAAATCTGATTGCCGGAGTCGCTCTTTCCGCCTTTATGCTGAGCGGCTCTGCCGTGGCTCAGTCGGCGCTGCCGACAGACGCCCAGCCGATGATTGTCATTCCGCACAATCAAACTGTCAATTACAAAGAGCGTACCTTGTGTATGAAAGTCGTGGCCAACGTGCCCTTTGAGGTGACCGGTGGCCAGTCTTGGCTTTCGGTGCGTCAGGGCACGGACGGCACGGTCTACATTCACGTGGACGAAAACGCCGACCCCGAGCAGCGCATGGCTGTGTTGATGTTTGCCAATGCCGAAAATGGTATCCAGCAGACAATGGCCATCACGCAGAAGCCCAACACGGCTGCCGACTTGATTGAAAACGCTGTGATGCCCTCGTCTTGCACAGACAACGGCCACGCCAACGTTTACAGCGACGGCGACATCAACAACACGCTCGATGGTAACACCTCAACGCTCTTTCATTCGCCGTATAGCGGTGGCATCTCTGCCTCCAATCCCGCCATACTGACCTACAACTTCACCAATCCCGACCGCATTGATTATATCAACTTCGTGCCTCGTACTGATGGAGGCAATGGCCTGCCGGGCAATGTGGAACTGTATATCAAGCGCAAGGGAGAGTCTGCCTATACGCTCTATGGCGCTTATGACTGGGAGATGAGCACCGCGACTCGCACCGTTACGTTTGAAGGTGGCTTGACGGACGTGTCTTCCATCCAGTTGAAAATTCTTACGGGCAAAAACGGCTACGCCTCATTGGCAGAGGTGGAGTTCCGCAAGGATATCTCCGATGTGTCGCTCTATAGCAACATCTTTGCCGACGACGTGCTCAGTTCGCTCAAGCCCGGCGTGACGCTCGACGTCATCGACACCATTTCTGTCGATGCCATCCGTGCGCTGGCCAAGCAACTCTATGCAGGCAAGTATGAGAAGAACTATCGCGTGGCCTCTTATCCCTGCCATCTCTCGCCTTTCGTACAGTCTGAACAGTGGAACAGCCCCGGCAAATATTACGACCAGATGGCCGGTGTGACGGGTATCAACATCTCAAAGGGCAAGAACCTGGTGATGGTGAGCGGTATTCCCGACGACCTCACCGCCCAGCTCAAGGTGGTGGCCTGGTATGCAAAAGAACTCGACGAAGAGGGGAAAGGCGGCGGTCCGGCCACTTATACCTATTCTCTCCAGAACGGCTTGAACCTCATCAACTTCAAGTCAGACTTCGACGGTCTGGCCTACATCAGCTACTATAGTGACGATGCCCCCACTAACCATCCCGACATCAAGGTGCACTTCGTCAACGGTCAAATCCAAGGCTATCTTTCTCCCGACAAGACCAACGAAGAGATGCTCTTGCTCTGTCAGAACGCGCCCAACACCTGTATGGACCTCGTGGGCGACAAGGTGCACTCCGTCTGGACCTCTAAGGGTTTGGCCAACTATTGCAAGGCTTCTGACGGTTCCTCACTTGGTTTCATTCAATATATCAACCTGCTCGACTCGCTCGTGGGTTGGGAGCACGACCTGCTCGGTCTGACCAAATACGGCCGCACCCCCGACAACCGCACGATGGCCTATGTGAACTATACCTATTATATGTTCCAGGGCGGCTATGGCGTGTCGTTTATGTACAACCAGGAGAGCCGTGTGCTCAACTGTCGCACTATGATCTACAACGACGACGATGCCATTTGGGGTCTGAGCCACGAGTGGGGCCACCAGCATCAGATGACCCCCTATTTCTGCTGGGCAGGTCTGGCTGAGGCTTCCAACAACATGAACTCTTGCTACAATGTGCTCCACATGGGCTATACCGGCAAACACGGCGCACGTATTCAAGGCGCTTGGACCGATATGTACAAGCATTTCTTCCAGAATGGCGCTTTGAGCAACGACACCGCCAGTGCCCGTATCAAGGCCTACACCAAAATTAGCGACTACGCTTGGTGTCCCGAAATCCAAGATACCATCCGTGCCCAATACAACCGCTATGTGAACGGTGACGGTGCCTATCTCATTCCCTCTTATGCCACCGACCGCGACCACGGCGTGAGCATCAATGAGGTGTATGTGGAAGAACTCACCGCTCCCTTCTTTATGCTCTATTGCTACTTCAGCGATAAAGACAATGCCAACTATGTCAAAGACTTCCAGGAAGACCTCTACGAGAGCCTTCGTCAGAGCGACAACGACAACGGTTCGGCCGTTGAGCCCGACTATGAGGCCGGAGTGAAGAAAGCCAAAACCACCGTCGACAAATACGAATTGCTCTGCAGCGCACAGAATGGCAATAAAAACGGCGCTTATCAGAAGTTCATTGACGCCTATCCCTCTTCGGTTTGGACCACTCACAACTTCATCACCCCCACTTCTGTGTGGACGCAAAACAGTGTGCCGGCCATGTTCAACTATGTGCGCAAGGCATCCAAACTCAGCGGCTACAATCTCTATCCCTTCTTTGAGCGCTGCGGCTTTATGCGCACCATCGTCATGACCATTGGCGACTACGGTGACAAGGGCGTGGCTCTGCTCAACAGTATGCGCGACGAGTTCAAGGCCGATATGGACGCCCTCGGTCTGAAGACCCTTACCGACGAACAGATTGAGGCCATCACCAGCGCTGAAATTCCCAACTTCCCCGTCCCCAACTTCCCCAACACCCCGACGGTAAAGCATTAAGTCACACTCCTAATTTATTATATAGTATAAATCAAAACCCAAAAGAATATGAATAAAAATTGTTTCCCCTCATTCCTTCTTGCCGGCGGTTTGCTCATTGGCGCAATGACTGCACAGGCACAAGATCGCGTGGTCAAGCTCACTACCGGCAAGGCCGTGGGCGAGTCCATCACCCTTCAGGTCAACCACACCTACACCGGTGTGACCGTTGACTGGGGCGATGGCAATGCAGTAGCCTACAATACCGGCAGCGATGCCATTCGTGAAATCACCGGCGAGGTGAAAGGCAGCCAAATCGTCATCACCGGCGACAAGCGCTGGAATATGCTCAACTGCTCAAATTGTGGTCTGACCGACATTGACCTCACCGGAGCTACCGAGCTGACCTCGCTCTTCCTTTCCAACAACCAGCTCACGACGCTGACCCTCAAAGATATGAAGGCCCTGACCGACCTCGACGCCTCCAACAACCAACTCACGTCGATTGTCTACACCAACCAGTCTTATCCTGAAAACGACCTGGTTGCCATTGAGAACATCAACCTCTCCAACAACCAGCTCACGGGAACCTTCGTCATCCGTACGGCCACACTCCGCACCATCGATGTCAGCAACAACCAGTATTCTCGCGTGCGTGTGACTGACAACGACGACCTCGACTACCTCAACTTTAGCAACAACAATGTCGCGACCGGTCTGACCATCTCTGCCGGTTCGCCCATCTCCACGCTGGTGTGCAACAACAATAGTCTGCCCTACATCACACTTACCAATGTGTCAGGCATACAGCAAATCGTGGCCGACAACAACGCCATCACATCAACCTTCAACCTTGCCGATTGTGCCAACCTCTCAGACGTTTCGTTGGCCAACAACAAAATCTCAACGCTCTATTTGCCCAACACGCAGTTGAGCAGTCTCAACATCGCAGGCAATCACCTCACCCTTGGCGCTCTGCCGCTTAAGGCCAATGCCCCTGCCGGCGGCCGCATCGCCTTTATGCCTCAAGACAGCATCAACATCGCCCGCGCTGAGAATATGCTCTCAAAAGATGGCGTGCCCTATATGCCCGTGGTGACTTATGCCGACCGCAACGTCAGTCCGCTCGACCTCAGTGCTTATCGCTATGTCGGCACCACGTCTGAAAGCCTTGGCGCACTCGATGCCGCCGTCAGCGTCTACAAGATTGATGCCGAAGGCAACTACACCGAGCTTACCAAAGGCACCTCGGCTTCAGCCCCCAACGACTATTCCCTTTCAAACGGCAAGCTCAGCTTCTTCACGCCGCAGCCCAAGGTGGTGGTTCGCTTCACCTCAAACAGTGCTTATAAGGGTCTTGGCTTCTACGTAGAGACCTCACCTTTTGCAGTGGGCGAAGAACAGACCACCGGAATTGACGATGTGGATGCCGACGACATTCAGATTGTAGCTGGTGTGGGTAAGGTCACCGTCACCACCCATCGCGAGACCGTGGTCCAGATTTTCAACATCCTCGGTCAGACCTTGTATATGAAGGTGCTCAACGGCACCGAAAGTTTCCCCCTGTCCGGCGGTATCTATGTCGTGAACGGCCAGAAGGTAAGAGTTTTGTAAGAAAGACAAAATGACTTTTAGAGACAAAAAGTCAAAGAGTCAAAAAGTCAAAGAGTGGCTTGGCAGCTCAAACTCTCTTAGACTCTTAGTCTTTTAGTCTCTTAGACTCTTAGTCTCATAAAACACATCAATAATATGAAAATCAAAAACAACATTGCTCTTTTGGCGCTCGGGCTTGCCTTGGCCGTGTCGCCTTCGCAGGCACAAAACACGCTGCCCGAAGGTGCCCAGCCTATGATCATCACGCCCCACGCCCAAAATCTGAGCTATAAGGAGCGTACGCTCTGTTTCAGCGTTGCTGCCAACATCCCCTACGAGGTGTCGAGCAACGCCGCTTGGGCCCAAGTGACCCGTTCGGCCACCGGCCAGGTTTATGTGCATCTCGATGTCAACTACAACGAGGAAGCCCGCACAGCCGAAATCTCATTCGTCAATGCCGAGCATGGCATCAACCAGATTGTCCAGATCAAGCAGGCCGCCGACGGTTCTGTGGCCGAAATGCCCAAAGACAATCCCGTGAAGGTCTCTTCGTGCACCGACAATGGTCATGCCAGCAGTGGCAAAGACGGCGGCGTAGCCAACACCATCGACGGCAACTATGAGAGCCTCTTCCACACGGCCTATGCCGCTGGTGCCCCCGTTACACCCGTGAGCGAGAGCACTCCCGCCATTCTCATCTACAACTTCACCAACGTGCCCCTCATTGAGTACGTCAACTATGTGCCCCGTACCGATGCCTCTGCCGGCGGCAATGGCAACTTTGGCCTTGTGGATGTCTACGTGAAATGTGCAGGCGACACCGACTATCGTCTCTATGGCAACTACGACTTCGCCTTCAGTTCTGCTCCTTCGAGAATAGACTTTGCCGATGGCGGCCTGTCCAATCCCGTCTCCATCAAGTTTGTCGTGAAGAGCGGTAAAAACAATTTTGCCGCCTGTGCCGAGATGGAGTTCCGCACCCTTTCTGAAGAGCGCGCCGAGCTCGACATCTTTGCCGACGATTGCTACACCACTCTGCGCGAAGGCGTCACGGCCGACGACATCGACCGCATCTACAATCCCTTCGTCAAGAGCCTGGCCACCAAACTCTTCAACGGCAACTATTCCACCGACTATCGCGTGGCAGAATATCCCTGTCTGCTCAGCGTGCAGGCCCTTTCCGACCTGTGGCTTACTCCCGGCAAATACTACGACCAGCGTCCCGGCGTCACCGGCATCACGATGGGCCCCGGCACCTATGCCGTGGCCGTGAGCGGTCTGCCTGCCGGCAAGTCGGCTTCGCTCGTGCTTACCTCTTGGTACAACGGTATTGTCGGTGGCAATTTCGACGGCGGCAATCCTCAGACACGCACCTATGGTCTGCGCAATGGCCTCAACGTCATTGAGTTCGACCCTGCCGGTTCGTTCACATACGCCGAGGGCGGTTGGGTATCTCCCGACTACGATGCACTGGCCTACATCGACTATCACACCGATACCGACCCCGACAGCCAGCCCAACATCAAGGTGCACTTCATCAACGGTGTGGTCAATGGCTACCTCTCTGCCGACTTGACCAATGAAGAGATGCATGAGCTCACCGCCAATGCCAAAAACAGCCATATGGACGTAGTGGGCAAGAAAGTCCACCTCGTATGGTCGGCACAAGGCCTCCACGACTATTGTCGCGCCATCGACGGCAGCCTCGGCTATCGCCAATACATCGCCGTGATGGACTCTCTCGTACAGTGGGAGCACGACATCCTCGGCTTCACCAAATACAACCGTCAACCCAAAAACCGCACCTTCGCCTATGTCAACTACACCTATTATATGTTCCAGGGCGGTCTGGGCGTATCGTTCCACAGAGACCAAGAGAGCCGTGTGCTCAGCTGCAACAAACTGGTCAACGGCGACGACGATGCCATTTGGGGCTTGAGCCACGAGTGGGGCCACCAGCATCAGATGCATCCCTACTTCTGCTGGAAGGGCGTCAATGAGGTGAGCAACAACATGAACTCCTACTACAACATCATGAAGATGGGCTATCGCACCAGCGACAAAATCAATCACTGGCCCAATGCCCGCCGCCACTTCCTTGACGACGAAACCTACACCGCCACCGACAAAGACGGCAACATCGTTGTAAACGCCACCACCAGCCAGATCCGCAACAGCTGTTACACTGAGGCCATGGCCGGCCATCTCGACTGGAACGCCGACTATAAGGCACTGGCCATCGACGCCGTCAACATCACCAAGGTGGCCGACAACAAACTGCGTGCACGCACCATCAACGAAGTCGGCGTGGGCGAAACCCTCTGCCCCTTCATCATGCTCTACGTCTATTTCACGCAAAACGGCTGTCCCGACTTTGGTCCCGACCTCTATGAGTCGCTCCGCCAGATGTCGCAAGAAGGTGGCTCCACCGTTGAGAAGACCGACGGCTACGACAAATACGAACTCGTGGCTATGGCACAAAACAACAACGCCAACGATGCTCTCTCCAAGCTCAACGAGCGTTATCCCACCTCCGTTTGGTGCCGCTACATCACCGCCGAGCATCATAACACCTGGGACAACAACATGCCCTACATCCTCAACTTCATCCGCAAGACCAGCCGCCTCACCGGCTACAACCTCTTCCCCTATTTCGAGAAGTGGGGTTTCCTCCGTCAGGTGGCTACCTATATCGGCGACTACGGCAACGGTTTTCAAATCTTCCCCGAAGCTGCCTACAACGAGTTCAAAAACGATATGGACGCCCTTGTCAACGCAGGTATCTTGCGTGAGTTGACCGACGAAATGGTCACCACCATTTCCAACACCGGCGACATGTTTATGGACAAACCCGTTTTCCCCAACTAAGCGTCATAGACCAACGCTATAGATCATCACCCCGATGCCCGTCAAGGCATCGGGGTGATTTGTTTTTTTATGAATGAGTAGAAAGAGACTTCCCGAGTGAGCCTCTTTTTCGATGAGTGAGCCGCCCATTATGTCCTTCACAACGCCACATTTCTCCCTCTCCTATATACCCTATTTTCTCCCTTTTTCCCAATCACACAGTCACACGCTTGTAACCGGCCGATTATGAGGCAATTGCTGTGATTGAACGAAGACTGCGTTTCCAGTCACGCCCAATCACACTGAGGGGAGTCTTCTCGACGGCTTTCAGAGGTCGTGTGCTCATAATTGAGTTTATTGGCGTAATTGTTGAGCGGCAAAGCAAGTCCTGAAAGACCATCCTTCTACTTCCCAATGCCCCAAAACCAATCTCATTTTTTAACAACTTTACCTCAGGCGAGTAGGCGCCATTGGCCCCTTATTGTCTTTTTTTCATTCCTTCGCGGAGCTTATCTTTGAAGTGAGAGGAAGAGAAGAAGGCGTCTGTTTGGCTTAACTAACCGGAAATCAATTGATTACGGGGATAAGGACTGGTGCGACTGCCCTTATCCCCGTAATTTCTGTCCCTATTCCCGTGAAAAAAGTCCTTAGGTTGAGGCGCGACAGACGCCTTCCTCGATGTTTCGAGACCGTTTTTCATGGGCTTGAAACTTTTTCAGCCTTATTCTTGGCCTTTTTCGTCACCGCCGGCTCGTCTTTTGAACAGACCAGATTGACCATCCAAGATGTCGCAAAGACATACATTCAGGTTTGTGCGCTTGCCTTGTCCTTCTGCCACCCCTCCAATCTGCACCCTCAATCTCATATGGTCCAAAAAGATACAGTCGCCAACGCCGTTAATCAATCAAAAAACACTATATTTGCAGCATTGTAACAAAAAGACCTTATCAAGCTTATCTAAACAATACGACAACACAGACTGAGCCCCTCTTTGCGCGGCCGGAAAATCGCTTGGACGAACAGCATGGCCGCACAAGACGTCAAAGCCCTGTCTGTTTTTTTGCCCACAATGAACAAGATGGAAAATAATGCACCACAGATAGTAGAGAAAGACAGCAAGCAGTTCAGCGTTATCTTCCGCATGTGTCTCGGCATATTGCGCGCCAATTGGTATTGGTTTGTCATCTCCGTAGTCATAGCCCTTGTGCTCGGACATCTCTATTATGCCCGCCAGCCCCGCGTCTATTCCCGTCAGGCCGTGATGCTCATCGAGGACGCCAGCGGCACGGGCGGCGGCTACAGCGGTGCGCGAAAGAGTCGCGGCGGCATGAACACACTGCTCGAACTCAACGGCATCAGTGTGGGCGACAACCTCAAGAACGAGATATTCATCCTCTCGTCCAAGCGCCTCATGGCCCGCGTCGTGGACAGTCTCTCGCTCGATGTAGACTATACCATGAAAGAGTCGCTCCACAACACGACGCTCTATCTCAGCCGCCCCTTTGAAGTGGAATTTGACGAGAAAGCCAAAACGCCCTCGGCTTTCAAGGTCAACGTGCAGGCCGACGGACGAGGCGGATATAAATACGTGCTCTCCGACTTCCAGATTGTCACCGAAGGCGAACAGCCCGAGACCACACTCACCGTCGTAGACGGACAGCGCGTCAACACACCCTCGGGTTGGCTCACCATTCGCGGCAACAAAAAACAACTGGCCAAGGTCAAGGCCGACAAAGACATCACCGTCACCCACTATCCCGTCAAGACGGCAGCCGCCATCTGGAGCAGCCGCATCTCGGTGGCCGAAATGGATAAGGAAAGCTCGCTCATCGTTTTGGGCTGTAGCGACACCGATCCCCGACGGGCCGAAGACGTGCTCAACGAGGTGTTTACGGCCTACAAGCAAGACGTGGTGGACAACAAAAACCGCGTGGCCAACAATACGGCTCGTTTCATCGACGAGCGCCTCGAACTCATTGGACAAGACCTTAGCGGCGTGGAAGAGCAGTTGGCCGCATTCAAAAGCAGCAACCAGCTCATCGACTTCTCGCAAAACGCACAAACCTTCATCACCGAAACAGCCGCAGCGCGCAAACAGACCATCGAACTCGAAACCCAACTCTCGGTGGCCCGCTATCTCGTAGGTTTCCTCACCGACCGCTCCAACACACGCGAGACCATCCCTGTGTTGGCTCTCGAGTCGGCTTCGTTCACACCCCTCATCACTGAATACAACCGTATGCTCGTGGAGCGTGGCGGACTGGTCGAAAACTCCAGCGAGTCGGCGCCGGCCGTGCGTGAGCTCGACCGCCAATTGGCTTCGCAAAAACAGGCCATACTCTCGTCGCTCTCAAGCTATGTGAGCTCGGTGGAACTCGAATTGCAACGCGCCAAAAACACAGAGGCATCGCTCTATGGCAAGATGGGCGCCGTGCCCGAAAAGGAAAAACAGGGTCTCGACATTCAGCGACAGCAAGAACTCAAATCGTCGCTTTACACCTACCTGCTCAACAAACGCGAAGAGGTGGCCCTGCAAATGGCCATCAGCGAAGCCAACGTGCGTATGGTAGAAGAACCGCTCGGACCGAAAACGCCCGTCAAACCCCGCCGTATGATCATTCTGGCCGTCAGCCTGCTGCTCGGTCTGCTGGTGCCCTCAGCCATCTTCTGGCTGCGCCATATGCTCAACGTCACCATCACGGGACGCAAAGACGTGGAAGATGTCACGACCATACCCATTGCCGGCGAAATCCCCCACTGGGAAGGCCATTCACCCAACGGCGTCATCAGCACAGAGTCGCCCGACGCACCCATCATGGAGGCTTTCCGCCTTTTGCGTTACGGACTCAACTTTATGCGCCACAGTGCCAAGGTCTTCGTGGTCACTTCGGCCACGCCCTCGCAGGGTAAGAGCTTCATCTCAATGAACCTGGCCTACATTCTCGGTCAGACCGGCAAACGCACGCTTTTCATCGACACCGACATACGTCGCCGCACGGCCAGTCTGCAACTTGGCAACAGCCGTGGCCTCACCGCCCTGCTGGCCGAGTCTGAAGAGGGATTGACGCTCTCAGACGTGGTGCTGGTGGACGTCATTGGCGAAAACGTCGACGTGTTGCCCGTGGGCAAAATGCCGCCCAACCCCACCGAACTGCTCATGTCCGACCGCTTCGACGACGTGATTGAGCAGGCCAAGATGGCTTATGACTATATCGTGGTGGACACCACGCCCACGCTGGCCGTGGCCGACGCCGCCATCGTCAACCGTGTGGCCGACATCACCCTCTTCTCCGTGCGTGTGGGCGTGCAAGACCGCGAGTTCCTCCCCGTGCTCGAACAGATGTATCAGAACAAGAAATTCCGCAATCTCTGCATCGTCATCAACGACGCCTCCAAGAAGACCGGTTATGGCTATGGCTACGGTTATGGTTACGGCTACGGTTATGGCTACGACGATCACCAACGCCGCCGCGGCCTTTTCGCCCGCCTCTTCGGTGCCGGAAAGCGCAGATGAGGCTGAGGAGCGGAGAAGGAGAGGGGCTCTTATTAGCGATTGAATTTATGATTGGCTGTGGTCATTTTCATACGACTTTGCAAGCCCCAGAGGGGCGTAACATAATTAGCCTAGGTCGTTAGGCCTAGGTCTAATGAATTGCTAAAACCCCGGCCTGTAAGGTCGGTCCTTCAGGCCTTGCTAGGCCGCAGTGAAAGTCGGTGTGAGGCCACAAACAAAAAAACGCCGAGGCGGCAGTCTTTATCGACGCCGCCTCGGCTTCTTTTATAGGCTGTGGCACTTGCCCCGGTCGCTACCGTTAGCAGCCGCCGGCACAGCGCGGTTTGATTTGCTTGAAGAAGTCGTTGCCTTTGTCGTCCACGAGAATGAAGGCGGGGAAGTCTGTCACTTCAATCTTCCAAATGGCCTCCATACCGAGTTCGGGATATTCTACACACTCGATGTGCTTGATGCTCTGCTGCGAGAGAATGGCGGCAGGGCCGCCGATAGAGCCGAGATAGAAACCGCCGTGGGCTTTGCAGGCGTTGGTGACCACTTCGCTGCGGTTACCCTTGGCAATCATCACCATCGAGCCGCCGTTGGCCTGGAACAGGTCTACGTAGGGGTCCATACGGCCAGCTGTGGTGGGACCCATAGAGCCGCAAGGCATACCGGCAGGCGTCTTGGCCGGACCGGCATAGAGCACGGGGTGGTTCTTGAAATAATCAGGCAATGCTTCGCCGCGGTCAAGACGCTCTTTGAGCTTGGCGTGGGCAATGTCGCGGGCTACGATGATGGTGCCGTTGAGGCTGACACGGGTGGCCACGGGATACTGGCTCAACGTCTGGCAAATCTCGGCCATGGGACGGTTGAGGTCGATGCGGATGGCGTCGCCTTCGCCGGCTTGGCGCAGCGACTCGGGAATGAGACGGCCGGGGTTGTCGTCCATACGCTCAATCCAGATGCCGTCTTTGTTGATTTTGCACTTGATGTTGCGGTCGGCCGAGCAACTTACGCCTAGTCCTACGGGACAGGATGCACCGTGGCGCGGCAGACGGATGACACGCACGTCGTGGGCAAAATATTTGCCACCAAACTGCGCACCGAGACCGATGTTGTGAGCCTCGTGGAGCAGTTCCTTCTCCAACTCCACGTCGCGGAAGGCACGGCCGGTCTCGTCGCCGGTGGTGGGCAGGTTGTCGTAGTAGTGGGTCGAGGCTAACTTGACGGTGAGCAGGTTTTTCTCGGCCGAGGTGCCGCCGATGACGAAGGCTATGTGATAAGGCGGACAAGCAGCCGTACCGAGCGTTTTCATCTTGCTGACGAGGAAGGGCACGAGGGTCTGCGGATTGAGAATGGCCTTGGTCTCCTGATAAAGATAGGTCTTGTTGGCCGAGCCGCCACCCTTGGTGACGCAAAGGAAGCGGTATTCCATACCCTCGGTGGCTTCGATGTCAATCTGAGCTGGAAGGTTGCAGCGCGTGTTCACTTCGTCGTACATATTGAGAGGTGCATTCTGCGAGTAGCGCAGGTTTTCTTCGGTATAGGTCTTGTAGACGCCTTTGGCAATGGCCTCTTCGTCTTCAAAGCCGGTCCATACCTGCTGGCCCTTTTCGCCGTGTACGATGGCCGTGCCGGTGTCTTGGCAGATGGGGAGTTGGCCCTTGGCTGCCACTTCGGCATTGCGCAAGAAGGTCAGTGCCACATATTTGTCATTGTCGCTGGCCTCAGGGTCTGAGAGAATTTTGGCCACCTGCTCGTTGTGGGCCGGACGGAGCATAAACGAGACGTCGCGGAAGGCTTGGTTAATCATGCGGGTGATACCTTCGGCCTCCACCTTAAGCATGGGGTGGCCTTCAAACTCAGAGACCGAGACGTGGTCTTTCGTAAGCAGATAATACTCGGTGTCGTCCTTGCCCATCTGAAACATAGGGGCGTATTTGAATTCGGGAATGTTTGCCATGGTGTTTGCTTTTATATTATATAATGGGTGTTTGTGGAAATGCTTGGGACTTATTTACCCCACTCGGAAGGGTTCTGGCGCCACTGGTGGAGCAGTTCGACGTGCTCGCTCTTGATGTAGCCCGTCTGGAGAGCCACCTCGACCACGGCTTCATAGTTGGTGAGCGTGGTGAGTGTGACGCCGGCGGCTTTGAATGCTTCTTCGGCCACGGGGAAACCATAGGTGTAGCTGGCCACCATACCGATGACTTCGCAGCCGTGGGCACGGAGGGCCTCGACGGCTTTGAGGCTGCTGCCACCGGTAGAGATGAGGTCTTCAATCACGACTACTTTCATGCCCGGCTGCAGGTCACCTTCGATGAGATTGGCCATACCGTGGTCTTTGGCTTTAGACCGCACGTAGGCAAAAGGCAACGAAAGGGCATCGGCCACGAGTGCACCCTGGGCAATGGCTCCGGTGGCTACGCCGGCAATGGCGTCGGCCTCGGGATAAAGCTCAGCCACGAGGCGGCTCAGTTCGAGTTTCACGAAACTGCGCAGGCCGGGGAAGGCGAGCGTCTTGCGGTTGTCGCAATAAAAGGGTGATTTCCAGCCGCTGGCCCAGGTGAAGGGCTGTTCGGGTTGGAGTTTGATGGCTTTGACATCAAGCAGTTTGGCTGCAAAGATTTTTTCCAGGTTGTTCATATTGTAAGGGTTTAAGTTTATGATAAATCAATGGGCGACGGTGAGACTGTCGGAGAAGATTATGGCGTTTTTGCCCGCGGTTCGGGTAAAGGTGTTGGTGCGGCCGCTCAAGAAGACGTAGCATTGGTTGTCGGCCTGCACTGTGAGGCGTGAGGTGTTGATACCTTGCAGGTCGACAGAGCCGGTTCCGTTTCCCTTGACCGTCACCTCGGGAGCTTCGACCCGCTCGGCCGTGAGCGCACCGACACCGTCAAGTTCAAGCGTGAGGGGACTGCTCAGGCGAATATGGCCCAGTCGCAGACACTTGCCGCCACTGATGAAAAACTGACCCACAAAGGGGGCGTGGATTTCGGCCACAATCACACTCTTTTCCGGCATCTTATAGCGGCGGTCTGTGGATAGGGTAAGAATGTCGTCGGTCGTCGAAACCTTGACGTGCGACAACACGGTCTGGTCGGCAAATATTCTGACAAAAGACGGCGAACCAGGCTCGGACTGCTTGAAAGTGACATCAGCAAAGCAGTTGATTTCTATCGTGTAAAATGGATTGGTGGCGAAAGTCTCAGACGCCATTCCGGTGGTGTCGGCGGGGTCTTCGGCCACTTCTTTAATCACTTCACGCAGGTCTTTGCGGTTGCAGGCACTCAGCGTGAGTGTCAGGAGGATGGCTAAGATTATTCTGCTGGTCATAGGCTGCAGGTGTGTGGTTTTGGAGATGGTGTGAGGAGATAGTGGGGTTAAATATAGTCGTCGACCGTATCGTTGACAAAGTCAAGGAAGGGTTTCATCAGACACAAAATGTCTGCGGCCCTCTCGGCATAGTCTGCTTCGAAAAAGAAACTGTCGGGCACGTTGACCGAGAGGTCATATTCTTTGGGACGAAGGTATTCGGGATAAATGAAGTCGCGCGGGAAGCCGGCCGGCACAGTTTTGAGATAGGTTTCGCCAAGTTTCGGCTTCAACGCGGCAAGTTGTGGTTCGGTCATAATGGCGTGGAACTGGTCTGCGGCGCCGACTATGCTCCATCTCACCGCCTTCAACACCTGAGAGGGCAGGCAGTAAGCTCCCACGGCAATCATGCAGGCGCCCGGCTCAATGTGCAGATAATAGCCGCCGTGGAGCGACTTCTTCCCTTTAGGGTTGATGTAGGTGCCGAAGTGGCGTTTGAAAGGCGATTTGTCTGCCGAGAAGCGCGTGTCGCGATAGAAGCGATAGAGCGTGTCTTTGACCTGGAGCCCACAAACCGTATGGTCAAACCGTCCGATGCGCTCAATCATATCGGCGGCTATGGCCGAAAACTTGGCGTGAGCATTCTCGTAGTCCCCACGATGAGTGGCAAACCAACTGCGGTCGTTGTTGGCGGCTATGGCTTTAAGGAAATCAAAGATGTCTTGCATAGGCGAGGGAATAAAAAGAGCAGAAATCAGTTGTCGTGCCAGAACTCAGTGGTCAGCGGCAGCAAAAGTGTGAACACCTCAAGGCGGCCCATCAGCATCAGCAGCGAGGCCAGCCACAGCCCCGGGTCGGAAATGTTGGCCCAAGAGCCAAGTGGCGCAATGTCGTGGCCCAAGACAACGCCGGCGTTGCCCAGCATCGAAACGGTGGCTGCCACGGAGTCGAGCATGGAGAAGCCTATCAACGAGAAGCCCAACGTGCCCACTATCACCAAGAAGATGAAGCCCATCATGAAGGCAAAAACGGCCTGACTCACGCGGGCGGTCACGGGAGTCTGATTGAGCCGAAGGGGTATGACAGCATTGGGGTGGAGCATACGGCGAAACTCCGTTTTAAACTCTTTGAAGCAAGTGAGCACACGGACGCACTTGATGCCGCCTGATGCCGAACCGGCGCAACCGCCGATGGCTGTGAGCAGCAGCAGCACAAACCAAGTGGCTCCGGGCCATGCCACGATGTCGGTTGTGGTGAAGCCCGAGCTGGTCTGTAATGATGCCGCATAAAAGGCGCCATGCCGCAGTGCTGTCAGAGCGTCGTCATCGGTGTGTATCCACACATTGGCCACGATGAAAAGCGCCGCACAGGCATAGACCGTGAAGAATGTGCGCAGTTCGCTGTCGTGCAACACCGCCTTAAAGCGCCGTTTGATAAAGAACAAGTAGATGAGTGTGAAGTTGATGCCCGAGAGGAACATAAAGATGGTGGCCGTCACTTCGACGCTTGGCGAGCAGAAGGCAGCCATGCTGTTGGAATGGGTTGAGAAGCCTCCTGTGGCCACTGTCGAGAAGGCGTGATTGACGGCGTCCCAGAGCGACATGCCGGCCAAATAATAGGCGGCGCAGCAGGTGACGGTGAGGAATAGGTAGACTGCCCAGAGCCATCGTGTGGTTGTGGTGATGCGTGGATGGAGTTTGTCGAGTTTGAGTCCCGAAGCCTCTGCCGAGAAAAGCTTAAAGCCACCCGAACCCAATTTAGGCAAGATGGCAATGGTGAAGAACACGATGCCCAGTCCGCCGAACCAGTGCATCAGGCTGCGCCAAAACAAAATGGAGTGGGGGAGGGAGTCAATGTCGCTCAGGGCCGTGGCACCCGTCGTAGTGAAGCCCGACATACTTTCAAAAAATGCCACAGAAAAATCGCCGGTATATCCGCCCACCATAAAAGGTAGGGCACCGATGGCCGAGAACGTGAGCCAGGAGAGCGTCACACAGAGGTAACCGTCGCGACGGCTTATTCCGCTCCGTCCGTTGCGGCCCAGCCATTTCAGGGCTATGCCCAGTAATATCGCCACAATGGTGGGGACGATGAAGGTGTGCAGGGCCGTCTCGTTCTTGAACAGGGCAATGCCTATGCAAGAAGCGAAGAGGAGTGCTTCAAGAAAAAGCAACTCGCCGAGCACTTTGAGGATAATCTTGTAGTTCATGAACAAACACCGTGGTTTGCGGCTCGCCTCACGCAAAATGATGACGCCAAATGAGTCGGGCCGAGTGCCACCGTCGTTATTTGAAGAGTTTCTCGAGTTTCTTGATGCTGTTTTCCAGACAGAAGGCCACAACGCGGTCGCCGGGTTGGATTTGCGTCAGACCGCCGATGAGTATGCCTTTTCCCTCTCTCACCAGTCCGCCAAGCGTGACGGTGGCAGGCAGAGCAAGGTCTTTGACTTGCGCCTTAGTGATGCGCGAACCCTCTTTAACCACAAACTCAGCCACGTCGGCGCCCACCACGTTGAGCGTCTTCATTGTCGACACGTCGGCTTTGAGCATCAGTTGGTAGATATGGTTGGCTGCAAAGGTTTTCTTGTTGATAATGGTGCCGATGTCGAGGCTTTCGGCCATCGCTATGTAGTCAAGGTTTTCCACCATGGCCACCGTCTTTCTCACGCCCAGTCTTTTGGCTTCGAGACAGGCCAGGATGTTGGCCTCGGCACTTTCGGTGATAGCCACAAAAGCCTCTGCGTCAGAGATGCCTTCGTCTTGAAGCAGGTCTATGTCGCGCCCGTCGCCGTGGATGACCAGCGTGTGGCGTGCTTCGATGATTTCATTCAGTCTCTCACAGCGTGAGCGGTCAGACTCCACGATTTTCACGTGCATATAGTCGGGCTTGTAGTAGAGCGCCTGAACGGCCGTGCTGCCGCCACCCATAAAGAAGACGTTCTTCACCTCGGGGTAGTCTTGCTTGTCGGTGATGTCGCGGATATAGTCCACATATTTGGGCGTCGTCATGAAGTAGACCAGGTCGTCCGGCATCACTTCGTCGTGACCGTGTGGTATGATGGTTTCTTGTCCGCGCTTGATAGCCACGATGTGGTAGGGCGCTTCGGGGCCGCAGAGCTTATAGAGTGGTGCGCCCAGGATGAGTGCGCCTTCTCTCACCTTTATGCCCAGCATGAGCAGAGCGCCGTCTTGAATTTCGAGCCATTGTCTCACCCAGCTGTGCTTTACGTTGTGCATAATCTCGCGTCCGGCGAGCATTTCGGGGTAAATGATGGAGTCTATGCCCACGGTCTTGAAAAAGTCTCGGTGTTCCGCGCGCGTATATTCATAATTGTCCACGCGTGCCACCGTGCGTTTGGCGCCGAGCTTTGAAGCCAACATGCAGCAGGTCATGTTGTGGGCCTCGTCGGGTGTGACACCGATGAAGAGGTCGGCATCGCCCACTTCAGCCTGTTGGAGCACCTTGATGGACGAGGGCGAGGCGCAGGTGGTGAGCAGTTCAAAGTTGGCGCCGATGCCTTCCAGTCTTTCGGCCGACTCGTCGATGAGCGTGATGTCGTGTTGTTCTTTCGAAAGCAGCTTGGCCAAGTGGGTTCCCACTGCGCCGGCGCCGGCTATGATGATTTTCATGTGAGATTTGTTTTGCTTTAGAAATGTAGTTCTGCCTGAGCAGTCCGATCGTGGTTGGGCAGAGTCAAGCGTCGGTTTGTCGCTTGATTTGCTCCTTTATGGCCTCGGCTATGTGGGCTTGGTCGGTGTGGGTGATGGCCCGGAGTTGGGCCACGGTGCCGTGCTCCACAAATTCGTCGGGCAGGCCCAGGCGGACGATGGACGGGGAGAAGCCGTGGTCGGCCATCCATTCCAATACGGCCGAGCCCATTCCGCCGGCTCTCACGCCGTCTTCGATGGTCACGATGTGGGTGAAACGCTGTGCCACCTCTTCGAGCAGAGCCTCGTCCAAGGGTTTGAGAAAACGCAAGTCGTAGTGAGCCACCTCAATGCCCGTCTCGGCCTTCACCGTGTCTATGGCGTCGGCCGCTTCGAGCCCTATCGGCCCAATGGAAACCACGGCCACCTTTTCGCCGTCTCTCAGTCGCCGCCCTTTGCCCACGGGAATTGCTTCGAGTGGACAGCGCCAGTCGGCCAGTCGGCCTTTGCCTCTCGGGTAGCGAATGACGAAAGTGCCTTTGCCCGGCAGTTGTGCCGTGTACATCAACCGGCGCAGTTCGGCTTCGTCAAGCGGCGAGGCAATGGTCAGGTTCGGTATGGGCCGTAGCGCAGCCAGGTCGAAGGCCCCGTGGTGTGTGGGACCGTCTTCGCCCACCAGTCCGGCGCGGTCAAGGCATATCACCACCGGCAGCGAGAGCAAGGCGGCGTCGTGTATGATATTGTCGTAAGCTCTTTGGGCAAAAGAAGAGTAGATGTTACAGAAAGGCAGCAGACCGTCTTTGGCCATACCGGCAGAGAAAGTCACGGCATGACCTTCGGCAATGCCCACGTCGAAAGTGCGCTCGGGCATGGCCTTCATCATAATGTTCATCGAGCAACCCGTCGGCATGGCCGGTGTCACCCCCACGATGCGGTCGTTCATTCGTGCCAGTTCGAGCAGCGTCTCGCCAAACACGTCTTGAAAGCGTGGCGTGCCGCCTGTGCCGGTCGTGATGCGCTCGCCGCTGTCTTTGTCGAAGCGTCCCGGAGCGTGCCATTCGGTGGCTGCTTCCTCGGCCGGCTTGAAACCCTTGCCTTTGACCGTGTGGATGTGGAGCAGTTTGGGGCCTTTCATATCCTTGATTTCTCTGAGCGTGCGCACGAGCCCCTTGACGTTGTGCCCGTCGGTGGGTCCGAAATAGCGGATGTTCATGCCCTCAAAGATATTCTGTTGTCCGCCCAGCAGGGCTTTGAGCGAGTTATTGAAGCGCAAGATGCGCCCTTTGCGTTTCTCGTTGAGCAGTCCCCATCGCGACATTTGCTTGCTCAATCCCAGTCGCAGGCGGTTGTAGGTGCGTCCCGTGTGGAGGTGGCCCAGATATTCCTTCATGCCGCCCACGGCCGAGTCGATGCTCATGTTGTTGTCGTTGAGAATGATGAGCATGTTGTTGGGCGTGTCGGAGGCATTGTTGAGTCCTTCAAAGGCCAGTCCGCCGCTCATGGCGCCGTCGCCGATGACTGCCACCACATGTCGGCTCTCGTTCCCAGAGTCTCTCACGGCCGCCAAGGCCATACCCAAGGCCGCACTGATGGAGTTTGAGGCGTGGCCGCAGGCGAAGGTGTCGTATGGGCTTTCAAGTGGAGAGGGAAAGGGGCGAATACCGCCCAGTTTGCGGTTGGTTTTGAATTGGTCGCGTCGGCCGGTGATGATTTTGTGCCCGTAGGCCTGGTGTCCCACGTCCCAGACGATACGGTCTTCGGGCGTGTCGAACACATAGTGCAGGGCCACGGTCAGTTCCACCGTGCCGAGACTTGAGGCGAAGTGTCCGGGGTTGTCGGCCAGTTCGTCGATGATGTCCTGTCGCAGCTCCCGGCATATTTCGGGCAGTTCGTCGAGGGCATAGCCGCGCAAGTCTGCGGGGGAATTGATATGGTTGAGATATTTGAAGTGGTTGTCTTCTTGCATGTCGGGGTTGAAGTCCTTGGAATGGGCCGTGTCGGTGTGGTCTGTCGATGTTGTAGGCTTGTGTGGCCTTGTGCAGACATAGGGCACGAAGGCAAAATTACTATAAAAAAAGAAAAACCGCTTGCAGATAACTTAAAAAAACGGCCGAGGCCGAGCCCGAATAAGGCTGATCATTCAAAAAAACGGCTTCCCCCGCCTTTCAATTCCTTGATTATTCGTAAACTTGCATTGTTCTAAACCCTCCCAAACGTCATTTAATCATCCTTTTCAGCCTATGTCACATGCAGCACCCATACGTCAGCTCAGCCTCGACGAAGCCCGTGAACTTGGGGGTGGCGCCATGCCCTATCTCTCAGGCCGTCTCACGATTATCGACCGTTTTGAAGACTTAGAGGTGTCGGGCGAAAAGTTTCAGCCCGCCTTCTTGGTGTTTGGCATCTGCACAGCCGGCAGTGCCGTGGTATGGCTGGGCGAGAGAGAGGTGCGTGTGACTTGTGGCGACCTGTTGCTCTGTGTGGGCCAGTCGGTGATGAGTTGGCAGAGCAAGACCGACGATTTTCGCGCCATGGCGCTCCTTGTCTCGCGCGAGTGTCTGGCCGACTCCATCATGGGGCTCCATCAGTTGTGGCCCTATCTGCGGTTCATTTATAAAGAACCTGTGGTGCATCTCGATGCCGACAGTCTCGCCCATCTGCATCACACCTACGAATTCATGCGCTATCGGCTTTCGACGGTGACGTCGCGGCGTTTCTTGGGCGAGCAGCTGTCGCTTTTGCTGCGTATGGCCTATTTCGACGTGTGTGGCATCCTCGAGCAACGCTATCCCGACACCCAAGGTGAGCATGCCGCCGGCTATGCCGTCTTCGACCGTTTCCTCCACCTGCTCGACGAGCATTTCCGTGAGCAGCGCAGTGTCACCTGGTATAGTGACCGTCTTTGCCTCACGCCTAAATATCTTTCGGAGGTGGTCAAGGCCGTGAGCGGTCAGACGGCCGGGCAGTGGATCACCACTTTCGTCATTTCCGAGGCCAAGCGCCTGCTCACCGACACGTCGCTTTCGGTCAAGGAGATTGCTCAGGCCCTGCATTTCACCAGTCAGAGTTTCTTGGGCAAGTATTTCAAAAACGCCACCGGCCTTTCGCCGTCAGACTATCGTCACGAACTCGAGAAGTGAGACGAAGAGTCAAAGAGACAAAAAGATTAAAAGACAAAGAGACCAAGAGATAAAGAGTGGCTTCGCCCCATTGCCATCCAAGCAATAAGGAGCGAAGCCACTCTTTTTGTCTTTTAGTTTCTTCGTCTTTTAGACTATTTCCGTCAGAGCCACATCAAAGCCAGCCTGTAGACCACGAAGGCCATTGCATAGGCCACGAGGGTGGTGTAGGTGGCGGTGAAGAGGGCATATTTCCAGCGGCCGCTTTCGGCTTTTATGGCGGCAATGGTGGCCAGGCAGGGGAAATAGAGCAGCACAAACACGAGAAAGCCCATTGCCGCCGCCGGCGTGATGCCGCTGCGGCTCATTGTGGCCATGAGATGACCTTCGGAGGCGTCGGCGTCGTCAGTTTCGGGCGTGTTGTAGAGCACACCGAGTGTGCTCACTACCAACTCTTTGGCGCCCACGCCGGCCACGATGCCCACACCCATACGCCAGTCGCAGCCCAACGGACTCATGACCGGCTCGATGGCGTGACCGATTTGACCCAGATACGACTGCTCTTGACGCTCGGCCGGAGTGACCGAATCGTCGGTGCCCGAGGGGAAGTAGCCCAAGGCCCAAACCACCACGGCAGCCACCAAGATAATTCCACCCATCTTGCGCAGATATTGACGGCCTTTTTCCCAGCTGTGGCGCATCACGCCGCGCATCACGGGCATGCGATAGGGCGGCATTTCCATCACGAAATGACTCTCTTCGCCGGGGTGAATGACGCGACTCAGCACCGCAGCGGCGACAAAGGCTATGACAATGCCGGCCACATAGAGGCACAGCATAACGAGGGCCGCATGGTCGGGGAAGAAGGCGCCACACACCACCGTATAGACCGGCAACCGGGCCGAGCACGACATAAACGGCAGCGTCATCATCGTGATGAGGCGGCTTTTGCGACTCTCGATGGTGCGCGTGGCCATTACTGCCGGCACATTACAACCGAAGCCCATCATCATCGGAATGAAAGACTTGCCGTGGAGTCCCATGCGGCGCAGCAGGGGGTCGGCCAGCAAGGCCGTGCGTGCCATGTAGCCCGAGTCTTCGAGAAGCGAAATGAAGAAATAGAGGATGAGAATGTTGGGTAGAAACACGATGACGCTACCCACGCCGGCCACCACGCCGTCCAGCAGCAGGTCTTTGGCCCATCCGTCGCTGAGCTGACTGCTGATGGTGGCCGAGAGCGCTTCGATGCCGGCATTCATCCAGTCCATGGGATAGGCGCCGAGGGTGAAGGTGGCATAAAAGATGAGGCCCATTAGGGCAAAAAAGACGAGATAGGCCACGGGCGTGCGGGCCATCAGTTTGTCGATGTGGGTGGAAAGCCGTGAAGCCTTGCTCTCTGAGGGAATGTAGATGCCGTCGAGCAGGGCGCGTATGGCTTTGGCTCTTGTGTAGGGCGAAGGCCGCATCGCCGCCATCACGCGGTCGGTGGGCGAAGGAGCGTTGTCTGTTTGGGAAGGCTCGGCGCTGAGGCTTTTTTGGTGAAGGGCTATGGCCGCTCTGAGCGCGTCTTTCACGCCTCGGCCGCGATTGGCTGCAGTGGTCACCACCGGTATGCCAAGACGTTCTTGCAAGGCTTCCACGTCGAGTCGGCTACCGCTCTGCTCTACCTCGTCTATCATATTGAGCACGCAGACCATAGGCAGGCCCATGGCTTTGATTTGCAGCGTGAGCAGCAGGTTGCGCTCAAGGTTGGTGGCGTCTATCACGTTCACCACCACGTCGGTCCGGCCTCGAGCCAGTTCGTTGGCCACATAGGCCTCTTCGGGGCTGAAGGCGCGCAGCGAGTAGGTGCCGGGCAGGTCGACAATGCGCAGTTGCCGGCCGTCGAGGGTGGTGTGTCCTTCGGTGCTTGTCACTGTCACGCCGGCATAGTTGCCCGTGCGCTCATGGCCGCCTGTCGAGGCGTTGAAGAAGGCCGTTTTACCGCAGTTGGGATTGCCCACGAGGCAGATGGTGACGGGCCGCTCGGTGTCGGTCTTGGGGGTGTGTGCGTGCTTTTTTCGAGGCCCGCAACTGGGACATCCGGCACAGTTGCCGTGGCAGTGTCGGGCGCGGATGAATTCGTCGGTGAGCGGGTCTATGGTAAAGTCTTCGGTAGTGGCCTCGGCCGTGGCGAGAGCCTCACTCTGTGCTTCGGCAATCTCAACCAACTTGGCTTCGCAGCGGCGCAGTGCCACTTTCTGCCCGTTCATTTCGAAGACGATGGGCGTTCCCGGTGGTGCGGCCCATACGCGGGTGACTTTTTGTCCTTGAATGAAGCCCATCTCCTCGAGATGTCGCCTGATTTGCGTTGAACCCGAGAGAGCGGATATATAGGCCGATTGGCTGTTTTGAAGTTGGGAGAGGTTCATGGATTGATAGCAGTTATTATGTGCAGTGCCGTTGCCGCCGTGCTGCCATTTGTCGGTATTGGCGTGTCTTGAAGCAAAGCGAAGGCGAAGTTACGCATTTTTTCGGTGGGTAGTATGCGTTGGCGGGTTGTTTCGGTGTTAGATTGCGCCTTTGGGCTTTTGTTATCGCCAACTTGTGCTGTAAGGCCAAAGTTAGAGCCTCTTCTTTGTCCCTACAATCGCTGCCGTTGGGTATATTCTTGCCACACGTGGGCTGCTGCCACGTCGGCACTACCCATAGCGGGTGAGCGCGTCGGCCTTTTGTCTTTTTTCGTGGCTCCGCGAGGGGCTATCTTTGGACAAAGACAAAGAGAGAGCCCCCTGTGTGGGGCTTTTTTCGTGCCTTTCGGCCGTCTACGGGGATAAGGCGAGTTTTTCCTGTCCTTATGGCACGAAAAACCGGCCTTATCCGAGCCGATTTTTCCCCTTAATGCAGGGCCGACGGAAACGCTTTTTCGTCCGCTTTTCCTTATCTTCCCTAAAATTTTTCGGCTAATGATTTGATAAAGAATGGTTTGAGGAAAACACATCGGCTTTTTGATATTTGTTAGCATAAGACAAGGTGTTGGTTTAATGAATGTGCGTTATGCTTAAAAAGCATCAAGAACGCGTCACGAGCCATGGCGCATTTTGTACAAGTTCATTTTGAGTCATTTTTATTTGTTTGTTAAGTTTTTTAATCCTACATTTGCCGTTGTGCACCAGTTTAACGCCCTTCTTATCGGCATTTTGACATTGTTGCTTGTGGCCTGCTCGGCCGCTGAGGGCAGCATAATGCCCTCCGACCTCAGTCTGCAGGCCGGCGACATCGTGTTGCGCCGCGGTAGGAGCCTCGAGAGCACCGCCGTGTTGATGGCCGACCGCTCGGGCGCCTATTCACACATCGGTATGATAGTCGACTCAGCCGGGGTGAAGATGGTGGTGCATGCCGTGCCCGGCGAACCGGATTATCCCGGCGACCCCGACCGTGTAAAAATGGAGCGACCGGAAGCGTTTTTCGACGCCCGTAGGGCTCAGATTGGCGAAGTGAGACGACAGTCCGACTCTGTCGTGGCCCGGCGTGCAGCCCTTGCCGCCATGGACTATTACCGTCGCGGCTTGCTCTTTGACCACGACTACGACACGGCCGACTCCACACGCCTCTATTGCACCGAGCTCGTCGTGAGAGCCTATGCGGCCGCCGGCTGTCCCATCCGTGGGTTGCGCGAACGCCGCTACAACCTGCCCGGCATAGACATCACCTGCCTGCTCCCCACCGCCATCGACGCCGACCGACGTTTCCGCAGTGTGAGATGCTTTTGAGGACCCTCTCAACCCTCTTCACTTTCTCTATCCTCTCAACCATTCTATTAAACTCTTATTCCTCTTTATTCCATAACCTTTTAAAAACAAAACACACCATGAAAAAATTATTCAGCACCCTCGCCGTGGCTCTCGTAGCCCTCATCGCCTTCACCGCCTGTGGCGGACACGAAAACTCACCCCAAGGCGTGGCCAAAGCCGCTATGGAGGCCCTCAAGTCGGGCGATGCCGAAGCCTATGCAGAACTCTTGTACGGCATCGAAGAAAGCCGCGACCGCGACCAGACCGTGGCGCTCATCAAAGAGAAAGCCTTCAAGCAGATTGAGGCTTGGGACGGCATCGAGAGCTATGAAATCCTCGAGCCCTCAGAACCCATTGCCGCCGACGCCGACAAAGCCAAAATCAAAGTGGAGGTAGTCTATGGCAACGGCCAAAAGAGCACCAAGACCATGCGCCTCAAAAAAGACGACAACGGCAACTGGAAAATACGCAACTAAGATAAGACAAAGAGACAAAGAGACAAAAAGTGGCTTGGCCGCTAAATCTCTCTTAGTCTCTTAGACTCTTAGTCTCTTTTTTTTCGTCACGCTGACACCTATACAGACGCACATCGGCCACACCCATCGGCCGGTGTGCGCTTTTTTTTGCACCACAGGTCCCTGCCGATTGGCCGAAAAAGCGTAAGTTTGCAAAAATTACTATTTCAACAACCTCAACCCATACTATGAAAAAACGCTTTCTCTCTGTGAGCCTGCTCCTGCTCGGCGCCATGGCCGCCGCGGCCCAAGTGAGCCTTGTCAATCCCATACCCCAGAAAGTCACCATCACGGCCAAGGCCGGCACCGAGGCCGTCTTTGATGCCCCCGAGGCCTGGCACATCGTCTGCGACAAGTCGCGGCAGGGCAGCATCGCCCTGGGAGCCCTCGATGAGGCTGCGCCGAAGAGTGACGCCAAAGCCCGCTTCACCCTCCGCCTCGGACTCGTGGGCGACAAAACCGTGAGCAAAGTCAAACGACAAGTGCCCACGGGCGAAGAAGCCTATTATCTCAGCGCAGACCGTGGCGGCGTGACCATTGCCGCAAACACCGAACGCGGTCTCTACTATGGCGTGCAGACCCTGCTCGGCATGATGAGAGAAGGCAAACTCGAAGCCTGCACCATCAGCGACTGGCCCGACGTGAAACACCGTGGTGTGGTCGAGGGCTTCTATGGCACGCCTTGGAGTCATGAACACCGCCTGCGCCAACTCGACTTCTACGGCCGCCACAAAATGAATGTCTACATCTACGGTCCCAAAGACGACCCCTACCACCGCGACCACTGGCGCGATCCCTATCCCGAGGTCGAAGCAGCCCGCATACAGCAACTCGTGCAGCGGGCCAAAGCGCGCGGCGTCCACTTCTATTGGGCCATTCACCCGGGCATAGACATCAAGTGGACCGATGCCGACCGCGACGCCCTCGTGGCCAAACTCGAAAAAATGTATGCCCTCGGCGTGAGAGCCTTTGCCGTCTTCTTCGACGACATTTGGGGTGAAGGCACCAAGGCAGACAAACAAGCCGCCCTGCTCAACTACGTCGACGACAACTTCATCGCCAAAAAGCCCGACGTGGCGCCACTCATCATGTGCCCCACCGAATACAACCGCTCGTGGGCCAGCGACAAGGGCGGCTACCTGCGCACACTCGGCACGCAGATGAACAAAGACGTCGAAATCATGTGGACCGGCAACACCGTGGTGCACTGCATCGACAAAGAGTCGATGGACTGGATCAACCAACGCATCGACCGCAAAGGCTACATCTGGTGGAACTTCCCCGTGTCCGACTACGTGCGCGACCGCATCTTGCTCGGCCCCACCTATGGCAACGGACTCGACATCGCCTCCGACATCTCCGGCTTCGTCTCCAACCCCATGCAACATGCCGAAGCCTCAAAAATTGCCCTATACGGCGTGGCCGACTACACCTGGAACATGCGCGCCTATGACTATCAGAAAGACTGGGAAGCCGCATTGGCCGAAATCCTGCCCGACGAAAAAGAGGCTTTGCGCACATTTGCGCTCTACAACAAGGCACTTGGCCCCAACGGACACGGCTTTGCCCGTGAAGAGGGAGACGAACTCAAAGACTTGGCCGCTAAAGCCGTGACGCTGGACGCCGCCGCACTGATCGAACTCGACGGCAAATGCCGGCAGCTCGCCGCCTCGGCCGACATCCTCTTGGCCAACAAGACCAATCCGTGGCTCATCAAAGAGCTCAGACCCTGGCTGCTCCAAGGCAAAAACGTGGCCGCTTTTGGCGAGGCTGTCGTCAGCATGGCCACTGCAGGCGACGCCGACTTTATGACCTACTACAAACAGGCCCGCTCCCTTCGCCAGCAAATGTTTGAACTTGAAAATTCAGACGTGCGCCATCCCTTCCAGCCCGGCATCAAGCTGGCCACAGGCGTACTCCTGCCCACACTCGACAACGTCTTTACCCAAAGCGTAGACCGCTACAACAAGGCCCATCAGACGGCACTCGAGCGCGTGGCCGAATACAATCCCTTCACCCTCACCGCCACCGTCGGCCAATTGGCCCACCAGCCCGTGAGCCTCAACGGCCAGGAGGTGAGCATACGCCCGCTACTCGAAGTGGTCAACTGGCCCGACGGCGGCTCCATCACCCTCGAAGCCGACCGCGAGTTTACCCTTCAAGGCATGGACTTCAATCTCGGCGTCAAAGACGTGGCGCGCCACTTCACCCTCGAGGTGCGCCGTCCCGGTGGCGAGTGGCAACGCGTGTCGTTGCTCCATTACAGTGCCGACGACCCCGTCATCCACACCGGCGGCGAACTGGGCGGTATGACCGGCACGGCCATCCGACTGACCAACACCTCGGGCGCCGAGCAGCAAGTCTACTTCAAGAGTTTCAAGTTTGTGAAACAATAAAACTATCCGGCACGCCTATATATATTATAGGTGTGTAGCCCATTTCCTCAAAAGCCTCCCGCCCAAGGGGTGGCACCAAGCAAGCCTTCGGCCGCTCATCGCAGTGCGCCGGAGGCTTCTGTGGTGAAATAAGCGGCGTTTGTGGCGGCGTAATATAATTTTTGGCGGGTCAAGTTCTTGTTTCGCCGTTTTTTACGTAATTTTGGCGCAACTTTTTGACAGTCAAACCATGAAAAAGACTCTACTCCTTTTCTTCTGCGTCGCTCTCACGACGCTCACGGCCTTTGCCACGGTCAACATCAAAGACGGCGGCAAATACCGCTTCGTTTGTGGCCAATATCAGGGAGCAACGGGCTATCTCGTGCTCGGCTCTTACCACGGCGCCACCCCCTATGTCTATTACCTCAACTCGGACACCGAAGTGCCGGCCGACGCCTGGTGGACCGTCAAAGCCGACGGCTACGGCTATACCATACAAAACGCCGCCTCGGGCGACTATCTCGTCTATGTCGAAGGCCGACCCACCAACGACGCCGGCGAATATCTCGCCAAAGGCTTACAGCTGGCCTCGGCGGTGAGCGACGACAATGGCCGATGGACCTTCACCGAAAAAGCTTCGGGGTGGCTCGTCATCGAGAATGTCGGTGTGCCGGGGCAGTATTTCAATCTGCGCACAGACGGCACCTATCTCGTCGGCACCTATGAGGACGCCACGACTTCCAACAGCTGGTTCCAGCTCTACGACGAAAGCGGCGAGTCGGTCGTCAGCTCAGGAGAGAGCGGAGGAGGAACGGGCGGCGACGAAACGGGAGCCATCGAAGGCGAGGCCGGCGTCACCACCGACGGATATTATTGGGAGCGGACGGGACTGGACCAGCCCGTGGTCTATACCACAGACACCAACGACCCCGTGCTCTACCGCATCGTCAACGTACGCTCGGGCCTCTTTGTCAACGCCACCGACAGCGACCTGCAGCAAGTCACTTCTGACCCCACACTCTTCTATTTCGTGCAGTCTTCTTCGGGCCTGAATATCTATTCGAATAATGGCAAATATGTCTCGACCTATTTCTATAAATATTATGAGGGACAGTTGTTCCTCTCGGTCTATGACGGCAACACCTCGGGCAGCAACTTGTGGAAACTGGGCTACTCTCCCTATACCGGCTATGCCGGCTACACCGTCGAGAAACTGGACAACCTGAGTTCTACGAGCTGGAACCAAAGCGCTTATCTTTATTGGAACGACTACGACCTCGGCAGCAGCAGGGGCGTGGGACTTTGGGACGTTGACGAAGGCTCTTCGTTCATCTTCGAATCTACCGACCAGCGCCACATCGACCATTTGCTCGCCAATGGCGTCAGTCTGCCCGGACTCCAGCCTACTGGCTTCCGCGCCTATGCCGACTCCGTGAGACTCGGCGGTAAGGATTTGGTCTACGACACCAAGGCCAAGGTCTATTACGCCACTTTGCCCTCCACCGTCCGCGGCGGCCAAGACTATACGGCTCCGCTCGACGTGCATTTCACCCAAAGCGACGACACCTATTCAATAAAAATAAACGGCACCGCCCCCGTCGACGGACAAATCACGCTGCCGGCCGTGACGTGTGAGCAGCCTTACACGATGACCGTGCACAATGGCGCCGGCGACGAGGTGGCTTCGGCCGAACTCAACTTCACTTTCCTGCCTTTGGTCGAGGTGAACGTGCCGAGCTGCAACGGAACCACCTACACCACCGGTTCTTTGCGTGTGACCTATGCCGACCTTGCCGGCTACGACTCAACGGTTGTGGCTGCCTTCCGCTATCGCGGTGCCACGGCAATGAGTTACAGCAAGAAAAGCTATGCCATCAAGCTACGCGACGCCGACGGCAACTCCGTAGACAGAGAGTTCTTCGGCCTGCGCAACGACAACAACTGGATACTCGACGCCATGGCCGTGGATAAGGCTTGTATGCGCAACCGCGTGTCGACCGACCTGTGGAACGACTTCGCCACCAAACCCTATCACCGCCGATTGGGCTGGGAGACCAAAGCCAAGAGCGGCACCCGCGGACGCTTTGTCGAGGTATTCCTTAACGGCCAGTATCACGGCATCTACTGCATGACCGAAAAGATGGACCGCAAGCAACTTCGCCTCAAGAAGTTCGTCCCCGCCACAGAGACTTCGGCCGACACCATACACGGCACGCTCTTCAAGTCGGCGCAGTGGAGCTATGAGGTCTTTATGGGACACCAAATGGACATGAAGACTTTCCCCATGACCACACCGCGCAGTTACGACAACGACGCGCGCTCAGAGACTTGGGCCTCTTATGAGGTGAAATATCCCGACTGGGAAGACGAGAAAATCGATTGGGGACCGCTCTGGAATGCGGTCAACTTCGTCGCCACCAGTGCCACGGCAGATTTCGAGAACAGTGTGGAACGTTATTTCGATTTCCCCGTGCTCAAAGACTATTACCTCTTCATCGAACTGATGCTGGCCACCGACAACCACGGCAAAAACATGTTCTTCTATAACTACGACAAAGAAGGAAAAACCTACAAGAACATCATTGGCGTGGCGCCCTGGGACCTCGACGGCACATGGGGCCGCCGATGGGACGGCAGCAGCCGCCTGACCGGCGCCGAGCAGAATTTCGACGACTTCCTCTGGGCCGAAGAACACGGCAACCACACGCTCTTCTACCGACTGCAAAATAGCACCTACTGGAACTGGGAGCAACTCCTAGCCGAGCGTTATGCCGAACTGCGTGGCGGCGAATTCCAAGCCGACAAACTCATCAAGCGCTTCACCGACTACGCCGACCTCTTTAGCGAAAGCGGTGCCGACAGCCGCGAAGCCACTCGTTGGAGCGGCTACCACAACAACATCCACGGCGACGTGGCGTATATCAGTACGTGGATAAACGACCGTCTGGCTTATCTCGACACGCAATATAACTACACGCCTGTGGTGGACGGTGTGCAGACGGCTCCTGCCGACGAACCTTTTGTGGCCGCCAAGGGTGGCGAAGGTTGCATCTGGCTCCACGCCAACCGAGCAGCCACGGTGAGCATCTACACCGCCGACGGCCGTCTCGTCACCATCCACACGCTCTCGCAGCCCACTGAGCGCATCGACGTGGGCCAGCCCGGTGTCTACGTCGTGGCCGGACAAAAAGTCATCGTGAAGTAAACGCGTTGTAATCTCTCATCCTCTCCCCTCTGCCCGTAATGGAGCAGGGTGGGAGGGGCTTTTTTTACGCATTGACTCTGAAGAAGACAAAGAGACAAAAAGTCAAAATGACAAAAAGTGGCTTGGCCGCTAAATCTCTTTTAGTCTCTTAGACTCTTAAACTTTTATCTTTTTTTATTATGTCGCATAAGAAACCTATGGGCAAGCGAGCTGCGGCCACGCCGGCGCCAATGCCGCAGGCGGCAAAGCCCCAGCGGCCTTCGTTTTGGGCACGCTATCAAAGTCGGCCTTGGCCCTATTTGCTCGTCTTCGTTTTCTGTTTCCTTTTCTCTACAGTGATTTACGGTGATGTCTTTCGCCGTGCCGCCGAGGCCAATTTCATTTGTTCGGACGACGTACAGATGAAGTTCCTCACCGACCAGTCGTGGGGCTGGCTGTATTGCTGGAGTCGCCGGCTATTGGTGACGTTCAAGTGTCTGCCGGTTGGCGCATTGATGCTCAGCCTCGTGATGACAGCCATCGTCTTCATGGCCGACCGCCTGCTGCGTCTGCCCCATCGTTGGCGCGGTGTCACGGCCGTGGTGCCCGGACTGCTCTATCTCTGGATGCTTTCACTCGGCCTCAATCTGTGGTATAAAGACGAGCCGTCGCTGTTCATTCTCATCCCCGTCTTGGTGGCCCTGTTGCTGCTTGTGCTCACGCTCATCTGCAAGTTTTTGCCGAAGCGCCTTGCAGGGTCGCCGACTGTCGGTAAGCCTTGGGGAACGCTCGTGGCCGTGGCCGTGTTTGTGGCCATTAGTCTGACGGCCCGACTGGGTCATGAAAACGACATTCTCACCAGCCGTATGCAAGTCAGAGCCCTCAATGCCGACTGGGAAGGCATTATGAACGACGCTGCTTCGGCCTCTCGCCCTTCGCGTGCCGTGGCAGCCTACAACGCCTGTGCACTGGTGCAGACCAACCAGTTGCTGGAGCGTATGTTTGACATTGCCTACGACTATCCCGAGGTCAGTCTGCGCAGCCACGAAGGTTCGGAAGAATATGGCCTGTTCCTCACCGACTGCAACCTCTATGCCGGACTCACCCGTGTGGCCTACCGTTGTGCCATGGACCACATCGTGATGAACGGCCCCAACGTCTATATGCTCAAACGCATGACCCTCTGCGCCCTGATTAACGGCGAAGACGCCTTGGCAGGCAAGTATCTCGATATCCTCGACGGCCAGACGGGCGAGGGAGACTTTGTGGAAAAATACCGTCCCTACGTGGGCCATCGCGACGTGATAGAGGCCGACCCTGAGCTCGGCCGCATCATAGCCTTCAAGCCCGACTCGCCTTATTATGAGCAAAACTATCGCTCGCCGGCCTTCTTGGGCTACAACCTCGGACTGGCCAGTGGCACAGACGCCTCGCTCGTCACGGCCATTGCTGCCTGTCTCTATTCCAAGGAAGTGGCCCGTTGCCTGCCTCACATCCAATTTTATGCCCAGCGACATGGCGGCCAGTTGCCCGTGTGCGTACAGCAAGCAGTGGCCATCATGGCCATGACCCGTCCCGAAGTGGCTGCCGCTTTTGGCGACGTGGCCCAAAGCCAGCAGTCCTACCTTCAGAGTTTCTTCTCGGTGGCCAAACCCATCATCGAGGAGCGCAAAGCCGCCATGGAAGGCAAGAGCGGCGAAGCGCTCGACCGCGTGAAGGTGGAATACAACGCCCGTCTGCGTGAAGCCCTTCGCGACGAGTGGCTTGGCTCATACTTCTATTATTATTATTGTGAAAACAACGATCCCGCCCAGGTGACTCCGGCCGAAAAGACCGGCGTGAACTGACGCCCATCTGATTTCCCGACATTATGAAGATACACGCACTTTTCAGTTTCATTATTGGTGCCGCCCTTTTGACGGCTTGCAAAAGCGAGGCCGTGGTGCCTGCCGATGCCAGTCCCACCGACGAGGCCCTCAGACTCTATCCCGACTACACCGGCCTCACCATTCCGAGCAACATCGCGCCGCTCAACTTCAAGGTGATGAACGACGGCGAAGACTATGTGGCACAAATCAAGGGCAAGGGTGGCGAAATCGTCGTGGCAGCCGACGCCGACGGCAAGGTGCAATACGACACGCTCGCCTGGCACAACCTGCTCGAAGCCTCTGCCGGCACACCGCTCACCCTCACCGTCTATACCCGCCGCGACGGCAAGTGGCTGACCCATCCCGCCACCACCTACCAAGTGGCCGAACCCATAGACCGCTACCTCTCTTACCGTCTCATCGAGCCCAGCTACGAACTCTACCGCCAACTCGGCATCTATCAGCGCGACCTCACCAACTTCGAGCAGCGCCCCATCTACGAAAACAACCGCAGCTACGACTCCATCAACAACCACTGCATCAACTGCCACAACTACCAGGGCTACGACACCCGTAGGATGCTCTTCCACGTCCGTGCACGCCACGGCGGCACCATCTTCGTGCAAGACGGCAAGGCCCGAAAGCTCAACATGAAGTCCGACTCTGTGCTCTCGTCCACCGTCTATCCCACGTGGCACCCGAGGCGCAACTGGGTGGTCTTCTCGACCAATCAGACCGGACAGGCTTTCCGCATCTCAGACAATGAGAAGATAGAGGTGATGGACTACGGCTCCGACCTCGTGTTTTTCGACGCCGACGCCTGCACCCTCACCAATATTTTCAAGACCGACGACCATCTGGAAACTTTCCCCTGCTGGACTCCCGACGGCCGGAAAATCTTTTATTGTTCGGCCTATGTGCCGTTTTTCAAAGACCTGCCCAAGGCCGAGCGCGAAGACAAAATCATGGAGATGAGCGACAGTCTGCACTACAACCTCATGAGCATAACCTTCGATGAGCGCACCCGCACCTTCTCAGAACCTGTGCTCGAGATGGACTGTGAGGCCATAGGCCTGAGCGCTTCGGTGCCCCGCGTGAGTCCCGACGGCCGCTTTGTGCTCTTCACTCTCGGCCGCAACGGTCAGTTCCACATCTGGCACAAGACCTCCGACCTCTATGTCAAAGACCTCCAGACCGGCGATATCTATCCCCTCAAAGCCACCAACAGCCCCGACGTAGACAGCTACCACACCTGGAGCAGCAACGGCCGCTGGATGGTCTTCTCTTCGCGCCGCGACGACGGCTCCTACACGCGCCCCTACATCGCCTATTTCGGCGCCGACGGCCAAGGCCGCAAAGCCTTCATCTTGCCGCAAGAAGACCCCGACCATCACAAAAAACTGCTCAAGAGCTACAATGTGCCCGAACTCACCCGCACACCCGTCACCATCTCTCCCGAAGCGCTCAAAGCCGTCATCTATGACGACGACAACGTGCAGCGCGTCACCTACAAACCTTGAGCCGCACACGCCGCCGTGTTCAAAACACTCGGTCTGATGTGACAACCACACACGTCTTTTAAGAAAAAACGGCTCGGTTGTAAAAAAAGCAAAAAAGTAGGAGAAAATGAGGCAACAAGCAGACCGAATGTCGTAAGAGGCAGTCTGTCAATGTGATAAGGCGATATGGCCGTTGCTGAAAACCTTTTGGACTCGTCAAAAAAGCAGTTGAAAACCGTTTTCTTTGGTTCGAAAAATCCTGTCCCTATCCTCGTCGTTGCGGGAATAGGGACAGTTTTTTCTCTCATAAGGCCTGCAAACCCCTGAACAACAAAAAAGAACGCCCACGAGGCGCTCCCTTCTTATTTCCTACCTCAAAGATAAACCCATTCCGCCCTTCGGCCAAAAGACAAAAGACTGTCTGAGACCAGGGCTGCTTTTCCCTCTTTTTTCACTTCGTCCCATGACCCCTGCCTTTGTCCGCCACTATCTCTCGCCCCTCGGCCGGCTCACTATGACAAGCGCCGACGGGCTCAGTCTCTCTTCGCTCACCTTCGACGACGCGGCCAAGGCGGCTTCAGATTGTCCCGTGTTTGACCAAACCGCCGCCTGGTTCGACCGCTATTTCTCCGGTCTCTGTCCCGGTGAGGTACCGCCGCTCGCGCCGGCCGCCACGTCTTTTCGGCAAACCCTTCGAGAAGCCCTCTTGGCCCTGCCTTTCGGCCAAACCCTTACCTATGGCAGTCTGGCCCGGCAACTCCACACCTCACCTCGCGCACTGGGGCAGGCACTCGGCGCCAACCGGCTGCTCATCGTGGTGCCGTGCCACCGTGTCGTAGGCAGTGGCGGACGACTCACCGGCTTTGCCGGAGGCCTATGGCGCAAAGCCGAACTGCTGAGGCTCGAGGGCATTGAGACGAGTTTTTTCGACTCCGTTCCCATACCGCAGACGTAAATAGTGAGCCACAAAAGGCGCCAAACCAACCGAATTTTGTAATTTTGCGCCAAACCCTCGAAATTTCTACACACGCATGAACATACTTGAACTCAGTGAACAGGAAATCTGCCGCCGTGCCTCGCTCGAAGAATTGCGCCGTATGGGCATTGAGCCTTATCCCGCTGCAGAGTTTCCCGTAGATGCTTATTCCACCGAAATAAAAGAGTCGTTCAACGCCGAGGCCGAGCCTCGCGAAGTCTGTGTGGCCGGCCGCATCATGAGCCGCCGCATTATGGGCAAAGCCAGTTTTGCCGAATTGCTTGACTCGCGCGGCCGCATCCAAGTGTACATCACTCGCGACGACATCTGCCCCGGCGAAGACAAAACCCTCTACAACAGCGTCTTCAAGAAGCTGCTCGACCTGGGCGACTTCATCGGCGTCAGAGGCTTCGTCTTCCAGACACAGACCGGCGAGATCTCCATCCACGCCCGCGAGCTGACGCTGCTGGCCAAGAGTCTCAAGCCCCTGCCTGTGGTGAAAGAAAAAGACGGTGTCACCTACGACGCCTTTAACGACCCCGAGTTGCGCTACCGTCGCCGCTACGTCGACCTACTCGTCAATCCCGGCGTCAAAGACATCTTCCTCAAACGCAGCCTCGTCATCAAGACCATGCGCCAAGTGTTTGACGAAGCCGGCTACACCGAGGTCGAAACCCCCATCCTGCAACCCATCCCCGGAGGTGCCAGCGCACGCCCCTTCATCACCCATCACAACTCGCTCGACGTAGACCTCTACCTGCGCATCGCCACCGAGCTCTATCTCAAACGCCTCATCGTGGGCGGCTTTGAGGGGGTGTATGAAATCGGCAAGAACTTCCGCAACGAGGGTATGGACAAGAGCCACAACCCTGAGTTCACCTGCATGGAACTCTACGTGCCCTACAAAGACTACAACTGGATGATGCAGTTCACCGAGCGCCTGCTCGAGCGCATCTGCCTGGCAGTCAACGGTACGACAGAGAGTGTCGTCGACGGGCAGACCATCAGTTTCAAAGCCCCCTTCCGCCGCCTGCCCATCCTTGAGGCCATCAAGGAAAAGACCGGCTACGACCTCGACGGAAAGACTGAAGACGAAATCCGTGAGATATGCCAGAAACTCGACGTCGAAATCGACGAGACCATGGGCAAGGGCAAACTCATCGACGAACTCTTTGGCGCCTATTGTGAAGGCACCTACATACAGCCCACATTCATCACCGACTATCCCGTCGAGATGTCTCCGCTGACCAAGAAACACCGCACCAATCCCGGACTCACCGAGCGTTTTGAACTGATGGTGAACGGCAAGGAGTTGGCCAATGCCTATTCCGAGCTCAACGACCCCATCGACCAGGAAGAGCGCTTCCAGGAACAGCTTCGCCTGTCGGAAAAAGGCGACGACGAAGCCATGTTCATCGACGCCGACTTCTTGCGTGCCCTCCAATACGGCATGCCGCCCACTTCGGGCATCGGCATCGGCATTGACCGCCTCACCATGCTCATGACCGGCCAGACGCAGATACAGGAAGTATTGCTCTTCCCCCAGATGCGCCCCGAGAAAAAAGCTCCGCGCGATGCCGCCTCGGCCTACACCGCCCTGGGCATCCCCGAAGAACTTGTGCCCTTGCTCCAAAAAGCCGGCTACAACACCGTGGCCGACCTCGAAGGCGCCAATCCGCAGAAAATCCAGCAACAGATTGGTGACATCATCAAGAAATACAAGCTCGAGACGGTCAAGCCCAGTGTGCAAGACATTGCCGGCTGGAACATTCAAGCAAAAGCCTAAGTCCCGACTCTCGCTATGAACGGAGGGAAAAACTATATCAAGGCCAGCGTCGCCATCATGGGTGGCGGCAGTTGGGCCACAGCCATTGCCAAGATTGTGCTCGAGCGCGTGGAGCACATCTACTGGTATATGCGCAAGCCCGAAACCATCGAAGATTTCAAGCGGCTTGAGCACAACCCCTCCTATCTCACCAGCGTGAGGTTCGACATAGACCGCATCACTTTTTCGTCAGACATCAACGAAGTGGTCCGCGCCGCCGATACGCTCATCTTCGTCACCCCTTCGCCCTATCTCAAAAACCACCTGCGCAAGCTCAAGGAGAAGATACACAACAAGTTTATCGTCACGGCCATCAAGGGCATCGTGCCCGACGAAAACCTGATTTGCTCGGAATATTTCCGTCAGGTCTACAATGTTCCCGACGACAATCTCGCCGTGCTCGGCGGACCGAGCCATGCCGAAGAGGTGGCCCTGGGCCGTCTCACCTATCTCACCGTGGGCTGCACCGACGAGGCTAAGGCCAAAGCCTTTGCCGACATGATTACGAGCGACTATGTCAAGACCAAGACCTCGGGCGACGTCATTGGCATAGAGTTCGGTTCGGTTTTGAAGAATGTCTACGCCATTGCTTCGGGCATCTGCAACGGCTTGAAATATGGCGACAACTTCCAGAGCGTGCTGGTGGCCAACGCCGTGCAAGAGATGAACCGTTTCCTCCGCGCCGTCTATCCCATAGAGCGCAACGTCTACGACTCGGTCTATCTTGGCGACCTCTTGGTGACGAGCTACTCCAACTTCTCCCGCAACCGCGTGTTTGGCACCATGATTGGCCGCGGCTATTCCGTCAAGTCGGCACAAATAGAGATGGAGATGATTGCCGAAGGCTTCTTCGGCACAAAATGTATGAAAGACATCAACCGCCATTTCCGCGTCAACATGCCCATTCTCGACGCGGTCTACAACATCCTCTACGAGCGCATATCGCCGACCATCGAAATCAAACTCCTCACAGAGTCGTTGCGATAGGAATAAAAGACGAAGAGATAAAAAAGATCAAGAGACTAAAAGAAAGTGGCCGCGCCGCTCAAACTTTTAGTCTCTTGTTTTTTTAGTCTCTTGGTATTTTAGTCTCTTAGACTCTTTGTCTTTTTCAATAAATCAAAAACACGGCAGGCGTTTTGGCCAAATCGGGCAGCCCTGTTTTGCGCCATTCGGCGACGGTGCGGGTGCAGACAAACTCGGCCTCGGTCGTGAGCCCTGCCGCCACACAGAGATGCGTGTGGGCGCCCAAAGTGTTGAGGAAGTCGGCAAAGAGACGGGCGTTGCGATAGGGTGTTTCGATGAAAATCTGTGTCTGACGCTCCGAGCGGGCACGGGCCTCGAGCCGATTGATGGCACGGGCGCGGTCTTTGGCGTCGATGGGCAGATAGCCGTTGAAGGCAAAACTCTGACCGTTGAAGCCCGAAGCCATCACCGCCAACAATATCGACGACGGGCCTACCAGCGGCACCACCTCGAGCCCCTCCTTTTGGGCCGTTGCCACCACGTCGGCACCCGGGTCAGCCACAGCCGGACAGCCTGCTTCGCTAATCACACCCATCGACTCGCCGCGGCGCAAGGGGGCGAGATAGCGCCCAAACTCAGCGCGGTCGGCGTGTTTGCCAATGGTGTAGAACGTCAGAGAGTCGATGTCTATCGAGCGGTCCACGGCCTTGAGGAAACGGCGTGCCGAACGGATGTCTTCAACGATGAAATGACGCAGCGAGAGAATGATCTGCTTGTTGTATGCCGGCAACACGCGGTCGTGCGGCGTGTCGCCCAAGGTGACGGGGATGAGATAGAGAGCAGCCATGAGGGGGAGGGTTTAATGGGATGAGAGATAATCGACGATTGCCGAAAAAGTCTTGCGGCGTTTCAGATGATAAGCCACCAGCAGGTTGATGGGCAAGCGGCCGGTCACGTTGTCGGTCACAGCCTCTGCCGCCAGTCGCCTCCGGTCTTCGCCCAGTTCCTCACGCATAGCCTTGAAAGCCTTTCGGGCCTTCCTCACCGCAGCTGCGTTTTTGAGGTCGCCTTTCAATGCAAACTGCAGCAGGGCCAGTGCGTCGAGCCACCGCCGTGTGCGCATCACGGCCTTCAGTTCGCCCTCGGGCAAATTCTTGTAGAGCATCATGAGATTGTTGCGGAAATTCAAGAACGTCTTGCGCGGGTTGCCCTGTTCGAGCGAAGCCCCGCCCACGTGCCATGCCTTTGAGGCCGGCACACACACCACGTCACGCCCCATACGGTGCAGCCGCCAGCAGAGGTCAATCTCTTCTTGGTGGGCAAAGAAGCGGCCGTCGAGACCGCCGGCTTTGAGCCAGTCCGAGCGGCGTATCATCAGTGCCGCTCCGGTAGCCCAGAACACCGATACGGTGTCGTCATACTGCCCCCGGTCGGCCTCCACGTCGCCAAAGATGCGGCCGCGGCAAAACGGATAGCCCAGCCGGTCGATGTAGCCGCCGGAAGCCCCGGCATATTCAAACCGGTCACGCTCGCGGTAGCTCAACAACTTCGGGCAACAGGCGGCAGCCTCTTCGTGTTTGTCCATATACGCCAGCAGCGGCCCCAGCCATCCCCGTGCCGGCTCCACGTCAGAGTTGAGCAGGAGGAAAAACTCCGCCTCCACCTCGGCCAAGGCCCGATTATATCCTTCGGCAAAGCCATAATTTTCGGGCAAGGCAATTAGTCTGACGTCGGGAAAGACCTCGGCCATCATTTCGCGTGAATGGTCGGTCGAGCCGTTGTCGGCCACAATCACTTCGCCCTCTTCGCCACAGGCTGCAATCACCTGCGGCAAAAAAGCCTTCAGCATGTCGGCCCCGTTCCAGTTGAGGATGACGACGGCCGTGCGTTTGTTTGTAGTCATATTATTACGAATGGTAGGGAGATTTGAGAAGGGTAATGAGAGTTGAGAGGGGTAGAGATTGTATTGAGCGGCCTTTTCACTCGGGCAGAGCCAGCAGACATTCGCCGTCTGCGGCAAAACCGCCCAGTCGCACACGGCCTATCGTGTTGTCTGCACAAGGCGTTTCGGGCGTGGCCACTACGCGGATATAGTTGTCGGTGAAGCCGTGGAGAGGTTCGCCGTCTTTGCCGTGTTCCCAAAGCACCGGGCGCACTGTGCCCATATACCGCTCATAAAAAGCCCTGTGCTTGGCCTCCGAGAGTGCGATGAGGCGGTTACTGCGCTTGTGGCGGGTTTCGGCGTCCACCACATAGGGTATTTCGAGCGCCTTCGTCCCCGGCCGTTCCGAATAGCTGAACACGTGCAACGCGGAGATGTCGAGCCCCTCAATGAAGCGGTAAGTCTCTTCAAAGAACTCGTCGGTCTCGCCCCTTGTGCCCACGATGACGTCCACGCCGATGAAAGCGTCGGGCATCACCCGTTTGATTTCGTCAATCTTCCGTGCGAAGAGCGCCGTGTCGTAGTGGCGGTGCATCAACCGCAACACCGTATCGGAGCCGCTTTGCAGGGGGATGTGGAAGTGGGGCATAAACGAGCGACTGCGCGCACACAGCGCGATGATATCGTCCGTCAGCAGGTTGGGCTCTATGCTTGAAATGCGAAAGCGCTCAATGCCGCTCACGCCGTCGAGTGCCTCGACCAGCTGGGTGAACGTCTCACCCGTGGAGCGTCCGAAGTCGCCGATGTTCACTCCCGTCAAGACAATCTCCCGTCCGCCCTGGGCCGCCACTTCTTCGGCCTGCGCCACCATCGACGCAATCGAGCCGTTGCGCGAGCGACCGCGGGCAATGGGTATGGTGCAATAGGTGCAGTAGTAGTTGCAGCCGTCTTGCACTTTCAAAAACCACCGTGTGCGGTCGCCCCTCGAGCACGAAGGTACGAAAGTCGTGATTTCTTTCGTAGGCACGGCAATGGCCTCGTGGCATGCGCCGCCATCGCCCAAAGACTTTTTCGCCTCCAGGCGTTCGGCAATGAGGCGCACGATTTCGCCCTTGTGCTGCATCCCCACCACGAGGTCCACGCCCTCAAAGGCCGCAATCTCTTCGGGTTGAAGTTGGGCGTAACATCCCACCACCACCACGAAGGCCCCCGGGTTTTCGCGCGTCAGCCGGCGAATGGCCTGCCGGCACTTCTTGTCGGCCACGTCTGTCACTGAGCAAGTGTTGACCACGCAAATGTCTGCCTTTTCGCCCTCCTCGGCCACACGTATGCCCTCTCGGGCCATCGCGTCGCGCAGCGAAGACGTTTCGGCAAAGTTCAGTTTGCAGCCCAGCGTGACGAAGGCCGCACACATATTATTATATATAGGCGCCCCGGGGGCACCCTGCAGAGCAATGTCAGTCATAGTCAAATAAAGGAGTCAAAGCCATACGGCCCGTATTGTTTTGACTGCAAAATTACGACAAACTCGCCACGTGGCGAAACAAACCGCCGCCGAGCCGCCGCATGCCGCTTGGGAGCCTTGCCGGAAGCCGAGATCCGAATGTTAAAAAATAATAGCCATAACCCGCCGATAGGGCAAAATGAGGCCACAAACACCTCAAAATTGCTCATCAGAGAGAACAAAATACGCATTATAAAGTTAAATAATGTATTCTCTGTAAAGAAAACGCCCACCCTCTCTTGCCCTATGTCGAAAAGCTCTCTACCTTTGCCCTCGTTTTAATAAAGCAATTGATTGTTTAACTAAAAAACTTCACAACACAATGAAAAAGTTAGTTTTCATGTTCGTAGCTATGGCTGCTATTTCTTTCGCTTCTTGCGGTGGTTCTGACAAGGCTGGTGCCGCTAACGACAGCATCGACTCTGCTGCTGCTGACTCTGCTGCTGCTGACTCTGCCGTTGTAGACACTGTTGCTGCTGACAGCGTAGCTCCCGCTGCTGCTGACTCTGCCGCTCAGGCCTAATCGCCAAGCTACAAACATGGTCACGCATCAAGACGTGACATGAGAGAACAGAGACCTGTGAACGCAAGTTCGCAGGTTTTCTTTTTGTGTATATGCCGGGGAGGGATTGAGGAATGAAAAAGACAGAAGCCGCCTGCCTCTTGCCTTGATGTAAATGAAAAGTTCACAAGTTCACAAAATCCCCGATTTTGAGAACTAAACCACCGATACTTCCCAAAAATCGCCATTTTTGAGTATAATCTCCGGGCACGGAAGCAAATACAAAAGCTAATCTCTTTTCTCGCATTTCTGCAATACGTTTTGATGTGGCGTTTCACGCTGAAGAAGGCACCGCTATATATCAAACACTCATTGAAGAAATAGAGCACACATGAAGAAATTTCGCCTGCGGGCGGATGGAGAAAACCCAAAAAGCTGAGGATGATGCCGGCCACGAGGCATAAAAGCACGGTTTTTAACGCTCTCTTTAACCTCTGTTAGTAAAATCGAAGTTTTTGAACTTTTGAACTTTGAACTTTTGAACTGAATATGCAAAATAAAAGGAAGCTATATAAGTATATGATATATAATATATTACTTATTATTCTTTGTTTTTGTTTCGTTTGAAAAATATGAAAGTTCAAAAGTTCAAAGTTCAAAAGTTCAAACTTTGAGCGGCCGTCCTTATGGTCGTCAATTGGGCCATAAGGCCTGAAAATACGGCACTTGTGGGCCTTCGAACGTGCCATAAGGACGTACGAAAAAAATAACGGGGCGCTGAGAATAAAGGCCGAGAAGAATTGGCCGTTACTTCGGATTGGTTCAAATTTTCGTATCTTATATAAGATATGACTACCTCCTATGCCGAAAGCAGCCACTGAAATGGCCGAAAGCCAAAATCTGCGGACACCGCAATTTTGCCGCCAAGACTGCCCTTGTTTCGATGCGACCAAGGAATACGCCAATCTTTGAACTTTGCATTTACATCAACAGTGTAATCCCCCCTTGCCCCCAATATCCCTATAACGTTAGTTTTGCCCTTTTCTCCAATCACCTGGTCACGCGGCCTTATATGCGCTGACTCTCAGCGATTTGCTGTGATTGGACGCTTCGGTCACATTCCGTCACACTTTGGCGGGGAAGACTCTCCGACCGATAGCTCCCGATGATGGCTGGAACGGGGACGGGGGCGTTTGCTCAAAAGAAAACGTCAAGAGACGGGTTATAGCCGGATGTATTCGTGGGTGCTGCGCACGGTGGTGAGGTAGCGCTCGAAGTCGGTGCGGGCGATGACCACCGTGCCGCGGCTGTCGTTGGGATGGAACGACAGGGCGTCGGCTTGGCGCAACCTTTCGTCGAGCAGGAGGTGCACTTCGCCGCCGGAGTCGTTGATGAGGCCAAAGGGCGACACACTGCCCGGAAGCAGGCCCAAAAGACGCTCCATGCGCTCGGCAGAGGCAAAAGAGAGTTTGCCGCATGAGGGCAGACCCTGCCGGAGGAGAGAGGCCCGGAGCGTGGCCTCGAGATGGTGGATGTCGAGGGTGAGGTGGGCGGGGAAGCAAACCAGATAGTGGCGATTGCCCTTGTGGTTGCGGAAAAACAGGTTTTTGCAGTGCACGCTCCCGTCGTCGCGCCACCAGCGGCGGGCCTCTTCGATGGTGTCGCCTTCGGGGTGGTGGTAGAGGGTGAAGGGGATGTGGTGGGCACGGAGGTGGTTGATGACAATTTCTTCTCGGGTCATGGTTTGGGGGGAGTGATAATGATGAAGTCCAAAAAGTCACAGCGCCCTCACGGCTGCGATGGCGGTGAAGGCGCTGCGGATGAAAAAAATGAACGGCAGGCGGCTTAGAGTTCGAGGTCGCCGTCGTGGATTTCGTGCCAGGGCAGCCCTTGCTTGTTGAGCTCGGCCATGAAGGGGTCGGGGTTGAACTCCTCGACGTTCCATACGCCGGGACGTTTCCACTCTCCGAGCATAAACAGACGGGCACCAATGCAGGCAGGCACGCCCGTGGTGTAGCTCACACCCTGCATGCCGGTCTCTTCGTAGGCAGCGCGGTGGGAGCAGTTGTTATAGACGTAGTAGGTGTGCTCACGGCCGTCTTTGATGCCTCTGATGCGGCAGCCGATGCTGGTTTGGCCCTCATAGTTCTCGCCGAGGTCTTGGGGGTTGGGCAACACGGCTTTGAGGAACTGCAAGGGAACAATCTTCACCTTCACAGGTCCGCTGCCGTCGGCGGCTTCGGCCACATAGTCTATCTCGTCGATACGCGACATACCGATGTTTTGTATCACGTCGAGGTGTTTGAGGTATTGTTCGCCGAAGGTCATCCAGAAGCGGGCGCGACGGATGGTGGGGTAGTTCTTGACGAGGCTCTCAATCTCTTCGTGGTGCAAGAGGTAGCTCTCGCGAGGGCCGATTTCGGGATAGGTGAGCGGACGGTGGATTTCGAGCGGAGCGGTCTCCACCCATTGGCCGTTTTCCCAATAGAGGCCCTTCTGTGTGATTTCGCGGATGTTGATTTCGGGGTTGAAGTTGGTGGCGAAGGCTTTGTGGTGGTCGCCGGCGTTGCAGTCTACGATGTCGAGATAGTGGATTTCGTCGAAATGGTGTTTAGCGGCATAGGCTGTGTAGATGCTCGTGACGCCGGGGTCGAAACCGCAGCCCAGTATGGCGGTGAGTCCGGCCTGCTCGAAGCGCTCTTTGTAGGCCCATTGCCATGAATACTCAAAGTGGGCCTCGTCTTTGGGCTCATAGTTGGCCGTGTCGAGATAAGAGCAGCCGCTCCTCAGGCAGGCTTCCATGATGGTGAGGTCTTGATAGGGCAGAGCGAGGTTCATCACGAGGTCGGGCTTGAAGGCGTCGAAGAGGCGGCAGAGCTGGTCTACGTCGTCGGCGTCGACCTGTGCGGTCTTGATGTCGGGGCGCCCGATGGCTTTGACTATGGCATCGCATTTTGAGACTGTGCGCGAGGCAATCATGATTTCGTCAAACACGTCGGTGTTTTGGGCCACTTTGTGGGCGGCCACTGTGGCCACACCGCCGGCTCCGATGATTAGGACTTTTCCCATGTGTGTGATTGTTGAGTTGGTTTTTTGAATGGTTATTGATTTGATTGTTTGATATTTCGTCTGGGGGCTGTGAGCGGTCTCGTAAACCCTGTAGCGTAACATATCAGCCCGGTTCGTCAAGGGGTTGCGAGCGGCCTCGTAAGCCCTGTAAGGGCGTTACATATCAGCCCAGGTCGTCAGGCCTGGGTTAAATATGGCCTCCCATATTCCGGCCTGTAAGGTCGGCACCCCAAGCGGCGAGTGATTGATTGGGGGCGATTGATAAGCCGTTATCTATTTATATATTGTGCCGACCTTACAGGCTGGAGATTAGAGGAGTTTCCGTTACCCGGGCCTATCGACCCGGGCTGATATGTTGCGCCCTTACAGGACTTGCTTGGCCACCTCTATTCTTGCCTTGTTGTCGGTTGACTTCGTTAATTGGGCTGATATGTAGCGTCCTTACAGAGACCAGCGTAATCGCTCATTCCAAGAAACCCTGTCGGCGCAAGGCCTCGGTCATGGTGCGGCTCATGGCTTCGCAGTCGCGGCGGGTGTAGCGCACGTCGGTGAAGACTTGTGCGAGAGTCTCTTTGTGGTTTTCGCGGACGAAGGCTTGGTTTTGGGCCATAGCTTCTTTGGCGGCATAGTCGCGGTCGATGGTCTCGGGCGTGGCGGGAGCGTAGTGCTCGGCGTGGACGATGGCCGTGAGGGGTAGGCGCTCGGTGAGGGTGGATGGCACCTCGGCGGGATGGCCCAGTGTGATGGTGGCCACGGGCATGACCAGCCGCGGCAGACGGAGGGCTTCGATGATGCCGAGGGGATTGTAGAGGGTGGTGCCGAGATAGCATAGCCCCAGTCCCTCGGCCTCGGCCAGCGTGCAGAAGGTCTGGCAGAAGAGCAGGGCGTCGGTGGCGGCATTGAGGAACGAGAGAAGGTTGTCGTAGCCCGGATTGGCACGGCGGCAGTTGCACCAGGCGGTGGTACGGTGGTAGTCGGCACAGAAGGTGAGTACGACGGGTGCTTCCGTGACCATGGGTTGGCCGAAGTGGAGCGACGAGAGCCGGCGTTTCATCGCTGCGTCGCGCGTGGTCACCACGCTGTAGAGTTGCAGGCCGCCCATGGTCTGTGTGCGCGAGGCCAACGTGAGCAGGCGGTTGAGGGTTTCGTCGCTCACGTCCTCGGCCGTGTAGCGGCGGATTGTGCGCCGGGTGGCCATAAAGTCGCACAGACTCTCGAAGAAGGGGATGGAAGCGGAATGTGGAGCGTCACTCATAGTTTTATATTTTTATTTATGAGGATGAGAGGGTAAAGAGTTTGAGCGGCACAGCCACTTTTTGACTTTTATTCTAAGGGTTATGAGCGGCCAAGCACGGCCTGTAAGGCCAACGAGACCATAGCCCAGGGCAGAGGTGACACGTAGTGGCACCGGCACCCTGGGTAAGGTCGTGCGATGATGTACGCCCTGTAAGGGCAAAAGATTTATTTTTTCCAACTTTGACCATACTCATACCTTTTAATTATGCTTTTGCCCTTACAGGGCGCATTGTTGGGGCCATACTTACCCAGGGTGCCGGCGTCACTACGTGCCGCCTCTGCCCTGGGCTATGGTCTTATGCCCTTTCAGGGCGTACTTAACCGCTCAAACTCTTTGTCTCTTTGACTTTTTCCACTCTAAATCAAAACCTCTTCCTCGACCCGGGCGATGATGTCGTTCACGACGAGGGAGGCCAGGGTGAAACCAAACACGGCCGTGACGCAGACCAACGAACCGTTTACGCGTCCGGTCTCTTCGGCCGTGGTCTGATTGGGCCGTGGCTGCTCGTCGGAATAGACGCAGCGGAATTTGCGGGAGGGAAATTGGCCCTCTTTCTTGAACCGTCGGCGGAGGGCGGCGGCCAGCGGGCAACCCTTGACTTTCCAAAACTCGGCCACGGCGGCTCTGAGCGGATTGACCTTGCGCGCAGCGCCCATCGACGAAAACAAGACGGCACGGGTCGCCGTGGCGCGGCGGATGAGCAGGGCCTTGTCGGGCAGGGAGTCGATGGCGTCGATGACGTAGTCATAGTCTTGAAGGCGGAAACTGTCGGCCGTCGCGGCGTTGAAGGGCTGGGCGATGGCGACGATGTCGGCGCTGGGATTGATGTCGAGCAGGCGCTCGGCGGCAGCTTCCACCTTGAGCCGCCCCACGGTCTTGGCCGTGGCGGGCATCTGTCGATTGATGTTGGAAGGGGCCACGTGGTCGAAGTCCACAAGCGTCAGACGCCGGGCACCCGTGCGTATCAAGGCTTCGGCGCACCAACTGCCCACGCCGCCGGTGCCGAACAGGATGATGCGGCTGTCGGAGAGCCTTTGGAGGGCCGCGTCGCCAAGCACGAGACGGCTGCGGCTCAAGGCATCGGGAGGAGTGTGGGACATAGTGGTCGGAGAGAGGGTTAGTGAGAGTGGGAAGACGCCGTCCGACGGCGACCGGCGCAATGGGGACAAAGCCCCTTGACCACAAACGTGGCCGAGTGCATCACGAAGCCCTCGGGCATTTCGGCTTCAGGCACATGGATCGAGCGCAGACAATAGGTGCGCCCACAGGCTTCGCAAAAGAAGTGGGTGTGGTCCACGCCGCCGTTCTCACCCTCTTCGGTCGTCGTGGCCGAGAGGTCGTCGTCGGGCGCATATTTAGTCTGTCCCGAACCGTCGTCCACGCCGTGCACCAGTCCCTGTTCGGCAAAGAGCGCGAGCGTGCGGTAGATGGTGGAGCGGTCGGCCGTGGCGAGTCGTGCCTCGATGTCGGAGAGCGACAGTGCGCAGTCTGACGTGCGCAGCGTGTGCAACACGAGCAGCCGCATGGCCGTGGGGCGAATGTGGCGCGACGACAGGATGAGGGCTTCTTCTTTCATTGCATAGGCAAAATTACGCTAAAAAGCCACAGGGGCAAAAAAACGCGCCTGTTTTTACGGTTCCGCTCCGGGCGAGACCGACCCCAAACGCCGCTTTGCCGCCGCCGTGAGGCCATAGGCCGATGGGCTTTTGGGGGCTAAAGTCAAATAAATCAGGCCAAAGTTTGGTCTTTGCCCGTTTTTGCACTAACTTCGCCATCAACAGCTCGCTAAGAAAGACAAAGAGTCAAAGAGACTAAAAGACGAAAAGTCAAAAAACGTTGACCGGCCACGGTGGGGCTTGTAAGGGCGTAACAATGAGCGAACGGGCACGGCCTGAAAGGCCAACAAGCTCATAGCCCAGGGCAGAGCCGAGCGAAGCGAGGCGGCACCCTGGGTAAAGACGTTACCGAGAATGCGCCCTGTAAGGGCAAAAGCATGAATAAAAATATGAGCAAGGTTATCATAATAAAAAATCTTTTGCCCTTACAGGGCGAACATAATCGGCCATGCCTACCCAGGGTGCCGTTCGCTACGCTCACTCTGCCCTGGGCTATGGTCTTGTTGGCCTTACAGGCCGTGCTTAGCCTCTTGGTCTTTTAGTCTCTACAACTCTTAGACTCTTAGTCTCTTCAACTCTTAGTCTTATACATATATAATAAGCGAGACTCACACCTTAAATCTATCCACTATGTCTAAACTACAAAAAACGCTCGTTTTGCTCAAACCCTGCACCCTGCAGCGCGGTTTGGCCGGAGAAATCATCAGCCTGTTTGAAAAGAAAGGCCTCATCATCAAGGGTATGAAAATGATGCAGCTCACCGACGAACTGCTCAGCGAACACTATGCCCATCTCTCTGAAAAGCCATTTTTCGGTCGCGTGAAAGCCGCCATGATGACAGCCCCAGTGGTGGCGCTCTGCCTGGAAGGCGTCGATGCCGTCGATGCCGTGCGCGCCCTCACCGGACCCACCAACGGACGTCTGGCTCCCGCCGGCACCATCCGCGGCAACTACTGCGTGAGCTTCCAGGAAAATATCGTGCACGCCAGCGACTCGCCCGAAACGGCTGCCGTCGAGTTGGCTCGCTTCTTCAAGCCCGAAGAGATTTTTGAATGGCGCCCGGCCATCTTCAACTGGCTCTATGCCTGCGACGAATTTTAAGCAGCAGCGCAGACCACAGCCCTAATTTGTCGTAAAAAAACTAAACCCATGCCTCCGGCGTGGGTTTTCTGTATAATTTTGCATAAGATAGGCTGCGGCTCAGCAATTAAGCCAGCTTATTGCATTCACCTTGCACTATCTTTGCATAAGATAGGCTGCGGCTCAGCATAGCAACTGTAAAACGCTACGCTTTTTCCGTTGCTCTGCATTCACCTTGCACTATCTTTGCAAAAGCAAAACCACTCCAAACCCAATGAAAAAGCTCCGTCTATTTGCCTTGACCCTGATGGTGTCTCTTTGCACCGGACTCTCTGCCCAAGAGGTGGCCGACGACGTGGCTCAGACCACGACCGTGGTCACCGACGAGACCACCGACACGACCGCGTGCGCCGCCACACACACGGCGTGGTGGCCCATCGGACCGTTCACCGACGTGGCGGCACCGGGATTTTACGGTTTCTCACCCCTCTATGGCGGTTGGGGCGGCGCATCGATGAGACTGCACGAAGGCTTCAACGCCAGCCTCGGCATGAGCCTGACCATCCCCTTCGGCAAAAATGCTCCCCGTGGCGTGGGCTTCGGACGAGACATGACCTTGGCCTATGTCAAACCCCTCTCAGAGCGATGGACACTGGCCGCAGGCGTCTATGCCGCCGGAATGAGTTTCGGGGGATGGAACGACAACGAGGTTGGCCTCTCGGCCGCTTTGGCCTATCAACTGAGCGACCGCGTCACCCTCTACGGCTACGGCACCAAGTCGCTCCTCTCGCCGGCACGATGGCGGGCCGACGGCGTGCTCCCCTGGATGTATCGCGTGCCCAAAGACCGCTTCGGCGCTATGGCTGAGTGGAAACCCACCGAGAGCCTGATGATACAAGTGAGCGTGGAGAAACACAATTATTAACAAAGACCGAAACAATTATTAAAAGAGCCGAGACCGCTGCAGGTTGCTCCCCGTTTGTCCAAAAAGGCGGTCAGAGCGTGACGGATTTTCTTCTTTTTTCTTCTACAAACTTTTCCCGACGGTCTGCCACCTTGTTTTTCTTGCCGAAAATCGACTCGGACACGTCCGGAAAGCTCAAAAAAATCCCTGTCCTTAGCCCCGTCGTCGCGGGAATAGGGACAGGGATTGCTGTCATAAGCCCCGTATCGCCCCGAAAGGGGGCAAAAAAGGCCCGCTTAGGGCCTCTCTCTCTTCTCTTGTTCCAAAGATAAGCCGAAACGGTGCCGCGAAAAAAGACAAACACCGGCCGAAAGCTTTGCCGGCTTTAAGGTCTGCCCACATTCCACTTGATTTGTTAACAATTAAAGCCCATTTTGACACATAGACTTCTCAAAACGGCTCAGTTTAGATTTTTTAAGGACGTGAAACCCCGCCTTTTTTACGCAAAAAGTGACTTTTACATATCTTTGCCTCGCAAGAGTTTCGCCCTTTGGGCGGCTCTGCCTTTTTTCGAAAAACCTTTTTTTAATCTTTATCTTTTAACCTTACAACACACTATGAACAAAACTACCAAGTTTTTGCTTCCCGCACTCTTGGCGGCTGTGCCCTTCACGTCGTGGGCACAGAGTGAGTTCACACTCTCGACGGCCACACCGGCCAACGCCGAGGGCGAACCGGCTCCGGTGTTCCCCGTGCCCTCAGACAGGCAGTTGAAATGGAACGAAACGGAGTTTTACGCCTTCTTCCACTACGGTATGAACACCTACACCGGAAGGGAATGGGGCAATGGCGACGAAAGGGAAAGCCAGTTTGCACCCACCGCGGCACCCAATCCGCGCCAGTGGCTTGAGGCCGCCAAAGCTGCCGGAATGAAGGGCGGCATCGCCGTGGTGAAACACCACGACGGCTTTTGCCTCTGGCCCACAGAGACCACCACACACTGCGTGAAACTGGCCGGAAATGATTTCGGCAAAAACACCAACATCCCCCGAGACTTTGCCGACGCTGCAAGAGACCTGGGCATGAAATACGGCTTCTACGTGTCGCCCTGGGACCGCAACTCACTGTATTGGGGCGACGGCACCGACAACTACGCCAAAAAGGTCTTCCTCCCGCAATGTGCCGAGTTGGCCACCTATGGTCACGACCAGTTTGAAATGTGGTTTGACGGCGCTACCGGCGGTGGCGGCTACTATGGCGGCTCAAGCAACACCAACCGCTCCATCTCAAGCGCCGAACTCTATTATGACATCCCCAACCTCCGCGACTCCATCCACAACGTCTGCCCCGACTGCGTGATGTGGGGCGTTGGCGGCGAAGCCCGCTGGATCGGTAACGAAGCCGGATGGGCCGGCGAGACCTGCTGGTCGATGGGTAACGGCACAAGCGGCGACGAGAACGGCTATGAGTGGCATCCCGGCGAAAGCGACGCCAAAGGCACCGAGAACGGATGGTTCTGGCACTCGGGCGAAACGGTGAAATCGGCCGAAAGGCTCTTCCAGATGTATCTCGAAACCGTGGGCCGCAACGCCACCCTCATCCTCAACCTGCCGCCCGACCAGTCGGGCAGTCTGCCCGCAGCCACGGTCAACCGCATGACCGAGCTGGGTAACCTCATCTCTACCCGTCTGGGCACCGACCTCGCTCCCTCTGCCACTGTGACCGTGAGCGATGCCCGTCCCAACGGCGCCACACGCACCTACGTCGCCGCCAACATCACCGACGACAACAAAGACACCTACTGGGCAGCCTCCGACGGACAAAAAACGGCCACCATCACCTTCACCTGGCCCGAAACCAAGACCGTGCGCTATGTCTCTATGATGGAATACATCAAACTGGGACAGCGCGTCAAAGGCTTTAACATCGAAATCTCCACCGACGGCACCAACTGGACGGCAGTGGGCGGCAACATCGCCAAAACCACCATCGGCTACAAGCGCATCATCCCGCTCAACGGCTCAACAAGCAGCAGTTATGGCAACGGCTACCAGGCCAAATACCTCCGCATCAACATCACCGATGCCAAGTCGTGCCCCACGCTCCACACCGTGCAAATCTTCTAACCCTTGGCGGAAATCATTTCAAACACTTTTATTCATTATATAAATAGTTATATACACATGAACAAAAAGCTCACCACCGCCCTCGCCGCCGCGGCCCTCACGCTCACCGCAGGAGCACAGACCGTCATCGGCTTTGAGAGCGACACGACATACGCCGCCATCGGGGTCTACGACTCTTGGGCCGGCTCTCCATTCAGAACGGGTGAACTCACGGGCAACGTGAAGGTCATCACCAACGAACTCAACCAGGCCGACGCCGTGACCGGCGAAGTGGCCAACCCCTCCGGCAAAATCCTGGCCTTCCAGCGCTCACGCTTCGCCGGCAACCAGTTTGGCGCACGCATCGACCTGAAAGAACCCATTGCGCTCTCGCCCACCACACAATATGTCCACGCGCTGATTTATAAGACCGGACGCGAAGGACGAGTAATGCTCATCGGCCTGGGCAAACGCACCGACCGACCGGGACAGCAAGAAACCGAACAGTTCAAGGTGCTCACACGCACCTCTGTGAAAAACGACCGCTGGTGTGACGCCGTGTTCGGTATCAGCGGCGCTGAGGGTATCAACCTCCACGCCCTGGTCATCGTGCCCGACTGCGAGTCGACACACGACCTGAGCGAAGACGCCGTGGTCTATATCGACTCTGTCGAGGTTTCGGCCTCGGCCAACGCCCGTGTGGTCTACGGCACCTATCCCATCAACTTCGAGAAGACAGAAGCCATCAAACGCCCCAACAAAGACCGCTTCACCACACAAATCAGTCTGAACTCGCCCACCGACGGCGCACAGACCATTGCCGTGGCACAACAGACCAACCAACTGCTCTTCCAAGACTGCCTCAGCAAGGGCTTCAAGGTGAAAGCCGGCGAAACCGTCACACCTGGAGTCAATTTTTTTCCTGGCACTTGGATGCACACCTACGTCTATCTCGACAAAGCCAAAGATGGCCAGTTCCAATACGGCGTGGCCGACGACCTCTCCAACTTGGCCGAGACCGACATCGTCAGCTTCTCTTACTACAACGGCAAAAACAGCAACAAGGCAACGGTCGGTAACGGCAACTCTGTGCAACCCCCTGCCTTCACCGTGCCCGCCGACCTCACACCCGGCTTCTATCGCCTGCGCTATAAGGTGGACTGGGATTGCATCGATCCCGCCGGTAACGCAGCCTCAAACAACCTCATCACCAACAACGGCGGTGTGATTGTCGACACCCGACTCAACGTGCACGCTGACTCCGTGACCATCTACCGCGCTATTGGCAAAGACGGCGTGGGCGGTCTCAACGGTGACATTCTCAACGAAGACGGCTCAAACCTCACTACCAAGAAGATACCTTTCGGACAGCCCTTCACCATCAAGTCTGAACCTGCCCCCGGCTTCAAGCTCGACTACGTCATCTTGCGCCACGGCTACGGCCTTGAAGGCGACAGCCTCATCAACGATACACCGCAATACCAAGACGTCATCCTGCCGGCTTATCTCTTCCAAGACAGCCTCTTCACCATCACTGCCGACCTCATCGACGGCGATGTGAGCCTCCTGCCTTATTTTGCCAGCACCGCCGGACAGACACCCGACGAAGGCGAAGATTACGCTACCAACTTCGACAAGGCTTCTCTCACCGTCACACGTACCGACCGGTCGCTCAATAACTTCACCCTCACGGCCTCGGGCGGCAAGTCTAAGACCTTTCAGGTCAACACCGACGACAAGAAAGTCTATCAAGACCTCACCGCACACCAAATGCCGGTGATTAAAGGCGAAACCATCAGCACGGCTGTCAGCTATACGGGAAGTGCCATGCACATCTATCTCTATGTGGACTACAGCCAAGACGGACGCTTTGACACCTCACTCAACGCCGACGGCACGCCTACAGTGTCGAGCGAACTGGTCTCTTATACCTATTATAATGGTATGAACAGCCTCGGCGCAACAATCAGCGGTCGACCAGGCAGCGTCTCACTGGCTTCTTCTCCCGAATTCACCATTCCGGCCTTTATGCCCACCGGCGTCTACCGCGCCCGTCTGAAAATTGACTGGAACAACATCGACCCCAAAGGCCAGTGGTCTGAGGGTGGAAACAACCAGATCGATGCAAACGGCGGCTACGTGATTGACTTCCTGCTCAACGTGCATGACGCCAGCCATAAGCTCGACGTGCAAACCACTCACGGCAGCATCAACGGCAAAAACAACACCGGTCTGCCTGCCACCATCGCGCCCTGGACGCGCCTCGTCGTGGCTCCCACGCCTGTGGCCGAAGGCTACGAAGCTGAGGGTCTCATCGTGAAACACGGTCTGAACCTCGACGGCCCGCAATACATCCGCGGCAACCGCCAATGGAATGAAACCATACTGGCTCTCGCCGACACCATCGCCTTGGAGGCTGACTCAATCAACGGCGACGTCGTGCTCACCGTAAACTACGAACCCACTGCCTCGGCCAACTTTGTGCCCGTCTTCGTTGAAGAGTTCAATGGAGCCGACGGTTCACAGCCCGACGAAGCCAGCTGGTCGCGCTGCTCACGCCAAAACCCCACTTGGAAGCGCTTCATGTCGACGACCGAAGAGGAGCACCTCCTCACCGGCTATATCGAAGACGGCAAGTTTGTGGCCCGCTGTCTGCCCAACCCCTTCACGGCCACCGACAACGTGGCCATGATAAGCGGCGGTATTGAGACCTCGGGCAAGGTGGCTTTCACTTATGGTAAGGTAGAAGGCCGACTCAAGACCACGCCTCACTCAGGCAACTTCCCCGCTTTCTGGATGATGCCCCAAGACAACAGCGACGGCTGGCCCTATGCCGGTGAAATCGACATCTGGGAACAGATTGACGCCCAAAATACCACGTGGCACACCATCCATACCCGTTGGGCCAACAGCACGGCCGACGGCGCACTCTGCCAAGGACAGGGCAACAACCCGCCGAAGTCCGGAACCGGCACAGCCACCAACGGCGAATACCACACCTTCGGACTCGAATGGACGCCTACCATCCTGAAGTGGTTCGTAGACGGTAAGCAGGTCTTCTCTTATGCCAAGTCTGCCAACCAGTCAGACCTCGATCTCGGTCAGTGGCCCTTCGACAAGCCTTTCTATATCATCCTCAACCAGAGCGTGGGCAATGGCGGTTGGGCCGCTAACGCCGACACGTCTTTCACTTATGAGACCCTCTTCGACTGGGTTCGCGTCTACAAAGACAACAACGTCGACGGCCTCAGCAATGTGACAGCATCCACCCTCGACGTCACGACCGCTCCCGGTATCATCCGCATCGTTTCGCCCGAAGAGGCCGCCGTCAGTGTCGTAGACATGGCCGGCCGCGTAGTCTTCTCAGGCATCGTTCAAGGCAACAAGACCATCAGCGTAGGCAGTGGCGTTTATGCTGTAGGCGGCCAGAAAGTGCTTGTTCCGTGAAACTGATCTACTTCCACGGATTTGCTTCTTCGGGAGCCAGTGGCACGGTCGACCTGCTGCGTCGCCTCCTGCCCTCGGCCGAGGTGATTGCGCCCGACATCTCAATGGACCCCGCCGAGGCTCTGCCCGAGCTTCAGGCCCTTGTCGGGAGCGAGCAGCCAGACCTTATCATCGGCACCAGCATGGGAGGGATGTATGCCGCCCAGATGCACGGCCATCTGCGCATCTGTGTCAATCCGGCTTTCCATATGTCTGCACTGAGCCGCGTGCTCAAGACCGGCACCCACCGCTATCTCAACGGACGCAAAGACAGGGTGCGTGAGTTCCAGATTACACGCGACACGTTGCGTCACTATGCCGACATGGAACGCCGCCAGTTTGACGGCATCACGGTCCAAGACCGCGAACTCTGCTATGGCCTTTTCGGCACAAAAGACGACACGGTCAATCCGGCCAACGCACGTGGCCTCTTCCTCAAGCACTATGCCCATGCGGCTCAGTTTGAGGGCGGGCATCAACTCAATGAGCAAGTGGTGCGCCGCGCGGTGCTCCCACTGGTGGCCAAGTTATTGCCCGAGGCCTATGCCGAAGCCATCAAGCCGCCTGTGCCCGACTATATGAAAGGCATCTGCTCTTGACCTCGCTCTGACTCTTTCGAAAGCATTTTCATCTCTGACAGCTCCCATCGTCTGCCTCTCACGAGGGCGGTGGGAGCTTGTTTTGTCTCGCAGGTCTGACATAAAAGTGAAATCGTCCAATCAGAGCGAATTATATCATTGGGCCAAAGCCGCTGTGTGGCTTAACTTTGCACCGAGAAACAACAAGAAAAAACGTAAATCTTACCAATATGAGAATTTTACCCTTCGCGCTGGGTCTCTTGACCCTCTGTGGCCTTTCGGCATGCCGTTCAGACGCTCCGAGTGCCGCTTCTGCGCCTGTCAAAGTGAAAACCCGGATTGTCTCGGCTTCAACACCTGCTGCCCAGTCCTCTTATGTGGGACAGATGGAGGCACGCACCTCTGTGCTCGTCAGTTTTGAGACCGGCGGTAACATCAAGTCGCTTTCGCTTCAAGAAGGTCAGGCTGTGAAGGTCGGACAGACGGCCGGCACCATCGACGACACGTCGCTGCGCAGTATGCACACGGCCGCCTTGGCTACGCTCCGTCAAGCCGAAGACGCTCACCGCCGCTATGGGCGGCTTTATGAGGCCGGCACGGTGCCTGAGGTGAAATGGGTGGAGATTGAGAGCAAACTCCAGCAAGCCCAATCGGCCGAACAGATTGCCAGAGAGAATTTGAGCAAAGCCACCTGCCGCGTCCCCATCTCGGGCATCGTGGCAGCCCGATTGGCCGAACCTGGTATGAATGTAGCCCCGGGACAAGCAGTGGCCAAAATTGTGCAGACTCAGCCCATCTACGTCAGTGTGGCCATACCCGAAACCGAAATTGCCGGCATCAAGACGGGCGACAAGATGACTTGTACCGTGGCTGCTCTCGGTCGCCGCACGTTTGAAGCTACGGTGAGTGAAAAAGGTGCCGTGGCCGACCCCATCACGCATACTTATACCGTCAAGTTGCTTACGCCTAATGCCGATGGTACCCTCATGCCGGGCATGGTGGCAGAGGTACAACCCTTGGCTTCCGCCACCGACAGCCTTCGGGCCATAGCCTTGCCGGCTGAGGCCGTATTGCTCTCCGACGACGGTCGCCGCATAGTCTGGACGGTGAGCGGTGGCAAAGCCCATCGTCGCCATGTCGAAGTGAGCGGAATGGCTCGCGGACGGCTGGTGGTTATTTCCGGCGGACTGAAAGAGGGTGAAGAGGTTATCGTAGACGGAATGGCCAAAGTGAGCGAGAATGCCAGCGTGGAGGTGGTTAAATAGACGCCGCCTTATATATAACCACACGTAGCCTTATCCGCTCATTGTCTTTCTAAAACACAATCCCCATGACTTCACAAGACAACAAACTCCCCTTCATAGGCGCGGCGTTTCGCCATCACCGCATCGTGCTGCTCATTGTCTCGGCCCTGCTTTTGGTGGGCCTATACGGACTCATCAAGATGCCTAAGCAGGAAATCCCCACCATCACCATCCGTCAGGGTCTCGTGGTGGCCGTTTGTCCCGGCTATACGGCCGAGCAGGCCGAAGAGCGTGTGGCCAAGTCGCTGGAGAGTTTTATTTTCGGCTATAACGAGGTGGACAAGTCCAAGACCTATTCCGTGAGCAAAGAGGGACTGGTCTTGGTCTATGTGGAACTACGCGAAGACGTGAACGACCGCGATGCCTTTTGGACGAAATTCAAGCATGGTCTCTCCGGCGTTAAGGCCAAGTTGCCTTCAAGCGTTTTGGCGCTACAGGCCATAGACGACATCGGCGACACCTCAGCCTTGCTCATCACCATCAGTGGCAAAGAGAAGACCCGGCGTGAACTTCAGCGCTACGCCGAAGCTCTCGAAGACCGCCTGCGCCCTGACGAAGCCATATCAAGAATGCGCCGACTCGGCGAGCAAAACGAGCAAATCACCGTCAGTCTCGATCAGGCCCGACTCTCTCAGTATGGCATTGGTACGGCCTCGCTGCTCAGCCAGCTCTCGCTGCAAGGCTTCACCACCACGGCCGGCTCACTCGACGACCACTCCGCCGTCACGACGCTCCACGTGAGCGACGCCTTCGACTCCGAACAGGCCATAGCCGACTACATCGTATGGAGCGACGGTACGGGACGCACACTCCGTCTGGGCGATGTGGCTGAAATCAAACGCGAATATGCCACGCCGGACAAAGACATCCTCTACAACGGCTCACCCTGCGTGTTGCTCTCTCTCGAGATGAAGACAGGCTACGACATCACCGCCATGGGCAGCCGTGTGCATGAGGTCATCGACGACTTCCAAAAGACCTTGCCCGACGATGTCAGCATCGGCATCATCACAGACCAAAGCCAAGTGGTGGGCGACTCGGTTTTGAACTTCATCGGCGAGTTGCTCATCGCCATCATCTCGGTCATCATCGTGGTGTTGTTGCTTATGCCGGGCCGTGTGGCCGGCGTGGCCGCCATCTCCATACCCGTGACCATCTTCATCTCGCTGGCTCTGTTTTTTATCTTTGGAATTGAACTCAACACGGTCTCTCTGGCGGCTCTCATCGTTACGCTTGGTATGATTGTGGACGACTCTGTGGTCATCATCGACAACTATATCGACAAATTAGGTATGGGTTTGAGTCGCGAAGAAGCCGCCATCGCCGCGCCGAGTGAGTTTTTCCATTCCGTGCTCTCGGCCACGCTATCCATCAGCGTTACTTTCTTCCCCTTCCTCTTTACCATGCGCGGCCCGTTCCGCGACTTCGTCTCGGCCTTCCCCTGGGCCATGTTCATCATCTTGGGTATCTCGCTGCTCATCTCTCTCCTGCTCACGCCCTACCTGCAATACCGTTTCATCCACAAAGGCATTGAGCCGTCTAAAAAGCCCGGACGCAAATCGCCGCTGGACTATCTGCAGTCGGGCTACGACCGTCTGCTCCGCCTCTGCCTCGCCCATCGTTGGGTGACGCTGGGCATCGGTGTGGGTACGGTTGTGGTGGGTACGATGCTCTTCCTCGCCACGCCTCAGCGGCTCATGCCCATTGCCGAGCGCAATCAGTTGGCCGTGGAGATTTATATGCCTGAAGGCACAGCCGCGCCACGCACCGCAGAGGTGGCCCGAAGGGTGGCTGAGAAGTTGGAAAAAGACGACCGTGTCACGTCCATCACCACCTTCATCGGCCAGGGCTCACCGCGTTTCCATTCCACCTACGCCCCGCAAGTGGGCGGCACCAACTTTGCCCAACTCATCGTCAACACCGACGGCATCGCTTCGACCACAGCCCTGCTCGACACCTACGCCGACGCCATGGCCGAGGCGTTTCCCGAGGCCTATGTCCGCTTCAAACAGATGGACTATAGCGACGCCGCCTATCCCATCGAACTGCGTCTCTCTTCCGACAGTCTGCCGGCCTTGTTGGCTGCCGGCGATATGGTCAAAGAGCGCATGGCCACCGTCCCCGGCCTTAAACTCATACGCACCAACTACGCCTCGACCCATCCTGCTCTCAGCGTGACGCCACGCGAAGAGGAGGCCGCCCGTCTGGGCATCAACTCCACCTTGCTCACCGCCCAACTGGCGCTGCATTTTGGTCGCGGCATACCCCTCTCCACCGTCTGGGAGGGCGACTATCCCGTCAGCGTGGTGATGCAGTCTGAGCGCACAGGCGGCGAAGATCCCGTAGCCGTGGCCGACGAATATGTGGCTGCCTCGGGAGGATTGAAATCCGTACCCCTGCGCCAGATTGCCGACGTTGAGCCTGTATGGACACGCGACCAGATTGTGCGCCGTGGCGGTCTCCGCACGCTTTCCGTCGTGGCCGAACCTTGTAGAGGCGAAAACGAAAACGACCTTACCCAACAGGCCCTGCGGGCCATTCCCACCGACAGCCTGCCCTCGGGTGTGACCCTCAGTGTGGGCGGTATGAGCGAAAAAGACGCCCACGCCCTGCCGATGGTCCTGGGCGGTGTGGCCATTGCCGTACTCATCATTTTCGCCATCCTTATTTTCCATTTCGGCAGCATTCCTTTGGCCTTGATCAACCTGGCCTCGGTGAGCCTCTGCATCTTTGGCGCCGCCGCCGGCCTGCAGATATTGGGTATGCAGATGAGCCTCACGGCCATTTTGGGCGTGGTGAGTCTGATGGGCATCTTGGTGCGCAATGGCATCATTATGCTCGACTACGCCGAAGAACTGCGCCATCGCGAGGGAATGACCGTCCACGAGGCCGCCTTCCATGCCGGCAGCCGCCGTATGCGGCCCATCTTTCTCACCTCGGCGGCCGCTTCAGTGGGCGTGCTGCCTATGATTTTGGAGAATACGGCCCTGTGGACCCCTATGGGCACCGTCATCTTCTTCGGTACGCTCATCTCGATGGTGCTCATCTCCACGGTGCTCCCCGTGGTCTACGACTTGGCTTTCCGCAGTCGCGACAAAAAGGGACGTCAGGCTTGACATCCCGACGTCCTTACGTTGACGTTTCACGACCGTTTGCCCCAACGCTTCTTTTTAGGCAAGAAACAACCAAAAGCGGCAAGGGGAGGTCTGTCTGACGGATAAAACAATCTTATAATATTTCACTTGTGCCGGCATCGCTTTCAGTCGATGCCGGCCTTTGTTTGCTTTGGGTTTCACAGTGCCAGTGTGAAACTCTCCATAGTCAAGAGGTTGATGGTCCAGAGCCGGCCGTCGAGCGTTGGCCCATAGCCGCAGATAAGTTTAAGTGTTTCGTGAGCCAGTATGCTGCCCACCACCCCCGGCGTCATTCCCACCAGCGCCTTTGAGGCCGGCGGTGGCGGCGGAGTGGGGTAGAGGTTGCGATAGCCCGGCGACGAGGGCGTGGCGTGAAACACCGAGGCCTGCCCCTCAAAGCCGCACACCGCACCATAGACGTAGGGCTTGCCCAGCCGCCTGCAAACGTCGTCGATGACATAGCGCGTGGCGTAGTTGTCGCAGCCGTCCACCACGATGTCGTAGTTGCTGACAATCTCTTCGGCGTTTTCTTTGGTCAGTCTTACGGCCAGTGCTGTCACCTCTACTTCAGGGTTGAGCGCCGTGAGGCGTCGGGCAGCCTGGGCGGCTTTGCTTTGTCCCGTTTCGGCGGTGGTGTAGAGCACCTGTCGGTGAAGGTTTGACGGACTGACTACGTCGTCGTCGACCAGTCCGATGTGGCCCACGCCGGCTCCGGCCAGATAGAGCGAGATGGGCGAACCCAGGCCGCCAACGCCGACGATGAGCACGCGTGCCCGGCTGATTTTCGCCTGCCCTTGAGGACCTATCTCGGGCAGGCCTGTTTGTCGTGAATACCTTTCTGAGTCCATAGTGTTGGTGTGGTTAAGTGTAGTCGTTTAGTCTTTTATGCTCTTTCGAGACAGGCGTCCCAGTCTTTCCACACGGGTTGCCGGCCCATCGCCTTGAGTGCCGCTTCCACCTCCACGGCGGTGCGTTCGTCGCTCACGTGGAACTGTTCGAGCGCTTGCGGGTAAGAGTAGTAGCCTCCCGGTTCGGTCTTGCTTTCGGCCGACATAGTGGTGACGCCGAGACAAGCCATGTGGTCGCGCAGACGGGCCGGTTCACGTGTGGAATAAGAGATGTCGACGTCGTGGTCGAAGAGGCGCATGGCAAAAGTGGCTTGAGCCAGTTCGCGGTCGGTCATCACGCAGTTGGGACGGAAGCCGCCGTTTTCCGACGGCCTCATACGCGGGAAGTTGATACTGTATTTCGTGCGCCAGTATTTTTTGCGCAGGTAGTCGAGGTGGCGGGCCATCATCACGACGTCGGTGCGCCATTCGCGTTCCAAGCCGATGAGCACGCCCATGCCGATGGAGTGTACGCCGGCCATGCCCATACGGTCGAAGGCATTGACGCGCCACTCGAAATTGGCCTTCATTCCTCGTGGGTGGTAGTCGTTGTAGCGCTCACGGCAATAGGTCTCTTGGAAGCAAATCACGCCGTTGAGGCCGTGCTTGCGCAGGGTGGCGTAGTCTTCGGTCGAGAGGGGCATCACCTCAATCTTGAGGTTTGAAAACATAGGTTTGGCAAGGTCGAGTGCTCGGGCGATGTAGGCCGTGCCGGCCTTGGCGGGGTTTTCGCCGGTCACGAGCAGCAGGTTTTCAAACGGTGCCAACCGCTTTATGGCCTTGTATTCGTTCAAGATTTCCTCTTCGGTCAGGATGGTGCGCTTCATCTTGTTGGCTACGTGAAAGCCGCAATAGACGCACGAGTTGGTGCACGAGTTGGTGAGATAGAGCGGGATGAACATCGACACCGTGCGGCCGAAACGCTCCTCGGTGTAGCGACGGCTCAGTCGGGCCATCGTCTCGAGGTGTGGCGCGGCGGCGGGAGAGATAAGGGCCATGAAGTCGTCAATGTCGAGCCGTCGGCCCGGCGTAAGTGCCCGAGCCACGTCGGCCTCGGTCTTGGCGGCAATGCGTGCGGTGGTTTCGTCCCAGTCGTATTTTTCAAGTTCTTCAGAAAACATTTTTCCCTGAGTGTTAGTTCAGAAAATCTGTGAGTGGCGAACTGGCTTCGGCCTCAAGCGTGATGCCCGTGGCGGGGAGCCCGGCTTCGTAAGCCTCGCGTCCGGCCTCGACGGCCTTTTTGAAGGCTTCGGCCATGGCCACGGGGTTGCCGCTCACGGCGATGGCCGTGTTGATGAGACAGGCGTCGGCCCCCATCTCCATAGCCTCGGCGGCGTGGCTCGGTGCACCGATGCCGGCGTCTACCACCACGGGCACTCCGGCCTCTTCGATGATGATGCCGATGAAGTCTTTGGTTCGCAGGCCGAGGTTGGTGCCGATGGGTGCGCCCAGTGGCATCACGGCTGCGGCGCCAGCCTCTTCAAGCCGGCGGCAGAGTGTGGGGTCGGCTTGGCAATAAGGCAACACGATGAAGCCTTCTTTCACCAGTCTCTCGGTGGCTTTGAGTGTTTCGACCGAGTCGGGCAGCAGGTAGCGCGGGTCGGGATGGATTTCGAGTTTGAGCCAGTTGGTGCCAAAGGCTTCGCGCGAGAGTTGGGCGGCAAACACGGCCTCGTCGGCGTCTCTCACGCCGCTCGTGTTGGGTAGCAGTTGGATGTGGGGTGCGGCGATGTGGCTGAGCATATCGTCTTCGGCGGTGTCGCCCAGTTCGATGCGTTTCATGGCCACGGTCACCATTTCCGTACCCGAGGCTTTGATGGCTTGACCCATCAGATCGTTACGGCTGAACTTACCCGTGCCCACGAAGAGACGCGAGTGGAACGAACGGCCGCCAAGAATGAGTGGTTGCATATTGGAGGAGGTTTGTTGGTTGTTTATCCGCCGCAGGCGGCTTTGATGATGATGAGGTTCATGCCCTCGGTGAGGTTGAAGGTGCCCCACGAGTCGCGCGGCACCATACGTCCGGCTACGCCGACGGCTACGCCGGCTGCGGGCAGACCCAGTTGGTCGATGAGGCCGGCCAGGGTGGTGGCCTCTGTGGTCTGCGGTTGATTGTTGACGTTTACTACCATGATAGAATAGAGTTATTTGTGGTTGAAAAGTCTATACGTCTAATAGACGAAAAGAAGTGAGCGGCCACGTAGGGCCATTTTGTACGGGCTGAAAGCCCAGTAAGCTCATAGCCCAGGGCAGAGGTGACACGAAGTGGCACCGGCACCCTGGGTAACGGGTGGTGAAGATGTTCGCCCTGTAAGGGCAAAAGATTTTATTGGAATTATGACCATACTCATACTGTAAATCATGCTTTTGCCCTTACAGGGCGCATTTTCGGTAATGTCCCTACCCAGGGTGCCGGTGTCGCTTTGCGCCACCTCTGCCCTGGGCTGGCATCTTTTGGCCTTTCAGGCCGACGAGACCGTACTTGCTCTTTGACGCCTTTTCTTTAGTGCCTCTTTGTTTTTGTGCCTTTTCGACTTTCCGCCTCTTGGCCTTTTCGTCTTTTTGACTTACAAACACGTTGGGCCCTCTACCAGACGCGGAGGCGTGGGGCTGAGGGCAAGACTGTGAGGGCTGAGAAACGAATGTGGATTTTATGAAGAAAAGCACAATTCCTACGGCAGCATGATCTGCTTCAGGTCATGAGGGTATAATCTCAGCCTGCTTCAACCGAAGAGGCACCCCTTTGTCTTTACACGGCAAATTTACGCCAACCGGACGTAACGGCGAAACATTTGTAGGCTTTTTTGCGACGGAGATGACAAACAGACAGCAAACGGGGCTGTTTCCACGTTTGCCATTCAGCCATCGCGTGGGTTCAAAAAGCCGGTAGGGCGTGACAAAAACAATCAAAAAATCATCGGAATTTCTTTCAGACAAGGCCGGGAGTGGGAAAAAACTATAAAAATGTCTCGAAAGCGCACTTGTCTTTAGGCCTCAAACGCCTGTCAGTAACCCAATAAAAACGGGGATACTGAGCGTAAAAACTGTCAGTATCCCCGTAGAGGTTGGAAATATGGTTTTGTGATGCCCGTTGGTCACCGTCTCTTTCATCCTATGGCAAATATAAGCCCAAAGGCGGCGAGAGAAAATGACAAAACGGCGCCGGGCCGATGGCCCTTATTCCTGCAAATTCTCGTCGGCATCGCGGCGGTTTGAGAGCCAGTCTGTGGTGTTGTTGTCGGCTCCGAATTTGTCGCTCGAACTGTCTGAGTTGACGGGCAGGCTGCTGGTTTTCATCAGCGTTTGCTCAGCGTGCAGACGGATGCAGTGGGCTTGAGGCTGGATATAGCGTTTCATATTCTGACGTGTTTAGGGAATGAAATATTTTTGGCCTTTATCGTCCACATAGATGCCGCGGCCGGGCTGGGTCACACGGCGGCCATTGAGGTCGTAGAGTCGGCGTGTGGTGGTCTCTTCAAGGGTGGTCTGGCCAATGCTCGTGGCGTCGCCGCCAAAGGCCAGTCGTTCGGTGGGCTGACCGCTGAGGGACGAAGCCAGCAGATAGGCCTTGTTGGCCGGTACGATGGTTCCGGAGGAAAGATAGAACCCCACGCCCTGACTCATATTGCCCAGTCCGTAGAAAGTCTTGGTGTTGAGGCCTGAGCGCTGTGCCGTGGCGCCGCTCAAGATGTTGTCGGCAAGGCTTGTGGCTTCGTCGTCGCTGTGTACGGCCAAGCTGACAGTGCCTGCGGCAGGTGCTTCAAGCAGCACGCCCTCGCCTGCGGGAATGACCGTGCCCGGCGTGAGAGCCGTGAGCGTCAACAGACCGGTGGTGGCATTGGTGGCTTTATACATCGTGCAAGTTGCTTCGTCGGGCACAGCCACGGCCACCGGCAGGCAGAGGGCGGTCCAAAGCGCTTCGCCCACGTTGACGTCGATGGCGTTCACCTCTTCGAGCGTCCAGGCCGAGGCGGTGGAACTGAGCGTGACGGCATCGCCGGCGGTAGCATATTTGCCACCGCAGACGAGCGAGATGTTCACCTTATTGTTGGCCACGCCCATCGTGTAGTTGTAGACGCCGTGCCACTGTGTCGGGTCGATGGGCATTTCCACCGTGGTCGCTGAGCCCCAGAAACGGGCAGAGTTGAGGTGTTTCACCTTATAGCCGCCCTCGATGGGCACGAGCGTGAAGAGCGAGGGAGCCTGTCCGGCAGTGGCAAGTGAGGCTGTGGGCAGACCGCGGCCGGCCGACTGCATATTGGAGCCGGTGGCGTCAAACTGCGGCGTGCCGTAGATGTAGCGCGGTGTGTCTTCGGTTGAGGCTAAGCGAAAAGGGCGTTTGGCGAGACGTCCCTCCGGATAGACGAGCAGATTGTTATCGGCAGAGAAAAGCACACCGTCATGGCTCTCGTAGCCCACGATACCTTCCTGCACATAGATGTCGGTGAGCGATGTGCAACCGGCAAAGGCAGCAGCCTGAAGAGGCGTGCCGTAGGTCACCTGAAGTTTGGTGATGTTGACGCCGGTGGGGATGGCGTTGCTCAGTACGCTTTGATCGGCCAGCACCTTGCCAGTGAAGTTTTTCGTCTCCGATACTCCGGTCGACGAGGTCGCTGTCACCTTCACGCCGCCGGCACCGTCGTAGGTCATGTCAATGCTGAAGGGCGAACCGAGTGAGCCGACGGTCGAGAACTTCTGCTCCTGATTGCCGTCTATTTTGAAGGTCAGTGTGCCGGCTTTGGCATAATAAAACTGAAAGCCGTCGGTGTAGTCGTTGGCCAGCGCCGAGGTGCCGGTGGCTAGGAGCGAAGAGCCCCAAGAGTTGTAGGAAGAACCGTCGCCCGTGGCTTCGATATGGAGCGTCCAGGCCTTGTTGCCGGGCAGGGGCACATCGGGTGTGATGGCAAAGTCCGCAGTGCCGGCACCATTCTGGCTGTGGTCGAGCAGCAGACCGTAGACACGAGGTAGTGTCAGACTGGTGAGGTCAGTGTTGCCGGCAAAAGCGTCGTCGTTAATGAGGGTTACGGAGGTGTCGCTCAAGTCGAGTTCGCCGCTACCGCTCACCACTTCTGTCACGACCTTGCGGTTGTCAGAGAGATTGTTGGTGTTGAGTATCCAGTTGCCCACGGTGAGTTTCCAGTTGCCCACGGTGGGTTTCTTGATGAAGTTGGCCGTGTAGGTGGCATTTTCTACGGCTTTGAAGCGCAAGAAGTTACCGTCTACCCAGACTGAGGGCAGTTCACGTCCGTATTGGTCGGTCCATTTCACCTCGTAGCCGTCTGCGGGATAAGCGCGTAACACTACGTCTTCGCCCACGCTGTAGGTGTAAGTGTCGGGCTGTCCGTTGGCATCGACTGTGCCTAGGGTGTTGCCTGCCATCACAGTGACAGTGCAGGCATAGTCGGCATATTCGGTCACGTTGAGCGGAATGTCATAAACCGGGCGTGTGGTCTGGTCTTTGGCCGGACGGGCGTTGGTTGTGGCATCGATGCGGTCGATTTCATATGAGCCGTCGAAGCGCAGGCGGATGTGGGTGATGCCGGTGGGCATGTCGTAGGGCAGGAGGATGTCGAGGCTACCGTCTGAGAGCATTGAATTTCCGTCCGACTTCTTGTCGCCCACTACGGCGAGGAGTTCGCCGTCGTCTTCAAAGTCGCCGTCGGCGTTGAGGTCGATATAGGCCGAGAGGCGGCAATAGCTCAAGCCGTTTTTGCCCTCGGTGTCTTGCCAAGCGAGGCTCAGGTGGCTGCCGGCAGCGGCGTTGACGATGGAGGTGGTGTGGAAGAGCGACGTGAGGGAGTTGCTGTTGGTGTAGATTTCTACGGGCTCGCGGTCGCGGCCGGCGGCTGTCAGTTTGCTCACGTATTGTTCGTAGTTGTTGACGGTGCCGAGTTCACTGAGGATTTCGGTGGGCGAGCCCCATTTGTTGACAATGAAGTTGGCCGTGAAAGAGGCATCATCTTTGCCGTAGTAGGTATAGGGATTGTCGGTGCCCACGCTGTTGCCGTCGGCATCGGTCCAGTTCAAGAAGTCGTAGCCCGTAGCCGGTGTGGCCACGATAGTCACGAAGTCGGTGTTGGTGACACTCGTCTCAGAGGTGCCTTCGATGGCGGCCGAGCCATGCTCAGCGTTAGCACTGCCGACGCTGACGGTGCGCGGGGTGGTGATTTCGTCGGCAATGGCGATGTGATAATTGAGCACGGTGCCGTCGCCCAAGTCAATCTGAGCCTTCACCTTAAGCTTGGCTGCCGACGATGGAATGGCTACAGGCAGGCTCGAGAAGGTCTCGTCGGCCGTATAGTTGCCGTCGCCATTGAGGTCGATGCAGACGGTTGGGGTGAGGTCGGCCGAAAGGTTGAAATCGGCCGCTGTGTAGTTCTTCCCGGCATAGACCATAGGGGCATAGTCTTGGTCTACGGTCTGAGCCATACCGCGGTAATAGTAGGTGGGTTCAGCGCCCGAGGGAGTGAGTTTGACGAAATAGGCAGCGAGCAGTTGGGCAGCAATCTCGGCCGTCGATCCAGTGGGCGTGTTGTCGTAGCTCAGCGAACCGTCATGGGCCCAGTTCCAGTCGTTGGTAAACCATGAGATGCCGCTCGCAGAAGCTCCGTTGTCGAAGAACTTTTTCCAGCGGGCATAATAGAAGTCTTTGAGCATGCCGCCCCATTCACGATAAGAGTAGTCGCGCAGACCGCCGCTCTCTGAACTGGTCTGCGGACCCCAGGTGGTGATGAGCGTGCGGGCATTGTTGAGTTCGAGCCAGTCGCGGTCTGAGTCGGTAGTGCTGGTCACCTCGTCAGCAATGCCGCGCGCCATTTGCGTCCAGCGACCCAACATGAAGTTCTCGTTGGTGCAGAGCAGGCGGTCGAGGTCGAGAATGAGTTGCAGATATTTGTCGCGCAAGCTTTCATAGAGCGCTGTGTTGCCACTCTCTTTGGCCGACTTGATGGCCGGCAGCAGATAGTAGGCATAGTCGGTGAGGGCCTGACGGGTCACGTCGGTGAGGTCGTAACTGTAGTTTTCGCCCGACAGTCCGGCCTCAAGCAACAGATGTGCAGCGCGGGCAATGTCTGAGGCATTATAGAAGATGCTGGTGCCGCCCCAGGTCGATACACTTCCCACCGACAGTGCCGGACGCGCACAGAGCACAGCCTCATGCGGACCTTGCAGGCCCGTTTCGCATTTCAGTGCCGAACCCTTGATGAGTTGCCAAGCCTCGGCGGCTTTGTCGTTGGCCGTTCCGTAGCGTGAGGTGGTGTATTCGTTGACCCACTCCGTCACGTTGGGCGCCGTGTCGCGCCAGGGCAGTTCGAAGAGAGCGTCGTAGAGCACGGGCACCTGCTCGATGGCCTCGGGCGTGGCGCCGATGCCCTTGATGTTGGCGTTGTTGGATTTTTGCGTATAAAAATCGGTCATCACCTTTTCCAATCGGCCAAACAGACCCGTGCGGCCGCCGAAGTTGGCCAGCATACAATACACGGCGTCGTGTCCCTTGTAGGAGCCAAAGTGGGTGTGGGCGTCGCTGAAGAGGTCGAGCACGATGAGTTTGCCTTTCGCCACTTTGTCGAGCACGTTGTATTGGGCGCCGCTCCATTGCCAGAACTGAATGACCCATTTGCCGTTGGCATTGGCCGTGGTCATGGCTTGTGCTATTTTGGTGTAGGCCGAAGGCACGTCGATGCCCGAAGTCTGGGCTCCCTCGTGGAAGGGGTCCATGCTGTAGTAGGTGGAAGTACCCATCACTTCGGCCAGACGAGCATAATATTTTGCAGCAATAACGGCGAAAGCTTCAGTATTGGGGTCGAGAATGTAGGGACGCACAAAGCCACACCAGTTGCCCTGATTGATGCCCGTGTAGCCCTTTTCGCTAATGTTGCTCGGCGCCATACCGGCATAGCCCGGCAAAACGGGTTCCATGCCCAGTTCGCGCTCACGG
>SFFB01000055.1 GCA_004557035.1 Bacteroidales bacterium | reverse complement strand
GAAGGCTCTTCTGCTCAAGACACTCTCTCGCCGGATGCCTGCCTGCTGAAGGCTGATATCGAGAATTTGCTTGATGCACGCCCTAAAGATGGGGGGCTTTTGCGTCGCAAATGGCAACGGTTTTGGTCGCGGCGCAAGGTGTGCAGACTGGCCGGAGAACCTTTTTATAAGGTCTTTTGGCGCTCGGTCTGGGAACATCTGCGCCAGCCGGCGTCTGTGGGCCGTGGCGTGGGCTGACGGCTCGACTGCCTGCCATCTATTTATTCACAAAAACAATTATGCGGCATTGCCACTCTCTCTTGGGGTGAGCAATGCCGCATTTTTTTGTCTTGGCTTTCGCTGCTTTGTGCCGTTACAACGCCTCGCCGTTTTCGTCGTAGTTTTGGAAGAGGAAGTCGTTGTAGGGGTATTTCTGCACATGGAGCTGGCGTACGCGGTCGTAGATGAGTGCCTTGAGTTCGTCAATGCCTTGCCGCTCGCGGGCTGAGATGAAGATGCAGTCGGCGTCGGCACGGGCCATCCAGGTGTTTTGGAGTTTTTCGAGCGAGATGTTTTCGCGTGTCAGGGGCGTGAGGTCGTCTTCGGCCTTTTCGGTCCAGCGGTAGGCGTCGACTTTGTTGAAGACGAGCAGTTGAGGCTTGTCGGAGCAACCGAGGTCGAGGAGGGTCTTGTTGACTACGGAGATTTGCTCCTCGAAGTCGGGGTGCGACACGTCGATGACGTGGATGAGCAAATCGGCCTCGCGCACTTCGTCGAGGGTGCTTTTGAACGACTCGACGAGGTCGGTGGGGAGCTTGCGGATGAAGCCTACGGTGTCGGCCAGGAGGAAGGGCAGGTTGGAGATGATGACTTTGCGCACGGTGGTGTCGAGTGTGGCAAAGAGTTTGTTTTCGGCAAAGACTTCGCTTTTGGCTAGCAGGTTGATGAGGGTAGACTTGCCCACGTTGGTATAGCCCACGAGGGCTACGCGGATGAGTCGGCCTCGGTTTTTGCGTTGGGTGTTTTTCTGCCGCTCGATGTCGGCCAGTCGGGTTTTGAGCAGCGACATGCGGTTGAGGATGATGCGGCGGTCCATTTCCAACTGGGTTTCGCCCGGGCCGCGCAGACCTACGGAGCCTTTTCCGCCACCGCCACCCGAACCGCCGCCTTGGCGCTCAAGGTGGGTCCAGAGGCGTTGCAGTCGCGGCAGCATATAGCGGTATTGGGCCAGTTCTACTTGGGTTTTGGCGTTGGCCGTCTGTGCGCGCATGGCAAAGATGTCGAGGATGAGCGACGTGCGGTCGAGGATTTTCACTTTCAGTTCCCGCTCGATATTGCGCAGTTGTTTGGCCGAGAGCTCGTCGTCGAAGATGACCATACCGACTTCTCTTTCGGCCTCTTCTTCAGCTTCGATGTAGGCGCGTATCTCTTCGAGTTTGCCTTTGCCCACGTAGGTGACGGAGCTGGGGCCGTCGAGTCGTTGGGTGAAGCGTTTGACGGTGACTGCGCCGGCTGTCTCGGCGAGAAATTCCAGTTCGTCGAGATATTCATCCGTCTTGCGTTCGTCTTGTGTTTTGGTGATGAGGGCCACGAGCACGGCAGTTTCGGTCTTGGCCTCGCTTTGTATAAATTCTTTCATAGGTGAGTGGAAGTAGGCGGAGTGTCTTTCCGTTGGTTTGCAAAGTTAGTGCAAATGAGAGCAGAGCCAAAAGGAAAGACGTAGTTTTTCCTTTTGGCTCTGCCGAATGCCGCCTAACTTGCGCGTTTGCCGAAAGTTAGTGCAAGGCGAGTGCAAAGACAAATAAAACTTGTTTTAATTTGGCTTAGCCGAGCCGCCGCCTAACTTGCGCCGTCAGGCGAAAGATAGTGCAAATGAGTGCAAAGACAAATAAAACATGTTTTAATTTGGCCGTAAGCACGTGAAATACAAAAAAATCGATTGAGAGCCGCCCCTTATTCTTTTCCCTGTGTCAAAAATAGCCTTTTGGCTGCCCACACCAAAAGACAAACCGCCCGAGGCTTTACGACCGTTGCCGACGCGTCATCAGCCAAAACACCACCGGTACGCCGAGTAGGGGAGTGACCGTGCCGACGGGTAGGGCCGTGCCAGACGGCAGACGGGCTATGACGGACGAGAGCAGCGTGAGGTTGCCGCCCCACAAGATGGTGAGCGGGACGAGCCGACGATGGTCTGACGAACGGTGGAACAGACGGGCCACATGGGGCGCAGCCAGACCGATGAAGCCGATGGGGCCGCAAAAGGCTGTGGTCACACCGCAGAGCAGACCCGAAACAAGTAACAATAGGGTGCGGACGCGACGTACGGGGATGCCGAGGTTGCGGGCATAGTCTTCGCCCAACAAAAAACCATTGAGTGGCTGCGCACAAAGCACGATGACCAGCAGGCAAGGCATGACGATGAGCGCGAAAACCAACAGACTCTCGCCCGAAGTACCGACAAACGAACCCATGCCCCAGAATACATAGTTCTGCAGACCCTCGGCCGTGGCGAAATAGCCCATGATGGAGACTATCGACGAAACTGAGAAACTCACCATGACGCCGGCAATGAGCAGCCGCAGGTTGTCGCGAAAACGCAGCGACAGGGCTACGAGCAAGGCCGTGACGGCAATGGCGCCAACAGCGGCAGCTACCACCGTGAGCACATGACCGGCTACCGAGAGGCTGCCAATGGTCACACTACCGCCGAGAAGCAACACGGCCAAGGCGGCTCCAAGACCAGCTCCGGCATTGACGCCAAGCAGCGAAGGGTCGGCCAGAGGATTGCCCATAAGGGTCTGCATCACGAGTCCGGCAGCGGCCAGACTGAAACCGGCCAATAGGGCGGTGCAGAGCGACGGCAGTCGGAGGTGGTGGACGATGAAATAGGCCGTGGTCTCTTCGCCGCCTCCCGTCAAGGCGTCCCAAACGTCGCCAAAAGCAAGGTTTTCGCTACCGGTGAATACCAGTAGCGCCGCCAAGACGATGAGCAAGACGAGGGGTAGGCCGAGGAGCGTTTTCTTCATAAATCAACAATTAAGGCAGAGGTGCATAATAGCGCAGATGGTGGTGGGGAAGCACTTCGGGATGGAAAATCTTCACCATGTCGCGCAGCAGCAGGTCGGGACGGAAGGGCGTCTCTTCATAGTAGGGCACAGCGAGGGTGTTGCACACGAAAATCCTGCGCTCACGCCAAGGCCGCAGACTGCGGTAGACGGTTAGTTCAGAAGCTAAAGCGTCATAACTGAGCGATTGTTTGGCGCCATATTTGATTAGCCATATGTCGGGCTCGTTGCCTTTGGCCACAACGGTTTCCAATGGGAGGCTGACCGAACCGGCTCCTTTCTTGTCCTTAAACACATAGTCGGCACCGGCATCGGCATAGAGTTTGGCCAGGAAACTGTCGCTTCCGGGCATGAGCCAGGTGCTGCCCTGTGCGCGGTCGCTGATGTAGCGTGGTCGCTTGGCGGCTTGATGGGCGGCCGTGGAAAGACTGTCGTAGGCGGCACTAACTACAGAAAACAAGGAGTCGGCACGGGCACTTTCGCCGGTGAGCAGGCCGAAGAATTTCACCCATTCGGCCCTTCCCAAAGCGCTACGCTCCATATAGTCGGCACAGGCAATGACCGGCACGCCCAACTGTGCAAGTGATTGGAGGCTGACACCTTCGATGGGCGAAGTGATGATGGCCTCTGGGCGAGTGGCGGCCAGTCGCTCGGCGTCGGGGGCGTATGAAGCGCCCATATCTTTGGCCTTGCCTGAACGCAAGAGCGATTGAAGCCGCGAGTCGATGATATAGTCCGTGTCGCACAGGCCCACAATAGACTGGCTTGCACCGAGGTCGAAAAGCAGAGCCGCATGGACACTCTGGCAGGCTACGACGCGTCGTAGCGGTGTGCGCAAGACTGTGCCTTCAGGCAGATTTTCTGGAATGGGGGCATCGCGAGGCACCAACAGATAGATCTGCGTCCGGCCGCCTTGTGCAAAACCGTCTGAGAGGGTGGCCTGCGTGTAACCCTCTTTTTCTTCCAGACTCAAAAGGGTGGCATGGCTCACGCCCGTATGCTCGCCGGCGATCTCCGGCGAGGCGCAACTGCATAGCCACACACAGCAGAGTGTGCAGGCAAGATGCAGCAGACAAGATTTGAAACGGAAAAGTCGAAACGCCATAAGTGCGGTAAAAGCCTATGAACGGCACCGGGTCAGACGGTGATTTCGCCAGCAATGCTGGTGTTCATTAGGCGGATAATTTCTTCGTAAGGCTGGTTGTGGCCAAGCAGAAACATCAGTTTGGTCACCATGCTCTCGGGCGTGCTGTCGTAGCCGTTGACTACGCCGGCTTGGAGCAACTGCAGGCCGGTGCCGTAGCGGCGCATCTCAACGGCGCCTTGCGAGCATTGGGTGATGTTGACCAAAATCACGCCTTTGGCACGCAAAGCCTTCAGACGGTCAATGAGCCACGGCTTTTGCGGCGCATTGCCTGCACCATAGGTCTTGAGGATGAGTGCGCGCAAGTCTGAAATCTGAAGCAAAGCCTCGACATACTCGCGGCGAATGCCGGGGAAGAGGGTGAGGATAATCACACGGTTGTCCATAAGGAAGTGTGGACGGAACGGACGGTTGCGGTCGGGCCGGCGAATGAGATGCGACTCAAACTTGATGTGAATGCCGGCACGGGCCAGCGGAGGCAGATTGTAAGAGCGGAAAGCGTTGAAGCCTTCGGCATTGATCTTGGTGGTGCGATTGCCGCGCATAAGGCGGTTTTCAAAAAAGATGCATACCTCGGGCACCATCGGCTGGCCGTATTCGTCGCGCGCGGCAGCAATCTCGATGCTCGTCAGAAGGTTTTCTTTGCCGTCTGTGCGCAACTGGCCAATGGGCAGCTGCGACCCGGTAATGATGACGGCTTTGCCGAGATTTTCCAGCATAAAACTCAGTGCCGAGGCCGTATAGGCCATCGTGTCTGTGCCGTGCAAAACCACAAACCCATCGTAGTCGGCATAACGGTCGCTAATGATGCGAGCCAGTTTGACCCAATATTTCGGCTCCATGTCGCTTGAGTCGATGGGCGGGTCGAAGGTGATGGCGTCAATGTCGTAGTTGAAGCGGTTCAACTCCGGCACATGGCGACGGAAATGGGCCAAATCGAAATTCTCCAAAGCACCGGTCTCCGGGTTTTCAATCATGCCAATCGTCCCGCCTGTATAAATGATGAGTATCGATGGGGTGGTGGATTGTTTCATAAGTGTTGAGTGCATTTCTTCAACTGCAAAATTACGAATAAATGACGGGAGCGAGTTGTTGTCACTCAATTAATTGCGTCCACGGTCTTTCCGAAGCCTTATGAATATACGTGCAGGCCCGTCTGGGCGAGAATGTAGAATGTGAGGTCGTGATGGGTCTCTTCTTGGCAACCCTACATCATCAAGCGCGTGAAAATAAAATGATTGTCAGGGGGTGTGTAGAGTTGCTGAGTCAGACCCGCCTTTGATTGCAATACGCGTACGCGCGCACGTGAGCGCGTACATATTATATATGTAATAGGCCACAATCCAAGCCTTGCCTGGTTGAGAACCTATTCCCATCAGCTAAGCGGCGTGTCTGTCTCCCAATGGCATAGACGGCACTCAAGTTTCTTCAAAAAAACGCAAAAAAATCACATCACTATAACCCCTATGGCTCACAGCGTCTTACGTCCATATTTTGGTCATTTGTGTAATTTCTTTATTAAATTTTTTCTCAGAAAGTTTTGGAGGGAATGTAGGAAGTGCGTATCTTTGCACTCGCTAAACGGGAAAACGCGCTACGGCGCTCCTGTTAGAGCG
>SFFB01000054.1 GCA_004557035.1 Bacteroidales bacterium | reverse complement strand
GTCCGCGATGAACTGGCCAAGTGCAAGAAAAAACCTTGCAACGTCTATATCTCCTCGCTGGGCGGCGCGGTGATTGACGCTCTCCAAATCCGCCAAATGTTCCTTGAACATGGCGAGGTGAGCGTCCACCTCCACGGCTTCGTGGCTTCCGCCGCCACCATCATCGCAATGGGCGCAAAGCATATCGTCATGGGCGAGTTCGCCCTCTTCCTCATGCACCGCTGCTCCAACTGGGTGGACACCTGGGGGCAGATGAACGCGGAGGAGATAGACGCTGCCATCAAGAAATTGGAGGCTTCCCGCAACGCCCTTGAAACGATTGACCAGACTGTGGCCAATATCTATGCCGCGCGCTGCGGCAAGAAGGTCAAGGACGTGGCGGGATGGATGCACGATGCAGCCTGGCTCACCGCAGAGGACTGCAAGGCACGCGGCCTCATTGACGACATCTGCAAGGACGAGGAACACCCCGTCATTACCGATGCCCTCAAGGGCGAAATCCTGGCCTGCGGTTTCCCCCTCCCTGCACAGCGGGAAAAGAAAACCGCCGACATTTCGCGCCGCTCTCTGCTGGACGGCATCCGTGCGCTCTTCTCCGCACGCACAGCCTCTCCCGAAGCAACCCACACAAAAACTTCCAACGATATGAACCAGGACTACAAGAACGTGATGGCCGTCCTCCAAACGGACAGCCTTGCGGCACAGGACGGAAAGGTGGTGCTCTCTGCCGAGCAGATGACCGCGCTTGACACCCACCTTTCCTCCCTTGCCGCTGAAAAACAGCAGCAAGACCAGCAAATCGCAGACCTCCAGGCGCAGGTCGCCAACCTCCAAAAGCAGGACGGCGACCACACGCAGAGAGTGGAGGACGTGCTCACTGACCCGGCGGAGGACTACGCTTCCCGCGCACGTGCCGCCTACAAGCAACTCAAAGGACTTGATTAACCCTCACAACTACTAAACTATGGCTTACGCTATCAACATCTCTGACGCGGAACTGCAAAAGTCCGCCGTCACGTACCGCAAGGACCTCTTGGTGATGCCTGTCATCGCTGCCGAGGCGACCTTGCAGCACATGACCCCGCGCCCCGGCGTGGCCGGACGTGAAGTCCTCGGCCAACTCTCGGGCGGTATCGAACTCGGTCCTTACGACCCTCAACGCTACGACGACGACGGCCTGGACATCAAGCCGCGCACGCTCGAAACCTACCTTGGCTCCGTGATCAAGCGCTTTGACTTGAACTCGGTCGCCAAGACGGTTTACGGCTCGCTGACCACCCAGGGCGAAGCGCTCACTTCGCTTGACCTCGCCCGTCAGGTGCTCAACTATCTGTCCATGCAACTGGGCCGAAACCTCAACCTCCACATTTGGAATGCTAAACGCAACGACACGGGCACCAAGACCAAAGACCTCTTCGATGGTTTCGACACGATTACGCAGAAGGAGATTGCCGCTGGCACGATTGACACGACCGAGGGCAACTTCATGCAACTGTCGCAGGCGATTGACGAGAGCAACGCCACCGACATTCTCATGAGCATCTACGAGAGTGCGGACGACATCTTGCAGGGTGTGCCCACCAAGATGTTCGTGCCTGTCTCGGTCTATCGTGCCTACAACAAGGACTACCTCGCTTCCTTCGGCAACGTGGTCTATAACACCCAATTCAAGAAGACGTATCTTGAAGGCACGGACAACCTCTGCGAGCTTGTGCCGCTGGTTTCCAAGAAGGGCTCGCCCTTCATCCACCTCACCACCAAGTCGAATATGATTTATGGCTACGGAGATGGCCTTGACAGCGAGAAGATTGCCATCGAAAAGCACCACGAGTTCCTCTTGTCTTTCGTGGCTACCATGTTCTTCGGCTGTCAGTTCGAGGCCATCAACAAGGAACGCCTCATGGTGGCCAAACTCGCTTCTGTCTAACCTATTAACCCTTTCCTCATTATGGCAAAAGAATGCACCAACGCCGCACTCTACGGCTCGCTGCCGTACTGCAAGGGCAAACCTATTCTGCCGGGCATCCGCTCGCGCCTTTACTTTATCCCCAAAAGGGACATCGTAAAGTGGCCTTCGCTGCCCGAAGTGGCGGAAACCAATATGGCGGAACTCGCCACTTACGAGGGCGACTTCACGCTGGCTTCCGACAAGTACTGGCAGTATATCGACCTCATCGACAACAAGGGCAAAATTGAAAGCGAAAGCCAGGGCGACAAGCCTGCGCGCACCTTTCTCAACAAGACTTCTGTCGTCCACCCCGAAACGGACGAGGAAGCCACTGGCTTCTGCCGTCAAGCCAACGCGGACGACTTTGTCTATCTTATGCAGGTGCGCAATGGCAAGTTCCGTGTGCTGGGCAACGAAGCCTTTACCACAGACACGAAACCTAAACAGGACAGCGGCGAGGGAGTCACGGGCGACTTCGGCACTACGCTGGAAGTGGAGGTTACGGACGTTTGCCCTGCGCCTTACTACAAAGGTAAAATCGTTACGAAAGACGGCACTATTAACGCGGCCACGGGCTTGCCCGATGCGGCCTAATCCTCACCCCCGATGTTAGACGACAAACTCACCCAAGACATCCGGCAGTGGCTGGACAGCCCGCAGGAGCAGCGCAGCCTTGAACTGGGCGCGGAAATGCTCCTGCGGCTGAACCGCAACCGCTATATGCACGCCCAAATCATGCGCCGCCGTAACTTCGCCAAACTGGAATACGAGTTGCAGAAGCACCTCCGCATTCGTTTGGAGGGTCTGACGACCCGCGAAGTGGCGCTGATGGAGCAGGAGGCTCTCCCCAAAATTGAGGAGTCGCTGGCACAGGGACAGCCTCTCCCCAATACGGAGGAAGCGCAGCCGACCATCAGCACGGACAACGACCAGCCCGAGGGCGTTTTCCGAGGCAGGCGTGCCGACCACGACACGCTGCCTGCTGACCTCCAAGCACTGTATGAGCGCAACGGCGAAATTTACTTCAAGATGAAGCAACTCTTTGAAACGCTCAAAGGCATGGAGGATGCCACGCCCTGCGACCGCCACGAACTGCTCGGGCAACTCGTTGCCTGCGATAAGGAGTACCGCGACAACTGGAACGCCTACGATACGTGGAGCGCAGTGGCCGCAGGATCCGTGACCGAGCCTGCTGCCACCGCCCCACTACCTACGGCGCAGGAGTTGCAGGCGGCACGCAAGTATCTCTCTTCCAACAAGCCCAAACTGGCCGCTGCCGAAGGCGATGCAGCCAATGCCCTGCGCAAGAAGATGCAGCAAAGGGTTTCGCTGCTCCTCTCGGCCGGACAGGGCTTCGAGCCTGCTTATCAGTCGGAACTCGAAGCCTTGGGCTTGCTGTTCAGTTAGCGCATTCACCTTCCCTTCTTAGCATTTGTAGCACATTTTTAAGAGTTCGGGGCGGCATCAGTCGGGAGATTTGTGCCGTCCCATTTTCATTCCTCACTGCCCATGAAGCCGAAACCTACTATCTACGACCCGCGCGAGCGCAAGGTGCAGGTCATTCTGACTGACACCTTCCAACTCGGCTATGTCCTGGAACATCTGCTCGCCTTTACGGGTGCTGCCCGCATCACGGTCAGCACTTACTCCACAGGCGAGGAGTTCCTGCGCAAACTCATTGCCTTGCGCCACAAGGGGCTTGTGCGCTCTGCCCACCTCTTCTCTGACTTCAAGGCAGCGGAGAAGACGGCCAGAGTGAACCCCATGCTGCGCGCGGCCTACGATGAGGTGCGCTTCTGTCAGAACCACAGCAAGGTGATGGTCATTGAGGGGGATTTCCCCGTAGTGGTCATTTCCTCGCAAAACCAAACCCGGGGCAACCGCCTCGAAAACTACGCCATCCTGCACTCGCGCGAGGCAGCAGACTACTGCCTTGCTACGCTGCGCGGGCTGGCTACATACCAAGTCCTATGAACGAAACGCCTCTCTCCGAAAGGGTGCAGGAAATACGCGACCTTGTCGCCCTCCTTACCCCCATTTCCGACATGGCTCTCTTGCTGGGTGTGCATGAGCGCACCCTGCGCGATGAGTTGGACGACCTTTCTTCGCCTGTGTCGCAGGCTTACCGCGAAGCCAAGGCGCAGGTGGCGCTTAAACTTCGCACCCGCGACATCGAACTGGCCGAGGCTGGCTCGACCACTGCCGCCGAAAACGTGTCGTCCTACTACCGCCAAATGCTCCGTGACGAATAGCTCCATCCATTAGCCCATGAACCCCGAACTCATCGAACGCACCCAACGCTTCCTCTTTGCCTCCGAGGAGGAAATGGAGGAAGCCCGGCTTCCGATGCCCGTGCGCACCCGCTTGCTTCGCCTGCGGGATATGTATGCCTACTGGCTGCGCCATCCGGCCTACGCGGACAAGGCCATCGTGGCGCAGTTGCGCCTGCAATACAAGGTGGGCTTCACGCAGGCTTACGAAGACGTGCGCCTGCTGAAAATCTGCCTCGGCAACCTGGGGCAGGTCACCCGGCAGTGGTGTCAGTTTCTCTTCATGCAGCGGTGTGAGGAGGGCTTCGCCATGGCGCGGGCATCGGGCGATGCCAACGCCTTTGCCAAGGTGCTGTCGGCCCTCGGCAAGTTTACGCGCCTGGACCATGACGAAGCCATCGGCCCGGACTACTCGCAAATCGTTCCGCAACAATTCGAGCTGACCACCGACCCTGCGGTGGCTGGATTTGAACGCATCCCCAACGTACAGGAGCGTGTCCGCCTGCTCTTCAAACGCTTCAAGAAGGAAGCGGAAGAGGCGGACGCGGTCGAAGTCGTACAACCACAAGAACCCAATACTCATGCTGCTGCACATCCATCGTATTGACTGCTGCGAGGCGTACCACCTCGCTTCTGCCATCGTGCTCCCCGAAACTGCCTCCGTTCTCCTCCGCGAGCCGATGCCGTGGAGGCAACTCCCGATGGTCGGCCTTGCCACGCTCGACACCTCGGAGGAGGTGAAGAAAGGCGTGCGCACTCACTCGGCCAAACTCACCGCCACGCTCTGCGGCGGTCGCCTCGCCTTGCCCTCGCGCCCGCTGGCCTACCGCCTCACTTGCGTAAACGGCTGTCACTACCTGCTCGGCACTGCTGACCCGCCGTTTCCGCTGACTACGCAGGAGGAGAAGAGGCCGGGGAACGCGGCGGAAACATCGGCGGTGGCGCTGGTAGTGTCGTTTCAATCGGTAGTGCCGATGATGAAAATTCTATCTTGATTTTCAGTTGCAGTTCAAAAAAAGCGTTGAAACAGACTATATATTTGCATTTTTCTTGTTGGTTGTTTCTCTTTTTGATAAAAGTAAATAACTTTGCATGGGCGTTTATAGCCATCAAATTTTAATCATAAGGTATAATCTTATAAAGTAGGGCTATTTGACAAAAGAAATATTCAATAAAGAATGAGCTTTTGACATCCTTGACTCAACTGAAAATACCATAACTTGCACATAAATAACGTCAGTTAAGTTAGGACAATGGATGTCTGTACTCGAATATAAGGGTGCAGACAGAATGACTGTTGCCTGACGTGGGCTGTGCAAGGCCTTTGGTATCAACTTGATTTCTCCTGCACCCTTTTTCTTTTGCAAGAAAGCTTTCGCTTTCATAGTTAGAGAAAAAGGAATGAACAATATTACTATTGAATATGCGGTTTATTCTATCAAAGAAATGATAGAAAGGGCGATTAAAGAAGGAGGCGTTGAGGGAAAAAACAATCTTATTCGTACTCAACAGCCGATATGTATGTTGCATGATGCTGCAAAATCTTCATTTATTCATCATGGAGTAAACCCTAAAAGGGTGCGTCCCTTATTAGGAGAGCACCTTGACGAATTACGGCTGGCTGGCTTTTTCAAGTGTAAAGACCAAGATATTTGTTTTC
>SFFB01000030.1 GCA_004557035.1 Bacteroidales bacterium | reverse complement strand
GTGGCTACTAAGCCCATAGAATTTCTACTATTGTAGATATGAAAGGTGCAGGTGTTTATCCTAATGCGGCTACTAAGCCCATAGAATTTCTACTATTGTAGATTTGGTTCACTCGTTATAAGAGGTACCATGGCTACTAAGCCCATAGAATTTCTACTATTGTAGATAGAGAGTCGTGCATTATTGTTGCGAAGAAGGCTACTAAGCCCATAGAATTTCTACTATTGTAGATTCGAGTAACTGATAAGCATCTTGTTTTGGCTACTAAGCCCATAGAATTTCTACTATTGTAGATTCAGCCTTGTTCTCTGTTCGTCCGTGAAAGGCTACTAAGCCCATAGAATTTCTACTATTGTAGATTTTTCCGCCCTCGATGTCGTTCCTTACCAGGCTACTAAGCCCATAGAATTTCTACTATTGTAGATAAGTGTGAAGTTAGTAATTGTTTGAATGTGGCTACTAAGCCCATAGAATTTCTACTATTGTAGATAATTATGTAAATTCTTTAATGTAGGTAGGCTACTAAGCCCATAGAAACTCCCGCTGAGGGAATACACCATACGCACTCCGGGCACGAAAGCAACAACACACAGCTAACCTTTTTAGTATTGTTTCTGCAATTCGTGTTTGATGTAGAGTTTAACACCGAAGATGGCACCGCTGTATATCAAACACTCACTGAAGAAATAGAACACACTTGATGAAATTTCGCCTTCGGGCGGCTGGAGACCTCCAAAAAGCTGAGGATGATGCCGGCCACGAGACAGATAAGCACGCTTTTCAGGGCTCAACCAAAAATATGCCAACTCACCCTCTTCGCTTACGCCGATAGACCTATATGGCGCGTAGCCAGACTTGAACATATTGTCCGATTTGTCGGTTTTTTTCATTATTGTTAATAGTTTTTATAGATTGTGCCCTAAAAAAGGGGGCTGTGCAGTTTTGCCACTTTTGAGTTGTCTTGAGTTCCTTCTGTCCGTTTTCCCAAAGACACATCGTTCGGCGGACGATTTCGGTGAGGATAACTGGTTTATATTCAGCGGATTTTAGGCAGCAAAGGAGCGACCTGGGTCTTTGCGGGTGAAGTAGAGCTTGCCGTTCTTCGACACGACAACTGGTTTTAACGTTTCCTCGTTTATTGCCTGCTGATTGCAGGAAAGAGGACAAAAAATAGCGTATTCTTGCACGGCCGAGCCGGGGATTTTCTTCAAAGCGTCGGTGTGCATTGTTCCAAGCGCAAATGTTGCAATTATTTGATTGTAAATGCCATAACATCTCAATGCCAACTTGCGCATTTAATGAGACGAGCAGGGGGAAACACGATTTTTAACACAGCCTTTAACCTCTGTTAGCAAAATCGGAAATTGTGAACTTGTGAACTTGTGAACTGAATATGCTTTTTTGAAGAAAACTCTATAAGTATATGATATATAATATATTACTTATTATTCTTTATTTTTGTTTCGTTTGAAAAAAATGAAAGTTCACAAGTTCACAAGTTCACAAATTTTGCCCGATTCTTTAAGACCGTCAAAACGGCCAAAGACCCTGTAAAATCGGGCCTTATGCGGCAAATGAGGGGCCTATTTTCCTAACCAAAAATGATTTGGGGCGTTTTGAAAAAAACGGCCGAAAAAATTGGCCGTTACTTCGGACTAGTTCACATTTTCTTATCTGATATAAGATAGAACTAATCCCCTATGCCGGCAGCAGCCACTGAAATGTGACAGACGGACAGATTGCCGCGGCCTCAGCGCTATATTTTGCCCCAAAGACTGCCCCCTACTCCACTCCCTCCTCCAGCAGTCGGGACATATAGTCGGCTCCTCCCGGCAGACAGGCGATGGTCTGCATAGCCCCGACGAGGGTGCCGAGCATACCGTGGGAGTTGACGTTTTGGCCCGTCTGAAAAAGTCCGCCGAGTTTCAGCCTCACAGGGACACGGCCGGCAGCGCCGGTGGCGAAGTCGGCGGCAGTGCCATACATGCTGCCACGAAGCGTGCCCGTATAATCGCGCCAGGTGAGCGGCGTGGAGGTATAATAACGCTCGACGCAAGACAACGTGCCCGGTACGTCTCGCTCAAGGGCTGAAAGCAGAAGCTCGGCACGGCAGCGCTTGAAGTCTTCGTAGGCAGGGCCGCGACGACCACTTAGCGTGTGGAGCCATGGAGACATTTCGTCCCAACGCATATACGACACAACTACACCGCCATGCGCCCAGCGACCGTCGACCGACTGGCACGTGTGCATATAGAAATAGCCCTTGGGCCACGAACCGGGAACGTCGTAGAGCTCGCAGTCCCAGGGGTGGGAGCCGGCATAGCAGAAGTAGTTGCGGTTCATATAGGGCATGCGCCCGGGCTTGAAACGGAGATAGACCGTGAAACAGCCCGTGGTTTGCGGCAAAGACAGCAGGCGGCGCTTGAAAACGGGACGCACGGCTCCCTCGGGAAGGAGAGAGAGGGTGACGGAGGGATGGGCGTCGGAGATGACATAGTCTGCCGGAAAATGGCTGCCGTCGGCGGTGATCACTCCAGTGACACGACCACAGGAGGCGGTGATGGCGGTGGCACGACGGCGGGTGAGGACTTTTCCACCCGACGACGTGATGCGGGAGATGAGGGCATGGGCAATGTGATGGCTGCCTCCAACCACGCGCCAGCCGCCATCCATATAAAATCCAGTGATGAAGGCATGGAGCGAAAACGGCGTGCGACTGCGCGTGGCGGCAATGAGCGGCAGACGGCCGGCCAAGACGGCGGCCAGTTCGGCCGAGCGGGGCGACATAGCGGCAAGGGCGTCATACATCCCCACACTTTGCCAAGATGACAAGACCTGGGTGATGGTGGTCTGGGAAATGGCTTGGCCCACATCTGAAAGTCGCGACACTTCGTCTATGGCCGCCATATAGCGCGATATGGCTGCTCCCTCAGATGGGAAACGGCTCAAAAGGCCTTCTGCAAAGGCTTCACGGCCAGCGGCATAGGCGTATTGTTTGTCGCCCAGCCGCAACACGTCGTAGGCCTCGAGGTCGAGACGGCGGAAGGTGAGAAGGGGGCTCACGTCGAGCATGTTGAGCAAACGGCGCAGATTGCCTCCCCTGCCGAGCGAGCCGAGATAGTGCATACCGGTCTCGAAAACGGCATCGCCTCGCTTGAAACTCTGCAGGCATCCGCCGGCTTGGTGGGATTGCTCCAACACGGTGACATCGTAGCCCATGCGCGAGAGGATGTTGCCACAGGCCAAACCGCCCAGACCGCTACCAATGATGACACATCGGCGGCCGAAGGCTATCGATGGCGAAGAGGGAGCGACGGAGGGCAACGAAGGGGCGACGGGATTTGAAACCTCAGAAGGGGCATAGAGGGCGGATACACGGCGACGCAACGCACTGACGGCGTCGAAGGTGACAGCCGGAGGAGGCGGCAGGGCACAACCGATGTTCACGCTCAAAGGGCCGGGAGTGAGCAGCCGGGCGTGGCGCGACAAGACGGCATAATGGCCCGAAAGGAAAACAGGAAGCACCTCGAGGCCGAGACGGGCCGACAGATGGAAGGCACCTTGATGGAAACGATGGGGACGACCGTCGGACGAACGGGTGCCTTCGGGAAAAACCAACACGGAATAGCCTTCGGCCGTCAGAAGGCTCAGTCGGGCCATATTAGCGTCGAGACCGGCCGAGACGGGCAGAAAGTCGGCTTGGCGCACCAAAAGGCCGAGAAACGGATTGTGCCACACCCAGTCTTTGGTCAGAAATATGAGGCGAGGCGTCAGGGCGATGAGACACAAGGCGTCGAGTAGCGAGGTGTGATTGGCCACGACAACTCGGGGACGGGAAAAGGTCGCGGACGTGAGACCGACTACCCGAAGGGGTGTGCCGGGAATGGTGAAAAGCAGAAAGCGCGTGGCGCGCGAAAACAATGTGTGCCAAAGACGACGACGCACGCGGGCAGCTCCCCAAGGCAACCGAAACAAAAGGGAGGCGGGAATGAGCAACAGGAAGGTGCCGAAGAAAAAAACGACAATCGTCACGGCCGTGGTCCACAGGCGCACGGGCAGGCTGTGCCTGAGCCGACGACTCCCACGGGCCGCCAGCGACATGCCGACGGCCATCAGGACAAGCAATGCGACGACGAGAGAGATTGTCATGGGCGCGTAAAAAAATATTTTCGCTAAATGTGCCTCTGGCCTAACGGCCTGGGCTGATATGTGTCGCCCCTTCAGGGCTTGCCGGGCCGCTCAAGTCTTTTAGTCTCTTAGCTGAGAGCCGGTGCCAAGCCATGCGGGGCCAGCCCCAGACGACGGCCAAAAGGCAGAGCCACGTGTTGAGCAGACTGATGCGCGCAAAGTCGCGCACGGGACGGAAATGGCTAACGCGCTCGGCTGCCGGCGGATAATAGACGTTGACGTCGACGGGTATGGTGGCGGTGCCTCGCCACACGGGAAAGACCAGCAGGGTGAGTTCGGCTTCATAGCCCGATGTGAGCCGCAGGCGGCGCGGCAAACGGCGCAGGGGATAGACTCTCAGGCCGCACTGAGTGTCGGGCAGACGGCGAAAGGTTTGGACGGCAAACCAAAAATTGGAAAAACGATTGGCAAAGGTGCTGCCGGCACTCTTGTTGGCATGACTCAGAGAGCGGCGGCTGCCGAGCACCAAGGCGTCGGGATGGGACCGAAGGGGTGAGAGCAGGAGGGGAATGTCGGCGGGACGGTGCTGGCCGTCGGCATCGACGGTGAGGGCGTAACGATAGCCCTCGGTCCGGGCTTGGCCGAGTCCCGTGGCCAGGGCGGCTCCCTTGCCGCGGTTGTGGGGATGGGTCAACACGGTGAAGCCGCGGCGTCGTTGTTCGGCTTCGTCTACGCCACAGACTTCGGCCAAAATCTCGTCGGTGGCGTCCGTGCTACCGTCATTGACCACGATGACATGCCCCAGCCGGGCTCTGACGCCACGGATCACCTCGGAGAGCGTGGCGGCGTTGTTGTAGGTGGGGATGAGGCCGCAAACGTCCGTGGACAGCGACGCCTCGCGACTTCCGGACGCCTCGCCATCAGTCTTCGGCGCCAAAGTCAACGAAAAGGCCGCAAAACGCACTTCGCCACCCACGACGTTGGCTTTGATTTTCTGCTCGGGACCTGCCGTGGACTTATGGGTGATTTCCACCAAAACCTCTTCCACAGTTTCGGGCTCGACCACCGAGAGGAACTTGGCATTGTTCACTTCGACGATTTCCATCGGTCTGGCTCCCGGCTCCACACTCTGCCTGCCAGCATTGAAAGCCTCAACAGCCAGACGGAGCAGAAAGACGCCCGGCACGATGGGACGCCGGGGGAAATGGGCCGCAAACACGCCGGCCGCGGGCTCAAGGCGATAACTCACGGCATAGCCCTCTGGCGTGGACGTGGGAGTGTCTTTCAAAACAAAAGGAAAGAATGGCGGGGTGGGTGAAGAAGAAGACAGACGGGGCATGGCGAAACATCAGAGGCGCTGCAAGAGGGCAAACGCGTAATCACTGTTTTGTGAATGATTGAGATATAATATATGTGTGGGGCGAAGGGGAGAGGAGGGGACGGCAGAGGCGAAGAGATGGGGCGGCACGACGTCTTGCTGCAACAGGCGGCAGGCTACATAAAAGCCTAAGGCCGAAGCCGAATAACACTCGCCGAAGAGGGGTTTGTAGGCCACGACGGGTACGTCGGGACACGCCGAAAGGCAAAGATGATGATAGGCCGCGTCGTGAGGGATATGGCCATTGACACCACTCACCACCAAGTCGATGTCGGCAGCGGTGAGACGATGGGCAGAAAGGAAGTCTGACAAACGGGCAGCAGCCGCTTCGGAAGTAGTGGCACGGCAGACGGTCTGCCCGAGAAGACGGCAGACGGCTCCGGCCTTGTCTTTGCTCAACAGGAAACCGGCAGCGGCTTCTCCACAGGCCACTTGCCCCTCATTGCCCACAAAACCCATACGCCGCAACAAGACGTGATAGGTGGACGTCACCTCGTCGAAGGCGCCGACAAAAGCGTGGGTTGCCGGCTCCGACTGCAACCACAGCGCGGCATCGTGGAGGGCGAGGTCGAAAGAGACTGACCGGTGGGAGAAGGTGATGTTGTAGCCATGACAAGCCGTATGGATGGCAATGGCCGAGGCGATGGTGTTGTGGGTGGACTGCATGAAATGCGTGGGGCCCAACAGGGTCTCGCCCGTGCGGCACAAGGCATCGAGGAACTTCTCCGTGCTTTCCACACAGCCCAGTCCCGTGCCCACGACGATGGCTTCGGGACGATCCACTCCGGCATCGGCCAAGACGCGGGAGGCTACCGTCACGGCACGCTTCAAGACCAGTCCCATCCGACGCAATGACGAGGCCGGCAGATGGTCGCGGAAGTTGGGGTCGACGGCACGGGCATAGGCTCCATCCACCACACGGGGCGATACGAGCCAGTCGTCGCACAGCGGATTTTGCAGCGATATCTGTGCGGCACTCCTTATATATAATGGTGTGGCTGACATAGGGACGGGAAATTAACGCTGTGAAAAAACAATCGCACTGTCATTGCCGCCAAAGCCAAACGAATTGCACATCACGTGGCGCAATGTCTCTCCCCGCTGCAATGCCGCCACGGGACGGCACAACGGCGAGAGCATTTCTCCCTCAGACAGATTGGGCGGAATGAAGCCTTGCTGCATGGCCAAAAGGCAAATGACGCTCTCAATGGAGCCCGAAGCGCTCGTGGTGTGGCCCGTAAAAGGTTTGGTCGAAGAAAATGGCGGCAACGACGCGCCAAAGAGACGCTGCATAGCGGCAAACTCGCTGCGGTCGTTGTCGGGCGTACCGGTGCCGTGGGCATTGACGTAACTGATGGCCAACGAAGAGAGACCGGCACGCGCCAAGGCTTGCTTCATAGCCAGATAAGCGCCTTCGCCCTCGGCCGAAGTGGCCGTTTGGTGGAAGGCATCGCAGGCATTGCCCCATCCCGTGACATAGGCCAAAGGCGTTGCCCCACGCTCAAGGGCAGCCTCTTCGTCTTCCAAGACAAGGTAGGCTGCGCCTTCACCCAGATTGAGACCGGCACGAGAGGCTGAGAAAGGCCGCGAACGCCGGTGGTCGAGAATGAGCAGGGTGTTGAAACCGTTGAGATGAAAGCGGGTGAGACATTCCGTGCCGCCGACAATGGCCAGACGACGCTCGCCGGAGGCTATGAGACGGGCACCGTGAATGATGGCATTGGCTGCCGACGAGCAGGCCGTAGACACAGAGGCGGCATAAGCCACCGGACCATAGCGCGAAGCCATCAGGTCGGTGCAGGCTCCAACGTCGTGGAGCGCGATGTAATCGTTGCGGCTGTCGCCTGAGAGGAAGTCGAGATAGTAGCGCTCACTCCGGTCCATGCCGCCGACGGTGGTGGCCGAGACAAACGCAGCCTCGGCAAGTGAACCGGACGAAAGACCGGCCCCGGCCAAGGCTTCGTCTATGGCCATAAGTCCCAGCAAAGCGCTACGGGTGGTGGGCGCAGACGGCGACAGGCCAAGGGTCTCAGCCAAAGCGTCGGTCGTCATCTTGACTTCTCCCACAGGCAAATCGGCATGCACACTGTCGAGCACAGACATAGCCCCCACCCCGCTCCGGCACTCAAGCAGAGACTCGAGCGTGGCTTGACAGCCCCGGCCAATGGCCGAGACTATACCCATTCCGGTGATGGCGATGCCGGGGAAAGGTGCAAGCATTTTTCAGTGGTTAAATGTTGCGATGCGCCATGATATAGTCGGCCATCACAGCGACCGACTTGAACACTTCCTTGCCCTCGGCTGCGTCTTTGAGCTTGATGCCATAATTGCGCTCAAGCAAGACGATGAGTTCGAGGGCATCGATGCTGTCCAGTCCCAGACCTTCGCCAAACAGGGGCGCATCGGCGTCGATATCGGCCGGGGTGAGGTCTTCGAGATTTAAAACTTCGATGATTTCACTCTTGAGTTTCTCAATCAGTTCTTCTTTCATTATGATGAGTTTATAGGTGACAAAAAAATTATGTTAGACGGTCACGAGCCGCACATCGGCCTCGAAATGACTGTCGTCGGTGCAGTCAATCCAAGCCACGACGGCGCTGCGCGTATGGGGATCGAGGAAAGTGGCGGCCACGATGTCGCCGATGACGGGCTCTGAGGCAGAGGGCAGCAGGTAACTGGCGGTTTCGCCGAGATATTTGTGGCGAATGGCCAACTCGCCCGTCACGATGTTGGGCAGTGTGTAGACAAACACGGCCGGACTGGGAAAGAATCGGCCGGGCCGTATGGTCTCGCTGAAACGGCGGTCGGAAACGAGCGAACCGCTGCGACTGAACACGATGATGGCACGGTCGTCGCGCGGCGTGAAGCGGTCGGGGTCTTGACCCAAAAGCAGTTCGGCTGCCACCAAACCCAAACGACACGGCAAGTCCATCTTGAAGAATTTGGGATAGTCGCCCATCGTCTTGCGATAAATAGCCGTGAGCAGAGCCACGCCCTCGGCTTGATAGTCTTGCGGCTCACCGTCGACCATGACTCGCCCGGCGCTGTTGATGACCACCCGGCGCAACGTTTTCAAGACGGGCATTTCTCCCGGCGTTTCTCCTTCGCCCTCATAGGGAGCTAAGGCAAAACGCACCGCCGCATTGCAACCGCCAAATCCCGACATCAGTTTGACAAACTGGCGGCGAGTGGTTTTTTCGACTTTCTCACACACTTTGAGCGGTCGGCTGACGCCAAGTTCGCCAAAGCCGAGAGTGGGCAAGACGAGACCGCGCTGCAAGGCTACCGCAGAAAGCATACTTTCCAACAGTCCGGCGGCGCCCATCGTGTGACCGAAATGGCCTTTCAATCCAGTCACAGGCACGTCCAAAAGTCCGGCGCGGTCTATGGCAATGGCCTCCATCTCGTCGTTGTAGAGCGTGGCGGTGCCATGGGGATTGATGAAAGCCTGACGAGACTTTTCGGCCTCGGGAACCACGGCCTGCAAGCATCTGAAACTGCCCTCGCCCACTCGCGACGGCCCGGAGATGTGGTTGGCGTCGTTGCGCATGGCGCCTTGGCAAAAGACAATGTCGTCGGGATGAATGGCCGTCTCGTCTGTGCGCTCAAGCCAAATGGCCGCGGCGGCTTCTCCGGGGTTCATACCCTGACGCTGAGCGTCGTAGGGGCGGCAAGGCTCGGCCGACAAGGCTTTGAACGACTGAAAACCTGCAATGATAAACGGCGACTGAAGGTCGGCACCCACCACGACAGCAGCCCGATAGCGACCGAGGCGCAAGAGACGCGAGGCGGCAATAAGGGCCGAAAGTCCGGAAATGCAGGCATTCGACACGACAACGGGCTGGTTTTTATTGCCAAAGCAAGCGGCAATCTTCAAGGCCGAACTCGACAAGCCGACACGGCTGTCGGCCGAGTCGCCAAGCAGCAAATCGACATTGCCCTTGGTCGTAGACAAGACAAAGAGCACGTCGTCGGCCGTCGGATCCAGTTCCGGGCGGTGGTGCAATAAGTCGGCCACGGCAGCCACGGCAATCTGCTCAAACAGCGTGAGGGCAGTCACATCTGCCACAGTGGCAGCAAGACGCTGCACCTCTGCAAAGAGCGGACTCGTGGGGTCGAATTTCGCCGCGGCATAGGGTTCGGGCAAGTCGGTGTTTCCCTCAAACCGCTTCACGCCGGTGCAACCCGACAAAACGGCCTGAAGATTGCTCTCCAAACCAATGCCAAGCGGCGACACCAGGCCGCCGACACGGCAGACTATTCTTGCACAAGCGTTGCTGCCTTCCATTTTTCGTAAAACTCAGGAGCGGTCCACATCAGATTGCGGTTGCTGTCGAGGAATACCTGCACCGAGCGCCCTGTGGCTATGACTTCACCGTCTGTCTCGTCGGTGATGACGTAGTCGAATATGAGTTTGGCGGCCTCTGTGGGGACGTAGGTGATGGTGATTAAGGGCCGGTCGCCGTAGACTATGGGCCGACGGTAGTGAAACTCAAGGTCCACCAGCGGCGCATAATATCCGGCGTCGGCAATGGTATGATAACTGAGCCCATAATGCGCCCCGAAGGCCTCGCGGGCATCTTCGAAATAGAGCGCATAAGAACCGTGCCACACAATCTGCATGGCGTCGACCTCGCTAAAGCGCACGTCGAGTGGTTTGGTGAATGAAAGACTGGCGGACTTATTCATGGGCTTCTGGGGGAGTGTCCTGCTCTTTTTCGAGAGCAATTTTCATTTGTGTCTCTGCAATGGTCTCGCCGTCAAGCCTCACCTCGGCGTCTACGAGCGTAAGGCCGAAGATTTCTTCCTTCACCTCAATGCGCGTCTCGAGCGTTTCACCCACAAGAGGCAGGCGTTTGATTTTACAGCCCCTTACGGCACCGATAAAGCCAATGCGCACGGGCTTGTGGAGAATATAGCTGGCATAGCCGAGGCGCGCGGCACAAGTCTGGGCGATATTCTCCACAAGACCGTAGACGCTGAGACGGCCGTCTTGGACCAAGACATTGTCATCTCTCACCGTGAGACGGGTCTCGGTGGTGGTTTCGCTGAAGCCCGTGAGGCAGTCTATCATGACAAAGGGCGGCCGCTGTGGCAGCAGTTCCGTCACAGGGATTTCAGTCAGTTTGATGGGTTCGCCAGAAGTCATAGTAGTTGAACCATTGATTAGGATAACGTCTCACCATCCGGTCGAGATGGGCCACGTAGTTGCTTGCCAAGAACTCGGGACGGCTCTTACGCGGCACGGCAGCCAACGTCGTTTCGTCGGCCAAAGGCTGCACGAAAATGCGGTAGCGCAGGCGAGGCTCTTTCATCACAAAAAGCGTCAGCACCGGCACATGCAGACTGGCAGCAATGGCAAAGGGCCCGATGGGGAAGTCGGCCGGGCGGTCGAGCAAGGTTTGGCGTGTGGTCTTGGCCGAGCCAAACACGCGGTCTGAAGCGATGCAGACGAGTTCACCACGGCTCAAAGCCGCGTGGATGTCGAAGATGTGAGAGAGGTCGTCGCTCACGGTGATGATGCCGATATTGTGATGGCCCCACAGTCTGCTTCTCGCGGCTTGCACCGTCTTGGTCTCGTCGGCCGAGACTACGGCATTGAGCCGCTTACCTTTGGAGTGAAGCAGATAGCCGCAAATCTCAAAGTTGCCGGTGTGCGACCCGAGAATGATGCCTCCCTTTCCGCTCTCCACGAGACTGAGGAAATGGTCGTTGCCTTCTATTTCCGACGAAAATTTCCGGCTGGCATAAAGAGCGAACCTGTCAAGCACCACTTTGCCAAAGGCGAAGTGGTTGGCATAGACGCCGCAAAAGGCCATCAGCGGCCCTTTGTGCAAAGAGTGGCGATAGTAGTCGTAGATGGCCCGATAGGAACGGCGCGAAAAGAGCATATAGAAGGGCACCACGAAAGCCATGGGCACATACATAAGCCGCACGTCGACATAGCGGAATATGGCTATCAACGCGCGCTGCATCCATGGCGTGCCGTCGGTGCGCCCTGTCCAGTCGCTGTGTTCCATCTCTCTGTGGCGGTTATGGCTTGCTGTGGCGGCTTGGCTTAGGCTTTGTCGCCCACTTTGGTTTCGATGTAGTCGCAGAATTGGCTCAGGGTGGTGACGCCGGCCATCTCTTCGGGCTTAATCTTAAAGCCGAATTTACGCTCCACGATGACTACGATGTCAACAAAGTCAAGGCTGTCAATGCCCAGGTCGTCTTTGAGATTGGCTTCGGGAGAGATGGCACTCTCTTCTACTTCGAGGTCTTCGATGAGAAATTCTCTTACTTTTTCTTCGATTTCTGTTCTGTTCATGGGTATGTATGGTTTTATTTGGTCTGTTTTATTTTTTCCGGCAAACCACAAGGCTGTGGCCGTGTCCGAGGTTGTCGTGTATGGTCTCTACGACGAGCCCGGCGCGGTCTATGCAAGTGAGCAGGTCGTCGGTGTGATACATTTTGCTGTTGCCGTTGGCCAGTGCCGAGAAGTAGAGACTGATTTGCGTGAGGCAGAAGGCCGCCGTCTCAAAGCGTTGGCGGTCCCACAGGGTCTCCATGATATAGAGGCGTGTGTGTGGCGCCATGATTTCGGCGGCTCGGGTGAGGATGCCGGTGATTTGCGCCATGCTGAAGCAGTCAAGGAACTGACTCATCCATACGGCGTCGAAGGTATGGGTCCGTGGCCAGGGGGTGTCGGCATCAAGCAGGTTGGCTCCACAACCGTCAATGCGGTCGGCTCCCGGTTTGCCGGCGGTGAAGTCTTTCATCAAGCCCACCTGCTGCGGCAGGTCCATGATGGTGACTCTGACTTGCTCGTCGTGGTCCACACAGCGCAAAGCCCAGCGTCCGGTGTTGCCGCCCACGTCGAGCAGATGGGCCACAGGCTGAGCAAAAACCACCTTCAGGGCCTCGTCAAAAGCGGTGTCGGAATAGAAGTGGTCAAATCTAAACCAACTCTCCTGCACGTCTGAAGGCAGGCTCGACAAGCCTTCGTATATGGTGGGCCAGGGACCGAAGTGTTTCAGTCCCGCCGGTCGGCCTTCTTCGAGAGCTTCTTCAAGGTCGAAGAGTCCCTTGTAATTGACATCGTGGTTGAAAGCCATATTGATGTCGATGAGGGTGTCGGTGAGCAGGAACCATCCGGCTTTTGAGAGGCGGTATCTCATTGTCTCGGGGTTCACGAGGAGGGTCCCCATGGTGAGCGACGACTCGAGGAGCACTTTCACGGCATAGTCCGTACGGCCTGTGGCCTGCGAGAGTTCGTCGAGGGTCATGCCTTCGGGTTTCTGTCTGAGTTGCTCGAGCAGGCCCCACTTTTTCATGAGCCGTGCCACTTGGAAGACAACGGGCCCGAAAGCAATAAATTCGGCCAGACGTTGGGCCTCGCGGGCAGAGAGCCGCTCGGTGGTGTAGCGTTGGAGGAGTTCGGGTGTGAAGTTCATAAGACTGAGATTATAACGCTCTGAACACCAAGGCGCTGTTAGTACCTCCAAAACCGAAAGAATTGGACAAGACGGTGCGGAGTGGCGTCTCCACGGTGACAGGCGTGAGGTGGAGTCCCTCGATGGCCGGGTCGGGATTTTGGAGGTTGATGTTGGGAGCCACAAAGCCGTTTTGCATCATCAAGAGGCTATAGACGGCCTCGCTGGCGCCTGCCATCCAACATTCGTGGCCGGTCATAGACTTGGTCGAACTAATCAGCGCGTGCTTTCCGGTAAAGAGCCGCCGGAGGGCCAAAGCTTCATAGTAGTCGCCTTGTGGGGTTGAGGTGGCATGGGCATTGATGTAGTCGATGTCGTCGGATGTCACGCCGGCGTCGGCCATGGCGCGGCTCATAGCTCGTGCCGACCCTTCGTCGGCTGCCTGAGAGATGCCGCCGCCATTGGAGGAGAAGCCATAGCCCATCACTTCGGCAATGATGTGAGCACCACGTGCCACGGCCTGGTCATAGTTTTCGAGCACCAGTGCGGCGGCACCTCCGCTCGGGATGAGTCCGTCGCGGTCGCGGTCGAAGGGTCGCGAGGCCTTTGTGGGGTCGGCTGTTTGTTTGGAAAAGGCACCCAAGGCGTCGAAAGTAGCCATGGAATAGAAGTTGACTTCTTGCGCTCCACCACAAAGCACGGTGTCTTGCAGGCCCTGCTTGATGAGCATATAGCCCAGCCCGATGGAATGTGAACCGCTGGCACAGGCGGCACTGACGGTGAAGTTGACGCCTTTTATCTTGAAGATGGTGCTGAGGTTCATCGTGACAGTGGAGTTCATCGACTGGAAAATCAGTCCTGAGCCCAAGAGTGCAGAGTCGTGTTTCTCTGCCATGATGTTGGCGGCCTCAATCACGGGTTTGGCCGACGAGTCATTGCCAAAGAGGATACCCACTTCGTGCTGCTCGAGCCAATCGGCGTCGATGCCGGCGGTTTCGAAGGCTTCACGGGCTGCCATAAAGGCGAACTCGGCTTCTTCTGAAAGCCCCACACGACTGCGGCGGTCGAGCAGGCCCTTAAGCACGGGCCGTTTGACAATGCCGGTGAGGGGCGACTGATAGCCGTAGTCGAGACGTTCGGCCTCAATGCCTATGCCCGACCGCCCTTGGCGGAGCGACTCTGTCACTTCGTCGAGGCTGTATCCCAGGCACGACCAGATGCCCATACCGGTGACAACTACTCTTCTCATTGCGTATATGTGTTTTTTCTTGGAAAATGTCTTCGACTTGTCATCTCTTTGACTCTTAGACTCTTAGACTCGTTGTCTTTTAGTCTCTTTGTCTCTCAATAGAGTCCGCCGTTGATGGAGATGGCTTGGCCGGTGATGTAGGCGGCGTCGGGCGAGACGAGGAAAGCCACGAGAGCAGCCACTTCTTCAGGCCGACCGAAACGACGCATAGGCACCATCTTTTTGAGTTCGGCCTCAGGCAGTTCGGCAGTCATGTCTGTCGAGATGAAGCCGGGAGCCACGGCGTTGACGGTGACGCCTCGGGGCGCGACTTCGGCGGCCAGTGCCTTGGTGGCCCCGATGAGGGCGGCCTTGGCAGCCGAATAGTTGGTCTGTCCCGGCATGCCTTTGAGGCCCGAGAGCGACGCCATGTTGACGATGCGGCCCGAGCGGTGGGTGATCATATTTTTGAGCAGGCGTCGCGTGGTGTAGAAGAAACCGTTGAGGGTCGTGTCCATCACGTTGTGCCAGTCTGCATTTTGCATAAAGACCATCAGATTGTCGCGCCGTATGCCGGCATTGTTCACCAACACGGCGATGTAGTCGTCGGGATGTTGGGTTTCCCAGTCGGCCAGAGCGGCTTCGATGGCGTCGGCATCGGCCACGTCGAAAGGCAGGAGTTCGCCGTCGCCGCCGGCTTCACGCACCAGCCGCAAGGTTTCTTCGGCGGCGTCACGGCCTGAGCGGTAGTTGATGATGACTTGCCAGCCGGCCTCGGCCAGTTTCAGGCAAACGGCCCGGCCAATGCCGCGCGAACCTCCGGTGACTAAAGCGTATTTCATATCGGGTTGTGGATATAGTCGGGTTTATTGTTTTTTCTTTGTCACTTAGACTCTGAGTTTTTTCGTCTATCAGACTGTTTGTCTCTCAGTCTTTTCGACCGTGGATTAAATGCTCTGCTCTGCCTCGCGGCGCAGCCAAGCCTCAATGGCAGAGAGTTCGCCACTGGGCACGCGGTCGGTGGTGACGGCGGGCACGAGCGCTCTGACGGCTTCGTAGGCGCGTCGGGTGGCCGGTGCGAGGCGGTCTTTCAGCCCCATGCAGTCGGTGGCCTGTGCCAGGGCGACGTAAAGGATGGCCATAACCTGCCGCGTGTTGTCCACCACCTGGCGCGTGAGCAAGGCGGTGTTGGTGCCCATACTGACGATGTCTTGATTGTCGTGGTTGTTGGAGATGCTGTGCACGTAGTTGGGCATGGCCAATGTCTGACACTCGGCCGTGGTCGAGGTGGCAGTGAACTGGTAAGCCTGCAAGGCATAGTCGAGCCCCGGCGTGGCCATGTTAAGGAACGGCGGCAGGAGTTCGTTGATGCGGTCGTGGAGCAGGTAGTTGAGTTGGCGCTCGGCCGTCATAGCCACGCGAACCAGGGCGATTTTGACTTTGTCTTCTTCGAGCGAGATATAGTCGCCGTGGAAGTTTCCGCCGTGATAGACGTTGGCGGTGTCGGGGTCCACAATGGGGTTGTCGCAGGCCGAGTTGAGTTCTTCGTCGATGATGCGACCGGCGGCCTCGAGCGTCTCGGCCACGGGACCGTAGATTTGTGGGATGCAGCGGAGCGAATAATAGGGCTGCACTTTTTGGGCAAACTTATGGTCGTCGCGGTGAGCACCGTCGTAGAGCGCGTGCTCGCGGCGCTGCAGGCATTGGCTGCCTTCGGCCAAGCTGCGCATACGGGCGGCAATGACTTGCTGGCCGTGATGACGGCGCACCTCGTTGATGGGAGCAGCCATAAAGTCGTCTATCGAGCCTACCACCTCGTTGAGCCATACGGCCGCCGTCACGGCTTGGTCGAGCAGGCTCTCGGCATAAATCTGGTTGATGGCGGCAATGCCGGTCATGAAGGCCGTGCCGTTGGTGAGGGCCAAGCCTTCGCGCAGGTGTATTTGGAGGGGTTGCAGACCGCAGGCCTCGAGAGCCTCGGCGGCGGGCATCACCCGGCCGTCTTTCATCACCTCTCCCTCGCCTATGAGAGCCAGCGCCACATGCGCCAGTTGCACGAGGTCGCCACTGGCCCCGACGCTGCCATGCCGCGGCACACAGGGCGTGATGCCGTGGTTGATGAAGCCGAGCAGCAGGTTGACGGTGTCGGGATGCACACCCGAACGGGCTTGGGCAAAGGTGCCGAGACGGGCCACCAGGGCGGCTTTGACGTCGGTGGCGTCGAGCCACTGCCCCATGCCGGCGGCGTGGCTGCGGATGATATTGTATTGCAGGTCTTTAAGGTGGTCGTCGCTCACGCGCCATTGGGCCATGGGACCGAAACCGGTGTTGATGCCATAAATCACCTTGTCGTGGGCAAAGTCACGCAGAAAGTCGTAACACTCGGCCACCCGGCGCATCGTGTCGGCATCGAGCGAGAGCGGCTCATTGTCGAAAACGATGCTTTTGAGTTTTTCTACCGAAATCATAATTATTGTAATTTTTGCGAAGTTAATATAAAATGCAGGCTGAAACAAAAAAAACTCTGTTTTTCTTATGCGCCAAACATGACAAAAAGGGTGGTTTTGCGTGACGCAAAGCAACATTTTTTAAGCAAATGCCGAAGCGAAACGCGCACGTGGCACTCTCGAAGCGCGGCGATAAGGCTTTTTGGGCGCCAAACACGGTGCAAAATGAAACAATTTAGAGAAAGTTTCTACGGGAATAGGGACAGAAAAAACTGTCCTTATGCCAGAAAAAACTGCCATAAGGACCGTAACGCCCTGAAAATGAAAGAAGCAGACCCGAAAGTCTGCTTCTCCTTATTTCCTACGTCAAAGATAATCGTTTTTGAGGGCGACGAAAAAGACACAACGACGCCGTGGCGCCCACGTGCCTTCGCGGCAGCCTCAACGGCCGGCACGATAGACGCCGCGCGTGATTTGTTCGAGCGCCAAGCGGCGATAGACAATGGTGTAGTCAGCGCCGTGGGTAGACTCCTCATAGAGGAAACCTATCGAGCCGTCGCGTTGGCGTACCATAGTGCTGTAGGCCGAGCCGAGGCGGCTCACTTCGTAGGGGCCGCTCCATCCCCAGGCCAGCGTGGCGGGCGTGGCATAGTCTGAGGCCGAGGTGAGGGCTTTGAAATAGATGCCTACATGCGACCGCCCGGGACCGAGGGGCACAGACTGCAGAGCGAGGGTCAGCCGTGCGCCGTCGCTCTGTCGCACAGCGGGCACGAGGAGGATTTCACCATTACAACTGTTGGTGACGGCGGTGGTGCCAAGGCTTTCTGCCCCGGAGAAGGCCACCTCTGCCCAACTGCCCGCGCCCGAAGCGGCATCGGTGAAGGTATAGGTGTTGAAGAAACGACCGCCATAGGCGCGCGAACTCAACACAACAGTGCCGTCGGGCAGTTCCTCACACTTAGGCTCGTCGCCGCCGGGAGCCGGACGGTCGGTGAGTGCACCGAGCAGGTGCCAAGTCTCACCGAAGTCGTCGGAATAGATGACGCGGTTGCCGCCGTCGCGGGTCCATACGGCGCAATAGAGACGATAGTAATCGCCGGTCTTGACCACGCGGCTCTGACAAATCTTGCCCGAACCAATGAAAAGCGATCTCACCGTGGGCTTTCCCTCTGCGTCGACAAAAAGCCGGTATATCGATTCAGTGACGTCTATGGGCGACGAGAAGGTCCAGCGGCCGGTCTTTTTGTCGCGCTTGGCACGGATACGGGCCACGGGATTGGGATTGCTCTCGGCCTGTCCGGGCAGATAGTTGCCGGCCCAGCAGGGCGTTTTGCCGCAGACACACATAATGAGCACCTCGTCGCGACGGCTGTCGGCCACCACGGCGGCATCGCCAAAGCCGGTCTGCCACACCTCGGCGGCTTTGTCGCCTTGTCCGTCAGCCACATAGAAGGCTTCGCCCCACGACCGGCCGCCGTCGCACGAAATGCGGCACATGATGTCAACCTCGCCATAGCCGATGTCAGAGCCACACGGACGGTGGTCGGTGAAGGCGAGAATGTCGCCACAGGCGGTGGAGGCGATGGCAGGTATGCGATAGGGCGCGGCACCAGGCAGGGTGACATAAAGTTCGTGAGCCGTGTCGGCGCCATCGGGAGGGGAGACGGGAGAAGGCATAAGCGGAGAGGCTCCCGCCGACGTCAGACCGGCGGTAAGGCACAGCGCCACAGCAAAAAGGCGGAGGGAAAAGCGTGTTTTCATAGGTAGGGTTTTAAGGATTAGAAGACGAAGAGTCGAAAAATTTAAGAGACGAAATGTAATGGACCAAGAGAGAATGAGGATAAGAGAGAATGAGCGGCCAAGCCGACTCTTCGTCTCTTAGTCTCTCTGTCTTTTTGACTCTTTAAGGGTTCAAAAAGTGAAATAGCACACGGCCGGATAGTGGTCGGAGTGGCGGAAAGTGTTGTCTATGCGACAGGCGTAGGGCCGCAGGCGCGACGACATCAGGATGTGGTCTATGCGCACGAAAATGGCGTCGCGGTTGAACGAGCGGCCTGGCCCGCGCCCCGTGGCGGCATAAGCGTCGGTCAGTCCGGCAGAGGCAATGGTGTGGTGGGCATATGAGACGGGCGTGTCGTTGAAGTCGCCACACACAATCAGCCGCTCGCCGCGATGGCGCCGCACATAGTCGGCCACAGCCTCGGCCTGAGCGGATCTGGTGCGGTTGCCGGCCACGAGCCGACGCACGATGCGCGAAAGGCTGTGGCGGGTGCTGTCGGTGTTTTCGGGATTGGTGACGATGGTGTGGTATTGTTCGCGCTCGTCGGGGCTAAGGCGCATCGACGCCAAATGACAGTTGACCACCGTCAACGTATCGACCGGCGAAAGCAACAGTTTGAAGGCTGCCGCTCCATTGGTGCTGTCGTGACAGATGGTTTCGTGGCCCACGATGGGATAGTGCGAAAAAACGGTGAGCATACTCGAAGAGATGTTGACCGTGTCGTGGTGGGCATAGACCGTAGAGGCGCACTCGCGCACCGCAGCCCAAGTAGCCGTGTCCGACGGCAAATAATAGACTTCTTGCAGGCAAACAATGTCTGCGCCGCTGGTGAGGATGTCTTCGAGGGCGAAATAGGTGAGCCGGGGCGTATTGGTATGGTCCGAGAAGCCATGTACGTTGTAGGTGAGCACTTTGACGGCACCGGCAGGCGGCTCTGAAGAGAAATTGACGGGCACGTAGTCTCTCACTCTTCCCCAACAAAGGGCCAGACCGAGCAACGGCACCCAGAGGTGGCGGCGCGAAAAAACAAGGGTGACCAGTGTCATGCCCACCACGGCTATGAGGGCACAGGGAAAGGCTAAAGACAGGAGGCCGGCCAAGGCGGAACGGGCAGGACTGAAATAGACGCTCAACGCACAGGCCCACAAGAAAGCCACAGCCAGCCAAGCGGCCGTTGCAATGACAAGATGGGCAGATTTTTTGAGCAACACTTTCATGGTCTCAAAGATTGAGCGACGCCGAAGGGCGTTTAGCGCTTGCTGTCTTCAAAGAGGCGACGGCGCTCGGCGTCGGTGAGGCTTTGGTAGCCGCTTTGTTTGATTTTCTGTAAAATCCGGTCTATTTCTTCCTGGTCTTTACGCTTTTTCTCTTCGGCGTGACGGGCGTTGTAGTCATAGTCTGCCGAGCGGTCTGAAAAGCGTGCCGAGTCTTTTTTCTTTGGTTTTGAAGCCTTGAACCACTGTTTGAAGCGGTCTTTCAGTCGGGTCCAAGGCGAGGCGGAACGGCGCGGCGTCCACGTTTGCCAACCCTCAAAGCGACTGCGCCCCTTGCCGCGCCAATAGAGTATGAGCAAGAGGCCGAAGAGCATACCGCCAAGGTGGGCGAAATGGGCCACGTTGCCGTCGCTGGCAAAGGCCGAAATCAATTCAATGACGGCGTAACCGCAGACAAAGTATTTGGCCTTGAGAGGAATGGGCGGCAGAAGCAGCATGATGCGCTCGTTGGGGTAGGTCATACCAAAAGCCAGCAACACGCCATAACATGCGCCACTGGCCCCTATGGTCGGAGCGATGCACTCGGTGAGCAGATAGCGCGACTGGTTGGCAAAATCGAGCAAATTCCATTGGCCGTCAATCTCGACCAAGGGCAGGCCGGCGTAACTGCCGTTACCGACGGCGATGAAGTATTCGCCCAACTGCCACAACTCTTGGCAGAGGGCCGCACCAATGCCGCAGACGAAATAAAAAATAATGAAGCGCTTCTCTCCCATAGCCTGCTCGACAATGCGACCGAACATCCAGAGCGAAAACATATTGAAGAAAAGGTGGGAGAAGTTGGCGTGGAGAAACATATAGGTGACAGGCTGCCAGAGGCCGAAGTCGGACGACAGGACAAAGTGCAGACCGCACACGCGAGTAAGATCAACACCTCGCTGCTCAAAGACCAGAGCGGCCATGAAGCAGATGAGGTTGATGATAAGCAGGTTTTTGGTGACGGGAGGTAGGTTTCTCATAAGTGTTTTTGTGATGGTGTGCCGCTTACGGCTGGGGATGGGCGGCCAGATAGAGCGCAGCGCGACGGGCACGCTCGGCGACGGGCTGGTTGATAATGTCGACAATGTCGGCCTGCTCGCAGTCGATGGCCACTCCTTTGGACAAGTCACTCTTGAACATGAAGCAACTCGGCCCCGTGGTGACGCTGCCCAGATAGCAATCGCTGCGCCGCAGCAGTTCGATGCCGGCCAGGAAGCGCTGCATTTGCACACGCTTGGCCTCGGCGGCGGTAGCGGTGAAAGCCGCGTTGACATAGCCTTGCTCAGTGGGCCGACAGAGGGTCTTTAGGCTGAGCGACGGCGCAAGGCGACGAAGTTCTTCAAAAAGGCGGTAGTCGTCGGTCAAGACATAGACATCGCGGCCCTGGGCCAAGCGGGTGAGCGGTTCGACATAGCGGCTGACGGGCAGCAAAGCGGTCTCGGTCACCTTGTCGCCACCTCGCAACTGGCAGGAGATGAAGCGCGGCGACAGGCCAAGCGACCCGATGAGTTCGTCCACGGCCCGGCGGGTTTCGGCATTAAAGCGCCAAGTGATGTCGGCCATGCGGCCAAAGGCTTCAATATAGGGCAGGTCGATGTCAAGCTCGGGAATGGTCACTTGGTCGGGCTTGAGACGCAGCGAATGAGAGAGCCGCACACGCCGGCCATAGGCTTTCATCGCCAAGACATTGCCCACAAAATGCCGCCAGCGGAGTTTGAGCATCCAGCCCAGGGAGATGGCCCGTCGGCGCTCTTTTTGCGTGAGCCAGGGTCGCCACGAAGGGGACGGATAAAGGTTGTAGCGGTGATGAAACGCCTCGTGGACTTCTTCACAAAAGGGTTCGAAATAATCGGCCCAGCCTTTGGCATAACCGAAATTGGCATCGTCGGCATAAAGCGAGAAGCGCCACTTTTTTTTAAGGCAATAAATCATGGCGTTGAGCATGGCCGAATACTCGGCAAAGAAGCCAGCATCCACACCAACATGCCACACCATCTGGCGACGGTGTAAGGCATTGACACGCTGGTAGGCGGAAAGGAGTGGGTCGGATTTCATCTGCAAGAAAACTATGCGGCTACACCGCAGGCCTATTCGCTATATTACTGCTCGGGAGCAAAGAGGGGGTCCCAGGCGGGAAGGACGGTGGGTTTCTGACGAAGCAGTTGCAGCGTCTTTTCGGGCACAAACCGCTTCTCAACGACGAGGCGGAACATATACTCCTCAAACCAGCGGTCGGTCATGATGAGATGGCCCTGATAGCCCGAAGAGGGGCCCCAAGAGTTTTCCACCATCCACTTTTTGGGTTTGCCGTCGGCGTCAAGGTCTACGGCCATCAGGGTCATAGCGTGGCTCGAAGCGGAAGCAAAGGTGCGGATGCGGTCGGCCTTGTCCATGGGGAAGGTCGTGTTGAAGAGGCTCTCGTAATCGTAGTTGTCGAGACTGAGCACGCCGGTCTTGGCGTTATAACATTTGCCCACGTCACAAGAAAAGTACATCATCACGGAGTCTTTAATGGAGGCAATCGCCATCTGCTTGATCTCGTCGATGGGCAGGTTGAGGTAGGTCCACTGACTACCGTCGTAGGTGTGGCGGTCGTATTCGATGGTGTAGGTCTTATGGTAGGGACGCGTGGGGTCGTTCATGAGCATGACGTAGTTGTTTTTCAGGTCGGCTCCCACAAATTCGGCATAAAACGAGAGGGGCGTGTATTTTTTCGTCTCTACTGGCGTGCCTGCAGCATCGGTGCGCGTCCATTCAAACTCTGTGGGCGGCTCGCCGAGGCAGACGGCCAGCACGTGGTAGACGGTGGCGAGCATTTCGGTCTTGCGTTGCTGGATTTTTGCAGCCTTTTCACCTTTTCCCACGCGGCTTCTGAGTTCGAGCGCCCACTCGCGGAGTTTGAGTTGCAAGAGTTGCGACATTTTTGAGGTATTGTTGGCGGCGTAGCTCTCGGGCATCACTTCGGCGGGCACTAAGCCGTATTTGGTCACCACGTCTTGCACACCGCAGAAGGTGCCACCGTCTGAAAGCGGGTTCTTGAGCAGCCATTCGTTGGTCTTGTCGTCGAGGGGTTTGCCGGCGTTGTCGATGACGGCCTGCAGGAAGAGGTTAGACTTTTCCAGTTGGTCGTAGAAGAAGCAATAGGCCTGCGAAAACTGGAAAGAGCCCAGACCATATTGTTCAATCATCTTGGCACGCATCACATTAAGGCCGGTGAAGAGCCAACAGCGTCCGCTTGAAGCCTGGTCGGTGATGCCTTTTGAGTTGACTTTGTCTGAAAAATGCACATCGCCGGCCTTGGTGCGTTCGGGCGACGTGGCCAGTTGGTTGATAGACGTGGAGAAGAGGGCATTGCGCAGCGCTTTGTCGGCCACAGTCTCCGACTGGGCTTGCTTGATTTGGCGGAGCATGTCGGCCGTGATGCCGCCGTTCTGGCTTTGGGCCACGGCAGCGGTCGTGCCGGCCACGAGCAAGAGGGTGAGGAGTGTCTTTTTCATTATGGTTTTGTTTTTTGTTTTGTTATGAGAGAGAAAGGCGGCTCGGCATAGCCAAAGCGCTCCACCCGCGGATAGATTTTGTCCAACAAGACATAAAACAACAGGGCAGAGACGAAGCCGAAGACCACATCAATGAAATAATGGGCCTGGATATAGACCGTGGCCATGCAGAGCAGGAGGTAAAGAGGCATGAGCCACCACATCAAGCGGCGGTTGTCGCGGCGAAGGATGAGCATAAGGATGGTGCTCACGCCGACGTGCGACGAGGGGAAGGCGGCCGTTGGGCGCTCACCGCTGGCCTGTGCGCTTTCCACCAGAGTGCGGAAAAGGCCGTGGCCACCCGGCGAGGGGAGCATGTCGAGCCCGATGTGGCTGTGAGGCCCCACGACGTCGAACGTCCCGGAAGCGGCCTGGTCCAGTCCGATGGTATGGAAATAATATTGTGGACCGCCCACAGGCACGAAGAGATAGATGAGATAATAAAGGAAAAAGGCGGCCAGCACGATGAAAGCCGTACGGCTGAACGTAGCCGTGTCTTTGAAGAGCGGCACAATGACCGTGAGGGCAATCATGGGGTAATAGGCGAAATAGCCCAAGTTGAGGGCTTCGCTGTACCATAGATCCGGACAGGCTTGGCTGAAACTCAGGGCGGGCTGGAAGCCGAACAGCCATTGGTCGGCGCGGGCAAAGACCCAGTCGAGATTGTCGAAGACGCGACAGAACTCGTAGGTCTCGGGATACCAAACGCTCAAGAGCGAAAGGGGATAGAAGTAGCGCACAAGGAGAGTGAGCCGGCAAGGCTTCAGACGATAGAGGACCAGAGCCAACGCCATTCCGGCCACCACGCAGAGGCGCGTGAGCATGATGGTCTGCGGCGCCGAGAGGCGGGTCCATAGGCAGAGGGCAATGAGGGCGGTGACAAGGGCGTAGGCCAACGTGACTTTTTCCACGCCAACGAGTCCGCGCTCTTTTTTCAAAGGTTGCAAAATTGTCAGAGCCATTTTTGGGATTTATACCAAGCCACACTCTCTGCCACGCCTCTCTCAAGAGGATATTGCGGCGCGTAGCCCAGGTCTTTTTGTGCGTCACTGATGTCGGCGCGCCAGTTTCGCTGTTTCATAATCTTATATTTGTCGCCGTTGAGCGTGGCGGTTTTTCCCCGCCATTTAGCCCAGGTGCCGGCTATGCCGCACACCATCTTGAGCACCCATAGCGGTGCCTTGATGTGGAGCACCTGCTTCACGCCGAGATGTTGTTGAAGCAAGTCCGAGAAGGCTCTCGAGGCGTATTCTCCGCCGTCGGTGAGGGCGTAGGCCTTGCCGCGTTGACCTTTGTCGAGGGCCAGAAAAATGGCCTCTACGAGGTCGGCCACGTAGATGAAAGTGATGATCTGCCGGCGATAGCCCACAGCGAAGTCAACATGGCTTTTGATGCTCTTGGCCATCATGAAATAGTCGCGCTCACGCGGACCGTAGACACCGGTCGGACGAAGGGCGACATAGTCCAAGTCCGCGATGCCACTCAAAGCAGCCTCGGCCTGCAGCTTAGAGCGGCCGTAGGCGGTGTTGGGCCGTGGCGTGTCGAGGGCGGTAATGGGAGCGTAGTCTTTTTCGTGGAGCGGTCCGCACACGCTGAGCGAACTCACAAAGACCAAGCGGCCGGTGAGGGCTCCGGTAGTCATCAAGGCTCGGGCCAGCCGCTCAGTGCCGCGGGTGTTGATTTCAAAAAAATCGTCATCGCGGCGACATTTTGTGGCCCCTGCGGCATGGACCACGGCGTGCCACGCTCCGTGTTCGGCCACGTGAGCGGCGAGTTGTCCCGTCAGTTTGGTTTCGTCCGAGAGGTCGAGCGTGATGAAGCGGATGCGGTCGTCGGTCAGATAGCGCTTTGAACTCGAGGTTCTCATTGCGGCCCACACTTCAAAGCCCAGTTCGAGGCCGCGTGCCACGATGAAACTACCGATAAACCCACTTGCCCCCGTCACCAGCAGGCGGCGGGGCGTGGCTTGAGTTGATGTAGTTGGAATGGTCATTGTTTACAGTTCGACGTGATCCACCTCAATGGGTTCGTGCATAAAGAGCGAAGCGCTCTCGCGGAATTTGGCGGCGTCTTCGGTGGTGAGATAGCGGCACGTGCCGCCACGTGAGAGCGACTGGTCCATGTCAGTGTGGCGGGCCAAATAGCGGCGGAGGCTTTCGGCCACATACTCGCCTTGCGGCACAATGCGCACGCCGGCGGGGGTATATTTCACGATTTTGTTCATCAAAAGCGGATAGTGCGTGCAAGCCAACACGAGGGTGTCGATGTCGGGGTCTTGCCGCAGAATGCCTTCGATGCGTTTTTTTACAAAATAGTCGGCGCCGGGCGAGTCAAACTCGTAGTTCTCGACCAACGGCACCCACATGGGACAGGCTTGTCCCGTCACGACAATATCGGGGGCAATCTTGTGGATTTCCATGCCGTAAGACCCGGAATTGACCGTGCCGGCCGTGGCCAGAATGCCGACGTGGCGGGTCTGCGTCATCTCACACACCACCTCTACCGTGGGGCGTATGACTCCCAGCACGCGCAGACCGGCTTCCATATGCGGCAGGTCGTTTTGCTGAATGGAGCGCAGGGCCTTGGCCGAGGCGGTGTTGCAAGCCAGAATGACGATGCGGCAACCACGGGCAAAGAGGGCCTCAACGGCTTCGAGCGTATAGCGATAGATGACGTCGAACGACCGACTGCCATAAGGCGCACGGGCATTGTCGCCCAGGTAGACGTAATCGTATTCGGGCAAAAGCTGCCTCATTTGCCTCAAAATAGTCAGGCCGCCATAGCCCGAGTCAAACACGCCGATGGCGCCGGATGTCGTGAGCGGTTGGTTCATAAGTTTTAGGGTTGGGGGAGAAAAAAAGAAGAGACAGAAAGGCAGAGAGGAAACAAGACAAATATCATGGTCTGTTAAGCGTATGTGGGGTGCCGACCTTTCAGACCGATGAATTGAAAATGGGCACCTTAACCCAAGTCTGACGACCCGGGCTGATAGGTCACGCCCTTTGGGGACTTGGCGGGCCGCTCATTATCTCCCAGTCTTTTAGCCTCTTGGACTTTTCAATTTCCTTTATCGGTCGCGTGTCAGGATGAGTTTCTCCACCACGTAGGGCGTAGCGTCTTCGGTGAGTCGTGGGTTGACGAAGAGCATGGCCGGGGTGTCGAGATTGACGATGCCGGCATAGCCCCGTTCCAATCCCACGGCCTGAATGGCGGCATTGAGGCGCTGGCGTATGGGAGCCTCCAGGTCGACGGCAGCCTGGCGCAACAGGCTGTCGGCCTCGTGGCGAAAGGCCAGACTGCGCTCCATAGCGGCTTGGAGGTCGCGCTGACGCTTGAGCAGGATATTCTGCGGAAACTCTTTCTGCCCCTGCAAAAATTCGGCGAACTGGCGCTTGAACGATTCCTCGTTGTAGGCTACCTCTTGCTCATATTTGGCGCGAAGGTCGGCCAGACGGGTTTGCATCGTGGCGTATTCGGGCATGGCGTGCAAGAGGGAGTCATAGCGCAACGTGCCGAAACGGAGCGTCTCTCTTTGTGTTTCAGACGCGGAGATGGCCACGGGCTGCACGTCTTGGGCACGA
>SFFB01000053.1 GCA_004557035.1 Bacteroidales bacterium | reverse complement strand
CCCTTTGAACTATGGAGTATGGAACGCCTGTGAGACGTGAGAGGGTGCGTGGACCGATGCCTTCCTCATGGACTACAAAGAGGTGAAGCTTCTGCTGTGGACGAGGAAGTGCCTGAAACTGGGCGGCATTGCTTGCTCCACTTAGGGCTGAGAGAAGTTGCCATATCTCTTCATCTGAATATGTTGACTTCGTGGGACGAACATCGACATCAATGAACTGGTTGGCATCTTCTTCTGCCAAAGGGGTTTCGACAAGGACTTTCAAGTCAGCAAAGGGTATGCGACCGAGAACAACCGGTGTTGAGCAAAAACCTTGACGGGCTGTTCCTTTGTATTCCTGCCAACTGCTCCATTCATATTCATCAATGCTATCGACAAGCTTCGCCTTCAATGGATTCTGGTGTATATAGCGGAGAAGTGTGATGAAATACGAGAAGTCGTTGACAGGCTGGCTCTTGAACCGCTCCTGAAACAGATGCCCCACTCGGTCGTATTTGTGATTGTAATAATATACATAGGATGAGGCTATCCGCTTCATTATGTCGCCAATGGTCTGAGATCCTTCCTTGAGAAGGAGATGTACATGGTTGCCCATCAGGCAATAGGCATAGACATAACATCGGGGCTGGAAGGTCTGGCCCTGTCCGCCAACATCTGGCTGTGTTTGCCTACGAAGGACGTTGAGGAAACGTATGTAGTCCTCATCGTCCTCAAACACCTGCTGTTTGTTCACGCCACGAAGTATGGCGTGATAAACGTTAGTGGCTGATATCGTTCGAGCTTGCCGTGGCATAATGCTTTATGCTATTGAGTCAATGTACCTGTCCCCCTGACCCTCGAAGACTGCGATACGGGTTTGGCCAGGCGCGGCTTGTAAGTTGCCGTCTTGACGACGCTAAATGAAACGATAAGCATCATCCGGGGCATCATTCGGGGCATCGTAATAATTGGTGACGCGCTGGAAACATAATGTCCACTCGCCTGGTGTAAATTGGCGGGGCACTTCTTGATGAATTGTGGCTTAAGACATCTTTTGCGGTTGATATAGTCTTCTATCTTTCTCCTTCCCCCCAAATGTTGCCTTTTTCCCAATCACACAATCACAGGCTTGTAAGCGGTTGTGAATTAGCGCATTGCTGTGATTGGAGCGTTCAGTCACGTTCAATCACACTTGGGCGGTGCCGTCGGCGGGTGTGGGGAGGATATAATAGGGATGATGGAGGTCGTGTCCCATCCTTTTAATGCGGCCGGAGGCTACGAGTGACTTCAGACGCTTGCAGGCGGTGGTGTGGCCGATGCCGGTGGCGTGCATGAAATCGCGGGTGGTGAAAAGTGGCTCTTTGACCTGAGACATATACACGGCCATACGCTCGAGGATTTGGTCGTCGGTCAAAACCGGCGATTTGCGGCGGGGCTTGTCTACACGATGGTATGACAACGGGGTGCAGCGGTGAAAAAATTCTTTCTTGGGCGTGAAAATGATGCGCGAAAGGGCCAACTGGCGGGCGGCGGTGTTGTCGTCGAAATAGTCTATGGGTTTCTTGCTCTTCAGACTGAGACGGAAGGTGCCGAGGTCGTCGAGGTCGATGGTGCAGCCGTCGCTGAGGTGTTGCGACATGTGTTCACACAAGGCGCTCACCACGGCCTTGACGTCGCCGGGCGTGATGGAATTGCCCGAACTTATCTCACGGCAGAGTTGCTTGAGTGTGACCGTACCGGCACTGACGAGCTTGGGGATGTAGCTGACGGTTTCGGCCGCATTGGTGCGGGGTTTCTCGTGAAGGTCAAATTTGACGGCCATGATGTGGATGCTTGATGATGGTTTGCAGACGCTACAAACGAGGGCGACGCAATAGGACCGATGTCGTACAGCGGTCGGTGTTCAGTTGTACAGCGGACGGTGTATAATCGTACGGCGGTCGGTGTACAATCATACAACGGCCGCTGTACGACCATAAGAGGGCTTGAAGTATTTCGTTTGTGCCTTTTAGCATGTGATTTCACAAGGAAAAATATTCAACCACAATCTGTCTAAAAGGCTTGATTTCAATATTTTACGCGCCTTATCTTTGCACTGTCTCCGATGCTTGCAGACCTTGCCGGCCGGAGGAAGTGGTGGACAAAAGGATGTGCAAAAGCGTGATTGGAGTGACTGGAGCGTTCAATCACAGCAACACGCTAATTCACAAAGACTTACAAGCCTGTGATTGGGTGATTGGAAAAAAGGCAACATTTTGGGGGAAAGAGAATCAGCAAAAATGTTGCATTGAGACGATAAATGACGCTCCCAATCGGTCGCACTAATGAGGAGGATTTAGTCTCTTCTGAACAAGTCGCGCGTGTAGACCTTGTCGGCCACGTCGTCAAGGCAGGCGTCGTAGCGGTTGGCGATGATGGCCTGGCTTTGGCGCTTGAAGGCTTCGAGGTCGCCCACGATGCGACTGCCGAAGAAGGTGGTGCCGTCGGCAAGGGTGGGCTCGTAGATGATGACTTCGGCTCCCTTAGCCTTGATGCGTTTCATGATGCCTTGAATGGCCGACTGGCGGAAGTTGTCGCTGTTTGACTTCATGGTCAGACGATAAACGCCAATGGTGCAGGTGTGCTCGCTCGTGGCGTCGTAGGTGGAGTGGCCGTAGTAGTTGTAGTAGCCGGCCTTGCGCAACACGGCGTCGGCGATGTAGTCTTTGCGCGTGCGGTTGCTCTCGACAATGGCCTCGATGAGGTTTTCGGGCACGTCGCGATAGTTGGCCAACAGCTGTTTGGTGTCTTTGGGCAGGCAGTAACCGCCGTAGCCGAAAGAGGGGTTGTTGTAGTGGGAGCCTATGCGCGGGTCGAGGCCGACGCCTTCGATGATGGCGCGAGAGTCGAGGCCTTTCATTTCGGCATAGGTGTCGAGTTCGTTGAAATAGCTCACACGCAGGGCCAGATAGGTGTTGGCGAAGAGCTTGACGGCCTCGGCTTCTTTCATACCCATAAACAGGGTGTCGACGTCGGGCTTGAGGGCACCTTCTTGAAGCAGGGCTGCAAAAGTCTCGGCGGCGCTGCGCATCACGGCGGGGTCGGTGACTTTAAGGATTGCCTCGTTTTCTTCACGGAAGGCTTCGTCGTTGATGATTTTGGGATAGCCCACGATGATGCGCGAGGGATAGAGGTTGTCATAGAGTGCCTTGCTTTCGCGCAAGAACTCGGGCGAGAAGAGCAGGTTGAACTGCTTCACGCCACGGGCGGCGTATTTGACATAGAGGCTGCGCGTGTAGCCCACGGGGATGGTGCTCTTGATGACCATCACGGCCGAGGGGTTGACCGAAAGGACGAGGTCGATGACGTCTTCGATGTGGTGGGTGTCGAAGAAGTTTTTGTCGGGGTCGTAGTTGGTCGGAGCGGCAATGACCACGAAGTCGGCATCGGCATAGGCTGCGGCGCCGTCGAGGGTCGCACGGAGGTTGAGGGGCTCCTCGGCAAGATATTTCTCGATATATTCGTCTTGAATAGGCGACTGGCGGTGGTTTATCTTGTCCACCTTTTCAGCCACTACATCAACAGCGGTGACTTGATGATGGCGAGAGAGCAATGTGGCTATGCTCAGGCCGACGTAACCTGTGCCGGCTACGGCTATCTTAAGGTCGGTGAAGGGACGCATAGGGTTTGATGTTTTAAGGATAGGACTCACTTATTCGTCGAAAAAAGTGTAACGGAATGGTGATTATTCGTCGAAATAAATGTAACTTCGCCACAGTTATTCGTCCAAATAAATGTAGAGATATGAAGCGACTTATTATAAATCAGCTAATTAGTTGGAAAGAGAATTCTCAACGGAAACCGCTTATCCTCAATGGAGCCAGACAGGTGGGGAAAACCTATATTCTCAAAGCCTTCGGCAAACTGCATTACCAGAATGTGGCCTATGTCAATCTGGACAGCCAAAAGGAGTTGGCAAAGGTGTTTGAACTGGACTTTAACGTGACGCGCATCATACGGTCGCTCTCGGCTTTTCTCAACATCCACATCGAACCGCAACATACGCTGATTGTGCTGGATGAGGTGCAGGAATGTCCGGCGGCTCTCCATGCGCTGAAATACTTCTGCGAGGATGCTCCTGAATACCACGTCGTTGTGGCGGGTTCGCTGCTGGGGATTTCACAGCATGGCAACTCCTCGTTTCCCGTGGGCAAAGTGGATATGCTCAGGATGTTTCCACTGACGTTTGAGGAATTTCTGATGGCGCTTGGCGAAGAGCAGTTGATAAAGTTGATGAAAGATGGTGAAACTGAGGTGATAGACACGCTCTCGGGGCGGTTTGTGGACTGTCTGAGGCAATATTATTACACGGGCGGTATGCCTGCAGTGGTTAAGGAGTATATCACGAGCGGCAATCTGCAGTCTGTGCGCCAACTTCAAAAACAAATTCTTTTTGACTATCGTCGGGATTTCTCCAAACACGCACCGGCAGAACAGGTGCCGCGCATTAATCTGGTGTGGGACAGCATTCCGGCACAATTGGCTCGCGAAAACAAGAAGTTTATCTATGGCGCACTGAAAAAAGGCGGCAGGGCCAAAGAATTTGAGATGGCCATTCAGTGGCTGATTGACGCCGGACTGGTCTATCGGGTTTATCGGGCTAACAAGCCGAGTTTGCCGTTGAAATTTTATGAAGATTTGTCAGCGTTCAAACTGTTCTCACTCGACGTGGGACTGATGGGGGCAATGGCCGATTCACCAGCCGAGGCGGTTTTGGTGAACAACCAGGCTTTTGTGGAATACAAGGGGGCCATGACGGAGCTTTATGTGCTCACACAGTTGCAGCCTACGGGTATACCTATATATTATTATAGTAGCAACGACTCGCTGAGCGAGATTGACTTTTTGGTGCAGTCGGGGGCGCGCATCGTGCCGATTGAAGTAAAAGCAGAGGTGAACGTCAAATCAAAATCGCTTTCGGCTTTCATCCAAAAGCATCCGGACTTGACGGGATTGAGGCTCTCATTGTTGCCGTTCCAGACGCAAGACTGGATGGAGAACCGACCGCTTTATGCACCGCTTTGCTGGTTGAAGGAGTGATGCAAACAAAAGCGCCTCACACCAGGCAGTCCTCAAGTTCGGCCTCGGCTGTGACCTGACGGCAGGCCGCGAGGAGGTGAAAGACTTCGGGGTCGGAATGGGTTGTTGGAGAGGTTAGAATGGCCTCGAGCAGGTTGTTGAGGGCTGCAGGAGGCAAAAGGGTGAAGCGCGAAAAGGCGGCGTAGGCTGACAAGCGGTCGGCCGGCGTGGAGGCGGCGACTATGGTGCGCCATTCGCCAGAGATCTCTTCATACCAGTGCCGTATGGCGGCTTCGGCAATAGTGGCCAAATCATGGCAGACGATGGTGGCGGCATCGATAAGCTGCCAACGGAGGGCGACTTGAGCGATGGTGTGGGCAGTAGTGGATGTAGGATGGGCAACCTCTTCGAGCTGTGTCTTCACACAGTCTTGGAGGGCCGAAAGCCAATCACCGGGGAAGACGGCTGAGGCCTCGGCGGCGCTGAGGTCGGCAACGGTCTGCAAGCGCAAGAGATGAAGGGCTACTTGATTGGCTTCGTCGAGTGACTCGATGGGTGCCGAAGCGGCCTGAACAAGGTCGGACCTGAAACGCGCAAAAGCGGTTTCGTCGATGGCATCAATGGCCGAAATCAGAGTGAAACGGGCTTCGGCCCAACACCACTTGTCTTGTGGGGTCTCTGATTTTAGCATCTTGGCCTCGAGCATCGGAAGCAGGCGCCCCCCAAGAGTAGCGGCGAGCCTCTGGGCATCGGCGTCATGGCCCATCACGCCACATTCCACGGCCACAAGGAGCTCGGAGAGGAGCAGCGTCTCGGCATAAAGGGCTTCGGCGGCAGAGAGTGCATGGTCGACATAACGGCCACTTTGCAAAATGGACTGAAGGGCAGATTGATGATTATTCATCGGACAAGAAACGTATGTATTCGGGCTGCACCTCGACATCGGCGGCCAAGAGGCCTTCGAGGGTGATGAGCAGACGACGGGTGCGTGATCCGCGAGTGGTGACCAACCGGCCTTCGTAGCCGTCGAGGCGGCCGCCGACTATGCGGATGCGGCGGCCATAGAGCGACGGGGTGATTTCTTCAATCTTA
>SFFB01000029.1 GCA_004557035.1 Bacteroidales bacterium | reverse complement strand
AATGTCCGTTAGATATAGCAGATACATCTACGCCACGACGTACAAACTCATCAATAAGGAGCATGGTAGTGTGCTGCACGAGCAGAGTTGAAACCATGGTTTCCTACCTGCGCATTGAATGATTCAGCAAGTGAAGTGAGAGATGCTTCAGCGAACTGTGATAAAAGATTCTTTTCCATTTTACGTTGTTTTTGAAGTTAAACTTTGTCTTCCACATCGTACCTTGACCACCGTGGCACGTAAATGCTCGGTTGGCGAGTCCGCTAAAAGCGACTGCTCTTGATGTTTCATCTGCAAAATTACGAAAAAATCCATGAAATTCTACTAACCATCACATAAAAATTCTCAAATTAATCAACGAGAGCTTTCTCTATTTTCTATTTTGGGTGTAGATTTCTTGAAAATTGGGTGTAGAAACAAAAATAGCTGTAATCCTGTAAACTAGTAATTGCAGCCTTTTTCAGTTATTTACAGCGATTTTGATTGTGTGTGACTCTCTATGAAGCCTTGATTTTTGGCTGTAAAATTGGCTGTAAAAAAGAAAACCCGCTGAAAATCAGCGGGTTATGCGGAAAGAGAGGGATTCGAACCCCCGGAACAGTTACCCGTTCACCGCATTTCGAGTGCGGCCCGTTCGACCACTCCGGCATCTTTCCTTGGTCGTGTTATCGGATGCAAAATTAGCTTTTCTCGGCAGACTATGCAAGACTTCCGGCTGTTTTTTCGCTATTTCCGGACTTCGGCAGCCTTGTTTTTTCGCCTTTCGCGCGGCGTGAAGAGGTCGCGCAGGCCGGTGAAGTCACGCTGGAGCTGTATGCCGATGCCCTGTGTGGTGAGTGAGGACTTTGAGAAATAGCGGTCGTTGGTCTCGCTGTAGGCTTTCAGGCTTACTCCTCCCGAAGGTGTCAGTCGGTAGGTGACGTCGAAGTCGCCCACAAAGTTGGTCGACGAGGTGGTGCGCTCGCGATAGCCGAAGTTGCCGTTGATGAGGAGCCGGCCCGAGAACATCCGACCGCTCAAGAGGCCGCCCACCTCCATGTCGCTCCATCCCACCTGGCCCGTCTGCAGGGTGGTGCCAAAAGTCCAGTTGGTGGTGCCGAGGGCGTCGGAGAGGAAGTTGTTGAGCTGACTGCTGAGCGTGGACGAAAGGAAGGATTTCATCGCCACGTTGCTCTGTGACTGTCCGCCCATGGCAGCCTGTGTGGAGGCAAAGTTGTAGTTGTAGAACCGACCCACACCGAGCAGGTAGAGGATTTGCATGTTCATGTCGTCTTCAGAAGAGATGACGTTGCGCACCATTTGCTGCACGTCTTCTCCCACATCGGGCAGTCCGAGGTCGAAAGTGATGGACGGCGAACCGGCACGGCCGCCTATCTTGAGGATGCAGTCGGCACGGACAGTGCGGTCGTTGAAGTTGAGACCGAGGTCGGCCAGCGACACGGAGGGTACGGTGTAGACGGCGCTGAGATCAAGACGTCCGTCGAAGGGATTGCCGGCGAAGTCGATGCTGCCTCCGTCGCGAAGGGTGAAATCTTTGTGGATGACGTCTTGTATGGTCATTTTGTAGGCGCCGCCCGTGACGCCGAGATGGCCAAACATCTCGAAGGCTCCCTTATTGTAGTAGGTGGCACGAATGGTGCCGTTACCGTTGAGCAGCAGATGGTTGCCCGCATCGGCGTCGGTGATGACCTTGAGTGTGGCCCAAGGCGTCATACGGACCATAAAGCCTAGACGGATGTCGGTGGACGGTGCAGAGGCAGACGGTGTGGGCAGAGCTTGTGGCGTCTTGGCTTTGCTGATGGTGTCTGATGGGGTCGAAGGTTCGGCATCGTGAGAGACGAAGCGAAGGAGCGACACGTCTGCTTCGGTTTCTGGGGTTTCGGTGATGTAGGTAATGACGGTGCCTGGCTCGGTCTGCATGTTGATGTCGGCACTGAAGAGGCCGGGTCGGCCGGAGAGGTGGGCCGAACCGGTGCCGTAGGCCGTGGCATAAAACGGCAGGTCGCTCTCGGGTCCGGTCTGGTAGATTTTCAGACGCGAAGTCTCGGCTCGAAAATCGTAGGTGATGTTTTTGATGTGCTGATGGCGCAATGTGCCCGAGATGGTGCCTGTTCCGCCGTGGCTGTCGGAGATTTTGAAGCCGTTCATGGCAAACTCTCCGGGCCGTATGGTGACGGTGCCGTCGGTGAGGTGGTAGCTGCAGCCTGTGCTGCGGACTTTGGCAAAAATCTCGGCCTGCTCTTCTCCCTCAAAGTCGATGTTTTTGAACGTACCCATGATGTGGCAACGGCCTGTGATGCGACCGGAGAGTCCCTCGAAGATGTCGCCGACGTAGCGCCGTAGGAAATGAAGCGTGGTGCGGCGACTGCCGATGTGGAGGTTGAGCGCCTTTTCCTTAATCCCCACATATCCCTTGACGGTCGTGGCACCTTCGCCGAGCTCTTGCATGTCGGCGTCGAAGTGCAGACGCATGTCTGAGGTGTTGAGGCGCATGCCGATGCGGCTGTTGCCCATAAAGCCGTCGTTGAAAAGGAAGTCGGGAATATGGAGTGTGCCGCCGATGTCGATGCCGCCTTGCCTACCGGCTTGGGCTGTGAGTGTACCCGTGGCACGGCCGCCAAACGACACGGGTTTGAGATTGATGAGACTAAGGATGTAGCTGATGTCGGCCTGTGAAAGATGGACCTGCAGGCTGTCGTCAGGATTTTTGGACAAACGGCCCGAGAGCGACAGGGCACGTCCCCCTTGGCTGAGCCCCACACGGCTGACACTGACAGCCCCTCCGCTCATCTCGACCGTGCCGGGACTGACCTGCCAAAGCGTGTCGGCCAAAGTGACTGCCGAGGGCAACACCTGTGTGGTGACGACACTGCGGCCGGACTCGTCACGGCCAAAAGTGGTGGCTGCCCGAAGGGTTCCGGCCCAACGATGAGTGAGTCCGTCGTCCCAGACAAGTTCGCTCTCAATCTGTCCGGCGTGACTTTTTGATGTCAGAGCAAAACGCATATTGCCCTTGCCCACCCGTTTCACGCCTTGCACGATGGCTTCGGCCCGGCCTCCACTCATATTGGCATAGACACGGCAACGATTGACGGCACCTGCACCGAAGTCGAGCGAGGGCGCAGAGAGTGTGAGATAAGACCGCTCGTCGGTGGATGCCAGACGACCTTCAATCTCTACGGGAGCCGTGAACGACAAAGGCAGTCCTAACACGCGCTGAAAGAAGTCGTCGCGACGAAGCGTAAGCGTGAAGTCGGCAGGAAGGGCAGCTTGACGGTCGATATTGGCGGGCATAAATTGAGATTGCCCTGACTGGCTTGGGTCTGTGGTCAACAGGCCAGCCAACGCTTTGACTCGGGCTGTGAGGTTTGACGCCGACAGGTTGCCCGTAAGGTGCGCCGTGGCAAAATCGCTTTCCAATTTGACGTCCATGGCCTCGGCGGTGGGAGTCATGGCGAGATGAAGATGCTCTAAAGCATAGTCGCGCTCGGGATGCGCCGGCTGGGTCTTGGAGAAGTGGCTGAGCAATAATTCACCGCCGGAGAGTCGACCGCCCGCCCAAGTGGCTTCACCACTCAGTTTTCCGGCAATAATACTGCCCGATAGACGTGGGTCGGTAATGCCCATCGGACGGTCGGGAGAGAGACAAAGACGATCCAGCGCTACAGACACTCGGGCTCTTGACGGCTTCCAGGCGGCCATTTCAGTATGGATGTCGGCACGCATTTGCAAGTCGGGATGGATGGAGACTAAGGTTGCTGCCAATTGCGACGGTGACAGGTTGCCTTCCAACTGTATGCCACTATAGTTTTTGGCGCCATAAGTGAGCCTGTCCACGTTGACCGACAGACCTGACACGGCCCAAAGGGAGCCTTCGTGCCTAAGCCGGCCACTCGTCTGAAAGGCCAGTTCGTCGGGCACAAGCGGCGAAGCGACGAGAAGGCCGGGACGAAGCCCGGTGGCGGTGGTCTGGAAAGCATAGTCGCCACGCGGCCCGTGTGCGCCCACAGTCACATCACCAATGGCCGTATGGCAATCTATGTTGAGCCTGCTCACGCCTTCGGGACGATAAACGGCCTGTCCCTTCAGAGCCACATCGCCCAAAGCAGACAACTTGCTGGCTATGGTATCGGACACGTTGAAGGCCTTGAGGCTGCCCGCCAGACGGTCGGCGTCAAGGTCGAGACGGTGCAGGTGGACTTGTGCGGTGGAGATTTTGCCTTGTCTGAACGCACAAAAGCCATCGGCGTTGAATGTCAAACCATTGTCTCTTTCTGTCAATGTGATTTGTTGAAGTCTGACCGTGTCCGGCTTCATCCCAAAAGCCATATCAAGCACCAGCGGTCGGGAGAAGGCAGATAGACGCGGCATGAAGCCGCTGAAATCGGCCGGAGTGAAGCCCTCAGACGACAGGCGGCCGCTCAACGACAGGCGGCTCAGAAGAGGCAAACGTTTGTCGGGATTGATGGTGGCCGTGAGATTTTCTGCCATCAGACGGCTGTGGGGAAGACTGAGGTCGAATTTGCGGACGGTGAGACGGTCTTTGTCTTTTTCAAAACGTAAAGCAAGGTGGTTGACGGTGAGTCCGGACTGCTCCTTAAAGGCAATGTGGCGTATGCGCAGGTTAACCCTGTCGGGGGTGAGAGAGCGGAGACTCACGTTGGCATCGATGTCGGATAGATATAGGTGGGAGGTAGAGAAACGTCCGGGAGTCTTCGGCTTGTAGCGCAGGTCATAACTTATTGCAGTGCGGCGGATGATGAGTGAGCCCAAGGAAAGGTTGAGTCGCGACGGACCTTGTTTTTTACTCTTGAAGGCTTCGAGCAAGAATTGGTAGTTGGGCGCCGTATTGGCTGCGGTCTGATAGAGGCGTATGCGGCTGTCGAGCAACGACACCGTTCGCAGGGCCACTTTGCCCTTGAGCAGAGGCATATACTCAATCTTGGCCGACATCAGGCGAGCATTGAGCAGAGTGTCGCCCATCTGGTCGAACACGCACACGTCGTGGAGCGTCACGCGGTTGAACAGTCCCAGTTCGAGGCGGTCTATCTCCACCTTCGTCTGCAATTTTTCAGACAAAATGCCCTCTGCCAGCCCTGCCAAATAGCGCTGGGCCGGTGGGAAGTTGGCGGCAATCAGGAGCAAGAGATAGAGCGAGATGACTATCGCCAGCAGGGAGCGGATGATGAGCCTTAGACGTTTGATGGGGAGAGAGGGGATTGGTTATTCTTCGAAATAGTCTTTATCAATGGCCTTAATTTCATAGGTATTTTTGACAGAGACACCGACATTGTATTCAATCATTAGCTTGGCCAAACTCTGGCCATCAATCAATACAATCTTCTTGTCGGTGTTCTTGACATAGTTCTTGGCATCTTTGGTGAATTTGCTGCTAGTGATGAAAACACCTTTAGAGGCTTTCTCGCCGGCCAAAGCTCCGGCAAATTGCTGTACTTCGGGCATTCCGACTGTATTGGTCCATCGTTTGGCCTGGATATAAATCTTGTCCAGGCCTAACTTATCTTCATAGATAATTCCGTCGATACCGCTGTCATGACTATATGGAGTGACTCTTGCTGAATTATCAAAGTCTCCACCATATCCCATCTTCTTCAGTAGATGAACGACCAAATGTTCGAAAAACGAGGGCGATTGCAACTTGATTTGTTCGAGCAAGTCTTCACTCAATGACTCTTGAATGACATCGAAGGCACTTTCAAACACTTCGATGGGCGTCCGAATATCGGTATCTTCCGATGATTGGTATTCGGTTGCGGGCTCTTCTAAGGTATCTGTTTCAGCCTTCTTGTTCTTTTTAAATCTGAACGCTCTGTATTCTTCGTATTGTAACAAATCGTTGTAGGACAGTTGTTGATGGGAGGCGAGATATTTAACTCCTCTTTCCGTGATATGATAATATCCATCCTCCTGTCGTTTTATAACGAAAGCTCTTTTAAGATGCTCGAGCGCCCACCCCAAACGGGCGTTGATAATATTGTTGTTGCCCTTTGTTCGTTGCTCGGCTTCTTCGTCATTAAGTTGATAATGTTCGATAATCGCTTTGCGGAAACCATTACGTTGCAACGGTGTTTTTTTACATTGGGTTGCGCAAAAATATAAAAGGTCCAATACTGTAGGAATTGCCATAAGACTGCTATCGAAAAGATTACATTATACTTCTCAACTCTCATACTCCTTGGCCAATCCGCCGGTGGAGGTTTCGCGATAGAGTGAGGGCAGGTCGTGACCAGTCTGCTTCATCACGTCGACGGCCTTGTCGTAAGAGATGCGGTGGAGACCTTCGGCATAAGTGGCATAGATGTTGGCGTCGAGCGCACGGGCAGCGGCGTGGGCATTGCGCTCAATACAGGGTATCTGCACCAAGCCACAGATGGGGTCGCACGTCATGCCGAGATGATGCTCGAGGCCCATTTCTGCCGAATATTCGATGGTGGCGAGGCTACCTCCAAAAATGTAGTTGGCTGCTGCCGCTGCCATGGCACAGGCCACACCGACCTCGGCCTGGCAACCGGCTTCGGCACCAGAGATGGAGGCGCGGCTCTTGGCCACATTGCCTACGAGTCCGGCTGTGGCCAATGCGTGGAGGATGCGGCGATCGGGGAACTTGCGGCTTTTCTGTATGTGATAGAGCACGGCGGGTACTACGCCACAGGCACCACACGTCGGTGCCGTGACGATGCGGCCGCCCGAAGCGTTCTCTTCGCTCACAGCCAAAGCATAGGCAAAGACGAGACCACGGGTCTGAAGGTTGGAATTATAGCCCATGGCCTTGATGTAGTAGTCAGGGGCTTTGCGACGCAGTTTGAGACATCCCGGCAATACGCCTTCGTGCTCAAGACCGCGCTCTACGGCGGCTTTCATCACCACCCAGACTTCTTCGAGATAATCCCAAATCTCCTTGCCTTCACACTCTTCGACATATTCCCAATAGGATTTTCCGCGCTCCTCGCACCAGCGTTTGATGTCGAGCAGGCTGTTGAGCGCGTAAATATCGGGAGATTGCACCAGTTGGTCGCCGTCTTCGGCCAAAGCACCTCCGCCGACGCTGAAAACCAGCCAGCTGCCCGAAGCCTGTCCGTCGGTCGAGATGGTCTCAAAGCGCATACCGTTGGGGTGGAAGTCGAGTACGATTTCAGGGTGCCAGACAATCTCTGTGCGGTCTTCGCCGAGCACGTCGAGTATGGCGCGGTCGGTCAAGTGGCCTTTGCCGGTGGCGGCGAGGCTGCCGTAGAGCGTCACTCGGAAGTGAAGGGCTTCGGGATGCTTGTTGAGATATTGTTGGGCCGCCATTCGAGGGCCCATGGTGTGGCTGCTCGAAGGCCCCTGGCCAATGCGGTATAATTCTCTTAAGGTTTTCATTTAATGCAAGTATGGTAGGTCAATTTTTCTCTTTGATAAGGCCACGGCGATAGGCCACGAGGAGATTTTCGAGGTCGGAAATCTGGCGCGTGAGTTCTCGGCCGATGTCGGTGTCGGCCACCATGGCGCGATGTCCGGTGAGTTCGACAATCTGAGTGGTGCTGCGAATATCGGTGCCGCGGCGGATGGCTTCTTCTGTAGAAGAGAAAGGTTCGTGTTGCACCAGTTGGAAGCCACGGCTATGGAACACGAGCGTATAGCCCGCAATGCCGGTGGTGTGGTGATAGGCCTTGGCAAAACCTCCGTCTATGACCATCAACCGGCCACCTGCCTTGATGGGATTTTCGCCTTTGCCCACACGCACGGGGACATGGCCGTTGATGATGTGGCGGTGTTCGCCTTCCACTCCAAACTCGTCGAGAAGCGCGTCGCATACGGCAGCATCGTCGCGCAAGCGATAGTAGTAGCCTTTCTCCTCATTATGGGTGGCCTTGTCGGCAATGAAGTAGCGCTCGAAAGTGGCCATCTTGGATTTGTCAAAGAGCGGCGAATTGCTGCCACACCACAGATACCAAAAAAAGTCGGTCGCAGCATTTCGTTCGTCTTCATCCACGTCGGCGTCGAAAGCGGCACGGACGGTCTGCTCTACGCGTTCGAGCAGCGACTTGCCTTTGACGGTTTGCCCCATCACTTCCACTTCGCGCAGCGTGCCGTCGGCATTGAGGGGCACTGAGGCATGGAAAAGCAAGTTGCTGTTGTAAATGCCATACATACCACCATAATGGAGCAGGCAAGCCACGTGGCGTTGCAGACGCTCATTGATCATAAACGAGTGAGCCAATCGCTGCATCAGGTCAAGTTCTTCGGCCGTGAGTTCATAAGGGGAGTCGGGATTGAGCGTAGGCAAATAAGCGTCGAGAAGTGGATGCGATTGTTCGCCCACTTTTACGGTTCCTTCTTCAAGACAGATGTGTTCGAGCAAGGCACGGTCGGCCATTTGCCATTCGGGGTGCTGGTGATAGAGTTGGCCTTCGAGTTTGAACTGTATGATGGCCATAGCCTTGTGCATCTGCGACAAAAGTCGCAAGGTCTTTTCGTCTTCGCCGTCGGTCTTGTCGGTGATGGGCTGGAAGAGTGTGCAGGGGTCGTCGTTATAGGTCTCCATGGCGAAGGTGGCCAGCGGCACCATGTTGATGCCATAGCCTTCTTCGAGCGTCTGGGTGTTGGCGTAGCGCAATGAGAGACGGATGACGCTGGCTATGCAGGCGAGGTTGCCGGCGGCTGCGCCCATCCACAAGATGTCGTGGTTGCCCCATTGGATGTCCATGTGGTGATAGCCGCAAAGCGTGTCCATGATGAGATGAGCCCCGGGGCCGCGGTCGAAAATATCGCCGAGGATGTGAAGCCTGTCGATGGAGAGGCGCTGAATGAGCTGGCATAGCGCCACAATAAAGTGGTCGGCACGGCGTGTGCGGATGATTGTTTGGATAATCACGTTGACGTAGGCCTGCTTGTTGTGGTCCTCGGTCGACTCGTGGAGCAACTCTTCGATGATATAGGCAAACTCCTCGGGAAGGCTCTTGCGCACTTTCGAGCGTGTGTATTTCGACGACACATTGCGGCAAACGGTGATGAGCCTGTCGAGCGTGGTCTGGTAATAGTCGGCCAGATTGGGCTCGGAGTGTTTGACAAGCTCGAGTTTTTGTTCGGGATAATAGATTAAAGTGCAGAGGTCTTTCTTCTCCTGACTCCGCAAGGTGTTGCCAAAGAGTTCGTTGACTTTGCGTTTGATGTTACCCGAAGCGTTCCGCAAAACGTGCTGGAAAGCTTCGTTCTCGCCGTGCAGGTCGGCCAGGAAGTGCTCCGTGGGCTTGGGCAAATGAAGGATGGCTTCAAGATTGATAATCTCAGTCGTCACGGCAGAGACTGAGGGAAAGTTGCGCGAGAGCAATTTGAGGTATCTCAAATCGTCGGTTACTGAAGATGTTTTCTTTGACATAGACCTATTATTATATAGGAGTGGATGGATAGGTGGCTAAAGAGGTTTGGAGATTAAGGCCATAGTTGTCGGTCAATCTGACTCTCCACCCGTTGTTCTTCGTCGTCGGGAAGATTGGGGAAGAAATCAAGACCGGTGACGCGCTCAACGAGGTCGACGGTGACGTGTCGCGGCTCGAGCGATTTACCCATAAGGTTGCTGAAGATGAACCCCACGGCCCCACTCTTTCCCTTATGGCGGTAATACACCACTTTATAGAACGACTCGGGCACATTCACGCCGTTTTTGCCAATCTTGGCGTGCGTGGCTTTGGGGTTAAAGATGGGGCCGCAGACAATAAAGAGTGTGTCGCCGTCGAGGGTTTTGCGGCGCATTTCTTCTTCAAGCGTTTTCCACGTGCCGCGGTTCAGTCGAGGCAACTGGGGACAAATGTTGGTGGTGAAGAAGGACTCGGTCATTGCCGTGGCACTCCACGCGTTGTCGGCCGCCGGACACATATGGCCACGGTCGTAACCGCTTTTTGTGTAATCGGCATGGGTGGCCGTGCAATGCTTCAAGTCGGGTTCTTGCTTGAAACTACCATTCCGCTCAGCTTCTTTCGTCAGGCGTGAAGCCGTGAGTCGCCATGCCACCCAGACGGGACAGAGTTTAGAAGTGTCATAGGCCACATCGTAACCCACATGGGAGCGACGTATCAGCGACTTAGTGCCTCCTTTGGGTAGTCCGGCAACGCCTTGAGCCAAGGCAGTCAGACTGCACAACAAGGCTAAGCCAATCAGGCAAAATCCTTTGAGTTGCTGCATTATTTTCCGTAGTAATAATACCACCAATAGGTGTCGCCGTAGAGCCGCCACGTCTTGGTGCGTTTGGCTTCGGGTTCACGCTGCTTGTTGCCTTCTTTCCTGAAATCAAGATAGTTCTGCGTCACGTTAGGGTCGGCATATAGAGGCTCTATCTCAGGATTTTGGCGTTGGTAAAGGATTAATGCTTGAGCGTAATACTTTGGCAAGACAACACTGTCAGAGACCACGTAATACTTGGGCAGTTCGTCGGCAAATGTTTTCAAATCCTTGTCAAGCAACAAGCCGCAAAGGTGATAGTCTCGCGCGGCACTGTGTGGTCTGCGGCGGGCAGCTCGGGCAAAATATTGGGCTGCCGTCTTGTCTTTTGTCGAGCGCGGAGTGCCCAACAATTTGACGAGAGAGTCTGCCGGCAACAACACATCAAGCGAGTCGGCCGGTCCGAAATAGAGCACCTCGCAACCGCCTGCTGGCAGTGGATAAGCAAAAAGCATCTCGCCCGGTTCAGCCGTATGTTTGGCCATAGCATACATTCTCAAAGCGGTGAGATGCGGCGACGTGGCCAGCGCGTTTTTACCCACAGTCAGTGCTTTGTCTGTGTCGCCTGCCATGATGTGCTTGGCGGTCTTCACTTCATAGTTTATCGTATCGGAGGCATTGCTGCAAACACCCATATAAAAGGCTATAACGAAGAAGTAGACCCAAGCCGGAAAAGACACAATGCCTTGCTGACTGCGCCGACCGGCGGCCTGACGCCGGCTGTGGGCAATGAGCCAAATCCAGACAATGGCCAAAAGTGCAGAAACCGCAAGCGGCGCGGTGCGGACGTGGGGCGTGAAAGCCGTGAGCAAGACAATGAATAGCCCCGAAGGGAAAAACGACAAGACGTATTTGGTGCCGGTGAAACGGAAAAGCTTGGCGATGACATATTGAATGACCAAGGCGATGCCGGTGAGCACAACGGCCCCCACAAAAGGCTCGAAGGCCGTCTGTCCCTTGGCCAACTGGTGCTGGGCCAAGGTGAGCACAGGCGCCAGACAGGCATAAACGCCTATGAACGTATAAACCGCAAAGAGCACGCGCCAAAAGAGGCGCGCGCTGCTTGGGTTAATGTCGTTTTTGCTTGGAGTGGTATTCATGCAAACGTTGAGAGTGTAATCAGTCTTTATCTTCTTCGACACGACGAAGCACCACGGCCGAGCGGGCAGGCACATAAATCATGAGCCAACCTTTGCCGTCTTTCTTGAGCAAGGGGTCGAAGTTGGTGAAATGCTCCACAGTGTCGTCGGCAAAGCCATTGCCGCCAAACTCAGTGGCGTCGGTGTTGAGCACTACTTCATACTTGCCCTCGGGCACCATAAAGCCGTAGTCGGGGAAGCTTCGCGTGGGACTGAAGTTGAACACGAAGACGAGCGGACCGCGGCTGTAGGCCAAGATTTGGTCTCCGTCGTTGTGCCAGATTTCTTGCACGGGCAACTTCTGTATGCCTTTGACGCTCTTGATGACTTCGAGCATCTTCTGGTCAAAGTCTCCGAGGTAGTGGTAGCAGAGTTCTTTGTTGTCCACAAGGTTCCACTGGCGGCGGGCATATTTGTAGCTCCAGCCGTTACCTTCGCGGGGGAAGTCAATCCATTCGGGATGGCCGAACTCGTTGCCCATAAAGTTGAGGTAGCCGCCGTTGATGGTCGAGGCCGTGACGAGTCTGATCATCTTGTGCAGAGCGATGCCGCGGTGAGCCACATCGTTTTCGTCACCTTTCTTGAAGTGCCAATACATATCGGCGTCGATCAGACGGAAAATAATGGTCTTGTCGCCCACCAGTGCCTGGTCGTGACTCTCACAGTAGGAGATGTTGTGCTCGTCGGCGCGGCGGTTGGTGAGTTCCCAGAAAATGCTGCTGGGCTTCCAGTCTTCGTCGCGGCACTCTTTGATGATTTTAATCCAATAGTCGGGCACGTTCATGGCCATGCGATAGTCGAAACCGTAGCCGCCGTCTTTGAACGGTGCTGCCAGTCCGGGCATACCGCTCACCTCTTCGGCGATGGTGATGGCCCGCGGGTTGACCTCGTGGATAAGAATGTTGGCCAGCGTGAGATAGCAAATGGCGTTGTCGTCTTGGTGACCGTTGAAATAGTCGCCGTAGCCGCAGAAGGCTTCACCAAGTCCGTGGCTGTAGTAAAGCATCGAAGTGACGCCATCAAAGCGGAAACCATCGAGTTGGAACTCAGTCAACCAATATTTGCAGTTTGACAAGAGGAAGTGAATGACTTCGTTTTTGCCGTAGTCGAAGCAGAGGCTGTCCCAAGCCGGATGTTCGTGGCGGCCGCCGGGATAGAAGAACTGGTTGGGGTCGCCAGCCAAATTGCCAAGACCTTCCACCTCGTTCTTGACGGCATGACTCTGCACCAAGTCCATGATGACGGCCACACCTTGCTTATGAGCCTCGTCAATGAGACGCTTGAGGTCGTCGGGCGTACCGAAGCGGCTTGAGGCGGCAAAGAAACTGCTCACGTGATAGCCAAAGCTGCCATAGTAGGGGTGCTCTTGCAGCGCCATAATCTGCAAGCAGTTGTAGCCTTCCTTAACGATGCGCGGCAAGACGTTTTCGCGGAATTCGTCGTAGGTGCCAACCTTCTCTGCGTCTTGCGCCATACCGATGTGACATTCATAGATGAGCAACGGATCGCGCTTGGGACGGAAGTTTTTCTTTTTGAATTCGTATGGCGTTTCAGGCGCCCAGACCTGAGCACTGAAAATCTTGGTGTTGTCATCTTGTACAACGCGCTGGCACCAAGCCGGAATGCGCTCACCGCAACCGCCGTCCCAGTGCACCTTCATCTTGTAGAGGTCGAGGTGTTTCATGGCGCGAAGCGGCAGTTTGATTTCCCAGTTGCCGGTTCCGGCAATGCGTTTGAGGCGATATTGTTCGGTCTCTTGCCAGTTGTTGAAGTCGCCGATGAGATAGATGTCGGTGGCGTTTGGGGCCCACTCGCGGAAGACCCATCCACGAGCCGTGCGGTGCAGGCCGAAATAGAGATGTCCGTCGGCTATGTCCGAGAGCGACTTTTTGCCACCGGTCAGTTCGTTGAGCTTGTAAAGGACGTGGTCATAGCGTCCCTGAATGGCGTCGTTGTAGGGTTCGAGCCAGGGGTCGCATTTCACCAGTTTGAGGCGCGTGTCTTTAGGCTTGCGCGTCGTGGTCTTTTTTGTTTTCATGGTGTTATGATATTGGTAAGGTTTGGCTTGAGGGGAGTCGAAGAGACGAAAAATCTAAATGTTTAAGAGACAAGGAGACTGAAAGACTAAGAGTTCAAGAGGCTAAGCAATAAAAAGTACAAAAGTCTAAGAGGCTAATAGTCTGAGAGCGTTTGCTGTCTTATATCAATGATTTCATTTGACGAGTCGGCCGTTGCGGTATTCTCCTTTGCGGATGACATTGCCGTTGGCGTCGTACTCGGTGAACTTGCCGTCTTTTTCGCCGTCTTTGTAGGTGCCGTCGAAGCGTGTGCCGTCGGCTGAGATTTCAATGGCCCGGCCGTCTTTTTTACCCATCTTAAATGAGCCTTTGTATTTCTCGCCGCCGGAGGTGCGGAGTATGCCTTCACCGTGCATCAGGTTGTCTTGCCAGTTTCCTTCATACTCGTCGCCATTTTTCCATTTGTATTTGCCGTATCCGTTGCGCTTGTCGTTTTTCCAGCTACCGGTGTAGGTGGCCACGCCTTTCCAGATGAAAGTGCCCTGACCGCTCTGCTGGCCAGCCACAAACTGACCTTTGTAGACATCGCCGTTGGCAAAGGTGAAAACACCCTCACCCGTACGCTCGCCTTGGCGGTAGTCGCCTTCGTAGACGTCGCCGTTGCGGAAGCGGTATATGCCACGACCGTCTTGCACATCATTTTTCCAGTCGCCCTGGTAGTAGTCGCCGTCGGGATAGAAGTAGGTGCCTTTGCCGTTGCGTTTGTTGTCTTGCCAATAGCCTTCGTATTTGGCGCCGTCGTTCCAGTCGAAAATGCCTTTGCCGGTCTTGACGTCGTCCACCCAGTCGCCTTTGTAGTAAGCCCCATTCTTATAAAAGTAGGTGCCTTTGCCGTTGCGTTTGTCGTCTTTCCACGTGCCGACGTACTTGTCGCCGTTGTAGTAAAACATGGTGCCTTCACCCTCTTTGGCGTTGCGATACCAGAGGCCTTCGTAGCGGTTGTTGTTGAGTGAGAAGTAGGTGCCGCGGCCGTGACGCTGGTCTTGGTACCATTGTCCGTCATAACGCTCGCCGTCGGCAAAGTTGCACACGCCGGTGCCGTCGCGTTTGCCTTTCACCCAGTCGCCTTCGTAGATGTCGCCGTTTTTATAGACCGTCCGTCCCACTCCGTTGGGCTTGCCGTTGAAAAGGTCGCCGGTGTAGATGGAACCGTCTTTGAATTCATACGAACCTACTTCGATTTTTTGGGCGTCGGCGGCTGTGGCCACGCAGAGCAGCGTGCCTATGCACGCGAGGCGGAGTGTCTTGTTGATGACGTTGAATGTATGGGGCATGATGGTTGGAGTCTGTGTGTGATGTAAATCAAAGGTTGTTGTCTTGGAGTGAGGCCAGATAAGCTTCGGCGGCTTCGAGGTCTTGTGGTGTGTCAATGCCGATGGTGCGGCAGTCGGTGTAGCCCACCTTTATCTTCAGGCCGGCTTCGAGCCAACGCAGCTGTTCGAGGCTCTCGGCTTTTTCGAGTAGGCCTTGTGGCATAGCGGCCACTTGTTTCAGCACGTTTGCCCGATAGGCATAGAGACCGATGTGGGCGTAGAAGCGATGATGGGTGAGCCACTCGCTCTCGTCCACGCCGCGCAGGTAAGGGATGACCGAGCGGCTGAAATAGAGGGCGTAGTCGTCGGATGAGACCACGACTTTGGGCGTATTGGGATTTTTGAGCGCCTCAAGACCGGCGTTGGCCGTGAATGGCCGCACGAGGGTGGCAATCTGCGCCTTGCGGTCGTCGAAACAGGCGGCGATGGCACGGAGTTGCGAGTCGGCAATGAAGGGTTCGTCTCCCTGAACATTCACCACCACCTCGGCTGTAGATCCGAGTTTTTCATAGGCCTCACAAATGCGGTCGGTACCGCTTCGGTGACTGCTCGACGTCATCACGGCGCGTCCGCCAAAAGCCTCTACGGCGTCGGCTATGCGCTGGTCGTCGGTGGCGACGGCCACTTCCTCAAAAACGGTCTTCGTGCGTTCCCACACGTGTTGTATCATAGGTTTGCCACCGAGCATGGCCAGGGGTTTGCCGGGAAAACGAGTCGACTCATAGCGTGCCGGAATGATGGCGATGAAGTCGGGGCGTAAATCGTTTTTTATTTCATAGGTTGACATAGCGCGTTGTATATTGAATGAATGGATAGGTCTGATAAACGGGTGTCATTCTGCCGAATGATCCGGACCATGTTCGTTGTTGTTTGCCCTGAGATGTGCCGACCCTACAGGCCGGATTGTGGACGTGTTCTCGCATTACGAGGCCTAACGCCCCGGGCTATTATGTGACGCCCTTACCGGGCTGGCTTGGCCGCTCAATGAGACGTAGACGATTTTATTCGCATCAATCGAAATACTGGTCGGCTTCGGCATTGCCGCCTCCGCCACCGGCTTCGGGTATGTCGGCGTTGGCATCGCCTCCTTCGCCCTCTTCGTCGGTCGGTCTGGCGCCGCCGGTGTGTTGGGGCTTGGGAATGTCGAACTGTTCGTCTTCGCGATAGCCCAGCGCCTTGTTCTTATAGACCTTCTTCATATAATAGGCCCATATGGGCAGGGCCGACGAGGCACCTTGTCCCATAGAGGTGGAGGCAAAATGTATGTCGCGCTCTTCGCCACCCACCCAGCAGGCCGTGACGAGCCGGGGCACACAACCCACAAACCAGCCGTCGGAATTGCCGTTGGTCGTACCGGTTTTACCGGCTATGGGACCCTTGAGGTCGTATTTGAAACGCAGGCGGCGGCCCGTACCTTGGTCGACTACGCCGCGGAGCATGTCGATCATCTCATACGACGTGTTTTCGCTCACCACTTCGTTCATGCGTGGCGCAAATTCGGCAATGACGTTACCGTGGTTGTCTTCGATGCGCGTAACGAGCAACGGTGCGCAACGTATGCCTTTGTTGATGAAGGCCGTATAGGCCGAGGCCAATTCGCCGACGGTGATTTCGGTGGCACCGAGACAGAGCGGCATGGAGGGATAAATCTGGTCGTTGGCCACGCCGAATAGATGCAGGTAGCTGACCAGGCGCGTGCCGTTGGGGTCGGTCTGGAACATAAGTTGCGCCGTCACCCAGTTGTTGGACTGACTGAGACCCCATTTCAAGGTGACGTGTTCGCCATATCTCGCCCGGCTGCCGTTGCGTGGCGACCAACCGCCGTATGAGCGCTGCACGTTGAGCACGGTGCTTTGCGGCGTCATACCGTCTTCAAGGGCCATGGTGTAGACAAAGGGTTTCATCGTAGAGCCCACCTGTCGGCGACCGAGCATCACCATATCGTATTGGAAGTGGGCGAAATCCACGCCACCCACATAGGCTTTCACGTGACCGTTGGTGGGGTCAATCGACATCAAGCCCGAGCGCAAGAATTTCTTGTAATATTTGATGGAGTCCATCGGCGTCATCCGCGTGTCGCGCTCCCCTTGATAGGTGAAGACGGTCATGTCGACGGGCGTGTTGAACACCTTTTCGATTTCCTCGTCAGTGTGACCGGACTGCTTCATTTCGCGGTAGCGGTCGCTCTGTTTCATCGCGCGCTTGAGCGAAGCGTTCACCTGTTTTGCAGAGAGCGACGAAGCATAGGGGAAGTTGGCCGAGCCGGCTTTTTCTTTCTCAAACGCCGGTTGCAGGTTCTGGCTCAGGTGTGTGCGCATGGCCTCTTCGGCGTATTGCTGCATACGCGAGTCGATGGTGGTATAGATTTTGAGGCCGTCGATGTAGATGTCGTAGTTCGAGCCGTCTTTTTTCTTGTTTTTGTTACACCAACCGTAGAGCGGATTTTGCTCCCAGTTGAGCGAGTCGCCGTAATACTGCACCTTGTCCACATAGTCGGCGCGATTGGGCTTTTGGGCCATGAGGATGCGCCGCAGGTATTCGCGCAGATAAGGCGCAGCGCCCTCTTTGTGGTCCACGCGGTGGAAGTGGAGCCCGAGGTCGTCGTTCTTGTGCGCGTCGTAGTCGGCCTTGGTGATATAACCGTTTTTCACCATCTGCTGCAACACAATGTTGCGACGCTCCTTGCAGCGTTCAGGTTCTCTGACGGGATTGAAATAAGAGGGATTTTTACACATACCCACCAGCAGCGCGGCCTCGCAGAGCGTGAGGTCAATGGGCCGCTTACCGAAATACACCTGTGCGGCCGTGCGTATGCCGACGGCATTGTGGAGAAAGTCGAAGTAGTTGAGATACATGGTGAGTATCTCCTCTTTGGTGTAGTGCCGTTCCAGTTCCACGGCTATCACCCACTCCACCGGCTTCTGCATGAGTCGTTTGGTGGTGGTGGAGGCAGTGTTGGAATAGAGTTGTTTGGCCAACTGCTGAGTGATGGTGCTACCGCCGCCGGCTTCTTTCTGGCGCATAATGCCTCGTTTGATGACGGCACGCCCAAGCGCTCTGAGGTCCACGCCCGAGTGCTCGTAAAAACGCTCATCTTCAGTGGCCACCAAAGCCTGGAAAACATAGGGAGAAATGCTGTCGTAGTCTACATAAATACGATTTTCGTTTCTCGACCAGGTGCCCATCACTTTGCCGTCGGCAGAGAGCACCTGTGAGGCATATTTGTTGATGGGGCTGTCGAGTTCGTCAAGCGGCGGCATATAACCAATCTTCCCCTCCTTGACGAGAAAGAAAAACACGACAACGAAAATCATGGCAAGGCCCCAAAGGCCCCATAGTATCTTGAAAAAAAGTTTTCGCATGGACGATAGTTTGACAGACCGACTCAGTCGAGGGGCACCGTTTGGCGCGTTTTTCGGACTGAAACCGCCTGCGTGGGACGGTATGTCGGCGGGTTTTGACCTACTACACTGCAAACTTACAAAATTCTCCCACATACGCGGCCTTGTTGCGCCTATTTATTTATGGTCTCAGACGATTTTATGACGTTTTCACAGCGCCCTGTGTCGATAATTGACATTTTTGTGCCGTTCATAAAGTTAGTGATGTGTATGTTCAAAATGCCGGATTGTGAGTGACGACGCATTAAAACTATTTGACAGTAATGCAGAAATAGGACAAAACATCCTAAAATGCTTTATCTATAAAGCGACACTTTAATATAATCGTGTAAACATCGGTATATAAATTATATAATAAGATAAAATGATTTTATCATTAGTCCAAGACCTTCAATTAGTAATCAAAAAATGCCCGAAATGCTACTTTAATTTTTCTTGCATAAGGACACTTTGTCTTGCCATAAGGACAGAAATTTCTCTCCTTATCGCTGTAACCGCCTAAAAAACAAAAAAGAGAGCGCCCAAGGCACCCCCTTCTTCTCTCCTACCTCAAAGATACGCCCAAAGTAGCGTTAGGAAAATGACAAATTCGGATGAAATCGGCGGCGATGCTTGCAATTTATCACCCGACACGGCCGGGCAATGCCATTTTTAATTATATTTGCACTTGAATAAAGATGAAATCATGAAACAACTTCGCGTACACAGTTATGAGAGTATGGGCACGTTCGACGGTCCGGGTCTGCGTTTCGTCGTCTTCTTGCAAGGCTGCCCCTTCCGCTGCCTCTATTGCGCCAATCCCGACACGATTGACCCCGTGGGCGAGAGCAAACTCACCGATCCCGACTATATTTACGACCAGGTGGTCTCGATGAAAGCGTTCTTCGGCCGCCGTGGCGGTGTGACCTTTTCAGGCGGCGAACCCACCGTGCAGGCCGAGGCTCTCGTGCCGCTTTGCCAGCGTCTGAAAGAGGCCGGTTTCCACATCTGTATCGACTCCAATGGTACGGTATGGAACGAGCACGTCGAGGCCCTTTTCCGCACCGTCGATCTCGTTTTGCTCGACGTGAAAGAGATTGACCCCGAGCGCCACGAAACCATCACTTCGCGCAGCAATGCCCGCACCCTCGAAACGGCCGCTTGGCTGGAGCGCGAGGGGCATCCCTTCTGGTTGCGTTATGTATTGGTACCCGGCCTGTCCAACGACGACGACCATCTGCACCGCCTCGGCCGCCATTTTGCTGACTACAAGCAGATTGAGCGTGTGGAACTGCTCCCCTACCATACCCTCGGCGTGCATAAATATGAGGCCATGGGCCTCGACTACAAGCTCAAAGGCATCAAGGAAAACTCACCCGAACAGCTCGACCACGCCGCCGCCATCCTCCGCACGTATTTCCCCCAGTTGGTGGTGAATTGAGAAGAAGGTTGTCGCATATATACTGATACATATTTTATGCCGCAGTCATTGTCAAAGCTATACATCCATTTGGTCTTCCATATTAAGACTACAAGTCCAGTTGTGAAAGAAGACCATATAGACCGTATGTTTGCCTATATCGGTCAGTTAATCAACACCACGGGCTGTAAGGTGCTCAAAGTGGGAGGAATGCCCGACCACATTCACGTTATGTTCATTTTGTCTAAGGATATGAGCATCGCGAAAGTTGTGGAAGAAACCAAACGTGACAGCAGTAGATGGCTCAAAACATTTGGTTCATACTACAACAATTTTGAATGGCAAGGTGGTTATGCCGCCTTCTCCGTCAGCCAATCTATGGTGCCCAAAGTATTGGATTATATCCAAAATCAACGTAAGCATCACGAACATCACAGTTTTAGAGAAGAATACATAGAATTTTTAAAACTCAATCATATCGACTATGACGAAAGATTTGTATTGAGTGATTAATGAAGTGGCCAAACACGCACGGGCTAAAGGCCCAACCGACGACAAGGCAAGATCAGAAGGCAAGCCTCGCTTGGATTGTGCCGAACCGAGAAGGAAGGCGAAGCCAACAAGACTATAGTCCAGGGCAGAGGAATATTGTCGGACTTTTCGGTCGAATATGTACGGCCTGAAAGGCCAACAAGACCATAGCCCAGGGCAGAGGTGACACGAAGTGGCACCGGCACCCTGGGTATGGATGGCCCCGCAAATACGCCCTGAAAGGGCAAAAGCATTATTATAGATATAGATATGAGAAGTTGCCAAATGAACGCCAATAAAAAGTCTTTTGCCCTTACAGGGCGAACATAAACGCGCAATCGCTACCCAGGGTGCCGGTGTCGCTGACGCTCCACCTCTGCCCTGGGCTATGGTCTTGTTGGGCCTTCAGCCCGTGCGAGGCCGCTCAATGCGCCTACCTACTGGCCGGCATAGCCGCTCACATTTATCGATAAAACAATATATCTCGTCAACCCATTACAAACGTTTCCCTATGCCCACTACTCCAATCTGCCCCGTTTGCGGCACCGAGCTACAATCCGGCGTGACGACTTGTCCCGTTTGTGGTTGTGACATACCGAGCGGCGACAACGACGCCTTGGTCGGTCTCATACAAAGCTATATTGACAAGGGTCAATACCTTTTGGCTCTGAAACTCTTGAACGACTCGGGACTGACCGGCGGCGAATACGACCGTCTCAGGGCACAACTGCAAGGTGCAATCAATACGGCCACCACGCCACCGCCGCCTCCTGCACCCACACCCGCGGCTGCCAATCAGACCGTCACCACTTCGACCACACAGAGCGAAACAAACGAGATGCCCACGAAAAAAGAAAAGGGCTTCTTACCGCAATTGCGCATTGTCAGCCTCTTGGCGGTATATCTTGTTCCGATGACCCTCTTGCCGCTTTTGGGGCAATTGATGCCGAAGGTGTTTTACGAAGTGAATGGTTCGGGGGTGCCGCTTTACAATTATTTTCAACCGCTGTTTATGGCGCCCCTCTTCTTCTTCCTTGCCGTATATGCACTCAAAGGCCGCGCCGCAACTATCATCGGTTGGATATGTACGGCACTTGCCGTGGGCATTTTCTTACTAACTTTGTTACAAGCTCCTTGGCAAGTCAGAAGCATTATTGAATTTATCCTCTATCTTTTGATGGCCTGTTGTGCCCGTCAGCGTTATCGTGCACCGCTTGTCGTGCTCACTGTTCTGATTGCCCTTGAGCTTGCCTTTTATGGTTGGGGCTTTGAGGCTTTAATTATCGATAGTGGTATTGCCATTCCGCAAACATCCAGTTTATTCACCACCATAGACACCTTCCTCCGTGCCCTGTTTATATTCGCTTGGGCTTGGTTGATTTATGTGTCAATGACCGAAAGCAAGACACTGGCAAGTCCAAGTGCTAATAAGGCGGCTGACGCGTCAGACACCCCGGCATGGGGCAAAGCGTTGGGCATTATAAGCAGCATCGTGTTGTTGATGGGATGGCTTATGGTGCTTGGCTTGTATTTCACCAACTACTATACAAATAATTTATTCCCAATCTGTTACGTTATCAACGCCCTCGGTTTGCTACTTTTGGCAGGCCTCGTAGTGGCTCATGCATTGAAGACCGATAATTTGGTGGTTAAAGCAACCGGCTTAGCGGCAGCAGCACTCACTGCTGTCTTGATTATCATTTTTGTGGCAGTTTCTTTACCCAAAGGGTACAACGTCTTTTTCCAAGATTTCATATGGTGCAATATGGTGGTCAGTTTCATTTGCGGCGCTTGGTTTTGGGCAGCCAAATGCCTGTCGAAAGGCGCTATGCGTGGTTCGGCCGCTTATGCCGTCATTGTGCTGATATTGGCCATCTCGCCTAATGTGGCCTTCACGGCAGAAAAGTTACACTTATTGTTTTACAATATGGGAACGCTCCTGACTCTTGAGTCGGCCATCATCATACTGCCGTTAGCTTTGGCCTTCCCGCGACTCAACAAGATAGTACCGGCACTCATCACATTCGGCGTGCTGCTGATGTTGTTGCTATGCTATTTCGTCGGCGGCTTGTTCACAGAAATATCATCGTATTGGTACTAACAAAATAACACAACGATATGACTAATACCCCAAACAACGGAGCGGCTGGAAACGATATGCTGCTGGGCCTGCTCCAATCTTATGAGGCTGAGGGCCATTATGCTCGGGTGCTACAGATGCTGGCGTCGTCGCCCGAAGACGGTGCCGAATATCAAGCACTGAAATCGCGCTGTGAGTTTGCCATTTCGCGCCAGCAGGGCGACGCCATAGACAAGGCGCTTAAGGCCGGCAACCGTGAGGAAGCCGCCAAAGCGTTGGCCGAACTGCGTGCAGCCGTGGGCGAAACCACCATCGTCAAGGCATTTGCCGCTCTCATCGGCCCGGTAGAAACCTCTGCCGAGTCACAACCGAAACCTGAAGTGGCCAAACCGGCCGAAGTCAAACCGCAAGTTGAGGCTACACCAAAAGTTGCAACTCGGCAAGAGACCGTGGCCGACAACACGCCCGAAGAGCCACTCGAAGACCAACTTCCCCCACCCTCGCCAGGCAGCAAATACCCCTTCACTGAAAACATCAGTTTCGTGGGCGGCTTGGGCTACGGACCGGCCGGAAAGAGCGGACGCTACACGCTCCGTAACGAGGAAATTCTCTTCCGTCCTTTCATCGTCAATTTCGGCAGCACGCAAGACCGCATCTTCCCCATCAAAGACATCATCAAATACCACCACGCCATGATGGGTATGGCCTCGTTCAAACTCAAAGACGGCACCATCGTGCGCATCAACCTGGTCAAGAAAAACCGGTTCTTGCAAGAAGTTGAGGCACGCCGCCAGTATTACTACACATCGCGCGGTCTGCCCGTGCCCGAACTGGAGTCGTAAGACCATCGCCACACATTAATTCATTCACATCCAATGGGATACGCAAGATATATCGGAGCATTCCTGGGCTTCATCAACACCCACAGTTTTTTGGGCGTATTGATAGGCTTTGGCATCGGCTACCTCTTTGACCGATTGACCGCGCCGCCGCAAGTTGTGCCCAAACCCGAAGACATTGAGCGGTTAAGGGCTCAGCAACGTGACTCGTTTCTGCACGCTTTGATGGTGCTCTCTGCCCATGTCATTCAGGCCGACGGGAAAATCATGCACTCGGAGATGGAGCACGTGCGCTCGTTTCTGCGCAACAGTTTTGGCGAGGCCGTGGCTGCTCAAGGCAACGACACGCTGCTGAGGCTCTTCGAATTTCACAAGCAAAACGGTGAGCGCGTATGGCAAGACTATATCCGCCGTGCCTGCTATGATCTGGTTTCGCGTATGGAGGCGCCGGTCCGGCTGCAACTTCTGGCCTATTTGTGTGACATAGCCAAGGCCGACGGCAAGTTGGACGAGCGCGAAGTCAATGCCCTCAAGGAGATGGCTACCTATTTAGGCTTCACCACCGACACGATAGACGCTATGCTCCACCTGGGCGGCGAGTCACTCGACGACGCCTACGCCGTTTTGGGCATCAACAAAAATGCCACCGACGACGAAGTGCGCAAAGCCTATAAGCGTATGGTGTTGCAACACCATAGCGACAAAGTGGCCACACTTGGCGAAGACGTGAAGGCTGCCGCCACAAAGAAAATGCAAGAAATCAACGAGGCCAAACGCCGCATTTATGAAGCCCGAGGGATGAAGTGAATTTTTAGACAAGCCCCAAAAAATAATTGCGGTGATTGGACGTGACTGGACGCTTCAATCACCGTTTTTGTTTGTGTCTCAATTTATTACGGGCGTGTGATTGTGTGATTGGGAAAAAGGGTAAAAAAAGGGTATAGAGAAGATGTGGTCATTCTTACGGTGAGTCACATATACAAAAAGTCCCCCGGCATCGTAAGGATGTCGGGGGATTATGCGTTGAATTAAAAAGTGGCTTAGTCTTTGATGATGTCCAGGTCGACAAACACTTTGCGCAGAGCGGCAACGGCTCGGTCTACCTGCTCTTTGGTGTGAGTGGCCATAAGTGCTACGCGCACGAGCGTGTCTTGAGGCGCACAGGCAGGGGGAATGACCGGATTGATGAACACGCCGGCTTCGAAGGCCTTGGCTGTGGCGATGAAAGTCTTCTCGGTGTCGCGCACATAAAGCGGAATGATGGGGCTCTCTGTGTCACCAATTTCAAAACCGGCTGCCTTGAATTGCTCAAGAGCATAGTGCGTCACATCCCAAAGCGCTTTGATGCGTTCAGGTTCTTGTTGGAGAATGTGAAGAGCCTCCATGGCCGATGCCGTGGCAGCAGGCGTACAAGAAGCACTGAAGATATAGGTGCGTGCGGTGTGGCGCAACCAGTTGATGATGCTGCTGTCGGCAGCAATGAAACCACCGATGGCGGCGAGCGACTTGCTGAACGTACCCATAATGAGGTCTACCTCGTCGGTCAAACCGAAGTGGTCGCACACGCCTCGGCCGTCGCGTCCGAAGACACCGATGCCGTGAGCCTCGTCCACCATCACGGTGGCGTTGTATTTGTGCTTCAGTCGGATAATCTCGGGCAGGTTGGCCAAGTCGCCTTCCATAGAGAAGACACCGTCCACAACGATGAGTTTGACGGCTTCGGGCGCACACTTCTGGAGTTGGCGCTCGAGGTCTTCCATATCATTGTGTTTGTATTTGAGATTGGTGGAAAACGAGAGACGGCGTCCGTCCACAATAGAAGCGTGGTCGCGGTCGTCGCAGATGATGTAGTCGTCTTTGCCTGTAAGGCAAGCAATGACGCCGGCATTCACAGTGAAGCCCGTCGAGAAGCAGAGCGCTTCTTCCTTGCCCACGAATGCAGCCAGTTCTTTCTCGAGTTTCACATGAAGGTCGAGCGTTCCGTTGAGAAAGCGTGAACCGGCGCAGCCCGAACCATATTGGCGAAGTGCTTTGACTCCGGCTTCGATGACGCGCTCGTCGCCTGTAAGGCCGGTGTAAGCGTTAGAGCCGAACATGAGCACCTTGTGGCCGCCCATCTCTACTTCAGTACCTTGTTTTCCTTCAATTTCGCGGAAATAGGGATATACGCCCTTGGCCATATATTGCTGGGGAAGGGTGTATTTAGAAAGTCTGTCTTGTAAAATTCCCATTTGCTGATATTCGTTTCATGCGCCGCCGAAGTTCAAAGAAAAGGTGAACTTCATTAACGCACAATTCTTAAAAACTTGGCAAAGGTACGCATTTTATATTTAATAACCATTTTTTATCACACAAAAAACGTCCTTTTGTGCCAAAAAGACTTATTTCTATAGAGTCAACAAGCAAGTGCAATATTACGAATAATGTTTGTAGAACTCTTTTGTTGGTGTTGAGAAATTGAGTTTTTGCCTTGGTCTTCTGTTGATTTTCTTTTGTATTTTGCAGATATGTGCTTCAGTAATGCTACTAATGTCGGTTCCTTTAGCAATATACTGCCTTATGAGTTTGTTGGTGTTTTCAATGGCTCCTTTCTGCCATGAGGAATATGAATCCGTAAAGTAGACAGGCACTCCTCCAAGGTGTTCTGTTATCCATTGGTGCTCAGCAAATTCGCTGCCGTTGTCCGTTGTTATGGTTAGCAGTTTTTCTCCTTTATATGGCAGAAGCAGCCTCCACACGGTTTTGGCCAGGGGCATGGCTTTCTTTCCGTGTTTGAGTTTTGACATGAGCAGAAAGTTGGTGCTTCTCTCTATCATGGTCAATATGGCGTGATTGTCCTTGTCCACGATGAGGTCCATCTCCCAGTCCCCGAAGCGTTTGCCGTCAGCTTCTGCCGGCCGCTCATGGATACTGACGCGGTTGCGTATGTTGGTAGCCTTCGTCTCCTTTCTTCTTCTGGCCTTTCGGGCATATTTCATCTTGTGGCGGCAGTTTCGCGCAAGTTCTCCCGTCTCATCCTCACGTATGAACTTGTAGATGGTTTTGTGGGATATGCGTATGCCTTCCTTTCTCAAGAAGCCTGAGATCTGTTTGGGAGACCACTGCTCGTCCCTGATCAGTTGCTCCACCCGCCAGCGCACCTCGGGCTTGACGGTACGATTGCCCGGAGCGCGACGCTTCTTGCGTTTAGCGCGCTCATCTGCCTGCGTCCAAAGGTATTTGCCGTTTTTGGTGGCATTACGTCGTATTTCGCGACTGACTGTCGCTTCCGATACATTGATGGCCTGAGCAATGGCCTTGTTCGTCTCCTGCTTTTGTATTCCCAGATAGATTGCGTATCTTTGCTCACGGGTTAGATGATTGTACATAGACAATACAAAATTAGCTAATCCTTGGGGAGGCAGTGGCCTCCCTTTTGTTTTTTGTATTGCCTGTAAACTCTATTGCAATGCGCCTCTCCCTCGTCTTCTCCGCTCCGCTAAGAAGACGAGGGAGAGGCATATGAAAATTGCACTTCTATCTTGAAAGTATAGTTTTGTGCACGGCACTTTCATTTAAAAATGCTTTTGAATTTTAATATTCGTGATTAGTAGGTGGTTAAAAGCAAGTCTCAGCTTCATTCAGCAAGGCTCATCTTATAAACTCCAAAGGATGGATCTTTGGTAAATTCAACATATTCAATTTGTTGTCAAACAAAACCAAAGTTAAATGAAAGAGCCGTGCGTTTTGTGCCATTATAAGGCAAATTATAAGGCAAAATAAGCAATATTGTTTTGGAATCAAAAATAAACGATTAAACCGCTTTAGGTATTTGTGATATTATATCATAAGCATTTTTTCTGCCATATTATCTATGGAATTGATGTTTCTTCGTAGAGTAGAACTTGCTGTGTATGTTCTTGTGGCTTACCGAATAAATTAACAATCCACTCAAAGGGTTCGAATGGGATTATTAGCAATTGGTGCAAAGATTCAATGATGTCTATGCGCAAACTCGTCAGCTATCTGTTTAGCTATTGCTCGTGTCATAGCACTTGGTTTATATATTGCATTGATGAAATCGTCAATTTGATGAACATCCATCTTAGGGCTGAGCATACTATTGAACTCAA
>SFFB01000028.1 GCA_004557035.1 Bacteroidales bacterium | reverse complement strand
AATAAACAGAAGACCAAGAGAAAAACTTAATTTCTCAACACCAATAAAAGAGTTCTACAAACATTATTCGTAATATTGCACTTGCTTGTTGACTCTATAGAATTAGGGATTCCGAACTAAGGTGGAGCAAAATTTCAAGGCATTTGCTTGTATTTCAAAATAAAGCACTACCTTTGCATCAAAGTAGGAACTCGACTCTGCGAGACACTGCAAAATGGTGTAGAAATCAGGTGGAGCAATAGCGGGAGATTACGTTTGTTGCGATTCTTTAACGCAAAGATATAGAGCCATTTAGAAATGAAACTCATTTTCTGGTGGCACCACAAGCAACGACTTAGGTTAACCTAAGTCGTTGCTGTTTGTATAATGTCATTGTTAAGTATCTCAAACATGAGATAGTCCCTAAATAACTATAATCTCAAAGCAAGCCCTTCAAAAGCTTAATGTCTGACAAGCTTTTGAAGGGCTTTGTTATTTCATCAAACGATGCGCTTGCGTCTTATTTCTTCAGCGTGAAAAGGAACTCGAGGCCGCCCTCTTTGCGGTTGCGCACGGTTATGGTGCCGGAGTGGAAAGCCACGGCGTTGCGTACGATGCTCAGGCCGAGGCCGGTGCCGCCACAGTCGCGGGTGCGGCCTTCGGTGACGCGGTAGAAACGCTCAAAAAGGCGCTTGAGGTGCTCCTCGGGCACGCCTACGCCTGTGTCGTAGAAAAGGAAGTAGGCGTATTCGCCGTCGTCGTTGTAACATTCGGCCACAAGACGCGTGTCTTCGCCGGCATAGCGCAGCGAGTTTTCGGTGAGGTTGCGGAAGATGGAGTAGAGCAGGGAATAGTTGCCCACTACCATTGTGCCTTTAGGCACGGCATTGACGGCCGTCATCCGGGCGTCGTGGAGGGGTTGTTGCAGTTCTTCAAAAATATCGGCCACCACGGCAGAGACGTCGAGTCGCTCTTTGGGCAGCGTCTCGGGGGCCTCCTCGGTTTTGGTGATAAGGGCCACGTCGCGTATGAGGTCGGTGAGGCGCACCACCTGAGAGTGGGCTTTTTGGATGAAGTATTGCTTTTTTCCTTCCGATAGGCCCGGGCAGTCGGTGAGGGTTTCGAGATAGCCTCGGATGCTGCTCACGGGTGTGCGGAGTTCGTGGGTGATGTTGTTGCTCATTTGCTGTTTGAGCAACTTGTTTTTTTCGGTCCGCGTCACGTCGGCAATGGTCATCTCGAAGGTGGCGTCGCGATAGACCAGGAGTTGCACGGCAAACCAGTTGCCGCCGGTGGTGATGTTGAACTTGAAGAAGGGCACGTCAGCGGTGGGCTGTTGACGGTCGGTGAGGTCGAGAAACTCCACGGCAGGTTTCATTTCGTCGGCAGTCCATATGGCGTTGAGGTCGGCCGTGGGGCGGTCGAGTATGGTGTTGACATACTGGAGAAAGCGTGGGTTGGCGTACATTTTCCGACGGTCAGCCGAGAAGATGGCAATGCCTTCTTCAAAATAGTGGAAATGGCGGATGAGGCGCTCACGCTCGGCAGCTATCTGGCGTCCGGTCTCTTCGAGGCGCTTGTAGCAGTCGGTCACTTTTCGGCCCACGTCACCAAGTTCGGAATGGGGGAACGAGATGTGTTCATAGTCCACGAGACCGCGCTCGGCTGAGTCTATGAAGTGGCGCAATGAGGCGATGGCCTTGCCGAAGCGGTCTGACAGACGGATGAGCATGACGAGCACCACGGGGAATATGAGCAGGACGAACCAAAGGAATATGTTGTCGGCCTTCATGAAGTTTTGTACGGTGTCGTCGTAGGGCAAAGCCACGCGCACAATGAAGCCGCCATAGTTTTTGGCAAAATAAAAATAGGTGACACCGGTAGACTCCGATCGTCTGATGTCGCTGCCTTCGGCTTGAGTGAGGGCGCGTTTCACCTCCGGCCGGCCGGCATGGTCTTCGGCCTGTCGAGTAGCTTTAGTGTCGCTCTCAAAGAGTACGTGGCCTTGCCGGCTGATGATGGTGAGGCGCAAATCTCCCGGCATGGTGGCGAGCAGGCTTTGGCGCACGAGGCTGTCGGTGGCCGAGATGGTCTGTCCCGTGTCGGAGGTCTGTTGGGCTTCGGCGGCAGTGAGGTCGGCGTAGGTGCGCAACCGGGTCTCGAGCAGGTCGCGGCGGTAGGTGGTCTCACGGCGTTGTTGGAACACCACGAGCACTACGGCAAAGACCACAAAGATGAGGGTGAAGTTGATGAGGAGTTTGGCTTTGTATGTGATTGGTTTCATCTCAAAGCGCCTGTCGGTAGTTTAGTTGTTCAAATGAAGCAATAGCCGTAGCCCTGCCGGTTGGTGATGCGATGGGCCTCGCCGCCGAGTTTGCGACGTATGCGGGCAATGTGTACGTCGACGGTGCGGTCGAGCACGTAGGCCGTGTCGCGCCACACCTCTTTGAGAATTTCGTCGCGAGAGTATACCCGTCCGGGTTTGGCTGCCAGCATAGAGACGATGCCAAACTCTTTTGGCGAGAGGCGCACGTCGCGTCCGTCCACGGTGACAAGTTTGCGCTCGAAGTCAATCTTCAGGTTGTCGAGCGAAAGTGTGGCTGTTGGTTGCTTTTGAGCGCTCACGCGTCGCAGTACGGCCTTGATGCGTGCCAGCACCTCGTGGAGCGAAAAAGGCTTGGCGATATAGTCGTCGCCGCCTGCCGAGAAGCCCGTGAGCAGGTCGTTCTCGGTGTCTTTGGCCGTAAGAAAAATAATCGGAATGTTGTTTTTGAGCGTCTTGCGGATGTGTTCGGCCGTTTTGAACCCCGACATATCGCCCATCATCACGTCGAGCAGAATGAGCGAATGTTCGGGTGTGAGTTGGCGGATGGCTTCTTCGCCCGAGGCGGCCGTGTCCACACGATAGCCTGCGCTTTCGAGGTTACATTGCAATATTTCCCGAAGGTCCGGCTCGTCGTCTACCACCAAAATCTTATAGTCTGTCATAATCGTGGTCATCGTTATGTTGCAGCCTTCTTGAGGCCTCAAGTGTGTGTTATTTGGTGCAATATTAGGCATTAACCGCCAAAAGGCCACGCCATAGGCTGTTAAATTTGTGTGAAGTTTTTTCTGGGATAGTACACTGAGCCGGGATAGGCCTCGGTTTTGGGTATGATATGGACACATTTGCTCGTGTGATACTCCTTTATATAATAAATGTCCTTTCATAAACTTTTTTGTTCCGCCATAATCCGTAGAGATACTTGTTATTGATGCTCCAAAGCAGCCGTAACACTTTCTTAACCGTTTTGTCACGATGTGAAAATATGGGCCGCCTATTTTTGCGGCGAAAACCTACACCTAAACAAAAGCAAGATTATGGATTTCATGTTTCTCGGAATAGTGATATTCCTTTTTGTTCTTGCGGCGTTCGACCTCTATGTGGGGGTGAGCAACGACGCGGTCAACTTTCTCAATTCGGCCATCGGCTCCAAAGCGGCCCGGTTCAAGACACTGGTAATCATCGCCTCTGTGGGCGTGTTTGCGGGCTGCGTGTTGAGCAACGGTATGATGGACATCGCCCGCCACGGCATCTTCACGCCGGAGTATTTCAGTTTCCGAGAGGTGATGCTCATATTCATGGCCGTGATGGTCACCGACATCGTATTGCTCGACGTGTTCAACACCTTCGGTATGCCCACCTCCACCACGGTGTCGATGGTGTTTGAGTTGCTCGGAGCCTCGTTTGCCTTTGTGGTCATCAAAAACGCCGTGGGCGCCATGCCCGGGTTGGGATTTGACGACTATCTCAATACGTCTAAGGCTCTCGAGGTAATAATGGGTATCTTCTTGAGCGTACCCATTGCCTTCGTGGTGGGATCGACAGTGCAGTATGTCACACGCATCATCTTCACATTCAACATCAAGAGCCGCCTGACGTGGAAGATTGGACTCTTCGGCGGCATTGCCCTCACCGCCATCATCTATTTCATGCTGTTCAAAGGTTTGAAAGACCTTTCGTTTATGAGCAAAGACGTCAAGACGTATATAGCCGACCACATTGGCCTGCTCTTGGGCTGCTGTCTGGTGGTGACGACGGTGTTGATGCAACTGCTCCACGCCCTGCGCGTCAATGTGTTTAAGGTCATCGTGCTTTGCGGCACCTTTGCCTTGGCCACAGCCTTTGCCGGCAACGACCTCGTCAACTTCATCGGTGTGCCCTTGGCCGGTTTCTCATCGTTCCAAGACTTCAGTGTCAATGCCGGTGGCGCAGCGCCTTCAGATTTTATGATGAATAGCCTTGCCGCCTCGGCCCATACGCCTTTTTACTTCCTCGTGGCCGCTGGTGCCATCATGGTGTTTGCCTTGGCCACTTCCAAGAAGGCCCGTCGGGTGGTCGAGACCGAAGTGGGGCTGTCGCGTAGTGACGAAGGCGAAGAGATGTTCGGCTCGTCGCGTGCAGCCCGCAGCCTTGTGCGTTGGGGCAACGCCGTGGGGCGCACGGTGGTGAAATATACGCCGGCTGCCGTAGGCCAGTTCATCGATCGCCGCTTCAAGCGCCCGGCCGAGGCCGAAGAAGACGGTGCCGCCTACGACCTTTTGCGTGCCTCGGTCAATCTGGTGACAGCCTCGTTGCTCATTGCCTTGGGCACCTCTCTCAAACTGCCCCTCTCCACCACCTTTGTCACCTTCATGGTGGCCATGGGTTCGAGTTTGGCCGACCGCGCCTGGAGCCGTGAGAGTGCCGTGTTCCGCATCACTGGCGTGCTGACCGTGGTGGGCGGATGGTTCCTCACTGCCGGTGTGGCCTTTACGGCCTGCTTCCTGGTGGCCACGCTGATGAACTTCGGCGGTATGCCGGCCATCATCATTCTTGTGGTTCTTGCCGTCTATGCCATCATCCACAGTCAGCGCCGCTATGCCAAGAAACAAAAAGAAGAGAAAAACGGCGACCTGCTCTTCACAGAAATGCTGACCACCCACGACCGCTCGGCCATCGTGCCGATGCTGAGCCGTCACCTTGACGTGTCGACCAGTGAGGCCCTCCGCTCATATGCCTTGGCTCTGAGAGAAACCATCGACGGGCTCAAGGCCGAAAACCTTCGAGGTCTGCGCCGCAACGGCCGATTGCTGGAACGCATGGGCCGCGAGATGAAAAACCTGCGTCGCCGTGAAACCATCTGCCTGCGCCGCACCGACGGGATCAAGGCCGTGGCACTGATGACGCCCTTCCACCTCACACACAATGCTCTGCGACAGCAACTCTACGGTCTGCGACGCATCAACGAGCCGGCGCTTGAACACGTCGACAATCACTTTACTCCCATTCCTTCAGCCTCGCTTGAGTCTTTTGCCCACTTGGCTTCCTCACTCTCTTCTCTGATGGAAGAGACAGCCGAAGCCTTGCGTCATCAACGCTTTGACGACATCGATAGTCTTATGGACAAGGCCGAAACGCTCAAGTCGCAGATCAAAGGTTTGCGCAGCGACGTGCTCACCGCCATTCAGTCTCAGCGCAGCAACTTGAACGCACAGACACTCCTGCTCCATCTCATTCAGGAGACCGAACAACTCTGTGTGGAATTCCGCCTCACTCTCAAAGGTCTGCAACGCTTCCATCAGACCGGCCTAATGAATTATTGACTTTGATATGAAACGCAAAACCTTCTCACTGCTCGCCTTGGCCCTCGTGATGGGTGGCCAAGGCCTGGCACAAAACCAGGTCGTCAACATCGCTTGGCCCGACTGGATGCCGCGCATTTCAGGAACCATCAGGGCCAAAGGCGAATATCAACCCAACGAAAAAGAGGGACGTTTTGAAGTGCGCAATGCTCGCGTGGCCTTCGACGGACAGATTATTCCCTCGGTGGTATACAAGGCCGAGATTGACTTTTCAGACGAGGGGCGCATCCGGATGCTTGACGCCTATGCCGGACTCAAACCCCTCGACGGCCTCATTTTGCGTCTCGGCCAAATGCGTGTGCCTTTCAGCATCGACGCCCACCGTTCGCCTCATGTACAATACTTTGCCAACCGGTCGTTCATAGCCAAACAAGTGGGCGATGTGCGCGATGTGGGCTTTGCCGTGACCTACAAGTTCAAGGGGTGTCCACTCACGCTCGAAGGCGGCTTCTTCAACGGTTCGGGACTGACCGACCAGAAAGACTATTGGACCAAGTCGCTCAACTTTTCGGCCAAGGTCAACTATCAGCCTTTTAAGGTCTTGACGCTGCAAGCCTCGATGCAAAAGATTTCACCCACAGGCGGAAACGTTTGGCTCTACGACGGTGGTGCCACTCTTCACGCTGGTCATTGGACTCTCGAAGCTGAGTATCTGCGCAAGCACTACGAAAACACGAGTTTCCACGATGTCAATGCACTCGATGCCTTTGTGGCCTATGATGTGACCACGAAAAAAGTGTTTCGCAACGTCCGCTTCCTCACCCGCTTTGACATGATGGACGACCACTCTGACGGCAAAGCCGACGAAAACGGCCAACTCACTCGCACCGACGGGGCCCGACGGCGTCTCACGGGTGGTGTGACCCTAAGTCTCGCCGGTCCGTTACAGGCCGACCTTCGTCTCAACTACGAAAAATATTTCTACGACGACATCGCTTTGGCCAAGCCATCAGAGCGAGACAAGGCCGTGGTGGAACTGATGATACATTTCTAATCTAAGAGAGAGGCAGATAAGGCATACATCATATTTTGTTGAATAATGCTGCCCACAAGCAGCCATCACCGCCCGACAAGGGCGCCATATCATCAGCCCGGGACGTCAGTCTCCGGCTTTTTTATGCCCCTTCTCTGAGGAAATTTCGGCAACTTAACATAGTTTAGTAGTCGGGGGGGGTAATTCTTGACCCTTATTTGTAATTTTGCGCGTAAAAGTGTGTTTTTACATCGCTTAGCCTCCGGCTTCAGTCTATATGCACGACGTTGGCCGGCAAGCAGCCACGGTCTTGCCGTCGCTGTGCAGGAAAACTTGGAGTAACGTTACTCATATACAATTGATTGGTGGCGGACGAGTTCATTGGTGGAACTTGTCCGCCTTTTTTGTGCGCCAACGTGAATAATGGTAAGAACATCCGAATCTGGGGTATTAAAAGTGCAAAAAGCCGAGCCTAATTTTGCAGGTGAAAACAATCCATTCCACACAACCTATGAAAAGACTCGTATTTATCTATGCCCTGGCCTGCCTCTCGGCCTTGTCTTTGAAAGGGCAAACTAATGTGACCAATGCTATGAAAACAAATTTGCCGTCCGTCGTCACTGGATGGGACAAGACCTTTGCCAAAAGCGACAAGGTGGAGCATGACAAGGTGACATTTACCAACCGTTTCGGCATCACTCTGACCGCCGATGTCTACAAGCCCAAAGGCGCTTATGAACCGCTCGCCGCCTTGGCAGTGAGTGGTCCGTTTGGCGCCGTGAAAGAGCAAGCCAGCGGCCTGTATGCCCAAACATTGGCCGAGGCCGGTTTTCTCACCATCGCCTTCGACCCGTCGTTCACAGGCGAGAGCGGCGGAGAGCCACGCTATAGTTCGTCGATGGACATCAACACCGAAGACTTCTGTGCCGCTGTAGACTATCTCTCTTGCCGTCCCGACGTCGATGCTGAGCGCATTGGCATCGTGGGTATCTGTGGTTGGGGCGGCATTGCCATCAACGCAGCCGCACTCGACCCACGCATCAAAGCGACCGTCCCGGTGACGCTCTACAACCTCACCCGTGTGACCCAACAGGGCTATTTCGACACCATGACCGAAGACGACCGCTATGCGTTGAAGCAAAGGTTGGCTGCGCAGCGCACTGAAGAGTTCCGCTCTGGCCGGATTGAACCGCAAGGCGGACTGCCCGCTAAAACGGCCGATGACGCACCGGATTATTTCAAACAATATGTAGACTACTATAAAAACACAGCCAGAGGCTATCATACCCGCTCACTCAACTCCAATATGGGATGGAACATCACCACACCCTTGATGCGTCTCAATCAGCGTCTTTGGATTGCTGCCGATGAAGTGCGCTCGCCGGTGCTTATCGTTCATGGCGAGAAAGCCCACAGCCGCTATTTCGGCGAAGAAGCCTTCAGCAAATTGACATCAGGACGTTACGCTGGCAACAAGGAGTTGCTCATCGTGCCCGGTGCCACCCATTGCGACCTCTACGATGGCGGCTCGAACAACTTCATTCCATGGGAGCGCATCATTAGTTTCTTCAAGGCGCATCTGCAGTAGTCACAATTCATCCTCTTCATTATGAAACTTCCCGTCATTTTGGCCGCTATGGCCTTGTCAACCGCCAGTCTTTTGGCACAAAACCTCACCATCATGAACACAAACGACACGCTGACCCGTCGCCAACTTACCTTGGCAGAATGTGCTTGTCTCGAAGCCCAAGGCGATATTGAGCGGCTCGACGTAGCCATCTGGCAAGCTCTCGAAGCAGGCGTCACAGTGAACGAACTGAAAGAAGCCTTCTCTCAACTCTATGCCTACACAGGCTTTCCGCGCTCGCTCGACGCACTGAGCCGCTTGCAGACGGTGATGGCACAACGCGAGAGGCAAGGCAAAACCGACAACGCAGGCAAGGTCTGGATACGTCCTGCCGTATGGGATGATGCCAAGGCTGCTTATGAGTATGGCAAAATGGTGCAGCAGCAACTCACCGGAGGGCCATACCGCAATGACTTCTCACCACAAAACGAGTATTATCTCAAAAGCCATCTTTTCGGCGACATCTTTGCCGGCGACCAGCTCACTGCAGCCGACCGCGAACTGGTGACGGTGGCAGCCCTGACGGGAATGGAAGGCGTGGAGGCTCAACTGGCCGCTCACAAACGTGGTGCCGTGAATATGGGCAATACGCCCGAACAGGTTGAGGCACTCTGCCGACATCTGAGCCGAAAGGGACTCAGTCGGGCCGACTATGCCGCAGAAGCTACTGCCGGCGACTGGCCCAAAGGCTCACCCAACACGGCCTATGCCCAATACTTCACGGGAAAAAGCCATTTGGCGCCTATCCGTCCCCGCAACCTGCCCGATGGCACTATCAGCCTGCAGGGTTACAGCAACGTGACGTTTGAACCCGGTTGCCGCAACAACTGGCACATTCATCACGGTGCTCGGCAGATACTCATTTGCGTGAGCGGCCGTGGATGGTATCAGGAATGGGGCAAACCCGCCATTCGGCTCACCCCCGGCACCATCATCGAAATTCCCGAAGAGGTGAAACACTGGCACGGCGCCGCTTACGACTCGTGGTTCCAGCATTTGGCAACACACGTCGACATTGCCGACAAAACATCCAACGAATGGCTGGAGCCGGTGGACGACGAGACCTACAACAATCTGCAAAACACAAACGATTAAACTCCTATATATATTATTATGAAGAAAAACACACTCGGCAAAATCACGGCACTACTCGTCATCGCCTTCGGCGCTTGGCTGGGTGCCACTTGCCAAAACATACAAGAAAAAGTAAATGATATGACACAGACCAAACAAACAGAAAAGATCCTCTTCATCAACGGCAGCCCCAATCGCGACGGCAACACGGCCTCACTCGCCCAAACACTGCTGGAGGGCAAAACCTACGAAACGCTCAACCTCAACGACTATCGCCTCAATTTCTACGGCCAGACACTCGAGGGCGACGAACTCGACAAGGTGGTGGAACGAATGAAGGCTGCCGACATCATCGTGATGGGGTCGCCGGTATATTGGCACAACATCTGCGCCTCAGTGCGTACCCTTATGGAGCGTTTCTACGGCTACATTCCAGAAAATACGTTCAAGGGCAAACGCCTCTTCTTTGTCTATCAAGGTGCCGCTCCCACCAAAATGATGATTGACGACGGCGAGTACACCATGAGCCGCTTCGCCTCAATATATGGCTTCAACTACGAGGGTATGGCTACCAATCGGAGTCAGGCCGAGCGCCTTAAAGAACAATTGGATTGAAGGGATGAGAAATGAAAGCATTACTGACAACTCTCGTATGCAGCGCAGGCGCAAGGGACTCAGGCAAAGTTGGCTGAAACATTCGGATATGAAGCTGAATAACGAAGCCAACTGAGAAGGTCCCGAGATCGTTTTAGGCTTCTTAGGGCTTTTAAGACGCCAAAAGTTCTTCATCTCCGGAATAATCACTACCTTTCAAGCAAATAATAAGAACCACATTCATATTTATATGTATATCCAACACATCTCTTCACCGGCCGACGTGAAGCGCCTCGACACGGCGCAGCTCACCGTCATGGCCGAAGAAATTCGCACGCTGCTCACCCGCAAGCTGAGTATCCACGGCGGCCATTGCGGTCCCAACCTGGGCATGGTAGAGGCCACCATCGCCCTGCACCGCGTCTTCGACTCGCCGACCGACAAGATCGTCTTCGACGTCTCTCACCAAAGCTATGTGCACAAAATGCTCACAGGCCGCGTTGAGGCTTTCCTCTCTGAAGCCCACTACGACGACGTGTCGGGCTACACCGAACCGTCTGAGAGTTCTCACGACCACTTCATCATCGGACACACCTCCACCTCGGTGAGTCTGGCCGGGGGCCTGGCCAAAGGACGCGACCTAAGAGGAGAGCGCCACAACGTCATTGCCGTCATCGGCGACGGTTCGCTTAGCGGCGGCGAAGCGCTTGAGGGACTGGACTGGGTGGCCGAATTGGGCACAAACTTCATCATTGTGGTCAACGACAACCAAATGTCGATTGCCGAAAACCACGGCGGCCTCTACCAAAACCTGCAAGAGCTGCGCCAGAGTCGTGGCACATGCACCAACAATCTCTTTCGGGCCATGGGGCTCGACTATGTGTATGTGGACGAAGGCAACGACATCGACTGCTTGACAGAGGCGTTCCAAAAAGTGAAGGACATCGACCATCCTGTCGTGGTGCACATCAACACGCTCAAAGGCAAAGGCTATGCGCCGGCCGAGGCCGACAAGGAGCGGTGGCACTGGTCCATTCCTTTCGACATTGAGACGGGCGAACTGAAACACACGTTTACGGGAGAAGACTACAACGACCTCACGGCTCGTCATCTGTTGGAACGTATGGCAGGCGACAAAACCGTTTGCGCCATCACGGCCGGCACACCGGGCATCTGGGGCTGGACACCCGAGCGCAGACAGGCCGCCGGCAGCCAGTATGTCGATGTGGGCATTGCCGAAGAGCACGCCGTGGCTTTGGCTTCTGGAATGGCCCGAGCCGGTAGCAAACCGGTGTTTGGCGTGTGCAGTTCGTTCCTTCAGCGCGCCTACGACCAGGTATCCCAAGACCTCTGCATCAACGACAATCCGGCTACACTCTTGGTGTTGTGGGCCTCGATAGCCTCCATGACCGACGTGACGCACCTTTGCCACTACGACATTCCCCTGCTCTCGGGCATCCCCAACCTGGTCTATCTAGCACCGACCAATCGCGACGAATATCTCGCCATGCTCGACTGGAGCCTCACCTATCGCGATCATCCTGTGGCCATCCGTGTGCCTGTTGGGCAGACCTGTCCGGCCACGCGACCGGTGTCGGCCGACTATTCTTGTCTTGACACCTACGAGGTGATCCATAGAGGCAGCGAAGTGGCCATTTTGGGCCTTGGCGGTTTCTATGGTTTGGGCGAAGAGGTGCGTCAGGCACTGGCGGAGAAAGGCATCAACGCCACTTTGATTAACCCACGCTTCATCTCCGGCATTGACAAAACGCTAATTGATGAGCTGACGTCCGACCATCGCCTGTTTGTCACCCTCGAAGACGGCGCGCTCGACGGCGGCTGGGGCGAGAAAGTGGCCCGGCATTTGGGTGCGACAGGTGCCAAGGTCTTGTGCTATGGCGCCCGAAAAGGTTTTGTCGACCGTTACGACGTAGACGAATACCTCACGGCCAACCGTCTGAAGAGTCCGCTGATTGTGGAAGACATTCTTGCCGCTTTGCAATAAACGAGCCGCCACCTTTACGTATTTAACAATGGTGGCTAAAACCATGCAACTCTACATCTCTTCAAACCAATAGACTAAACGTCAAGATTTTGGGTGATGTAGAGTTTTTGTTTCATACTCTGCACAACCGGCCACCGTTGCCATACAACCTTGCACCGTCTGGTCCCCTCCCTCTCCCCCAAATTGTTACCTTTTTCCCAATCACACAGTCACGCGCTTGTAATTTGTTGAGGCTGTGTCGATTGCTGTGATTGAACATTTCAGTCACGCCAATCACGGTAGAGGACTAACTCATTACAACAAAAACCAGCCCGATCAAAACGACCGAGCTGGTTTTTGAGATTTTTTCGGGCCTTTGCCCACAAGGTTCTTCTTATTCTCCTTCGGCGATTTTGGCGTCGACGGCCTGAATTTTTTCGGTGATTACGGCGAGCTCCTCCTTGAGTCGCTCAATCTTGCGGTTCACCTCGTCAATCAGGGCGTTGGCACCCTTCGTCTTGGCGTTGAAGAAGGTAAGGTTGTTTTCGTAGTTGGCAATCTCCTGACGCTTGGCTTCAAGATTTTGCACCAAACGATAGCGCTCGCGGGTGAGTTCGTTGCCACCCTTGTCGGCCACGTTTTTGCGGAACTTCTCCATCTGTCGGCGACCGGCGCTGAGGTGGAGTTGTTTGTAGATGGCGTCGAGCGCCTCGTGGTAGGCCTTATAGATTTTTTCTTTTTTGCGGAAGGGCACGTGGCCAGTGGCGTTCCATTCGGCTTGGAGTTCTTTGACGCGGTCGGCAGCGTCGTCGGCAGCGTTTTCGCCCAAGGCCTGCAAGGCAGCGATGATTTCCTGCTTTTTGGCGAGATTGGCCTCTTCTTCTGCGCGTTGTGCCGAACCGGCTTCGTTTTTGCGGTTGAAGAAATGGTTGCAAGCCTCGTTGAAGCGTTTCCATACGGCCTCAGAAGCCTTGTGGGATACGGGGCCGGTCTCTTTCCATGCCTTTTGCAGGGCTATCATCTCTTGTGCCGTGGCGTTCCAGTCGGTGGAGTCTTTGAGTGCCTCGGCCTTTTCGAGCAGTGCGGTTTTGGCGGCCAAGTTGGCGTTTTGTGTCTCGCGGTTTTGCTTGTAGAAGGCCGTCTTGGCGGCAAAGAAAGCATCGCAAGCCGTGCGGAAGCGCTCAAAGATTTTGGCGTTGACCTTCTTGGGTGTGAAACCGATGGTCTTCCATTCGGCCTGTATGTCGATGATTTCTTTGGTCTTGGCATCCCAGGCGCTGAAGCCTTTGATCTCTTCGCCCAGCATGGCCTCAATGCGTTCGCAGAGTGCCGTTTTGCGCACGAGGTTGTCTTCTTCTTGGGCTTTGAGGCTTTCAAAATGGGCCTGATGGCGCTTGTTGACCACGGTCGAGGCTTCCTTAAAGCGTTTCCAGACTTCTTCTCTCAGGTCTTTGGCCACAGGACCGGTTTCGCGGAAGTCTTGATGCAGTTTTTGCAACTGGTGGAAAGCCGAAACGGGGTCTTCCACTTCGGCCAGTTTCTCGGCAGCCTCGCAGAGACGGGTCTTAATCTCAAGGTTTTTCTTGAAATCGTAGGCGCGCATCTCGTGGTTGAGTCTGAGCTGGTCGTAAAATTGCTCCACATAGAGCTGATAGTTTTTCCACAGCTCGGTGGCCTGTTCGGCAGGCACGGTCTTGATTTCTTTCCACTCGGCCTGAAGGGTTTTGAAAGCGTCGTAGTTTTTGTCGGCTTCTTCGGGCGATGCGGCCATGGCCTTAATCTGCTCGATGATGGCCGTTTTCTTTTCGAGTCCTGCCTGTTTCTCTTTTTCGAGGTCGGCTACAGCCTGTGCACGGAGCTCTTTGATGCGGCCCATATGGGCTTTGAAGTCGCTCTCCAGCTCGTCGGGTTCGGGCACGAAGGCAGCCTCGTCGCCACCGGCGGCAATGAATGCCTCGCGGGCGGCTGCCACCTCGGCGTGATAGAGTTTATAGAAAGCCTGCTTGAGCTGCTCCACCTCGGCCCGTTCAATGGGTCGGCCGCTGGTCTCAATTTCTTTGAGTCGGTCAATCACCTCGGCACGTGTCTGGGGTGCGGGGCGGTTGGTGGTTTCGGGCTCTGCCGGCTGAGTGGGCGTGGCGGTAGCGTCGACGGCATTGTCGACCACGAGAGACTGATTGTCTTCAGGGAGTTTGATTTCGTCCATAACTGTGGATATAGGTATTCAATAAATTGCTGTTTTTAGTTTCTTCCTTCTCTCTCCTTGAGATGGCGGGCTGCACTCAGCATAATCCGGAGGCGCGGCCCGGTACGGAGGTATAATAAGGGATGACTATACGAAAAACCGCCCGACGTCTGCAACATCGGAAGGTCGTATGTGCCTGTAGGCTCTGCAAATAAAGTGATTTTTATCGGTCCGACCAAACGAAACGCCGCGTTTTTCGCCGTTTTTAGGCTTGGGTGGGTGTGAGGTGGGCAGATAAACGTGGCAAAAAAGCAAATTGAGGATGAACTTAGGAATATGAAGGAGAGACAACACTTGCTATGTGAACGATAGGCTTAATGGTAAAATGAATGTAAGACAAGTGTTTTTTGTGCTGTCGTTTGCAAATTTGGAAACAAGACACTAAATTTGCAACAACATAAACGCACTTGTCTTGAATAATCATATATCCGTCATATTAAGCGATGAGGCCAACGTCTTTATTCGGCAGCAACCTTTAAAGGCTCAGCAGAAGATAGCCTATAATATCAGACGCTTGCAAAGCGGTGTGATAGACAAAGATTTGTTTAAGAAATTGGCCGAGACGGAGATATGGGAGCTTCGCACGTTGTTCAACGGCGTTTATTACCGGCTCTTTGCCTTTTGGGACACCGAGAAGGCTGCTTTGGTAGTCGTGACTCATGGCATAGTGAAGAAAACTCAAAAGACGCCCAAGAAGGAAATTGAAAGGGCTGAACGTATCAGGACAGAATATTTTAACGATAAACAATAAACAAGTATGTCAAAGATGAAATTTACACCTGCCGACGAACTGATTGACGACGTATGGGGTGCCATAGGAACACCGGAAAGAGACGCCATGGAGGCTCAACTCAAAGAGGAGGTTTATGCCTATTACGTCGGTGAAGCCATCAAAAACGCTCGTCTTCAAAATCATCTTACGCAAGAGGAACTTGGTGTGCGCCTGGGGGTGAAACGCTCACAGATATGCAGGTTAGAGAGCGGTAAAAACTCCATTACGCTTTCAACGCTCAGCAGGGTGTTTCGTGCTTTGGGCATACCTTCTGGCACGCTTGATCTGGGTATGGCCGGCAAGGTGGCATTGTGGTGATTGTTTAGCATTAGATTACAACAAAAAAAGCTCGGAAATACTCCGAGCTTTTTTGTTGATGGCGTGATAAGTACTTGGTAGTAGGTCTTGGACTACTCTCTTTACCTATGGTCTCCTCGGTCTCCTCTCTTCAAATCCACGCTTTGCGTCTGAAGAGGTAGAAGAAGAGTCCCGTGACGGCAATGGTCAGCAAGATGACGGCTGGGAAGCCCCACCACACATCCTCTATGCCCGAGATGAGGTTCATACCGAAGATGCTGGCCACCAACGTGGGGAACATGAGGATGATGCTCACACTCGTCATCTGTTTCATGGTGCCGGACATATTGTTGTTGATGACGCTGGCATAGGTCTCCATCGTCGAGTCGAGAATGTTGGCGTAGATGTTGGTCGTTTCGCGCGCCTGGTTCATCTCGATGGTGACGTCTTCGATAAGGTCGGCGTCGAGTTCGTCCACGGGCAGTTTGAATTTGAGTTTCGACAGCAGCGTTTCGTTGCCACGGATGGAGGTGAGGAAATACGTCAAGCTGTCTTGCAGGCGCGAAAGCCCCACGAGGTCTTCGTTTTCGATTTTGCGGTCGAGGTTGCGTTTGGCCTCCTCAATGAGCACGTTGATCTGTTTGAGTCGTTTCAGATACCACACGGCCGACGAGAGAAACAGGCGGAAGGTAAGGTCGACAGAGTCGGTGAAGCCGAGGTTGCGTTTTTGCTGATACGACACGAAATCAATCATCATGTTGGTCTCGTAGTTACATACGGTGATGCACACCCCTTTGTTGAGAATAATGCCTAGGGGGATGGTGGTGTGTGGTGTGCGTGAGCGCACCTCTTTGACGTAGGGGATGCGCAAGATGATGAGCGACCAGCCGTCGTCATAGTCATAGCGTGATCGTTCGTCTTTATCTCGGATGTCGTCGAGGAAATAGTCGGGGACTTTCAGCGTGTCGCAGAGGAATTTTTCATCGTCGGGCGTGGGGCAAGTCACTTGTACCCAGCAGTTGGGCTGCCACTCATCGAGCGTGCGCAGCGCGTGGTCGTAGTTCCAATAGGTCCGCATTTCGGTTTCTCCATTAAATTAGCGGCAGAGAAACCCATGCGAGTGGTGTCTCCCAGCCTGTTTAAGCGTAATTTTCCGCGTGATAATCGTCCATTTAAGGATAAAAAAGTTGGTATACGGCGGCAAAAATACAATTTTCTCTCAAGAAACAAAGCAAGCGACGGGGCGAAATGTGAAGGGCCGGATGAAATCTTCCGTATCTTTGGGTGTGTCATAGGTGCCGGTGTGGACGCATATCTTTATGGAATTAGTGTTTTGTCTGCTTCCGGCTGTGTAAAAAATGAAGGGGATTGTTGTGGTTGGAGATGTCTGGGTGGGTTAGAAAGAAAGGACGTCGGGAGCGTCGGGATTATAGACCTGTCGCACCATCTCGTCGGCGTAGGGTTTGCCGCAGAAGATGTCTTCTTCGTTGGTCATTCCCTTTTCCGTACCATAATACAAGATATAGGGCATTGGCCATTCTCGGCAGAAGTCAACGGCTTCTTGCAGCAGGCTGAGGTCGCCTCGGCAGTCATAGAGAAACCGGTTGGTGTCGTGATTGTCAAGGAAAAGGTAGAGTTTGAAGTTCGGGCAATCGGCATAGTGGGCAAAATGCTGTGCTACGGCTTTGCGCAAGGCTGCATTGTTAGTGATGCGTTGGCCTTTGCGCACAGTTTCCACGAGCAATTCTTGCAAAGCAAAGTCAAGCACGCCGTCAAACACTTCAGCATAGCGTTTTTGCCACGCTTCATTCTCTGTCATGGCTTTGCGGCGGCGTTCTTGTGCAAGACGTGAAGGCAAACGTTTGTCGGCGGGACGTCCCCACACTTCGCCTATGAGTTGCACGTCGGGAAAAGTGGTTTTGATCTGCTTGCGGAAATGTCGCCAGAAGTCAATGCTCGGCCCTTTGGCATAGTCCAGTCGCAGACCGTCGAAGCCGTGTCGGCAGAGCTGAAGGCCCTGTTCGGTCATAAAGCGGCGCGGCGCGGCTTTGTCCAGATTAAATTCCGGCAGATAGTCTATGCCGTTAAATGCGCAATATGCGCCGTCTTTGTTTTTCTTGAACCATTCCGGATGCGCTTGAAAAACACTGCTTTCGCGGTGGCAATGATTGGCCACAAAATCGGCAATGATGGTCATGCCGCGCCGATGTACCTCTTCGACCAGTTCATCCACGGTGTGCCAAGAGCCAAAGTGTGGATTGACTTTTGTGAAATCAAGCGTATGGTAGCCGTGGTAGGCTTTGCCTTTGACAAAAGGTGTCAGCAATAGTCCCGTCACGCCCATTTCTTGCAGCGCGTCGAGTTGGCTGACGATGCCTTTCAGGTTGCCGCCCTTATATCCCCGCCCTTTCTTGGAGGATTGGGCGGGGACAAAGCGGTCAATGAGGATGTGGTAGAGCATGGTGAAATCAATATTCCAAATATCCACGTCCATGGCATTGCGTACAGGTCACATGACTATGGCCGCTACTTCTCATAAAATAGCCGCCACACTCGTTGCATCTTACACGACTGTCATTGCCGTAAGTCGGAACCGAGCTATTCCGCACTATGCGTCCTTTGCCATGGCAGAGCGAACAATCTCTACGCTGTTTGCTATTATTGTTCCTATTTGTATTGCTATAACCACCAGAGTTGCCACTGTTGTTATTGCCACCAGATGGGTTATAGGTGGGATTGTTGTTCTGATAGGTTGGAGAGGAAGAGGATGTATAAGAGCTACTACCGCTGCTTGAACTTTTTCCCCGGATTAAGGAACATGTGGTAGCAGATGGTGGTGCGGTTTGTTTCTTATAGACATATACATCGCCGTTTTCCAATACCACGTTCAGTACAGTCATGTCAGTCTTGAATTTAAATGTCGCATTTTGGCCCCAATAGCTGCTGCCCATATAGACTTTATAGTCGCTATTGCTGTAGCTTGTATTGAGTTTGAGTGTTCCATGACCGACACCGATACCTTTCTTATTTGACTCGTAACAAATATCACCCATAAATGTTATAAACTGTCCTCCTGACACATTTGTGGATATGGCACCATTACGAGACGTTTTTGTCAAGGCATAGTACGATACATTTTGGGCCTTTACGGCACATACATTCAAGATGAATAAAAGAAATAGAAGATTTCTTTTAGATAAACTAGTTAAAATTCTCATTGTATGATAAGGGGTTAATTGCATTTTCTTTGTAAAACAAGCTCTTATTCGATAAAACCATTTTTCAGTCCTGGTGATATTACTTCAGATTTAGGGATTCTGATGTAATAATATTTTTCCCAATCGCCATTGCCTCGTTTCGACATTGAGACTAAAGTGGAGTTATCTTTATTGAATATTAGTTTGAAAGAAACTGATGGACGTTTCGTCCACGGATAGAAGCTATCTGTAGACTCAGCAACATACTTTGTATACACGTATTCAGAATTTGTTGACAATGAAGAATTATATGTGTATATACTACCATAATACGGGTCTAGTCCCAATTTTTCATAATAATTGGTGTCATCCCTTAAATAAGATTGTAATCTAAGTGACCAGTCATGAGTGTTCAATAATTGATTTCCCTTAAATACTATAATAGTAAAAGTGGGACGTGAATTAAGGTCCTCTCCTGCTGGAATATAAAAATAAGCCTCAGAAGAGTATATTTGTGCTTGTGAACACAATGCGATAAGCATCATTATTGATAGTAAAGCAATACGTTTCATGTTGTTATATGTTAAGTGTTTTGATTGTTAGATTCTCGTTGTAAGGAGATTTTTATTTTTTAAGGATGCGAATTTCCCTATAAAAAGTCGGATGATTAGTACATTGCTGCCCAAACAGCATAAACACCCTAAAACAATGATGTCGGGTTATAGTCTTTAATCAGAATTATTCCATAGGCTTTTCTTGTTAGATTCTTAATTATCCATATCGCGGTGCAGGCGTGCGTGCAGCTTCTGAATGATGGGATAGACCACAAAGTGGTAGGCTACAATCAAGATGAGCAGCGCGATGATCGTGAATAGGATTTGTAATACAATGCTGTCGCCAATGAATTGTAGCGAGAGGCTTGAGTCTGTGTGTGCTTCGCAGGCACAGTCACAACACGGCGCGCGGCCTGTTTTAATGATGATGTCCATAGTAGAAGAGGATTTATTAAGTTCGTTTTGAAAGATTTGCAAGGCTGCGAGAGCAAAGGCTGAGATGGTGAAGAGCAGGATGATATAGTTGGTCCGGCGCGACAGCCGCAGTTGATAGGTATCGGCCAGAAGTTCGCCACGGATTCTCACGTGGTTGAATGCCGCAGTGATACCCATCTGCTCAAGGATGAAGTGGTATTTGTGGTTAAGGTCGCGCACATTGATATATTGCTTGCCCATAAGATGCGCCAACTTGGCCAGCGTCGTGCGTATGCGGCTTTTCGTGTTGCTGTCGAGCTGTGCGGACACTTTGTTTAGTCTGCGCTGCATCGAAAGTGCCATACACATCTCATAGACGTTCTGCACGTCCACCAAGTCCTTTGGCCATGTTTTGACAATCTGGGCTTGCTCCTGCACTGACGAGATGTTGAAGGGATAATGTGACTGGAAGAAAACGATGCCGTCTTTGCCCGCGTAGGTCATCTCGTGCCGGTTGTTGGTGAACTCATGCGACTTGAATACTCGGACTTGGTGGCGAGAGATGTTGTGTACGTTGCCATTACCATACATCAGCGCGAGAGCGAAACGCGTGTAATCGCCTCCCCATTCCTGTGTGAAGTCAAAGGGCGATTGCAGTGAGTAGAATCTATTGTTAAACGTGGCGTCGAGTTGGGCCTTTGTCATTATGCCTGCCAAATTATGCTGAACCCCTCTCACATGAACAGCAGAATGTTCGGGCAGATAACATCCTGTCGGTTTACCCGTCAAACTTTGGGCCATCCTGTCAATCCATTGCCGAAAGTTCAGAGTAGGGTCGTGGAGAGGATAAATCAGCCCATTGTTATCTTGTCGACGCAATGCCTCTTGGAGAAAAGTCAAATCATCTGCATTACACAAACGGCTGGTAAAGCCCTGATTTGGCTCGTTGGGCAATGCGCGGGCATAACTCTCTTCGAAACATTTGTCAATGCTCGTGCCGACTACAAGGAAATAATCTAATTCATCTTTTGGGCCCAAGCGATAAGACAACAGGTAGGCTCGAAGCGTCACCTTGCGGAAACAATCCACGTTGGGTGCTGTCTGTGACGCATAATAAAAGGCTTGTTCTTCCAGAGGCATAAAACGCCCATGCATTTCGCAGCGTTGCGTGATGAATGACAATGGTAAGTGAACACCATGTTCTTTTAAATGTTGTCGTACCTTTTTGACTACCCGCTCCAGTGGGAAGAAAAAGTGCGTTTGAGCCATGAAAATGTTTACCATCTTTACACTCGTTTGGCTACTTGCCGCCAACCCGTTCCGGCAAACAATAAGAGAAGAGGGATAGCACAAATACAAAAAAAGCGCGGGTTGCTGAACTGTCGCTCGTCCCACACTTTCAGGCGTCTCGCATTGCCCTACCAACAGGAACGAGCAACGCAGAAGCCCACGCCGATATGCATCAAACCACTCAGTGCATTTGAAACGAATGGATGCAATGAGGGCTAACATACATATCCCGAGGACATCTACCGTTGCTTTGATCTCTGTTGGTATTCAAGTTTGCGAGACTTTGAAAGTGTCAGAACCAAAGCGTCAAGTAAACGCCTTATCTATATGTGCACCCACCCCTGCCGCTTCTGCTGTTTTTGAGCAGTCGCCCAAAGATGGGATGTGGCAAATTTAACAAAAGTTTTTTTGATGTATCTTTTCTTAGTCGTTTTTTATCGGACAAATTGAGCATTACTTATCATCTTTGCATTACCAAAAAGTGGCAATATTGACAGATTTTGGGAATGATATGATGGAAGACTACAGAGATTGGCCTCTTATTCTGAATAAAGTTTATCTGATATTAGTTTGAGAAGTGCTATTGGGGATATGCGCCGACAAATAGACTCCTCAAAAGACACCCCGAGCAGGGCCCTCTCGTCTTTTGACACGACAAAATTTGCTTAACCAAGCAATTATCAGTAGTTTTGCCTTTCGATAAATGACAAAACGCAAAAATCGACACACCTAATGAAAAAGAATTTGTTTATCTTCTGCGCCATGCTGGCCTTCGGGAGCATGAGCTGCAACGGCAAAGCCGCCAACGAGAGCGAAGAGAAGGTCCAGACGCCTGAGGTCGTCGAGACCGAGAGTGCCGCACAGGCCGACTCCATCGCCTATCAAGTCAAAACAATCGACGCCAACATCAAAGGTGCCGACATCTTGCCCGCCATCACGGCCAACTATAAAGGTAAAGTCGTCTTGATTGACTTCTGGGCCACTTGGTGCGGTCCTTGCCGCAGGGCTATGGTCGAGATTGACGCCATCAAGCCCGAATTGATGAAGAAGGGCTGCGAATTTGTCTATGTGACGGGCGAAACGTCTCCGCTCAACACTTGGCAGAGTATGATACCGGGCATTGCCGGCGACCACTACCGTCTGACCAAACAGCAATGGGGCGACCTCTGCAACCAGTTGGGCATCCCAGGCATCCCTTGCTATCTCTTGCTCAACAAAGACGGTTCGACGGCCTACAGCAACCTCGACGAGGGCGGCTATCCCGGCAACGACATCATCCAAAACAACATTGAGGTGGCCTTGACCAAATAAAACGGTCCGCCACCCACACACGCCACACGGCCCGGCAAGACTTCGTGTCCTGTCGGGCCGTGCGTTGTTTTGCGGTTGAAGATTTATTTGTTCATTTCCACGATGGTCGTGGGCGGTTGTTCGCGGTTACGTCGCTCGGTGGCTTCGACCACGGCTTTGGCCAAACGGTCGAAGGCCTCTGCCACGGGACCTTCGCCCAAGGCTGCAGGTTCGCCTTCGTCGCCGCTTTCGCAGATGCTCTGGACTATGGGAATTTGGGCCAGGACGGGCACACCGGTTTCGGCGGCCAGACGCTCCACGCCGCCACGGCCGAAGATGTAATAGCGGTTTTCGGGCAGTTCGGCCGGCGTGAACCACGCCATGTTTTCAATCAAGCCCAAAATGGGCACGGCCACCTTCTCGTTGCGATACATATCAATGCCCTTGCGCGCATCGGCCAAGGCCACTTCCTGAGGCGTCGACACGACGACGGCGCCCGTGATGGCGAGGTTTTGCAAGAGAGTGAGGTGGATGTCGCTGGTGCCCGGCGGCGTGTCAAGGATGAAATAGTCGAGTTCGCCCCAGTCGGCGTCGGCCACGAGTTGCTTGAGGGCGTTCGAGGCCATGCCGCCGCGCCACAAGGTGGCAGTGGAGGGGTTGACGAAGAAGCCTATCGACAACAAGCGGACGCCGTATTTCTCTGCCGGTATCAGCACTTGCCGGCCGTCTTTCATTTCGGCAAAAATGTTTTCGGCTTCAAGGTGAAACATTTTGGGCTGCGACGGACCGAAGATGTCGGCGTCGAGTAGGCCTACGCGGTAGCCCTGTCGGGCCAGTGCCACGGCCAGGTTGGCGGCCACTGTGCTTTTGCCTACGCCACCCTTGCCACTGCTCACGGCAATGACGTTTTTCACCTGCGGCAACATCTTGCCGGGCTCAGGCCGGGCGGCCTGAAGGGTTTTCACACCGATGCTCACCCTCACGCCGGCGTCGACGTAAGTGTGGATAGCCGTCTCGGCTGCACGGATGACGGACTTCATGAAAGGGTCGGTGGATTTTTCGAATATCAACGAAAAGCTCACGTCCATGCCGTCGATGCGCAGGTCGTCTTCGACCATGCCGGCCTCTATCAGGTTCTTGCCGTTGCCGGGATAGCGCACGGTGGCCAAGGCGTCGGCAATCAGTTTGGGATATAATTGCATAGTTGTAGTTTGACAGAAAATATGCGGGATGGCTCCGGCCACGTATGTCCGGCTCTTCAGAGCGTCAGCCCAATTCTTCAGAGCGTATGCCCAGGGCACTCATCATGGCGTAGCCCAAGAGCTCTTGTGGGTGTCTCAGGCCGGGCAGCGGCTCGAGCATAGAGAAGAGCGTCTGGGTCTTGTCGCCGACGGCCGCCATCGTTTTGGCCACGGCGCCGCGGTAGCTCTCGTCGGGGATGACCATGAGGCGTTTCACCTCCTTGGCCGTCAGGGCCTGCTCCAAAGATTGGATGAAAAAGGCTTCCTTGCTCACGATGTCTTCCACCGGAAACGCCTGGAGGACAAACTCGCCGAGGTTGTCGCGAAAGGCTTGGGCTGTGAGTTCGGTCTCATAGTCAGCGGGCTTGAAGTTGGCCAGTGCCTTTTTGCCCTTGTCGTGGAGCAACACGAAGGTGGTCTCGTTGTCGCCGGGGCGAAGACCGCCATCGAGGGCCAGACAGTCGGCCATATGGCAGAGGTCGGCCGGCGGCACGCGCCGTCCCAGCATACGCTCAAAGTTGACGATGAGTTCGAAGGCGACGCGGTCGAGATAGTCGGCGTCGGCCAGGATGACGTTTTCAGTCCACATATTTTTATAGAAAGTTTATGGGGAGTGGCAAGAGCGTAGCCAATGGCCCTACGCTTCGTCTCGCTTCTCGCGGGCGGTTCAGGCTTCGGCGGTTTCGGCAGTCTCTTCGGCCTCGGGGTCTACAAACTCCGTGTAGCCGTTTTGAATGAGAATGTTATACCATTGGATGAGCTTCTTGATGTCGTTGTTGTAGACGCGTTCGCGGTCGTAGTCGGGCAACACGCCGGCCAGGAAGTCGGCCAACTGGGCGGCAGTGGCTTTTTTCAGGTCGAGGTCTACGGTTTTGCCTTCATATTTCTGGCGGATGCTTTCAAACACTTCCATCAAGGGTTTGTCTTCGTCGTCGGTGTACATTGACACGTCGTTGAGTGAGGTGACGCGGTCGCGGGCACCGGCAGTGAGGCGTTTTTTCTGTTCGTCGATGGTTTCAACAATAAGCATGCCGTGGCCTTGGCCTACGAGGCGGAAGAGTCCGGGCTTGCCCGAAATGGCTAACACTTGGTCTTTCATATTCTTTGTTATTATTAGGCTTGTTGTGTAAGGGATAGTTTCTTGTAAAGCAGGGCGAGGTCGGCCTGCAAATGGGCGTCGGCGTCGTTGCGAACCACATAGTCGGCTCGGCGGAGCTTTTCAGTCTCCGGCATCTGTAGCGCCATCCAGGCCCTGGCTTTTTCAGGCGTGACACCGTCGCGGTCGATGACGCGCTGCAAGCGGAGGTCTTCGGGCACCGCCACGGCCACGACTTCGTCGACCAGACGGTCAAAGCCCGACTCGTAGAGCAGTGCACACTCCATTACGACTACGGCCGATTCGCTATGGGCTGCCACCCATGCGTTGAACACCTCGGCCACGCGGGGATGGACAATGGCGTCGACTTGTGCGGCTTGGGCTTTCGACCCACAAATCCAGGCGGCCAGAACAGGCTTCACCAAACGCCCGTCTTGGTCGTAGACGTCCGGACCGATAAGGGCCGTGAGCCGGCGGCGTATTTCGGCGTCGTGGCGAATGAGCCGCTTGGCTTCGTCGTCGCAATAAAAAATCGGCAGACCTTGGTCTGCCAGCATCCGGCAGATATGGCTTTTGCCGCTCCCTATGCCGCCGGTGACGGCAAGGCGGTGGGGCCGTTGCGACTGAGTCATAGTGTCAGGGCTTGGCTTTTTCGATGACATATTCCGCGTGGTCCACCGTCAGGCGAACGTGCTGCGCGTCGGCAGGTTGCCGGCTCACCCTCAGCGGACACTCTGCCAACTGGCCGTCGGCCACTTGCAGATAGTCGGCCTCAATCGTGAAATCGTCGGCACTGATTTTGGCATAGCGGCTCATACCCACCAACACCACCAGCTCTACGGCCGTTGGGAAGGTGCGCAGCGAAACGCCTTCGGGGCAGTTCACGCTCGTGACGGGCACGCTGACGCGTTTCTCCACAAGGCGCTCGGCCTCGACAGAGAGTTTCACCTCGGCCGGCTCGGTCTTGCCAAAATAGGGGTTGAGCGTTTTCAGTTTCATCTCGGTGGCGGCGTTGACGTTGCGCACGTCAGAGGCTGAGACGAAGATGGCGTGCAGGGTGTCGAGATAGGCCGAAGGCCCGTAGACGGTCACTTCTGCTGGCGACACCTTTACCGATGAGAGCATGAAGCCGTTGGCCGGCGTGGGCGCTGAAGCAATCTTGACGGGCACCGTCTTGTGGCGGCCGCGGTTATAGTAGATGTTGAGCGTGTCGGGGCGAAGGCTGACAATCTCGGTCGAGGCCGACAACTGCTGTCTTACGGCCCGCACCAGTTCGCTGCCGGCCAGTCTGAAGCGGCCTTCAGAGCGTGTGAAGCCCGTGGCGTCGACGACCAGCCGGGGCTGTTTTTCACCATATTTATAGCCCAGCAACACCACGCCACGGTCTCTCACCACGGCTTTGATGCTACCGGGCACTTCGTTGGTCAGCACCACGCCTTGCGGCACGTCTTTCACCTCTATCTCCACCTCAATCTCTTGCTCATAGACCTCGTTGAAGGTCTGCAAAAGCCAAAAAGCCGACGACAAAACAAGGAAGAAGAGAAACACCAGCGTCTGGCGGTTCCACATCTTCTTCATCTGCTGGGCTATTGACTTGAGTGAGCGCATAAGACTACGGATGGGCGGCGGTGGCGGCGTGTGGCTGTGCGGCGTATGTTATCTTTGGCCTACGGCCTGACCTTTGGGCATGATGGCGCTCTTCTCAAACACCATTTTTGTGCCGGTGGCCACTTCGAGGGTCACGGTGTGGTCGTCGTCGTTGATATTCTTAATCACGCCGTGGATACCGCCAATGGTCACCACGTCCTGGCCCACCTGAAGCGAGTTGCGGAACTTGGCGATTTCTTTCTGTTTCTTGCTCTGCGGACGTATCATGAAGAAATATACGATGGCGAACAAAACGACCATCATAATGATAGTCATCATAAAGTCGCCCTGTCCTTTGGAGCCATTTTTTGCATTTTCGCTAGCCTGGCCTTCTAAGAAGGCGAAGAGAAGGTTAATCATTGTTGTGTGTAATTGTTTTTGATGGGTTTATTTCAGAATTTTGTTTTGCTTGCGGAGCCATTTGACCATGTGGTCGAGCATGCCGTTGATATAGCCGGCCGAGCGGGGCGTGCTGTACACCTTGGCGATGTTGAGATATTCATTGAAGGTGACGCTCACCGGGATGCTGGGGAAGGTCATAACCTCGGTCAGGGCTATCTGCATGATGATGAGGTCCATGAAGGCCAGACGGTTGAGCTCCCAGTTTTTGCTGCCATCGCTGATGATGGTGCGCGTCTCTTCTTCGCTTCTGATGGACTGCTGGAAGAGTCTGATGGCAAATTCCCGGTCTTCGTCGGAGGCGTAGTCGGGCAGCAGGGGCTGGTCGGGAGTGGACTCGGCCGTGAAGCGCTTGATGGTCTTGAGCACGAAAGAGTCTACGACAAACTTGTCGTCGTTCCAATAGAGGCTGTGCTCTTCGATGAGGTCGTCAAAATCTTCGTTATGGCAAATGTAGGTTTTGTAGAGTTTTCTCACCAGTTCGCGGTCGGCTTCGTAAGAGAAGTCTTCCTTGTCGAGATACATCTTGAAGATGTCGCTTTCGGTGAAGGTTGTGAAGAGTTGTTTGACGAAAGCTTCTTCTTCAATCCAGTCTTTCCTGTTTTCGCGATAAGCCAGCAGGGCCTTGTTTTCGGCCAGTTGCTTGAGCATGGCGTTGGCGGCCAGTCGGGCCTCTACGCTGCCGTCGAGCACAGCGGCGCCTTTTTGAGCGCGCTGGCGCAGGGCCTCTTCTTTTTTCCCGGCCAGCTCATACACTTTCACCAAAAGCAGCAGGAGATATTCATACAGCTCATAAGCCTTGCCGAGGCTGAAGAGCAACTCTTTTTGTGCCGTTTCTATTGTCTTGCCGTCGTTACGGTAGTAGGCA
>SFFB01000027.1 GCA_004557035.1 Bacteroidales bacterium | reverse complement strand
GGCATCGCCGGAAAACATAATGCCTTCACCCTCCACGTAAGACACCATAGTCTCGGGCCAGTGCAGCATAGGGACGAGATGGAACGAGAGCGTGCGGCGACCCAAAGCGAGGGTGTCGCCGTCGGCCACCACGATATCGTCGGCCGAAGCCGCGCCATAGAAGCCCTGCACCATTTCCATCGTCTTTTTGTTGCCTACGAGACGGATTTCGGGATATTTGTCTCTAATGAGAGCCAATGAGCCGGAGTGGTCGGGCTCCATGTGATTGATGACGAGATAGTCGATGGGGCGGTCGCCAATGACTTCGCGAATGTTGGCCAGATATTCAGCAAAAAAAGCTACGTCGACAGTGTCGATGAGCGTGACCTTGTCGTCTACAATAATATAGGAGTTGTAAGAGACGCCTGCCGGAAGGAACCAAAGTCCCTCAAAGCGGTGCTTGGTGCGGTCATTGACGCCTACATAATGAATGTCTTGTGCAATTTTCATCTTTCAGTCTGATTTGAGTTAGTGTGAATAGCTTTTATGCTTGACAACCACAACGGTTAGAGCCGGCAAAATTACATTTTTTATCAATGCGACAGATAAAAAAGGCGGATGTTAATGCTTTTTAAGCGATTGCGGCGGCACACGGCTAAAAAATAAGGGGCAAATCCACGTTAAGGCGCAAGAAATGATTACCTTTGCTCTGTTTTTAAGCCCCCACACATCGCATGTCAACCTTTCGACCGGACCTACCGTTCGGCTCAGTGACAGCCGGGGCCATTATCACGCCGAAATCTACTAACCACACATTTATCTTTATGCAAACCAAATCATTCTTGTTTGTCGCACTGGCTTCAGGGCTGGTGCTCTCTTCGTGCAGCAAGCTCGGCGAGCTTTCTGCCGACAACTTCACCGTGACGCCCTCTCCGCTTGAGGAGGTGAGCAATCAGGTGCCCGTGACCATCAACGGTCGCTTCCCCGAAAAATACATGAAAAAGAAAGCTCAGGTCACCGTAGTGCCCGTGTTGCGCTATGAAGGCGGCGAGACCGCCGGTCAGGCTGCCACGTTCCAGGGTGAAAAGGTGCAGGGCAACAACCAGGAAATTTCCTACAAAGTTGGCGGTAACTACACCATGAAAAACACCTTCGCCTACGTGCCCGAAATGGCCAAGAGCGAACTCTATCTGACCTTCGACGCCAAAGTGGGCAAGAAGAGTGTTAAAGTGCCCGAGGTGAAAGTGGCCGACGGCGTCATCGCCACCTCAACCCTGCTCGGCCGCACGGCTGCCGGCGCACAAGGCGCCACCGGCGAAGACAAATACCAATATGCTATCGCCCAGACCAAGCAGGCTCAAATCAAATACCTCATCAACCAGGCCAACATCCGCACGAGCGAACTCAAGTCGGTCTCTGTGCAGGACTTCGTCAAGACCCTCCGCGACATCAAGGCCGACTCTAAGGGCTATCAACTCGACGGCATCGAAGTTTCAGCCTATGCCTCTCCCGAAGGCGCTCTCGACTTCAACACCCGTCTGGCCGAGAAACGTCAGGGCACCTCAAGCGAATACGTGAAGAAGCAGCTCAAAGAACTCAGCCTCGACGCCGAACTTGAGCAGAAATATACCGCCGAAGACTGGGAAGGCTTCCAGGAACTCGTGGCCGCCTCAAACATCCAAGACAAAGACGTCATCGTACGCGTGCTCTCTATGTATGAAGACCCCGAAGAGCGTGAAGCCCAAATCCGCAACCTTTCGAGCGCTTTCACCGAACTGGCCAACGAAATTTTGCCCGAACTGCGTCGTGCACGCCTCACTGTCAACTACAACCTCATCGGCCGCAGCGACGACGAAATCAAGAGCCAGTACAAAGCCGACGCTTCTCAGCTCTCTCTTGAAGAACTGCTCTATGCCGCCACATTGACCGACGACAAGGCAGAAAAGGCTGACATCTACTCTACCGCTGCCAAACAATACCCCACAGACAGCCGCGCCTTCAACAACCTGGCTCAGCTGGCCTTCCAGAATGGCGATATGGCCGCTGCCAAAAACTATCTCTCACAGGCTCTCAGCAAAGAAGCCGGCTCGGCCGAGGCTAACGCCAATGCGGCACTGGTGAACATCGTAGAAGGCAACGTGGCCGCAGCCGAAACGGCGCTCTCGAAAGCCTCAGCCGCCAAAAACTACAAGGAAGTGCTCGGCAATCTCAACATCGCCCAAGGCAACTACGCACAGGCCGCTCAAAACCTGGCCGGCGTGAAGTCTAACAGTGCCGCCCTGGCCCAGATTCTCAACAAAGACTACGCCTCTGCCACCCAGACGCTCAGTGCCATCGCTCAGCCCGACGCCACCACGAGCTACCTCAAGGCCATCGTTGCCGCACGCACGCAGCAGGCCTCTACGGCCCTGAGCAACCTCAAAGACGCCGTGGCCAAAGACGCTTCTCTCAAGGCTCGTGCTGCCACCGATATGGACTTCGTGTCGCTTTGGGGCAACAGCACCTTCAAAAGCCTTGTGAAATAATCACAGACACGCTCATCTTTGCCGGCCATAAAGACCGGTGAGGACTTCAAACAACGGCAAGGGACAAGGACTTGCCTGCACGCTGAAACGTGTGGGCAAACCATTGGTCCCTTGTCTTTTTCAAAAGACGCTATGAACATCATCAGACTGCTACCGGTCATCGTCGGCCTCTGTCTGGCGGCCTGCAGCTCACCCGGAAAACAATTCAGACTCGAGGGCGACATTGCCGGTGTCAACCAGGCCGAGATCTTTGCCTATTTTGAAGATGCCGCCTTCAGCGGGATAGACACCATACGCATTCAAGACGGCCACTTCGTCTACGAAAAAGACCTCACGCAGCCCGCCATTCTCACCCTGCTCTATCCCAACTATTCACAGACCTACATCGTGGCCGAACCGGGCGCACACATCGAGATGGACGGCGACGCCTCAAAACTTGGCGAGGCCCAAATCAGCGGGTCGGACGAAAACCAGCTGCTCACAGACTTCCGCACTAAAATAGCCGGCAAAAATGAGGCTGAAGCCCGACTCGCCGCCACCGACTTCATTCGCCAAAACAAACAGACGCTGGCAGCTTTGGCCATGTTGAAACGCTATTTTGCCACAGCCGAAGAACCCGATCCCGCCACAGTCGCCTCACTGTTCAAAGACTTGCGAGCGGCACAACCCAAAAACGCTTCGCTCGCCCTGCTGGAAAATCAAATCAAGACCCGTATGGGAGGCAGCAAGGGACAAAACGTGCCCGTCTTTGAGGCTTTGACCCTCGACGGCAAGAGCGTAGGAAGCGGTAAGAGCACAGGGAAACCGATGGTCATAGCCTTTTGGGCCACTTGGAGCAGCAAAAGCAGCCAGACACTCAACCTGCTGCGGCGACTGAAAAACAGCTACGGCGGGAAAGTCACCATCGTGCCCGTCTCGCTCGACCACGACATCGAAGCCTGTCGCCGCGCCACCGACAGAGACAGCCTCACCACCCTGACCGTGTGTGACGGATTGGCCTTTGAAAGCCCGTTGTGCAAAGCCTTCGGCATCAAGACCGTGCCCGGCTGCACCCTCATCGACCGCCACGGCCGCATCATTGCCCGAGACCTTGCGCCCGACCAACTCGAACAGCGCCTCGGCGAACTGCTCAAGTGACCCCACAGACCTGAAATATGTTAGTCAAAATCAATACTGCCGCCCTCAACGGACTCACCGCCATGCCCGTGGTGACGGAAATCAACGTGGGACGCGGCATGGAGTTTTTTATGGTCGGGCTGCCCGACAACGCCGTACGCGAAAGCCGCTTGCGCGTGAACGGCGCACTGGCCAATTCGGGCTATCACCTGCCACAGCGCAGCGTGACCATCAACTTTGCCCCCGCCGACGTGCGCAAGGAAGGCTCAAGCTATGACCTGCCCTTGGCCATCGGACTGCTGGCCGCCACCGAACTGCTTGAAAGCGACAAATTGCAACGCGGCGTGTTTGTGGGCGAATTGGGCCTCGACGGCAGCCTGCGCCCCGTCAAAGGTGCTCTGCCCATTGCCATCAAGGCCAGAGAGATGGGGTTTGACTTTCTCGTCCTACCCGAACGCAATGCCCGTGAAGCCGCCGTGGTGAATAAGCTGAAAGTGTATGGCGCGCAACGACTCAACGACGTAGTGGACTTCTTGCAAGACAAAAACGACCTGCAACCCCTTGAGGTGGACACCCGCGCCGAATTTTATGCGGCTCAGCAAAACTGCGGCCCCGACTTCATCGACGTGAAAGGACAAGAGCAGGTGAAACGGGCCTGCGAGGTGGCCGCTGCCGGTGGACATAACCTGCTGCTCATAGGTAGCCCCGGTTGCGGCAAAAGCATGATGGCCAAGCGCATTCCTTCCATTCTGCCGCAGCTGACATTGAACGAAAGCTTGGAAACCACGCAAATCCACTCGGTGGCCGGCAAACTGGGTGCCAACGCCTCGCTCATCGCCCAACGCCCGTTTCGTAGTCCCCACCATACCATCTCTGACGTAGCGCTCATCGGCGGAGGTGCCAACTTCCAACCTGGCGAAATCAGTTTGGCCCACAACGGTGTGCTATTCCTCGACGAATTGCCCGAGTTCAGCCGCGCTGCGCTTGAAACGATGCGCCAACCACTCGAAGACCGGCAAATCACGATTTCACGCGTGAAATACAGTGCCACGCTGCCTTGCTCGTTCATGCTCGTGGCCTCGATGAACCCCTGCCCCTGTGGCTACCACGGCCATCCCAGCCACCCATGCACCTGCAGCCCGGGCCAAATACAACGCTATATGGGCAAGGTGTCAGGTCCACTGCTCGACCGTATTGACATCCAAGTGGAAGTCGCGCCTGTTTCTGTGACCGAACTACACGCCACACCACGAGGAGAGTCGAGCGAAACCATCAGAGCCCGAGTGGTGAAAGCCAGAAACATCCAAACAGCCCGATTTGAAGGCATCAAAGGCGTACACTGCAACGCCCAAATGACGGCAGCCCAACTCAACCGCTATGCCTGCCTCGACCAAACAGCATCAGCCCAACTGGAAAAGGCGATGAAACGGCTCGGCCTCTCTGCCCGCGCCTATGAGCGCATCCTCAAAGTGGCCCGTACCATTGCCGACCTCGACGGCTCTGACCTTATCACCGCCACCCATATCGGCGAGGCCGTGAGCTACCGCAACCTTGACCGCAGCGATTGGATGGAGAGATGAGACCTTTACACAAACTTTAATACAAGTTTTTTTGCCTCAGCACTCACCTTGCACTAATTTCGCAACACCTATATAATATATATATATGAGAGTAGTTCTTGTCAACACGTCCGACATTGCCGGAGGAGCAGCCATCGCCGCCAACCGGCTCTTGCGCGCACTCAACAGGAACGGTGTGGAGGCCTCAATGCTCGTGAGAGACAAAAAGACCGACAACCCACGCGTGGAACAGTTGCCTCCATCGCCCCTGAGAAGAGCCAAGTTTGTGGCCGAAAGAGCTCAAATCTACCTCAAAAACGGATGGAGCAGACACAACCTCTTTGCCATAGACACCTGTGCTTGGGGGAACAACATAACCAATCTGCCCTCGGTGAAGCGCGCCGACGTCATACACTTGCATTGGATTAACCAAGGTATGCTCTCATTCCGCACACTCGAAAAACTGATGGCAACCGGCAAGCCCGTAGTGTGGACGATGCACGATATGTGGCCTTTTACGGGCATTTGTCATTGCACCACAGATTGCAACCGCTGGCGGCAAGACACGGAAACGGCCTGCCAAATGTGTCCGCTACTGAATACACCCGGCACTCACGACCTCGCGTCAAAGGTATTTGTGAAAAAACAACGTTTCTTTGCCCAACACCAACTGACGATGGTGGGTTGCAGCCAGTGGATGGCGCAAATGGCTTCGGAGTCGAAACTGCTCAAGGGACAAAAGATTTACAGCATTCCCAATCCACTCGACGTCCATTTCTACAGTCCCGGCGACAAAGAGGCAGAACGCCGCGCACTGGGACTACCCACCGACAAGACACTCATCTTTTTCGCCGCTTACAAAGCCACCGACAAGAATAAGGGCATTGACTATCTCAAAGAGGCCATCGAACTGCTTTGTCGGCAGAAGCCACAAACAAAAAAGGAGCTGGCCGTCGTCGTGGCCGGCTATGAGGCCGAACTATTGAAGGGTGCCATGGCTGTGCCGGTGATACCCGCTGGTTTCATTGGCGACGCCACAACGATGAGGCAATATTATCGGGCCACAGACCTATTGGCTATGCCCACACTTATGGACAATCTGCCCAACACTATTGCCGAGGCCGCAGCTTGCGGATTGCCGGCGGTGGCCTTTAGTGTAGGCGGTGTGCCTCAAATGATTGAACACGACAAAACCGGTATGTTGGTGCGCTATAAAGACTCGACCCATCTGGCCCAATGCCTCGACACAATGATATATCAGAGAGACAGAGCCGCCATGGGCAAGGCCGCACGCGACAAAGCCATTCACGACTATTCCGAACAGGCCGTCGCCGAGCGCTATCTGAGCGTCTACGAAGAATGCCTCGACCAACCATTGCGATAAACATCCTGACAAATCAATTCATATTCACAAATTAAACTCTGCCGCACTGAATGGCGGCACAACTAAAAAATGTCTGAACCTCCGCTAAAAATCACCGTGGCTACGGTGACTTATAACGCAGCCGAACTCATTGAAAAAACCATTGCTTCTGTAGAAAAGCAGGACTATCCCCACGTGGAGCATCTCATCATTGACGGCAACTCGCAAGACAAAACACTCGAAGCCGTACACCACTATCAAGAACGCAACAGCGTTGCCGGTGTGCCACACGAAGTGAACTGCCTGAGCGAACCGGATCACGGCCTGTATGACGCAATGAACAAGGCCATTGATATGGCCACGGGCGACTACATCGTTTTCCTTAATGCCGGCGACACCTTCCACGAAGACACCACGCTGTCTAAAATTGCTGCCACAGCCGAGCGCTATGGCGAAACCCACCCGGCAGTCATCTATGGACACACGGACATCGTAGATGGCGAAGGAATCTTTTTGCGCCATCGCCGCCTATCTCCGCCACAACGTCTGACATGGCGCTCTTTCGCTTCGGGTATGTTGGTTTGTCATCAAGCCTTTTATGCCCGTACCGACTTGGCCAAGGCCAATCCCTACAATCTGAAATACCGCTTCTCGGCCGACTTTGATTGGTGCATCCGCATTATGCGAGAAGCCAAACGCAAGAAGTTGCCACTGGCCAACACGCAGATTGTCGTGGCCGACTATCTCAACGAAGGTATGACCACCAAAAACCACAAAGCCTCACTGCGAGAACGCTTCAACATCATGACCCATCACTACGGCATCTTCGTCACCCTCTTCCAACACCTATGGTTTGTGGTGAGAAACGTAGTGAAGAAATGACGACGGTATGGCCAAGACACAAAACAGTCTGACTCCGGAGACAGCCTATCAAAAGGCGGCGGCACGGTGCGCTACGACAGAATATGCCCCCAATTATTGGATGGACAAATTCACCGCAGGCGGTCTAGGCCGTGAAGAGGCCGAAAGCGTCGTGACAAGACTGAAAAATGAAGGCTTCATAGACGAAGCCAGATTTGCCAAAGCCTTCGCCCACGACAAAAGTGCCTACAACCACTGGGGACCGCTCAAAATCAAACAAGCTCTGGCGGCCAAAGGCATTGACGCCACCTTGGCCGAAGAGGCACTGAGCATCTTGCCTAAAGAAGACTGGAACGACACACTCGAACACCTGCTCCGCCAAAAGGCTCGGACGCTGAAAGCCGGTTCGGCCTATGAGCGCCGAATAAAGTTGGCCCGCTTTGCTGCCGGACGTGGCTTTGCACCCGGCGAAATATTCCACACACTCGACAAACTTGGACTACAAGACGAAGAATAGACCCTATTATGAGCAAACTCTATATTGAAACCTACGGCTGCCAGATGAACGTGGCCGACAGTGAGGTCGTGGCTTCGGTCATGCGAATGGCCGGCTACGAAAGCTGCCAAAACATTGACGAGGCCGATGCCGTATTTCTCAACACTTGTTCGGTGAGAGACAATGCCGAACAAAAAATCATTCACCGACTGGAAGCACTCCACGCCCTACGCCGCAAAGGCCGCCGGCTCATCATCGGCGTATTGGGCTGTATGGCCGAGCGTGTCAAGGACGATTTGCTCAACAAACACCACGCCGACCTCGTGGCCGGTCCCGACGCTTACCTGTCGTTGCCCGACCTGATTGCCCAGGCCGAAGGCGGACATAAGGCCATCAACATTGAACTCTCCACAACAGAGACCTATCGCGACATTGTGCCCGAGCGGGTGTGCGGCAGCCACGTCTCTGGTTTTGTCAGCATTATGCGAGGCTGCAACAACTTCTGCCATTATTGCATTGTGCCTTATACTCGTGGCCGTGAGCGATCGAGAGATGTGGACAGCATATTGACCGAAGTGAAAGATTTGGCTGCTCGCGGCTACAAGGAAGTGACTCTTTTGGGTCAGAATGTCAATTCTTATCGCGCCATCGCAGCCGACGGTCAAGAGACCGACTTTGCCGACTTGCTCCGCCTTGTGGCCCGGACCGTGCCTGATATGCGCATACGTTTCTCCACAAGCCATCCCAAAGATATGAGCGACAAGACTCTGCACGTCATCGCTGAAGAGCCCAACGTCTGCCGCCACATCCACCTGCCGGTGCAGAGCGGATCGGACCGCATCCTTAAACTGATGAACCGTAAATATACGCGTGAATGGTATCTCTCAAGGGTTGAAGCCATCAAGCGTATCATTCCCGACTGCGGACTCTCAACCGACATTTTTGCCGGCTATTGCTCGGAAACAGAAGAAGACCACCAGCTCTCGCTCAGTCTGATGAAAGCCTGTGCCTACGACTCGGCCTTTATGTTCAAATACAGCGAGCGGCCCGGCACATACGCCTCGAAACATTTGCCCGACGACGTGAGTGAAGAAGTCAAGACCCGCCGTCTTGAAGAACTCATTGCCTTGCAAAACGAACTTTCGCGAGAAAGCAACGCACGCTGCGTGGGCAAAGTCTATGAGGTGTTGATTGAAGGCACCTCCAAACGCTCACGTGAGCAACTGTTCGGCCGCACTGAGCAAAACAGAGTGGTGGTGTTTGACCGCGGCACACTGCGCATCGGCCAATACGCCAAAGTACGCATCACCGACTCGTCGTCGGCCACACTTAAGGGCGAGGTGGCGGAATAAGTTTTAATCACCCACTCCTTATATATTATATATAGGCAGCCTCTTTTCATTTTTCATTTATCTATTCCAATTATGGGAAAGACCATTACCATCCGCTGCAAGAATACCGGTCGGAGCCACAAAGTGCCTATGGGCTTCACGCTGGAGGAAGTCTATGAAATGCTCGACATTGATACGCCGCTCGGCCCCACAAGTGCCAAGGTCAACAATAAGGTTGAAGGCCTCCACTTTATGCTTTTCAACGACAAAGACGTGGAGTATCTTGACATCACCTCTTCATCGGGTATGCGCACCTACACGCGGTCGCTCTTTTTTGTACTCTACAAAGCCGTTCGCGACCTCTATCCCTCGGCCAAACTAAGGATAGACACGCCGGTGTCCAACGGTTATTATTGTGAGCTTGACATCGACGGGGGTATCACGGACGAGGTGGTCGGCAACCTTAAGGCCAGAATGCACGAGATTGTCAACGCCAACTTGTCTTTCCATCGCATCACCTGTCCCACCGACGAAGCCATTGCCCGTTTCAAGGCCGACGGACTCGACGATAAGGTGCGTTTGCTAGAGAGTCTTGGCTCGCTCTACACCACCTATTATACGCTCGACGACACGGCCGACTATTTCTATGGCTCCTTGCTCATCAAAACCGGTCAGTTGACTCTGTTTGACCTGATGGCTTATGGTGGCGGCCTTTTCTTGCGCCTGCCCGACCCTCAACGTCCGGGAGAGTTGCGCCCCTTTGTGGAGCAACCCAAGATGTTTGACGTGTTCCGCGAGCAGCACCGTTGGCAAAAAATCCTCGGCATCTCCAACATCGGTTCGTTCAATGAAGCTTGCGACAAAGGCTTCACCAACGAGCTCATCAATGTGTCGGAGGCCCTGCAAGAGAAAAAAATCAGCCAGATTGCCGACCACATTGCCTCCAACAAAGACATCAAGGTCATCCTCATAGCCGGTCCTTCGTCGAGTGGCAAGACCACCTTCTCCAAACGCCTTTCGGTACAACTCATCGCCTCGGGTATGCACCCCGTGCCTATCTCGCTCGACGACTATTTTGTCAATCGTGAAGACACACTGCGCGACGCAAACGGCGAGTATGATTTTGAGCATGTTGAGGCGATGAACATTCCTCTTTTCAACGCCCAGATGAACGATCTGCTGGCCGGCAAGGAGGTGGAACTGCCACGCTACAACTTCCAGACCGGGAAAAGCGAGAAAAGCGGTAAGACTCTGCGCCTCGAGCCTCACACCCTGCTCATCCTCGAAGGCATTCACGCCCTCAACCCCGTGTTGACCGAAAAAATTGCAGACAAGGCCAAATTCAAGATCTATGCGTCAGCGCTCACCTCGATACTGCTCGACGACCACAACTATATCCCCACCACCGACAACCGCCTCTTGCGTCGCATTGTCCGCGACTACAAATACCGTGGCTATAGTGCAGAAGACACCATCCGCCGCTGGCCAGCAGTGAGAGCCGGTGAAGAGAAATGGATCTTTCCTTTCCAAGAACAGGCCGACGTGATGATCAACACGGCACTGATGTTCGAACTGGCCGCCCTACGCTCACAGGCTCTGCCCTTGCTCGAACAGGTGCCCGAAAACGTGCCCGAATATTCCGAAGCTTATCGTCTGCGCAAGTTCCTGCATTATCTCAAACCCATCTCTACCGACGGTCTGCCGCCCACCTCACTCTTGCGCGAGTTTCTTGGTGGAAGCACGTTCAAATATTAATCGACCCGGCCATTCCTCCTATTCCCCTACGACCTGACCCTTATGAAAAAACTCGTTTTTGCCACCAACAACGCCCACAAACTCTCTGAGGTTCGCGCCATGGTAGGCGACACTTTTGAAATCCTCTGCCTCGAAGACCTAGGTTGCCACGACGACATTCCCGAAACGGCCGAAACCCTCTCGGGCAATGCACTGATGAAGGCTGAATATATTGCCGAAAAATTCCACGTAGACTGTTTTGCCGACGACACCGGCTTGGTGGTTGAGGCCTTAGGCGGCGCACCCGGCGTGCATACGGCCCGTTACGCCTACCCCGACCGTCACGACCCCGTGGCCAACACCAAGAAGCTGCTCTCTGAGCTCGAAGGAAAAACCGATCGCCGCGCAGCTTTCATCACCACCATAGCTCTTATCATTGGCGGCCAAAAACACCTCTTCGAAGGTCGTGTCGATGGCTTTATCGCCACCGAAGAGCGCGGCACAGAGGGTTTTGGCTACGACCCCGTATTCATCCCTGAAGATACCGGTAAAACCTTCGCCGAATTAGGCGTCGACGCCAAAAACAAGATAAGCCACAGAGCACGTGCCATAGGAAAACTCTGCGCTTTCTTGAAAAGCGAACCTTCTGATTGCTGAAAAACAATAGCTGTCTCCCGCTTCTTTTTCTCTCCAAGTCCCGAGTGCTGATATGAAAAACAAACTGACCATCCTCGTATGCAGTCTTTTTATGCTGACTTTAAGCCTTAAAGCCGGCAACGACGTCTGGACGCTCTACCAAGCCTATCACGAGACCGACCGAAATATTCCTGTCACCTCTTCTGATGGTTCCACCACGGTCTATGCCCTTTATGCCGGCAATCTGCTGGCCTACGACGCCACGACCGGCGAGGTGCAGTTACTCTCCAAACTCACAGGATTGAGTGGCCATGGCATTGCCTCCATGGACTATTCAGCTGCGACGCATACACTCGTATTGGTCTACGCTGATCTCGGCATCGACTTGCTCTCCACCCGTAGCGGCGAGGGCTGCCATCTGAGCCACCTGCAGTCGGCCGGAGGCGGCACTGCCACTTTCAACGACCTCACCGTCACGGGCTCTTCGGCCATTGTCGCCACCAGTGCCGGCGTGGCAGTGGTCGACTTGCGGCAGCAGGCTGTTTTAGGCTTCTTCACCACCCCCGGGGCCACGCGCTCGGCGGCTTTGAGCGACAACGGCATACTCTATGCCGCCACCGATTCCGGCCTGAAATACGGAGACTTGACAGCCAATCTGTCTGACCCCACCTCCTGGCAAACACTCACGTCACTCAATCGCGTCTCGTTGCTCACGGCCGTCGGGGGCAGTATAGGCTATGTGAACAGCTCCGGCGGCGCCACCGGACTTTGGCAACTCTCGCAGACGTCCGTCTATGCCTCGCCCGTGACCACCAGACTGTCGAGTCAGATTTTTACCGCCAGATGGACCAATGGCCGTGAGGCAGTTTTCTCGGGAAATGGCTCTGCCGCGTTGGTGGCGGCTGGGTCAGAAGGCAGTTCAACCCTTCAAGCCTCCCTGTCAACACCGCCATCTCCTCTCCAACACCTCACCCACGGCACGGGCCGCACCTATTGGGCCTCTTGTGGCACCGAAGGTCTGCAGCCTTTCACACTCAATGCCGACGGCACCCTTCAAGCCACAGGCGAAAAGATTGGCGGCTACGGTCCGCACCGTGATTTGTGCTACTACCTCACTTACGCCGGCGAGCGACTCTTAGTGGCCGGCGGCCGTCTTGACCCTCTCGGCGTCTTGCACTATCCCGGCACGGTGATGGCTTATGAAAACGGCGAGTGGACCAATTTCCAAGAGACAGGCATAGAAGAAGAGACAGGCCTGCCCTATCGCGACATCACCCGCATCATACAAGACCCTTCCATTGCCAACCACCATTTTGCCTCTGCCGGCGGCGGTGGCCTCTATGAGTTCCGCGACGGCAAGTTTGTCGGGCACTACAGCCTCCACAACTCGCTGCTTCGCTCGGCAGCATCCGATCCCAATCCCGACGTGGCCAAGCGCTACGTCCGCGTAGACGGCCTCAACTACGACGGCGAGGGCAATCTGTGGATGGTCAATATGGGCACCGACACCATCATCAACATCATGCGCGCCGACGGCAAGTGGACGCGCCTCTACGTGGAGGCCATAGCGGGCTATCCCACGCTTGAGAAAACCCTCTTCGACGCAGACGGCCGCTTCTGGGTGGCCTCGCGCCGCTGGGCCGGCGACAAACGCGGCGGTCTCTTGGGGCTGGACTATGCCGGCACTATAGACAATACGGCCGACGACGTGGCCAAATACCGCTACAGCGCTTTCAATCAAGACGGCAAGACCTGCGATTTCAGCGAAGGCGTATTCGACATTCTGCGCGACCGCGACGGCAGCATCTGGATGGGCACGGCCGCAGGTTTATATGTCGTCGAAGACCCGAGTGAGTGGTTTGGCAACAATTTCAACGTCACTCAAATCAAGGTGCCCCGCAACGACGGCACCAACTATGCCGACTATCTGCTCGACGGTGTGGCCGTGTCGGCATTGGCACTCGACGGCGCCGGGCGCAAATGGATTGGCACGGCGTCAAACGGCCTTTATCTCGTGAGCCAAGACGGCACAGAAATCCTCCATCACTTTGAAGCCGCCTCGTCGCCGTTGCTCTCCGACTGCATCTACGACCTGGCCATCAATCCCACCACCGGCGAGGTAATGATTGCCACCGACGCCGGCCTGTGTGCCTATCAAGGCGACGCCACAGAGCCTTCGGCAAGCCTTGATGCCGACCGGGTGAAGGTCTATCCCAATCCCGTACGTCCAGAATATCACGGACGCATCGTGGTGAGCGGTCTGACCGACGGCGCCGACGTCAAAGTGACCACAGCCTCGGGAGTAGTCGTGGCCGGCGGCGTGTCAAACGGCGGCACCTTCGTTTGGGACGGCTGCAACAGGGGCGGCCGGCGTGTGGCCACAGGTGTCTATTATATTATGGTGAGCACTGCCGACGGCAAAAAAGGCATAGCCACGAAAGTCGTCGTCATATAAACGCTCAAAGTGGGCCCCAAAAGCACGCAAAAAGGTGGGAAATACGCCGTTTTGAGCCTAAAATGACATATTTCAAGGCTTTCTGCGTAAAAAAACACACAAAATATTTGCTGAAATTGGCCAACTTAATATACCTTTGCCACATAAGAGCCACAAAAACAACTATTTTGGGGCGATTAAGGCAGAAAAATACAGGCATTCCGCCTCACGTATAAGCTCAAAATCCTTTAATCAAAATTTTCTTATTATGAACAAAAGCGAACTTGTCAACGCAATTGCAGCTGGTGCCGGTCTGAGCAAAGCTGACGCCAAAAAGGCTCTCGATGTAACCCTCAGCGCCATCGCCGACGCCCTCAAGAAGGAAGAGAAAGTAGCTCTCCTCGGTTTTGGTAACTTTGCAGTGTCTGAGCGTCCCGCTCGCACAGGCATCAACCCTGCAACCAAAGAAAAAATCCAGATTGCAGCCAAGAAGGTCATCAAGTTCAAAGCCGGTGCTGAACTCGCCGACGCCCTGAACTGATTGACGTCTCCACATTAAACCAATCGCCCGTCTGCCAATGGCAAGCGGGCGATTGTTGTATGGTGACGGCAGCGACCAGGCCGTACAGAGAGTAGCGGATAGGCCTCAGAGTTTCCACTGCTTATGGTCGCGGCCAAAAAGGTTTGAGATTGGGCTGCCCGTGGGTTTCTGAGGCGGCTTCTCCCGATTAAGCTCGGGATAGGCAATGCGGGTGTGATAAATGGTTTTGAGGCTGTCGATGAGGCATCGCTTGGCATCGGCAATGTCGCGGAAGGTGATGGGGCACTCGCGGAAGAAACCTGCGGCCAACTGGGCGTCGATAATGCGGCCCACCAGCGCCGCGATATTTTCTTCGGTATATTCCTTCAGGCTGCGCGATGCCGCCTCGACACTGTCACACATCATCAGAATGGCCTGTTCCACGGTCTTGGGATTGGGTCCGGGGTACCTGAAGGCGGCCTCGTCTACTTTCTCTTCGGGGTGTTTGTTGCTGTATTGAATGAAAAAATATTTGGTGAGCCCCTCGCCGTGATGGGTGCTGATGAAGTCGCGTATCACACGGGGCAGATGGTATTTGTCTGCCAGGCGCAAGCCGTCGGTGACGTGGCTGATGATGATTTGCGCACTGCGCTCCTCACTCAGTGTGTCGTGGGGGTTCACACCGCTTTGGTTTTCGGTGAAAAAGGCCGGGTTGAGCATTTTTCCGATGTCGTGATAGAGCGCACCGGTACGCACCAGTTGGGGTTTGGCGCCAATCTTATCAGCCACCTCGGCAGCCAGATTGGCCACCTGCATGGAGTGGTTGAAGGTGCCCTGTGCCTCCTTGGACATGCGGCGCAGGAGGGGGTGGTTGATGTTAGTGAGTTCGATGAGCGTGACGTTTGAAGTGAAGCCGAAGACTTTTTCCACGACATACATCAGCGGGTAAGCAAAGAGCATCATCAGACCGCCAATGAGCACATAGATGGAGCGCGACTGGTCGAAGGCGGCAAAGCCGAGCCCCTGCGAGAGGTCGTAGGTGATGCTGATGACCAAGCCGGCCACCATGGCCATCAATACGGTCTTGAGCAGCTGCGAGCGCTCGGTGAGTTCGCGCAACGAATAGATGACCACCACACCCGTGACAATCTGCAGGAGCACAAACTCAAAGGGCGCGTGGAGTGCCACGGCCGAGAGCAGGGTCGTCACCACCATCGTCACAAATGCCGTGCGAGAGTCCATAAACAGGCGGATGAAAATGGGCACAATGGCGTAGGGCACGAGGAAGACGCTGAAGAAGTGGTGCGCCATCATCAGATAGGTGATGAGGGGAAAGATGACGACGAGCGAGAAGAGCAGCAACATCGTGTGGGTCGAGGCCAGATAGTCGCGGCGAAAGAGTTTGAGATAAAACATCAAGATGCCCAGCAAGATGGCAATATAGCCAGCCTGACCGAGCAAGACAAGCCAAAAGCTCTTTGTGGGGTCGAGCCGTTGCTCACTGGCGCGGCGCATAGAGTCGAGTATGCGAGCCTGATGGGCATTGACCAACTGCCCCCGGCCAATGATGAACTGCCCTGCCTGCACCATACCGATGTTGTCGGCCACGGCGGCAAGCTGTCCGGAAAGTTCGGTCTTGTTTTTGGCCTGGTCAAGCTTGAGATTGGGCACGATGTAATTGGAGAGTCGGAGGCGCGAGAGCATGAGCGGACTGACGCTGCGGGCGTCGGCCTCAATGATATACTCGTAGGCCGAGCGCGGCGTGAAAACGTCGTCGGGCTCTCTCAGACCGGCCTGCTTGCCGCGCAATACGCGTAGGCCCACACCGCTCTTCTTGATGCGTGCCAAGTCATCGGCCGAGATGATGCCGCGGTCGTAGACCTCTTGGAGTAGTTCGACCAACCGGGGCAGATAGGCCACGTCAAATTCGGGTGCTTCACCGCTATAGATTTGTTGGCGCATGGCCGCAATCTGGCGGCCTGCCAAGAGGGAGTCAAGCTGGTAGTAGGGTTCGAAATGGCGCTTGATGCTGTCGCGTTCGGCCGTGAGTTCGGCTTCGGTTTTATAGATGGGGAAGTCAAACGAGGCGATGAGTTGCTGGTAGCGCCAAGGCCGGTTTTCTTCGTAGACGTAGCCGAACTTGCTTTCGCGGGGCGCAAAATAGACGAGCAGGGCCAGCGTCACGACGAAGAGCGCCGTGTTGATGATGACGCTGACATAGCGGGGCTTGCGCCAGTTGTGTTTTGTAGACATGGAAGAGTAGGGGAGGGATTGATAAAAACAGCCGGGGCGACGACGTCAGCCTTCGGCCAGAAGACGGCACAGGGTGGCGACGCCTTTTGAAGCCACCTCTTTAATCACGTTTACCGTCCGTCCGCCGGGCACGTGTACCTCTTTGGGGTCGATGAGATAGACGGGCACGCCGGGACGGGCATAGCGCACCAGTCCGGCCGCCGGGTAGACATTGAGCGACGTGCCCACAATGACGAAGATGTCGGCCTGCTCCACCTCTCTTGCGGCGGCCTCGAGATTGGGCACGGCCTCGCCAAACCAGACTATCCACGGGCGCAACAGCGACCCGTCGCCGGCACGCTCGCCGTGGGCCACGTCGAGATGGTCAGGCGGCAACGTCTTGATGAACTTAAGGTGATCGGGGTCGCGCGAGGAGCAGACTTTCATCAACTCGCCGTGCAGGTGGATGACGTTTGACGAACCGGCTCTTTCGTGCAGGTCGTCAACGTTTTGCGTCACGATGCAGACGTCATAATCGGCCTCCATGGCGGCCAGCAGACGGTGACCGTCGTTGGGCTCAGCCTTGACCAACTGCCGGCGCAGCCCGTTGTAGAAGTCGGTCACCAGGTCGGGGTCGGCCGCCCAGCCTTCGGGCGTGGCCACCTTCTCCACAGGATAGCGCTCCCAGAGGCCGCCGGCATCGCGAAAGGTCTCAAAGCCGCTCTCGGCACTCATGCCGGCGCCTGTCAATACTACGAGTTTCTTCATAACTTGACAAATTGTGCCACCACTTGTGGGGCGTTTGTTGCAAAAATACATATTTTGTGCTTATCGCGCGGGCCGACGGCCAAGATTAGGCACGAAAGTGTTCAAAAACGGACTTGGTCGTGACGAGAATACACCTTTTTTAATATAGGCTGCAGCCCGTCGGGCGGTCCAAGCAGGAAAAACAGCCTGAAAGCCGGATTTTTCAGGAAGAAATGAGGCCGGAGAAATCTGGAATAAGGAGAGATTTTCCTGTCATAAGGCCCGTAAAAACTGTCCTTATCCCCGTCAAGGCTCTGATTATCAAAAAAGGAGGCTGTCGGCCTCCCTCTCTTTCCTTTGTCAAGGCAAATATACGGCCCAAGCCGCCAAAGGTCAAAAGACAAAAGCCGGCCGACAGCCCCGGAAAGGCTTAAAAAAAGTGATATTTAGGTTTATTGTCGTTTTCACTGACTTTTTTGTGTACATTTGCATTCACGATATCACCCCATGCGTTAAGCGCTTATCTGGCCTCAACGCACCACCTTAAATCTGAATTCAAATTTAAAACTTATTCTTCACACTATGCGTAAACCAAGCCTCACATTCCTGTTGGGCTGTTTCGCCGTTCCCATGTTGGCCGGAGTCCCGCCTCTCGGCGGCTTCTTCTACGGCGACATGAAGGCCCCCACCGGCTGGGAATGGCAAAGCCCTGACTCATTAGCCTACAACAAGCAGCAACCACACGCCTGGTTCTTCTCGTTCAAAGACACCGACGAAGCCCGCCAGGTCTTGCCCGAAAAGAGCAGCCTCTGGCAGTCGCTCGACGGCACGTGGAAGTTTCATTGGGCCTCACATCCCGAAGCCCGTCCCAAAGACTTCTACCTCCCGACATTCGACGCCTCTTCGTGGGACGACGTGCAAGTGCCTATGAACTGGAACGTGGTGGGCATCGGCAAAGACGGTTCGCAGAAATACGGCCAGCCTGTCTACGTGAACCAGCAGGTCATCTTCAAGCACAGCGTGCGCCCTGGCGACTGGAAGGGTGGCGTGATGCGCACACCGGCCCAAAACTGGCTCACTTATAAAGACCGCAACGAGGTGGGTTCTTACCGCCGCACCTTCACCGTTCCCGCCGAATGGGCCGGCAAGGAAATCTATCTTAATTTCGACGGCGTAGACTCTTTCTTCTATCTCTACATCAACGGGCGCTATGTGGGCTTCTCCAAAAACTCACGCAACCTGGCCCAGTTTGACATCACGCCTTATCTCAACAAGAAAGGCGAAAACCTCATTGCCGTAGAGGTCTACCGCAACAGCGATGCCTCGCTGCTCGAGAGCCAGGATATGTTCCGCCTGCCGGGCATCTTCCGCTCGGTTTCGCTCACAGCCAAGCCCAAAGTGCAGGTGCGCGACATCAAGGCCATCCCCGACTACGACGCCACCTTCACCAACGCTTCGCTCAAGATTACGGCCCAGGTGGCCAACCTCTCGGGCAAGGCTCAAAAGGGCTACTCCATCGACTACGCCCTCTATGAAAACACGCTCTACGGCGACGACAACAAGCTCGTGGCCGGCGTGAGCGCCACCGCCAAAGTGGAAGACCTGGCCAAGAGCGACGAAGAGACCGCCACAGTCACCCTCAACGCCGGCAAGGCCGTGAAGCCCTGGAGCGCCGAAGCCCCTCACCGCTATGTATTGGTAGGAACGCTCAAAGACGCCAAAGGCAAAGTGGTGGAAACCTTCTCGACAGCCGTAGGCTTCCGCAAGGTTGAAATCAAAGAGACACCCGCTGCTCAAGACGAGTTCGGACTGGCCGGGCGCTACTATTACCTCAACGGCAAGCCCATCAAGATGAAGGGTGTCAACCGCCACGAGAACAATCCCGCCACCGGCCACTTCGTGACCCGCGAACAGATGGAGCACGAAGTCTTCCTCATGAAGCAGGGCAACATCAACCACGTGCGCAACTGCCACTATCCCGACGCACCCTATTGGTATTACCTCTGCGACAAATACGGCATCTATCTCGAAGACGAGGCCAACATCGAAAGCCACGAATACTACTACGGCGAAGCCAGCCTCTCTCATGTGCCCGAGTTCCGCAACGCCCACATCGCCCGCAACATGGAGATGGTACACGCCACGGTCAACAATCCCTCGGTGGTCATCTGGAGTCTCGGTAACGAAGCCGGCCCCGGCCAGAACTTCGTCGAAGCCTACAACGCCATCAAGGCCTACGACACCTCACGCCCCGTGCAGTATGAGCGCAACAACGACATCGTCGACATGGGCTCCAACCAATATCCCTCTCCCGCCTGGGTGGCCGAAGTGGCCAAAGGCAAGAGCGGCGTGAAATATCCTTTCCACATCTCTGAATATGCCCACTCCATGGGTAACGCCGTGGGCAACCTCGTGGACTATTGGAACGCCATGGAGAGCACCAACTTCTTTGTGGGTGGTGCCATCTGGGACTGGGTGGACCAGGCCATCTACAACTACGACGCCAAGACGGGCGAGCGTTATTGGGGCTACGGCGGCGACTTCGGTCCGACCAACAAGCCCAACGACGGTATGTTCTGTATGAACGGCATTATGCGTCCCGACCTTACGCCCAAAGCACAGTATTTTGAGGTGAAGAAGGTCTATCAGAACGTGGGCGTCAAAGCCATCGACATGAAGAAGGGCGAAATAGAGATTTTCAACAAAAACTATTTCGAACCACTCAAAGACTACCAGATTGTCTGGTCGCTCTATCAAGACGGCACTTGCATTGACGCACCCAAGGCTCTGCCGGCCGAAGTGAGCACACTGGCCGCTCGCAAGAGCATGAAAGTGACGCTGCCCTACGACTACACCCAACTCGATCCCACTTGCGAGTATTTCGTCAAAGTGCAGTTCCTGCTCACCGCCGACAAACCCTGGGCCAAGAAAGGCTACGTGCAGATGGAAGAGCAGTTGCGTGTGAAAGGTGCCGACGTCAAGGCGCCCTCCATCGCCGAAGCCTCAAAAGACAAACCCGCCATCAAGTGCAGCCAAGACGACAAGCAGATTGCCCTCGAAGGCCAATCGTTCAAGCTCTCGTTCGACAAGGCCACCGGCGCCATCGACGCACTCTCTTACGGCTCTCGTGAAATCATCTGCAAGGGTGAAGGTCCGAAACTCGACGCCTTCCGTGCCCCGACCGACAACGACGCCGGCACCGGCGCGCCCAACCAGTGGTTCCAATACGGTCTTTACAACCTGCAACACACCGCCCAAAGCTGCAACGTGCAGAACCTCAAAAACGGCGCCGTGCAGGTGATGTTCACCGTCAAGAGCCAGGCTCCCGAAGGCTGCCGCATCGCCTACGGCAACGGCAACCGCAATCCTGAAGACGCCTACGACTTCAAGCACGACGTGAAAAAGCTCACCGATGCCGATCTGGCCTTCACCACCACACAGGTCTACACGGTCTATCCCGACGGTTCGGTTGAGTTGCAAAGCGCCATCTCTTCAAACCGTCCTTCAGTGGTGCTGCCGCGTCTGGGCTACGCCATGAAGCTGCCTAAAGAGATGAACTCGTTCTATTATTACGGTCGCGGTCCGGTCAACAACTACAACGATCGCAAGACCGGCCAGTTCATCGAACTGCACGCCGGCACCGTGGGCGAACAAGACATCATGCTGCCCAAACCCCAGTCGATGGGTAACCGCGAAGAAGTGCGCTGGTGTGCACTCACCGACATGACCGGTCGTGGCGCCCTCTTCATCGCCGACAGCGTGATGAGTGCCTCGGCTCTGCCTTGGACCCAACAAGAACTGGCACAGGCAGCCCATCCTTACGAACTCCCCGAGTCTAACGCCACCGTGCTGCACCTCGACGCCAAAGTGACCGGTCTGGGTGGAGCCAGTTGCGGCCAGGGCGGCCCCTTGCGTCCCGACCGTGCGTATGCTTCCAACTACGACTTCGGCTTCATCATCCGTCCGCTCAGCATTGGCCGCGCCGCACTCTCCATCATCGGCCACCACGCCAAAGTGAGCCCCGCTGGCGAACAGCCCATCAGCATCTCACGCAGCCGTGCCGGCGAAGTGACGCTCAGCACACCGGCCAAAGACCGCACCCTCGTCTACAGCATCAACGGTGCCAAGAAGGGTCAGGTCTATACCGAACCGTTCAAGTTCAGAGCCGGTGGCGAGATTGCCGTTTGGTACAAGGAAAATCCCAATATGAAAGTCACGGCCAAGTATGAGGCCATCACCAGTGTGCCGCTCGAAGTCTATTATGTGTCTTCGGCCGAGCCGGGTGCAGGCGACGCCTCGTTCATCGTCGATGGCGATCCCTCCACCATCTGGCACAGTGCCTATGGCGTGACACTCACCAAATATCCACACTGGATAGACTTCGACGCCGCCGAAGTGAAAACTATGAAAGGCTTCACCTACCTGCCACGCCAAGAGGGTGGAAACGGTATGGTCAAAGACTACGAAATCTATGTGAGCCTCGACGGAAAGAATTGGGGCGAACCCGTGGCCAAGGGCAGCTTTGCCCGTGGCGCCGAAGAGAAGAAAGTGCTCTTCAACAAACCGGTCAAAGGACGCTACATCCGCTTCAGAGCCCTCAGCGAGCAAAACGGGCAAGACTTTGCCTCTGGTGCTGAGTTCACATTGATTGCCGACTAACCGCGGCTATAACCTCCTATTAAATCCCCGCCTCTCTCTTATGCGTAGGCGGGGATTTATACACTCAAGAAAGCACTTTAGACTTTTTATCACCAGTATCAAAGGCTATTAACAAAATCCTATAAAAACTTTGCTTCACCTTTAAGTCCTTAGCCCTATGAAAAAACACCTACGCTTGTTTCTCGCACTTTGTGCCTTGTGGCTGGCCTTGCCGGGAATGAGAGCCGGCAATGGTTTGGTTCTGACCTTCAACCACGACGGTACGAACATCGCGGTCAACGTGGCCGACTCGGCCGGCCAGGCCCTCGATGGTGTCACAGCCACGGCGACGTGTTCAGAGGCCATTAAGGCCGTTAGCGGCAGTGTCACATCAAGCATTGTATGTCCTAATGCCAACGGCAACGCCTCGCCTACCATCAATCTCACAGTGACCGTCAGCGGCCTCACCGCGCCTGTGGTCTACAACACCATCGGGCTCGACATCCACGCGCTCAATGCCTCGGGCGCCTACCAGAGCAACAGCGACGGCAAGGCACGTCAATTCAACGTAGCCATAGCCACAGGCGCCACCGACGATGCCACCACGACTTTCGCCACCTTAAGCGACATCGACATCGCCTCGGGAGTGGGCACAACAGGTGCCGTGCACAAAGTGTGGGATGCCGCCTCGACTAGTCTCAACCAGGCCGAAGGCTCACTCGTCATTAAGCTCACCATCACCAAAGGCACGAATAATCAAGGTTGCTTCTTCGGTTTGTCTTCTATCTCGCTTACCAATCAGAGCGCAAGCGGTGAGGGCGGCGAAGGCGAAGGTGAGGGAAGCGGCGATGAAACCCCTGATTTCCCCGACCCCGCGGCCTATTATCACATCAAGTGGTTCGGCAACACCGCTCTCTACATCACCGAAGAGACAGACGGCTCTCTCGACGTGCAGACCGCCGACGTGACACGCCGCCAATACTGGCAGTTTGAACCCTCAGCCACCGCCGGCCTCTACCACATCAAAAACGCCGTCACGGGTCACTACATCGGCAGCTGCAACAAGACCCCGTCATCGACATCACGCATCGCCATCTCTGTCCAAGGCGTTCCTTATTATATAGAATGTGCGGCGAGTGGAACAGTCGCCGGCTACTATCGTCTCACCTCGTCAGACTGTGCCAACTATGCCGACGTGTCACAATCGCCCGTAGGCCTGAACAAAGACGGTGCCTCATCCAACATCATAGCCTGGAATGCCGGACTCACCAATACCGGCTCGTATTGGCAAATCACCGCTACGCCCTTCAACTTTGAGCTCCAGCCGTTCTCTTACAGCAACGCCGTGGGCACGCCGCAATTCATCTACACGCTCAAAAACCGTGCCGGCAAGGCCCTCACTCAAGCCGCCGACGGTAGCCTTAGTTTTGAGACGCCACAAATGAACGCCGAACAGACGTGGTATTTCGTGGGACAGACCGGCTCAGGCACGGGCTTCCTGTTGGTCAACGCCGCCTCTCATCAGCCGCTGGCCGTGACGGGCGAAACAGACACCCGCTGGACCGTGTTTAGCGGCGAAGGCACCACCTATTACTTCCGTCCGTTTGCCACACGAACCGAAAGTGCCACCTCGCTCACCGTAGCCGGCGACTCGCTTTTCAACATCGTCGCCGCACGTTCGACTTATGCCCGCGCCGCTCAGATCTATAACATGCCTTGTGGCTCGGTGGGCTCTCTTTATGTGAAGCGTGCCGTCATCTCTGGCACGGATATCGTGAAAGGAATGACCTATCCCCTGCCTACGCTTAGCGGTTCCAACATTACGGCCACCGAGGCCTCAACGCCGGCTTCTGCCTATACCATCTACACCAAAGACAAAGCCTCGGTAGTGGCCGGCAACGACTTCACCCTCTCGCTGAAACTCTCTCAGGCTCCGGCCGAGGGCGACACCGTCTACGCCCATTTCGACTGGGACGGCGACGGCGTGTTTGAGACACTGCAAGTGCTCAATGCCACTCAACAGAGCGACCACACCATCAGCGTACCGGCCGATGCCAAAGTGGGCAAAACACGTGCCCGTCTGCGCCTCACGTCTTTAGGCAACGAAGACCCCGAAGGCGAAGTCTACGGCCAGATTTTGGATTTCGTGCTGCAAGTTGAGGCTGCGCAGAGCGTGAGTGCTTCGCTCTCTGTGGTGAGCAACGACTCCACCCGCGGCACAGCCACCATCGTCAGCCAGAGCGATACAGAGGCCACTGTCCAAGCCACACCGTTGGGCAACGCCACCTTTGTGTGCTGGCGTCGCGGCAATGTGGTGGTTTCGACATCAGCCGACTACACGCTGACCTTAAGTGGTAAAACAGAACTCACGGCTGTGTTCTCGCCCAACACCACCGCCATCGTGGGCATCGGTAATGCCGGCTTGAGCGAAAGCGGCACCGCCATCGACATCCAAGGCCATGAGCGCCTCATCATCGTGAACGGCGGTAGCCCGAAGGGACAGATTGCCGTCTACGACACGGCCGGCGCCCTCAAAGCCTCAGCCACCGGTTGCTCGCTCTCTGTGCGTCATCTGCCTCGCGGCACCTACGTTGTCAGATACGTCACACCCGAAAGCGGCAAAGCCTGCAAAATTTCTCTCAAATAAATCCTCTCACACCCCCAATCATACAACAACTATGAACAACCGATTGATCTTTTGTGGTTGCGGTGCCCTGGCCGCTTTGGCCGCCGGTGCGCAGAGCAAACCCAATATTATATATATAATGTGTGACGACATGGGCTACGGCGATTTGGCTTGCTATGGTCAGCAATACATCTCGACGCCCAACATTGACCGCCTGGCCTCCCAGGGAATGCGTTTCACGCAAGCCTACGCCGGCAGCCCGGTATCGGCCCCCTCGCGCGCCACGTTTATGACCGGCCAACACACGGGACATACTCACGTGAGAGCCAACAAGGAGTATTGGAGCGGTTCGGTGCAGTATGGCGCCAACACTGACTATGCCGTCGTGGGCCAGGAGCCTTACGACCCCAACCGCATCATCATTCCCGAAATCTTCAAAGACAACGGCTACACCACCGGCATGTTTGGCAAATGGGCCGGCGGCTATGAAGGCTCGGCTTCCACGCCCGACAAGCGCGGCATCGATGAGTATTACGGCTACATCTGCCAGTTCCAAGCCCACCTGTATTACCCCAACTTCCTCAACGAATACAGCCGCTCGGCCGGTGATGAGGGTGTGCGCCGCGTGGTCCTCGACCAAAACATCCAGTTCCCCATGTATGGCGACGACTACCGCAAACGCGCCCAATACTCTTCAGACCTCATACATCAGAAAGCCTTGGCTTGGCTCGACAAACAAAGTGCCGACCAACCTTTCTTAGGCATTTTCACCTACACGTTGCCTCACGCCGAACTGGTGCAACCTGAAGACTCCATCCTGCTGGCTTACAAAGGCCACTTCTGTACGGAAAAGACTTTTGGCGGGCAACAGAGTTCGCGCTACAACCCGACCAACTACGGCCACGCCGAATTTGCCGCGATGATCACACGCCTCGACGCGCAGGTGGGTGAGATTATGGCCAAACTCGAAGAGAAAGGCTTGGCCGACAACACCGTCTTGATTTTCACCTCCGACAACGGGCCTCACGAGGAAGGCGGTGCCGACCCCGACTTCTTCAACCGCGATGGACTCTTGCAGGGCAAGAAGCGCAGCACCTACGAGGGCGGCATACGCATTCCCTTCATCGTGCGCTGGCCCGGCAAGGTGGCTGCCGGCACAGTCAACGACCACCAACTGGCCTTCTACGACCTCATGCCCACCTTCTGCGACATTGCCGGCATTGAGAACTACGAGACGCGCTATGCCAACCCGGCTGCCGAAAACGACAGTTTCGACGGCCTCTCTTTCTATCCCACGCTCACGGGTGAGGGCGAGCAGCAAGCGCACGAGTTCCTCTACTGGGAGTTCTCAGAGACGAATATGATGGGCCTGAGAATGGGCAATTGGAAAATGGTGGTGAAACAGGGCAACTGCAAACTCTTCGACCTGGCCACCGACCTGCACGAAGATAACGACGTGGCCGCCCAGCATCCCGAGGTGGTGGCCAAGATGAAAGCCATCCTCAAGTCACAACACACCAACAGCAATCTCTTCTCGGTGACCCTGCCGCAATGACGAGACAAGTCTGAAAAAAACGCTCCGGCCGCAGCACATACCTATGTATGCCTGCGGCCGGAGTCTTTATGTCTGCCACCGACGGGGTGGACAGCGGTCAGTTCAGGTTAATACCACACCACGCCTATGGGGTGAATGCCGGTGGCGAAAGTCTTGAGGTGGGTGCCGTCTGCCTTGTAGATGTAGAGCAGTCCGGGTTTGTCGTATTCGGCCGACGAACGGTCTGAGCAGACATAGATGTCGCCGTTTTGCGGATTGATGTTGATGGCCTGGGGCGCGGGAGCCTTAGGCTGACCTGCGAGGAAGTCGTCAGCGGTCAAGGTACCCGTGGTGGTGTCATAGGTCTTGAAGTCCACAACCGTCTGATTGGTGCCCCAGTCCGTGACACTGTTGACCACGTAGAGCGTCGTGCCATTCACGGCGATAAGCGAAGCCGGAGCGAGTTCGCTGCCTTCGGTGGCGCCTGCGGGGATGGCCCACACGGCCGAGGCGATGTCGGCATAATTACCGCGACACACCACAAACACACGGCCATCGGCATCGGCCGCAATCGGTCCGGGGTTGACGCCCACGGCGATGTCTTTCACTTTCTTGCCGGTCAGTGCGTTGATTTCGGCAACCCGGCAACCGTCGGCATAGCCATTGCCATAGTTGTAGCCGTCTGAGATGGACACATAGACTTTACCGCCCGTGGTGCACATTTGTGCGGGGTTGGGGCCTACGGCCTCGTGGCTGTCAATGGCAAGGGTAAGGGTGTCGATGCGGCTCACGTAGCCGTCGTTGTTGCTCACGAAGACATAGCCCTCGGCAGCGCATATGGCTTCCGGCTCATTGGTCTGGATGGAAGCAACGATGCGGGCCGTGGTCTTATCCATCACCCACACGAGATTTTCGGCATACATTGGCACATAGATGCGCGAGCCATAGGTCACGGCTCCCTGTGGCGAAGAGCCTAGACTCTGGCCGTTGGCAGCAGAAAAGACGCTCTGCGTATAGGTCGAGTCGGCGGTGAGTGTGAGGTGGTCGAGCGTGCCGTCCACTCCGCCGTAGTAGTTGCCTTGGTTGATGACATAGGCACCGCTCATCTGCTCCACCGGGTCGGTGGTGAAGGTGGGGCCGTCGTCGTCCGAACAGGCCGTAAAAGCCAGAGCGGCCATCAGACCGATGGCCAAAAGTTTCAGTTGTTTCATAGTGTTGTTGATTGTTATGTTGGAAATGAGTTTTCTTTATTGCAGACATCACCTTAGCCTTACCAGTAGACTTTTACCGAAAGTTTGTAGGCCCGACCGGGCATAGGGTAGCGTCTCACCACGGCATATTGCTTGTCGAAAGCGTTGACCAAGTCTGCGCGCAGGTCGAGGCAGACCTTGCCCAGATTGAAGCGGTGATAGAGGGCCACGCCGGGTGGTAGGGGTGTGGTCGTTGGTGCTCCACCGCTCCGAGGCATAGGTGGTGTGCACGCTCAGACTCACCCACGGCGTTTCGCAAGCCAGCGAGGCGGCACCGCTGTGCATGGGCGTATAGGCGGCCTGGCAGCCATAGCCAATCGTGCCGGGCAGCGTGCGGTCTTCGACAGCCTGAAGGGTGTGGTTGGCAGCCACAACCAACTGCCACCGCTCTGCAGGCCGCAAGCGGGCCTCGAGCGTGAGGTCCATTCCGCGCGCCACGGTTTTGCCCACATTCATTGTGCGCCACACATAAAGATTATAGGGGATGCTGACGATGCGGTCTCTGACGCGGTTGAACCAGCCGTCGGCCGTGAAGACCAGCGAGGTGAGCCACGGCGCTGGCCTTTCAAACCGGCACACTGCACCTATGCCCACTTGTCGCGTGAGTTCGGGCTTAAGCGTCTGACTGCCGAGGTGATAATAATAGGCTTCGGTGAAAGTGGGCACGCGATAGAGTTCCTGATAGAAGGAGCGGAGGGAGACGTGGCTGCGTGGCTTGTCGACGGCGGCAAAGGCCAGCGAGACCATCGGTGTGAGCCGGCGGGTGTCGGTCAGACGGTCGGCAGCGGTGTTGTTGTCGTGGTGGAGATGAGCGGCGAGGCGCCCTGTCGCCGTTAAGCGGCCAAGCGTATAGTTGAGACTGAGGGCTTGCAACAGGCTTGTGCGTCCCACGTGGCTGTCGGTCTGTTGATTGCTGTTCATCGTGCGGCGCGCCAGGTCTACGGCATAGGCGGCCTTGAACGGTCCGAAGGCATAGGCCACTCCGGTGGTGGCAAACCACTCGCGGCGATAGTATTGCTGCACGAGTCGGCCACCGGGATATTGCCCGTCGATGTCTTGATAGTGGCTCGAGGCCCACTCAAACTTGCCTCCCCCCATGAGTTCGAACGCCCCAAATTGCTGCCGCCACATGGTCTGTGCCAGGGCCGTCTGTTCGGCCAGTCGCTCGTGGTTGTCGGCGGTGTAGAGGGTGACGATGCCGGGCAGGCGACGATGAGTGTTTTGGTAGTAGGCCTTGGCCGTGAGGCGTCCGCCGTTGAGGTATTTCACGAAATTGGCCTCGCCAGTCCAGGCCTGCATACGGCTACCTTGACGTTTCTCGCGATGTGTGGCCACGCCGTTGAATACCGTGAAGGGATAGTCGTTGCGGCCGTAGTGGAAGTCGCCGCCAAGGCTCAAAGCCGAACTGTGGCCCAGCGGTGAGGAGAGGTTAAAATAAGGCTCGGCCGTGCCGAAAGCACCGTGGGTGAGTCCCACGTGGTGATGCGTGGCCGCCGTGTCGGGACTGACAGACTGCACCACAATCTGCGCTGCCGCCAGTGTGCTCACGGGCGAAAGCAGCGGTGCGTGGTCGGCCATGGCCACACCTAAACCCGATAGGTTTTCGAGCGTGAAGCGTGAGAAATCGACCTGACCACTCCTCACGTCGGACATCGGCATCCCATCGAACGACACGGCCGTATGGGCCGCACCAAGTCCGCGCACCGAGACCGTCTTTAAGCCTCCGGCACCACCATAGTCGCGCAAGTTCACGCCCGGTAGCCGCCTCAAGGCATCGCCCACATCAGTCACTCCGCGCTGACGCAGGGCGAGGGTGTCGAGCGTGAAAGCCGGCGTGGCCGACCGCCATGACGCCACCGGACGATGGGTCACGACAATGGCCGTGCCGAGCGTATCGCTTGGCACAACATCGACCACATTGTCTGCGGTGGCATAGACCATACCAACCCAAAGACCAATGGCCGACACGACACCCCTATGCAGAGCGCAGCGTCTCATAACGTCATGAAATAATCAGTGATGAAGTCCGGACCTTTCCTCGAAGGTCGATGTATGGACAATAAGGCAATCAACGGCAGGTCTTCTGACTTATCCTCGCTCTCAAGCGCCTTCCCGCACGCACTTCGGTACAACGTGCCTGCAGTGGCTCACATCCATCGGATGAGGCTTGAGAGGGAAAAAGGAGGACTTACAGCAGCGGGACTGTACACGATTTTCACGCGTTTCCCTTTTAATGGGCTGTGCCCAACCGTTATCGACCGCGAAGTTACACATTGTGAGGGCAAAGACCAAAGATTTGTGCCGAGTTTTTTTGTGAGGGAGGGTGGGGGGAGAACATCTTGGGCGTCGTGATTGGGGGCAACCAAGCAAGGCATAAGTCGGTGAAAAACGGCAAAGGGGCATGGAAAAGTTCGCGACCTTTATTAAGTGGCACAATCGCGGCCGGACAAACTCTTAATGGGCTCTTCTTTCAACACATATCCGGCCTCCAAATTTCCCCGCGCCTTTTGTCTTTTTCGCGACAGACGTTTTGCATTAACTTTGGGGTGAAGATAGAAGAGGAGGCCCATAATTGGGCCTTTTTTATTGATATTTAGCGCGTTACTGCCATAAGGACTGCACTCCCCGGCCTTATTCGCGCAACGATTGTCCTTATGGGAGGAAAAATTTCAAGCCATCTTGCGTGAATTTTGTGGTTTTTCGGCCGAAAAACCACCGTGTACGTCGCGCTGAGCAGGCACAACGAACAAAAAACAAGTTTTTTGGTCACCTCAAACTCCTTTTTTGAACATTGGGAATGCTGAATTGCCGAAGCCGATTTTGACCCGAGATTTCGCGCCATAGGGTGTTGTCATTCGCCTCACATTTAACGCCATCCTCACAATGGCTTGACAGCAAAAAATTTGACCTATTGGTCAACGGCGACGGACTTGTCTGATGAAACAAGGGCGCATTTTTCGTGCCGTGGGGTGATTGGCGTGATTGAAGCGTTCAGTCACAGCATTTACGTCATTTTCAACAAGTTAAAAAGGGTGTGATTGTGTGATTGGGAAAAAGGCAACAATTTGGGGGATAAGGAAAGGCGGCACAAACAACATTTTTACCCCTCCACTCGCCTTGGTCCGGTTTTGGTGATTTGTTTTGTCTCTGCTCTCATTTGCACTAACTTTCGCCTGACGGCGCAAGTTAGGCTGCGGCTCGGGTAAGCAAAACAAAAAAACAAGTTTTTTATTTTGCTCACCGCTCGCCTTGCACTAACTTTGTCCAACAATATAAACCTTATTACCCACACGCGGGCTCAACAAACATGACGCCTGCCTTAATCTAACGCTTACATCATGCTTGACGTAAAACAATGCCTCGCTGACTGTGAGGAAAAAATGGAAATGAGTGTGCTCCACCTCGAAGAGACACTCTCACACATCCGTGCCGGTAAGGCCAACGTGCACATCCTCGACGAAATCCGTGTAAACAACTACGGCGTGCCCGCACCACTCAACAACGTGGCTGCCATCACTACACCCGACGCACGCACCATCGCCATCAAACCGTGGGATAAAAAGATGTTCCCCGTCATCGAAAAAGCCATCATCGACAGCAACGTGGGCATTATGCCCGAAAACAACGGCGAGGTAATCAGACTGGGCATCCCCCCTCTCACCGAAGAGAGACGCCGCGACCTGACCAAACAATGCAACAAAGAGGCCGAAGAATGTAAAGTGGCCATCCGCAACGCCAGACGAGACGGCATCGACAAACTTAAAAAGGCCATCAAAGACGGACTGCCTGAAGACGTGGAAAAAGACGGCGAAGCCGACCTGCAGAAAATTCACGACAAACAGGTGAAGAAAGTGGAAGAACTCCTTGCTGCCAAAAACAAGGAAATCATGACCGTGTAAACCTCCCTAAATATGCACGGCACTGTCATTCGCAACACGGGCAACAGCTATGTGGTACGCACCGACGAGGGCAAATTGCTGGATTGTAAGGTCAAAGGCAATTTCCGCCTGCGCGGCATACGATCCACAAGCCCTGTTGCCGTGGGCGATGGCGTCACACTGAAACCGGCCGACGACAATACTACGGCCTACATCACCGAGATTGACGAGCGGCGCAACTATATCGTGCGCAAAGCGTCTAATCTTTCCAAACAAAGCCACATCCTTGCCGCCAACATCGACTTGGCTCTGCTCGTCGTCACCGTGGCAAGACCCGAAACCACCACCACCTTTATCGACCGATTTCTGGCCTCGGCAGAGGCCTATCGCGTGCCAACGGTGTTGGTATTTAACAAAACCGACGAGCTCAACGACGACGAGCGCGCTCAGGCTGACTATCTGCAATCTATCTACGGCGAAATCGGCTACGACTGCATCGCCATCAGTGCGCTCACCGGACAAGGCACCGACCGCCTGACCGAGATGATGGCCGGAAAAATCTGCTTGCTGGCCGGACACTCAGGCGTGGGTAAGTCTACACTCCTCAACCGACTCATTCCCACCGCACACGCCCGCACGGCCGAAGTGTCTGAAGCACACGGCACAGGTATGCACACCACCACCTTCAGCGAACTCTATGACCTGCCCGGCCAAGACGGCGGAGCGGTCATCGACATTCCGGGCATCAAAGGCTTCGGCACCTTCAACATAGAGCCCGACGAGGTGGCACATTTCTTTCGCGACATCTTCAAAATTTCAGACGGTTGCCGCTTCAACAACTGCACCCACACACACGAACCAGGCTGCGCTGTGCTCGAAGCGCTCGAACAACACCGGCTGGCGCCTTCGCGCTATGCCTCCTACCTGTCCATGCGCGACGATAAAGACGAAGCCAAATATCGACCGGCCTTCTGACCACTCCTTATTTATATATATAAGCACAAACTATGTCCATCACACTCATCATCATCCTGCTTGTCGTCGTGGCCTTGTTGCTCTTCGCCATTGAAGGCCTGCTCTTGCCGGGTTACGGCATAGCCGGTTTCGCAGCGGCGGCCTGTGTGCTGGCGGCTGATGTCTTGGTCTACACCCAATGGGGAACGACAGTGGCCATATTGAGCGTCCTTGTGTCGACTGCCATGGTCATCGGCTTCTTCTGGTGGTTTGCACGTTCCAAGGCGCTTGACCGCATGGCCCTGAACGCCACCATCGACTCCTCTGCTCCCACAGCTGCCCAACGCTCCGTCAACGTGGGCGATGAAGGCGTGGCCCTCACCCGCCTGGCCCTCATCGGCAGGGCCGAAATCAACGGCAAAGTCGTAGAGGTGAAGTCTGAAAGCGGTTTTCTCGACGAAGGCACTCCCGTAGTGGTGTCGGCCATAGACGAGGCCGCCGTCATGGTGAAACGAAACGACCATTAAAGCATAAAACAACAAATCATTCGCTCAAATGAAAGCTAAACTATTCACTCTCGGCCTGGCCGCCATCATGGCCCTTGGCCTTCAGGCTCAGACCTACACCGTCACGGGCAAAGCACCCAAAGGCGAAAAGCAAATATTTGTCACCCACTACGCTCCCCATAAAAGCGACACCATCGACGTGGCCAAAAACGGCAAATTCAAACTCACTCTCGATGCCGCCAAAGACCAAATTGTCGCTTTCGGTACGGAAACTTCGATGAAGCTTTGCGCCGTGGTCGACAACAATCTCAAGGTAGACCTGATCCGTATGAAGGTAAGCGGCTCTGAAGAGAACGCCCTGCTCTCACACTACCAATCTACCTATTCTGCCGAAAGCAAAGAGATGGAGCGCATTACCATAGCGGCTATGCCTTACGTCAAGAATAATGAAAAAATTCCGGACAGCATAATGGACGAATACCGCAAGGCAAACGAGGCTTATTTCAATCAAGTGACCGCACTGACGCGCATGGTGAGCAAAGTGCACGCAGACAAGCTCTTTCCGGCAGCCTTTTTAAGAACGGCACAATACAATATGGAAAAAGACGAACTGATTGCCATTGCCAAAAGCGGTGCCAAGTTTATGGAAGCCGATATGCTTAACGACTTGAAAGAACGCGTCAAGGGCTGGGAGCGTCAAGGCATTGGCCAAAGCGTGACCGACCTCGTTATGGCCGACACCGCAGGTGTGGAGCGCCACCTCACTGAGTTTGTGGGACACGGCCAATACGTGCTGGTGGACTTCTGGGCCTCCTGGTGCGGTCCCTGCCGTCAAGAGATGCCCAACGTCAAAGCCGCTTATGAGAAATACCACGACAAGGGCTTCGACATCGTGGGCGTATCGTTCGACAACAAGCGCGAGGCCTGGGTGAACGCCATCAAGAAACTCGACCTCCCCTGGCACCACATCTCCGACCTGAAAGGCTGGGAGTGTGCCGCCTCTGAAGTCTATGGCATCAACTCCATACCCGCCACCCTCCTCTTCAACCCCGAGGGCAAAGTGATTGCCGCCGGCCTGCGTGGCGAGGAACTGGACAAGAAACTGGAAGAAATCTTCAAATAACGTCTTCCCCCAACGCAGCATAGAGCATAAAAGTGCGTGAAAGTGAGGCTATTCAAGCCGGCTTTCGCGCCTTTGTGTGCCCTATGTTTTGCCTCTCGGCAGATTTGCTGTATTTTTGCACACACTTACGGTCGCCCTTGTAGTTCAATGGATAGAACAACTCCCTCCTAAGGAGTAGATATGAGTTCGATTCTCATCGGGGGTACAAAAAAACACCAAACGCTTTTTAATTCACCTACCAACAAGTCGCCATACCACTTTTACATCAGACTTGTTTCCCATCTTCTTTCTAAACGACCACATCTCGTATGAAAAAATCGTTTGCCCTTATGGCGCTTTGTCTGCTGTTTGTCTTGTCGGCTACGGCACAAGTCAAATTCACCGTAGATTACAAGCGCGTTTCACCCACTGAGCTCCACATCGTCTTCAAAGGCAAGGCTGACAAAGGCTGGCACGTCTACTCGGCTCAGGTGCCGGCCGACGGCCCCAACCCGACGGCGTTCGTCGTGGACAAAATCAGTGGAGCCAAACTCAAAGGCGGCCTCGTAGAAGGAGCCGGCAAGAAGACCGAATATGACGAAATGTTCATGATGAACGTGGGCTATTTTGAAGGCAATATGACGTTCACCCAAAAGGTGGAAATCACTGAGAAGAACTTTGCCATTGAAGGCTATCTCGACTATCAAGCCTGCGGCGAAGGGCAATGTATCGTGGACAAGGCCGAATGTAAACAATCAGGCACAGACGGCCCGACGGCCACGACACCTGAAAAGGTGGCACCGGCAGAGCCAACCGCTGCAGTTCCGACCGTATCAGCACCCACCACAACAGAGGACGGCACCATGACTGCCGCCCTCGATTCAGTTTTGGCCGAAACCTCACCAGAGGCCCCCATAGCCTCAGCCACCACGGCCGACAGCAATCTGATAAAAGCTTGGTGGTCGCCCTCGATTGGCAATCTCAAGGCCCTTGGCGGCGATGAAGCTGCCGTGGCCGACTTGGCGTTTTGGTATATCTTCATCTTAGGTTTCTTGGGCGGTCTCGTGGCCCTTTGCACCCCCTGTGTATGGCCCATCATCCCCATGACAGTGAGCTTCTTCCTCAAACGCACAAAAGACCGCAAGAAAGCCATTCGCGACGCCGTGCTCTATGGTTGCTCCATCGTTGTGATTTATGTGGCCTTAGGACTCATCGTCACTTCCATTTTCGGTGCCAGTGCGCTCAACGACCTGTCTACCAACGCCATTTTCAACATCTTCTTTTTCTTGATGCTCTTGGTGTTTGCCGCCAGCTTCTTCGGCGGATTTGAAATCACCCTGCCGTCGTCGTGGGGTAATGCCGTAGACAGCAAAGCCGACAAGACAACCGGCCTCTTGAGCATTTTCCTCATGGCCTTCACCCTCTCTTTGGTGAGCTTTTCTTGCACGGGTCCGGTCATTGGTTTCCTGCTTGTCGAAGCCAGCACATCGGGTGGCAGCATCATGGCACCTGCCGTGGGAATGCTGGGCTTTGCCTTGGCTTTGGCTTTGCCTTTCACCCTCTTTGCCCTCTTCCCTTCATGGCTCAAGAGCGCACCCAAGAGCGGTGGCTGGCTCAATGTGGTGAAGGTGGTTTTGGGTTTCCTCGAATTGGCTTTTGCACTCAAATTTCTCTCAGTGGCCGACTTGGCCTATGGCTGGCATCTGCTCGACCGCGAAACCTTCTTAGCGCTTTGGATTGTCATTTTTGCCTTGTTGGGCTTTTATCTGTTGGGCAAAATCAAGTTTCCCCACGACGACGACAATACCAAAGTGAGTGTGCCGCGTTTTTTTATGGCGCTCTGCTCATTGGCTTTTGCCGTGTATATGGTGCCCGGACTTTGGGGCGCTCCACTCAAGGCCGTCAGTGCCTTCGCGCCACCCATGAAGACCCAAGACTTCAATCTTGACCCAGTGAAGGTTGAAGCCCACTTCACCGACTACGATGCCGGTATGGCCTATGCCCGCCAGACGGGCCGCCCGGTGATTGTAGACTTCACCGGCCACGGTTGCGTCAACTGCCGCCAGATGGAGATGGCAGTGTGGTACGACCCTGCCGTGCGCGACCTGCTGATGAAAGACTACGTGCTCATTTCACTCTATGTGGACGAAAAGACGCGTCTGCCTGAACCCATCGTGGTGAATGTGGACGGCAAAGAAGAGAAGCTCCGCACCGTCGGCGACAAATGGAGCTACCTGCAGCGCATGAAGTTCGGCGCCAACGCTCAGCCTTTCTACGTCATCCTCAACCACGACGGCCAGCCGCTCATGCCGGCCTACACCTTCGACACCAGCGTCTCCAACTTCATAGACTTCCTCAAGACGGGCAAGAGCAAACTCAACGCCAAATAAGCCCTACGGCCCACATACAAAGCGTCCCCAAGTTAGATTTTCGTCTAATTCGGGGACGCTTTTTATGAGAAATATCGATTGACTGTGGTTCGGCATAATCCCAACAAGTTTGGCTTCGCCTTGCACAAACGTGGAGATGTCGGGAGACTGTGCCTCAAAGTTGGCCACTCTCCACCATACGCACCACGCGCTCGATATAGCGATCTTCGCCCTCGGGATCGTAGCGACGGGTGAGGCTGTTGCCAAAGCAGAAGGCGATGGCCTGATACATATTGGCCTTGAAGGCACCGATGAAAGCCTGTGCAATTTCATAACCCGTCTGGCCACATTCCCTATCGATGAGTTTCACCAGCAAGCGACCCTGTGAACGGGTGAGTTTCTTGAGTGTGGGCGTGTATTGTTTTTTCAACCCCTCCTCAACGCGTTTCAGATGTTCGGCACGCTCTTTTTTTGTGGGCAGCGTCTGTATGAAGTCGTAGGTCTCGATAACGGTGTAGCGTGCCAGTTTGGCCAAGGGCAAAAGGCGTTTCACGTTGGCCACAAGACGATTGTAGCGGTCGCGCTCTTTTGGGTTTTTGAAATTGAGCGGCGGATATTTATAAAAAACAGGCAAGACGATGTGGGCCACGCTGTCGCCGGCGTAAAACGAGCGTGCGTGCATCACCTTGATTTCAAGGTTCGTCGCCGGGGTCTCGTCGTCGGCGTTCACGGCGTCAATGTCGGGCACCGTTTGGGCCGACAGCGTCAGTGAGGCCACAAGAGCCATCAACAAAAGGGCGTATTTCGCAAGTGGTTGGCACATAGTCTGAACGCGAAATTAGCAAGAAAAACAATAGCGTCACGTTATTTATCCTTAAACACACCATTAAGACCACCTGTTTTGATGTTTTTTTTGACGAAATAAACCTACATTTGCCATTGAAGAGGTAACGGCGGGGCAATTTCAGCCTCGTGTGCCAGCTGAACAGACAAGGTTTCTCAAAAGACAAACACTATGGGACGACAGAAAAAGACAGAAAGCGGACGGATGAAAAAACAGGCGATTGTCGACCTGCTGCTCGACACCTTCAATGCTCACCCCGACGAGAGCTTCAACGTCAAGAAAATATTTCAGTTGGTCGACGCCAAAAATCACCCGACCAAGATGCTGGTGATGGATGCGCTCGAAGACTTGGTGCTCGACGATTATGTCAACACCGACGGCCACGGCAACTATACCGCCGCCGTGCGGTCTAACGTGATGGAAGGCACATTCCGCCGCAAACGCAATGGTCACAACTCTTTCGAACCCGACGACGGCGGCAAGAGCATCCTCGTGTGTGAACGCAACTCTATGCACGCCCTCGATGGCGACCGTGTCAGAGTGTCGATGATGGCCCGGCGGTCCGGCCATACGCGAGAAGCAGAAGTAACCGAAATCATCCAGCGTGCCAACGACACCTTCGTGGGACAGTTGCAGGTGGAGAAAGGTTTTGGTTTCCTCGTCACCGAAGGACGCTCACTGGCCAACGACATTTTCATTCCCAAAGACAAACTCGGCGGCGGCAAGACAGGCGACAAAGCCGTGGTCAAAATCATCGAGTGGCCCACCGACACCAAGAGTCCCATAGGCAAAGTGGTGGATATCCTCGGCCGGCAAGGCGAAAACAACGCCGAAATGCACGCCATCTTGGCCCAATACGGCTTGCCCTATCGCTATCCGGCCAACGTGGAGAAGGCTGCCGAAAAGCTCCAACCCGACATTACTCCCGAAGAGATAGCCCGCCGTGAAGACTTCCGCGGCGTCACCACCTTTACCATCGACCCCAAAGACGCCAAAGATTTCGACGACGCGCTCTCCATCCGCCGTGCTGAAGGCCAAAACTGGGAGGTGGGTGTGCACATTGCCGACGTGTCTCACTATGTCAAAGAGGGCGACATCATCGACCGCGAAGCCCAAAAGCGCGCCACAAGCGTCTATCTCGTCGACCGCACCATTCCCATGCTGCCCGAGCGACTCTGCAACTACATTTGTTCGCTCCGTCCCGACGAAGACAAACTGGCGTATTCGGTCATTTTCGTGCTCGACGACCAAGCTCACATCGTACGCTGGCATCTGGCCCACACCGTGATACGCTCCAACCGCCGCTTCGCCTATGAAGAGGTGCAGGCCATGCTCGAACGCAATCGCCAAGCCTCTCCCGAAGACCTCACAGCTCCCGGCGACCACCCCGAACCACTGCCTGAGGGCGCACCCCTCGAGGGAGAATATGCCGAAGAGATTGTCACGCTCAACCGTTTGGCCAAACTCTTGCGTGCCGCTCGGTTTAAGAATGGCGCCATAGGCTTCGACCGTGCCGAGGTGAGATTTGAAATAGATGACAAAGGCCATCCCGTTTCCACATACGTCAAAGTGGCCAAAGACGCCAACAAACTCGTCGAAGAGTTTATGCTCTTGGCCAACCGCACCGTGGCCGAAAGCATAGGGCGTGTGGGCAAAGGCAAAAAGCCCAAAGTGTTCCCCTATCGTATTCACGACGTGCCCGACCCCGAGAAACTTGAAAAACTCCGTGCCTTCATCACCAAGTTTGGTTATCGTCTGCGCACCGAAGGTTCCAAGACCGACATCTCCAAAAGTCTCAACGCCCTGCTCCAAGAGGCCAAAGGCAAGAAAGAAGAAAACGCCGTTGAAATGGTGGCCCTTCGCGCCATGATGAAAGCCCGCTACAGCATACACAACATTGGACACTACGGCTTGATGTTTACCTACTACACCCACTTCACCTCGCCTATCCGCCGCTATCCCGACACGATGGTCCACCGTCTGCTCACACGCTATGCCGAAGGTGGACGTTCGGTCAATGCCGCCAAATATGAGGAATTGTGCGAACATTCATCGAATATGGAACAGATAGCCGCCACAGCCGAACGTGCCAGCATCAAATACAAGCAAGTGGAGTTTATGGCCGACCGCCTCGGTGAGGAGTTCACCGGCACCATTTCGGGTGTCACCGAGTTTGGTCTGTATGTGGAGGTGGACGAAAACAAATGCGAAGGTATGATACCGATGCGCACTTTGCTCGACGACTATTATGAGTTTGACGAGCGCAACTATTGCCTCATCGGCCGCCGAACCCACCACCGCTATAATCTTGGCGACAAGGTGAAAATCCGTGTGGAACGCGCCAATCTGGAGCGCCGACAACTCGATTTCTCCATCATTTCAGACGTCAAAACCCCTGCCGCCCCACAGCCTTCCCTGCCGAAAAAAGGGGCCAAATCTGCCGGCCGCAAAGGCAAAGCCAAACAAGCTCCCAAAGGCCGTCGACGCTGAGACAAAGTTATTCGGTTCAAGGCGGTGTGTCATAATAGCCAATCTGCTGCGTTGCTATCGGATTTGGGATTTTGACACACCCTCTTTGATGCCGATAAAACACTTCAAGCCGTCTTCATCTCATCGCGAAACTCAGCTTTGTCACGCCTCAAAGCCCAAACATTTTCCGTTTTACGACAAAAACCGTTCAAAACATTTTCCGTTTTACAACAAAAACATCCCAAAACATTTTCCATTTTACGACATATTGATTAATTTTGTAGTGTAAATCAATTAGTTAGTTATGTCGGACAAAATGTTTAAGCGAAAAATCTACGAAAAGATGCTTCGCTGGAAGAAAGAGAGCAATGGAAAAACGGCACTTTTAATCAAAGGCGCTCGTCGAATAGGCAAATCGACCATTGCTGAAACGTTTGCTCAAAACGAGTATGAAACGTCCATCATCATAGATTTTTCAATAGCCGACAAGGCTGTTAAGGAATTGTTTGAACACATCTCAGACTTAGACTACTTATTTCTGCGACTTCAATCGCTCTATAACGTTTCATTATATGAACGTAAATCGGTCATTATTTTTGACGAAGTTCAGCTGTTCCCACCTGCTAGACAGGCAATAAAACATTTGGTCAAGGACCGCCGTTATGACTACATTGAGACAGGTTCGCTTCTTTCCATTAAAAAGAATGTGAAAGACATCATCATACCCAGCGAAGAAACGAGAATTGCGATGTATCCGCTCGATTTTGAAGAGTTTTTGTGGGCCATAGGCAAAGGTCAGACCTTCGACCTGATAAAATATTCTTTTGATAATTTCAAACAGGTGGGTGACGCTATCAACCGCGATCTGATGCGGCTGTTCCGACTCTATATGCTTGTAGGCGGTATGCCACAGGCGGTCAATACATACCTTGACACGAACGATTTCTCTGAAATTGATGCCGTTAAACGGAGCATACTCGAACTATACATTGATGATTTCCGGAAAATAGATCCGACGGGACGTGCCTCACGCCTATTTATGTCTATTCCGGCAGAACTCTCACGCAATACGTCACGCTATAAGGTGGGGAGCGTCATTGAAAAAGCCACCGCTTCGAGGCTTAGTGCCTTGTTTATGGATATGTCTGATTCAATGACGGTGAACTTTGCCTATCATGCCAATGATCCGGGTGTAGGATTTTCGCTTCATGCCGACTATGATTACTTCAAACTGTTTCTGGCCGATACTGGACTATTTGTCACATTGGCATTTATGGACCGCGACTATACAGAGAATGTCATCTATCGAAAATTGCTCTCCGACAAACTCAGTACCGATTTGGGTTATGTGTATGAGAATGCCATCGCCCAAATGCTAAAGAGTGCGGGCAACGAACTTTTTTATTATACCTTCAAGGAAGAAGGCGAAAGAGATGATACAAACAGTAAAACCATACGCCATTATGAAATAGACTTTTTGCTTTCACGAGGAAGCAAGATTTGTCCGATTGAAGTCAAGTCTTCAGGCTACAACTCACACAAATCACTCGACAAATTTCAAGAAAAATTTTCTGCAAGAATTATAAACCGGTATCTACTCTATACCAAAGACCTGCGTAAAGACCAAGACTTGATGTGTCTACCTGTGTATATGGCGCAACTGTTGTAATAATTATAATTATTATCACTTCTCAATCGGCAAGTCGAACGACATAACCCAATCCATTGATTGCTGCCAACTTCCAAAAACAACGCTTTTCCCATATCATTTGCTCCCTATTATTATTTACCCGACATTATCTTCTTAGTTTCGTCGCAAAATTTGCATCGATAATCAAGCTTTTTGTCGCATCAAACAAGCCTATCAAAGCGGAGATCTTCTCCTCACGCGCCTGCTCAACAAATACTGCTCATATCTTATGTCTCGAAATTGACGTTCTACCTGGCCATTTATTCATTATTTACAAAAAATGGCGCGTCGATAAAAATTATCACCAAATAGGCGCGGTGTAATCGAGCAATGTTTGTACATTTGTGGTTCAAAGCAATTTATGTTTTTAAAACTCAAATCTTAAACATACCATGACGTTAATCAAATCTATTTCAGGTTTCCGTGGTACCATTGGCGGTAAGCCCGGAGACACCCTTAATCCCATCGACATCGCCAAGTCTGTATCTGCCTATGCCAGCCTGCGCGAACGCGTAGTGGGTCCATATCGCCGCAAAATCGTTGTAGGCCGCGACGCCCGCATCTCCGGCGAAATGGTTTCTCACGTAGTCTGCGGTACGCTCATCGGTATGGGATTTGACGTGCTCAACATCGGCTTGGCTTCTACGCCCACCACCGAGCTTGCCGTGACCATGGAGCGTGCCTGTGGTGGTATCATCATCACCGCCAGCCATAACCCCCGCCAGTGGAATGCCTTGAAGTTCCTCAACGAGAAAGGCGAGTTCCTGCCGCCCGCAGAAGCCTCTGAAGTGGTACGTCTGGCTCACAACTGCAACTTCTCTTTTGCCGACGTCGACCACCTCGGCTGCTATACCAAAAACTTCTATTTCGACCAGCGCCACATCGACCTCGTCAAGTTCCTCGAACTCGTCGACGTGGAAGCCATCCGTCAGGCCAACTTCCGCGTGGCCATTGACACGGTCAACTCCGTGGGCGGCATCATTCTGCCAAAGCTCCTCGGTCAGCTCGGCGTCACCCAGGTGACGGGTCTCAACACAGAGCCCACAGGCGACTTCGCCCACAATCCCGAGCCGCTTAAAGAGCACCTCGCCGACATCCGCAACCTTATGCGCAAAGGCCACCACGACATCGCTTTCGTAGTCGACCCCGACGTAGACCGCTTGGCAATGGTCTGCGAAGACGGTTCGATGTTTGGCGAAGAATACACGCTCGTGGCCGTGGCCGACTACGTGCTCCAGCACACTCCGGGCAACACCGTTTCTAACCTCTCCTCGACCCGTGCCCTGCGCGACGTGACCGAAAAATACGGTTGCACCTATACGCCGGCCGCCGTGGGTGAGGTGAATGTTGTGACGAAGATGAAAGAGACCGGTGCTGTCATCGGTGGTGAAGGCAATGGTGGTGTCATCTATCCTGCCGCTCACTATGGCCGCGACGCTCTCGTGGGCATCGCCCTCATCCTGACCTATCTGGCCAAGACCAAGATGAAAGCCACTGAGCTCCGCGACTCCTTCCCCAAATATTTCATTGCCAAAAACCGCATCGACCTCGACCCGACTACCGATATCTTTGCCATTCTGCAGAAAGTCAAAGAACTCTACAAGGACGAGAAAGTCACCGACATCGACGGCGTCAAAATCGACTTCCCCGACAAGTGGGTACACCTCCGCAAGTCAAACACCGAGCCGATTATCCGCGTTTATTCAGAAGCCTCTACCATCGAGGAGGCCGACGCTCTCGGCAAACAGATTATGGACGTGGTTTATTCAATGACCAACAAGCCTGAAGAATAAACACACCGCCCCAATACGTCATTAAAAATGGGGGCCGGCATTAAACCGGTCTCCATTTTTTGATTAAAACACTCCACTATGCAGAATAAAAAACAACTGATGCTGCTCTTGCCCGGCTTGCTACCGGCTGCTTTGGCCGCACAAGGCCGCTACAACGTGGTATATATCATGACCGACGACCACACGGCGCAGATGATGAGTTGCTATGACAATCGCTTCGTTTCCACGCCCAACCTCGACCGCATCGCTGCCGACGGCGTGAAGTTTGTCAACAGCTACGTGGCCAACTCACTCTCCGGTCCGAGCCGAGCCTGTATGATTACGGGCAAACACTCCCACAAAAACGGCTTCACCAACAACGAGCACGGCATCTTCGACGGTTCGCAGCAGACCATGCCCAAGCTCATGCAGGCGGCCGGTTACGAAACAGCCATCATCGGCAAATGGCACCTCGTGAGCACACCGACGGGCTTCGACTATTTCGACATCGTGCCGGGACAGGGCGACTACTACAACCCCGACTTCATCAAAATGGACGGCTCAACGGTGAAAGAAAAGGGCTACGTCACCAACATCATTACCGATAAGGCCATTGACTGGATGGCCAACAAGCGCGACAAGTCCAAACCCTTCATCCTCTTCATCCACCACAAAGCCTGCCACCGTCCCTGGCTGCCAGAGCTCAAATATATCCGGGAATATGAAGACCAGACCTTTGCTCTGCCGGCCACGCTCTACGACGACTACGAAGGCCGTGAGGCTGCCGCCGCGCAAGAAATGGAGATTGGCAACAACAACCACATGGACATCGTCTACGACACCAAGATGTATCGTCCCGGCGCCAATACGCGTCTGACCGATTTGTATCTGGGTATGCTGGACCGTATGGACAGCAAAGACCGCGCCGACTACGACTACTTCCATGACTCCATCGCCAACCGTTTTTATGCCCAAAATCCCACGGGTAAGGCACTCACTGAGTTTAAATACCAACGCTATATGCGCGACTATGCCAAGGTGCTCAAGTCGCTCGACGACAACGTGGGTCGCACACTCGACTATTTGCGCGATGCGGGTTTGCTTGACTCCACTCTCGTGGTCTACACCTCCGACCAGGGTTTCTATATGGGCGAGCACGGCTGGTTTGACAAGCGTTTCATGTATGAAGAGTCATTTGCCACGCCTCTCGTTATGCGTCTGCCCAATGGTCTTTCGGCCCGTGGCGACATCAAAGAGATGGTGCAAAACATTGACTATGCGCCCACCTTCCTCGACATCGCCGGCGCCAAAATACCCGACGACATTCAAGGAGAGTCGCTGCTGCCCCTGCTCAAGGGCAAACATCCTGCAGATTGGCGCAAAAGCCTCTATTACCACTACTACGAATATCCGGCCGAGCACAGCGTGAAGCGTCACTATGGCGTGAGCACCGCCGACGGTTGGAAACTCATCCACTTCTATCAAGACATCAACACTTGGGAACTCTACAATCTTAACGAAGACCCGCAAGAGCTCCATAATCTCTATGGCCAACCGGGCACGGAGAAGGTGACCAAAAGATTGATGAAAGAACTCGTCAAACTGCAAAAGCAATACGACGACCAAGACGCACTCAAACTCAACAACCAAAAGTAACAGCTAAACGTCATGATGCAAATAGGCGACAAAGTTCCCGACGTATTGGGCATCGATCAAGACGGCCATGAAGTCAGACTCTCAGACTATGCCGGCCGGGGCCTTATCCTTTATTTCTATCCCAAAGACAACACCTCGGGTTGTACGGCCGAAGCCTGCAGCCTGAGAGACCACTATGCCACACTGCTCGACAAAGGGCTCGACGTGGTGGGGGTGAGCGTAGACAGCGCCAAATCACACCAAAATTTCATTGCCAAACACACACTGCCCTTCCGCCTCATCGCCGACACCGACAAACAACTCGTCGAGGCCTTTGGCGTATGGGCCGAAAAAAGTATGTATGGCCGCAAATATATGGGCACTCTGCGCACCACCTTCATCATTAGCCCCGAAGGCCTCATCACCCACATCATTGGTCCTAAGCAGATTAAAACCAAAACACACGGCGAGCAACTGCTGGCCTTAACTGAACAAGCATAACTATTATCATTCATCCCACACATTTATGGCAAAAAAAGAAGACGAACAAAAGCCCATGGTGTCAGAGAAGCTAAAAGCGCTTCAAGCAGCCATGGCTAAGATAGAAAAAGACTTTGGCAAAGGCTCTGTGATGAAACTCGGCGATGAGAAAATCGAGAACGTTGAGGTCATCCCCACCGGAAGCCTTGCGCTCGACGCCGCTCTCGGCGTGGGCGGATATCCCAAAGGCCGCATCATCGAGATTTTTGGTCCGGAAAGTTCCGGTAAGACCACCTTGGCCATTCACGCCATTGCCCAAGCTCAAAAAAACGGCGGCATAGCTGCCTTTATCGATGCCGAACACGCCTTCGACCGCTTCTATGCGGCCAAACTGGGCGTCGACATCGACCAACTGCTCATCTCTCAGCCCGACAATGGTGAACAGGCGCTCGAAATTGCCGACCAGCTCATCAGTAGTGCGGCCATCGACATCATCGTGGTGGACTCTGTGGCGGCTCTCACGCCCAAAGCCGAAATCGAAGGCGACATGGGCGACAACAAAGTGGGCCTGCAGGCTCGCCTGATGAGCCAGGCACTGCGCAAACTCACCTCGACCATCAGCAAGACCAACACCACCTGCATCTTCATCAACCAGTTGCGCGAGAAGATTGGCGTGATGTTTGGCAATCCCGAGACCACCACAGGCGGTAATGCCTTGAAGTTCTATTCGAGCGTCCGCCTCGACATCCGCCGCGTCACCACGCTTAAAGACGGCGACACGCCCATCGGCAACCAAGTGCGCGTCAAAGTGGTGAAAAACAAGGTAGCTCCTCCTTTCCGCAAGGCAGAGTTTGAAATCACCTTCGGCGGCGGCATTTCTCGCCTTGGCGAAATTGTAGACCTCGGCACCGAACTGGGCATCATCAAGAAGAGCGGTTCGTGGTTCAGCTATGGTGAAGCCAAGATTGGACAAGGCCGCGACGCCGTGAAACGTCTCTTGGCCGACAATCCCGAACTTTGCGACGAAATTGAAGCCAAAATACGCGAAGCACTCTCTTCTTCAAGTCAAGAGTAAACAGCTGTCTATATGAAAAGCCCCAAACTCCTGCTCCCTTTGGCTTTTGCGGCCGTCACCACTTGGCTTGTCTCTTGTGGCAACAAGCTCAAAGACGACTACATTGCCATCATCCAAGAGAGCACCGAAGACGTCAAAAAGGCCACGACCTTTGACGAACTCGAAAAGGCCACAGCCCGTTTCACCACGCGGTTGAGCGAATATGAGCGTAATCATCAAGAGGAACTCAAAGCCTTGGCCGAAGACCGCGACGCTTTAGAAGAGATCCAAAAGGCCAATCAAGAGTATGCCATTGCAGCGTATCAGAAAAACGCCGAATTGAGCGAATAAGCCGGTAGGACCATTATAGGAGATAACCCGGGTCGTATTTTAGCGACTCGGGTTGTTTTTGTAGTTGTCTCTCAAATATTGCTGTCCGGTAAACAGTTCTATTATTGCTTATAGGCACATGGGAATGGCTGAAAGTCATTCCTCGACCGACGAAGGAGGTTGAGCCCATAGCCCAGGGCAGAGGCGGCGCGTAGCGACGCCGGCACCCTGGGTGAAGTTGCGCGATAATGTTCGCCCTGTAAGGGCAAAAGCATTATTATGCAATCAAAATCAATCAATGATGAGTCTTTTGCCCTTACAGGGCGCATTGTATGGGACACGTTTACCCAGGGTGCCGGTGCCACTACGTGTCACCTCTGCCCTGGGCTGGGTGCTCGTTGGCCTTTCAGGCCGTGCTTTTCCGCCAATAGACCCAAATATACAATCTCAAATTCAATTAC
>SFFB01000026.1 GCA_004557035.1 Bacteroidales bacterium | reverse complement strand
GGAGTCACTTGAGAAGATATAAATCAATAAAAGACTAAATGATGGACTATATCATTATTTTCGCAATACTCCTTGTCGCGGAGATTTTATATTTTAGCATTGCCGATAAATGTAATATCATTGACAAGCCAAATGAACGTTCGTCACATGCAACGATAGTATTGAGAGGAGGCGGTATCGTTTTTTTATTTGGATCTTGGGTGTGGAGCGTTTTTTTTGGATTCCAATACCCATGGTTTCTATGCGGGTTGACAATGGTGGCCGGTGTGAGCTTTTTTGACGATATTCACTCGCTGCCCGACTCAGTGAGGTTGGTGACTCAATTTGTGGCAGCCGTTATGGCTTTTTATCAATTAGACATCTTGCAGTGGTCGATGTGGTGGATGGTGGTGTTGGCTCTTATCGTGTATGTGGGGGCGACCAACGTTATCAACTTTATGGATGGCATCAATGGTATTACTGCAGGGTATGCACTGGCCGTATTGATTCCGCTGGCCATTGTTAATACGGGTGAGGCGTTTGTTGATGAATCTTTGATTCTGACTACCATTATCTCGGCAATGGTGTTTTGTCTTTTTAATTTCCGGCCCAAAGGTCAAGCAAAATGTTTTGCCGGCGATGTGGGGTCTATTGGAATAGCTTTTATTCTGTTATTTTTGTTGGGGCGACTTATTATCAAGACGGGAGATATTACATGGATGATATTTTTGCTCGTATATGGTGTGGACGGCTGCCTGACGATTGTACATCGTATTATGCTACACGAAAACCTTGGAGAGGCACATCGTAAACATGCTTATCAGATAATGGCCAATGAACTTAAGATTGGACATGTGAAGGTGGCCGTGTTTTATATGACGATACAATTAATCGTTTCGTTTGGCTATGTTGCGATTGATTCCAAAGCCTTGTTGTGGCATTGGATTTATTTGTTCTGTACATTGGTTGTGCTTGTGGCTTCCTATGTCTTGTTTATGAAGAAATACTATTATTTACATGAGGCCTATTTGGCTTCTCTAAAAAAATAGAATGGAAATGGCGATGGAATTTGAAAGAAACTTCGTAGAGAGCCTGCTTGGACAAGCTTCTACAAACCCGCGCTTACGCCAAAGTTTTGATTTGCGTACCACTATAGCAGATACGAGTCAGCGCATGATGAATGCGTTGCTGGTTGGAACAGTCGTGCCCATTCATCGACATGAAGAAACCGCAGAGACTGTAATCTGTCTATGTGGCCGATTAGATGAGGTGATTTATGAGAAAGTAAATCTATTTGAGAAAATCGAAGACCTGCATTTCTCCCGGGGGATGGATGCGCAGGATATGGCCCGTAGGGTTGAATTTCGCGAGGTGAAACGCATTCACCTGTGTCCTGCCGAGGGCGTATATGGTTGCCAGATTCCTAAAGGGGTATGGCACACGGTGGAGGTGATAGAGCCGAGTGTGATTTTTGAAGCTAAAGATGGAGCATATAAGGCAGGGTAGGGTGACTGGGTGAAAATATTATTGAACAAAAGGTTTCCCCCCAAAAAAACAATCGGCGGCATCTTCTCACGAAGAGAGGATGTCGCCGATGTGCTTATGGGTTTACTTAATCAGTCGGTGGAATGATTAGTCGAGCTGAGCGAGTTTGTTGTCAGAACCGAGAACGTCTACAATCTTGTGTTCGTAGAGTTTCTTCATAGCGTCGCGAGCCGGACCGAGGTACTTGCGGGGGTCGAATTCACCCGGTTTCTCAGCGAAGACCTTGCGCACGGCAGCGGTCATGGCCAGACGAGAGTCTGAGTCGATGTTGATTTTGCAAACTGCGCTGGCAGAAGCCTTGCGGAGCTGCTCTTCGGGAATACCAACGGCGTTGGGGAGTTTGCCACCAAACTTGTTGATGGTGTCTACCTCGTCCTGGGGTACGCTTGAAGAGCCGTGGAGCACGATGGGGAAGCCGGGGAGTTTCTCCATAACAGCATCGAGAACGTCGAATGCCAAGGGGGGAGGAACAAGACGGCCGGTCTTCGGGTCACGGGTGCACTGTTCGGGGGTGAACTTGTAGGCGCCGTGGCTGGTACCGATAGAGATGGCGAGGCTGTCGCAGCCTGTACGGGTAGCGAAGTCGATTACTTCTTCGGGTTTGGTGTAGTGGCTTTCAGCGTGGCTTACTTCGTCTTCCACACCGGCCAATACGCCGAGCTCGCCTTCAACGGTTACGTCGAACTGGTGAGCGTAGTCTACAACTTTCTTGGTGAGGGCTACGTTTTCTTCGTAGGGAAGGCCTGAACCGTCAATCATCACTGAGCTGAAGCCCATGTCGATGCAGCTCTTGCAGGTTTCGAAGCTGTCACCGTGGTCGAGGTGAAGAACGATTTCAGGGTGGTTGCAACCGAGTTCTTTGGCATATTCAACAGCACCTTCGGCCATATAGCGCAGAAGGGTCTGGTTGGCGTAAGCACGGGCGCCCTTAGATACCTGAAGGATAACGGGGCTCTTCTTTTCGCTGGATGCCTGGATGATGGCCTGCAACTGCTCCATGTTGTTGAAGTTGAAGGCGGGGATGGCATAGCCGCCATTGATGGCACGCTTGAACATTTCACGCGTGTTGACCAAGCCTAAATCTTTGTAGTTTACCATAACTTTTGAAGTTTTTATTGATTAGGGTTTGAATTGCTTGAATATTATATAGGAGAGTTTGCCGCTTGGGCATACTTCTCTTCTTGAGAGGCAAAGTTACAATTTATCGGGCTTAAATCGCAAGATTTTACCACGCTTTTTGCGTTTCGTCGCCTCTTGTGGGCACGAAAAGGGCGTTTTTTGTTTGGTTTGACCCTTTACCAAGCCTAAAAGTCGTAACTTCGCACCGTTCAACGCTATGTGCCCACCCTACGAACCTGATGTCATGACCTATAAACAAGAAACTATCAAACCTTATAATGCCGAGGGCGACAAAGCGCCTCAGGTGGAGCAGATGTTTGACGGCATTGCCCACTCTTACGACCTGCTCAACCACATGTTGTCTTTTGGCATTGATAAGCGTTGGCGCAAGGCGGCTGTCAAGTCTCTTCGGCCATACGCTCCGCAAGAGGTGCTTGATGTGGCCACTGGGACGGGCGATTTTGCCTTGCTCACGGCGCGTATGCTGAGGCCTCAAAGGTTGCTCGGCATTGATCTTTCTGAAGGGATGCTCTCGGTGGGACGTGAGAAGGTGAAGAAGGCGGGCCTGTCTGATGTGATTGAGCTCCGCAAGGCCGACTGCCTGCAGTTGCCGCTCGACGAGGCTTCTTTTGATGCCATCACTGTGGCCTATGGCGTGCGCAACTTTTCCGATCTCGACAAGGGGTTGCGCGAGATGTTGAGGGTATTGCGGCCGGGCGGCCGGTTGGCCATCGTTGAGTTGGCTTCGCCGCGACGTTTCCCTATGAAGCAGCTTTTTGGCTTTTATGCGAAATGCTTGATGCCGATGCTCGGACGTCTGGTGTCGAAAGACCGCAGTGCCTATGCTTACCTTCCGGCCACGATGGCTGCCTGCCCACAGGGTGAAGAAATGGTCAACATTATCCGCAAAGCGGGTTTTGACGAGGTGAAGGCCCGACAGTTTACCTTCGGCTTGAGTACGCTCTATACGGCGGCCAAACCGCTCTAAGTCAGCCCCGACGTGGCTTCTATGCATTTAGAGCTTTAGTTTAAATCTTTTGTGTAATCTATTGTAAAACAGTTCTTATGTATTATGCAAACATACGGCCTTATTGGTATGCCGCTGGGGCATTCTTTTTCAGCAAAGTATTTTGCCGAAAAGTTTGAGCGAGAGGGCATAGATGCGCAATATCTCAATTTTGAGATGGCCACACCGACAGTCGGTGTGCCAGAATTGTTGGAGCGGCATCCAGACTTGTGTGGCTTCAATGTGACCATTCCCCACAAGCAGGCCGTCATTCCGTTGCTCTCGGAGATGAGCGAAGAGGCGCGTACCATAGGGGCAGTCAATGTGGTGTCAGTGTGTCGCCGGCAGGGCGGTGAGGTGGTCTTGAAGGGTTATAACTCTGATGTCATTGGCTTCACCACGTCAATACGTCCTCTGCTCAAACCTTGTCACCAAAAGGCTTTGGTGCTCGGCACCGGTGGTGCGTCGCTGGCGGTGGTCTATGGCCTGCGCTCGTTGGGCATCGAGCCTGTCTATGTGAGTCGTACGCCGTCGGCCGGCCGACTGACCTATGCCGATTTGACTCCTGAAGTGATGGCCGAGCATCTTGTCGTGGTCAATTGCTCTCCGGTGGGGATGTTTCCTCGCGTTGAGGCGGCTCCTGCCATTCCCTATGAGGCTCTGACGGCCAACCACCTGCTTTACGATCTCGTCTACAACCCCCTCAACACGGCCTTTATGCAACGTGGCGCCGAGCGTGGCGCGGTGGTCAAGAATGGACTGGAGATGTTGCATTTGCAGGCTGAGGCGGCATGGGATTTTTGGCAGAAAGACTTGAAGTAATTCGCGATAATATATTGTGAAATAATGAGATATATGAAAACTCTCAATAAAAGCTATAAGCGAGCACTGCGCCGTGTGGCTTGTCTCGCGTTGATGCTGGCTTTGACTCTGCCGGCCGTGGCGCAGTGGACGGTCGACAAGTTGCCGATGGTGCATTTGCAAGATGCTCGTCGCTATGTTTGCAACCCCGACGGGGTCTTGAGTCAAGAGGCTGTTCAGGCGATTGATGCCCGGCTGATGGCATTGGAGAAGCAGACGGGTGTGCAGACAGTGGTTGTCGTGGTCAAAAGTCTTGACCCTGACGACCCATTTGAGTTTGGCATCGACTTGTCCAAGAAATACGGCATTGGTCTGAAAGGCAAAGACACTGGTCTTATCGTGATTTTGGCCACTGAAGACCGCAGTTATCAAATTCTCACAGGCGAAGGTCTGGAAGGCACGTTGCCCGACGCTTTGGTCAATCGTATTCAAGACCAAGTGATGGTGCCGAAACTTAAAGACGGTGAGTGGGATGCCGCTATGGTTTCGACCATCGAGGCTCTCGACGGCGTCATTCGTCAAGATGCCGAACTCATTGAGCAGTATGAACTCGAAGAGGAAGAGATGACTTGGGGTGAAATCTTGCTCATCATAGTCATTCTCGCAGGTATTATCGCTTTTCTATGGTATATCTGCTGGAGGTCGAGCAAGTGTCCAAAGTGTGGTCAACACAGCTATGGCTATGTCGGCGAGAAGAGGGTTGTGCTTGATGGCAAACGCAAAATCGTGAAGACTTATCGCTGCAAGAAGTGTGGCTATGAGCACAACGAAACCGAAGACGACCCAGACAGTGGCGGCGGTGGCGGTGGAGCCGTGGCTACGTCGTTGCTGCTTTGGGGCGTGGGCCGTGCCTTGGGCGGCGGTGGCCGTTCGGGCGGCGGTGGAGGCTCGTTTGGCGGCGGCTCATTTGGCGGCGGTGGCAGCGGTGGCCGTTTCTGATCTTTATTCTTTCAAAACATATTATTAACCACTTAAATACATCAATCATTATGAATCAACGAAAAAAATGGCTTGTTCCCGCCATCATTGGTGGCGTGGTGCTTTTGCTCTGCATCTGGTGTTTCAGCAGCTACAACGGCCTTGTGGGTAAAGAAGAGACTGTGGCCGAGCAGTGGGGTAATGTTCAGGCGCAATATCAGCGTCGTGCCGACCTCATTCCCAACCTCATTAACACCGTCAAGGGCTATGCTCAGCACGAGAAAGCCACTTTTGAGGAACTGACCGCCGCACGTGCCAAGGCTACGTCCATCAATCTCGATGCCGATAACCTCACTCCCGAGCAGTTGCAGAAATTCCAGGCTGCTCAGGGCGAACTCTCTGCGGCTTTGGGCAAACTGCTTGCCATAAGAGAAGCCTATCCCGACCTCAAGGCCAGCCAAAACTTCGCCGACCTGCAGGCCCAGCTTGAAGGCACCGAAAACCGCATTCGCAAGAGCCGCTCAGACTACAACGAGGCTGTGAAGAAATACAACACCTCCGTCCGTAGTTTCCCTGCCAACATCGTGGCTTCAATGTTTGGCTTTGAGCGTAAAGCACCCTTCGAGGCTGAACAGGGCAGCGAAAAGGCCCCTACGGTAAGCTTTGAATAAGCCGATTGGCGTTTTCACTACATGAAGATGCTTCCCCGAGAGGTATTTAACGCCGCCCGAGGGTATGCTTAGATAGAAAATCAAACGCCACAATTATTGCCGCAAAATGCAAGCGGGTCGGTCGGACATTAGTCCGGCCGACCCGCTGTGGTTTTATGCCGACGCTCTGGCGTCGATTAGATGAGATATTGCGAAGAGATGCTTTCGTTTTCCATCACGCGGCGGATGGTTTCGGCCAGCATACCCGACACGGAGAGTTCTTTCACCTTGGCGCAATTGCCGCGGTAGGGGATGCTGTCGGTGAATACCATCTCTTTGAGGGCCGAGTTGGTCACGCGTTCGTCGGCAGGTCCCGACATGATGCAGTGGCTGGCAATGGCACGCACGCTGGCGGCGCCGTGGCTCATGATGAGGTCGGCGGCTTTGGTGATGGTGCCGGCAGTGTCCACGATGTCGTCCACGAGGATCACGTCCATACCCGTCACGTCGCCGATAATTTGCATTGAAGCCACCTCGTTGGCTTTTTTGCGGCTCTTATTGCAAAGCACCATCGGGCAGTCGAGGTATTTGGCATAAGAGGCAGCGCGTTTTGAACCGCCCACGTCGGGGGTGGCGATGCAGAGGTTGGGCAGGTTGAGGCTCTTGATGTAAGGGAGCATCACCGTAGAGGCGTACAGGTGGTCAACGGGAACGTCGAAGAAGCCCTGCTCCTGGTCGGCGTGGAGGTCCATAGTCATCACGCGGTCAATGCCGGCCACGCTCAGCAGGTCGGCCACGAGTTTGGCGCCAATAGACACACGCGGTTTGCTCTTGCGGTCTTGACGAGCCCAGCCGAAGTAGGGAATGACGGCACAGATGCTGCGGGCAGAGGCACGCTTGGCGGCGTCGATCATCAGCAGGAGTTCCATCAAATTGTCAGAACTGGGGAAGGTGGACTGTACGAGGAAGACATCGCGACCGCGGATGGACTCTTCGTAGCATACTTCAAACTCGCCGTCGGCGAATTTTGTGGTGGTGAGTTTACCCAGTGGGCATTTGAGTTCGGCACAAATCTTCTCGGCGAGGTATTGCGACGCAGTGCCCGAAAAGACCATGAAAGAGTTGTTGTTCATTGTGTGTGAGGAGACTTATAGAGTTGATGTTTAAGTTTTTATCTTGTCCTTGCCGTGTGGTTCGGTCGTCATCCGGCAGCCTTCTTGAGTCGGCGGAAGTAGTTGATAAGTTCTTTGAAGTCGGCTGTCTCGTGCAGGTTGAAGTGCTGCCAGAAGGCGCCCAAGATGACCACGCCGCCGAAGCCGCAGTCGCGCATTTGTGGGATTTGGTCGATGTCGATGCCTCCCAGCGCCATCACCTTGCGGTCTATCACCTTTTGCCGTCCCAATTCTCTGAGTTCGTTCAGGTCGAAGTGTGAGGGATAGTCGGTTTTGGAAATGCTGTCGAAGATAGGAGAGAGGAAGAGGTAGTCATATTCTTTTTTATATGTCTTCACCTCTTCGATGGAGTGGCACGACCGGCTGATTTGTCCTTTATATCGTGGTGGTGCCTCTGGGTTACGTTGTCCCAGGTGAATGCCTTTGAGATTATATTCGTTTTTAAGATAGAAGTGGTCGTGCACCACGACTTTGCGTCTGTAGTCTTCGGGCAGGAGCGACAGCAGGCGCTCGGAGTAGACAGGTTCGGTGTTGGGCTTTCGCAGGTGCAAAAGCTCGAGCCCTTCGTCAAAAAGTGCTGTAAGTATCTGATGCTCTTCTACAAAGAAGAAGGGCGTAGTCATTAAAATCAGCTTCATGAGTGGCTGTTTGAGTCTCTTGGAGAGTGGTTCGTTAACGCTCCCCCTCTCTTTTTAACTAAATATGGGTGCAAAGTTAGTGCAAGGCGAGCGGAATGGCAAACAAAACTTGTTTTAATTTGCCATTCCCGAGCCGCCGCCTAACTTGCGCGAAGCAAAAGTTAGTGCAAATGAGTACAGAGACAAAAGGAAAGACGTAAGTTTTTCATTTTGGCTTTGCCGAATGCAGCCTAAACTTATCAAAAGTTAGTGCAAGTGAGAGCAAAGACCAAGAAAAACTTGTTTTTTATTGGGCTTTGCCGAGCGCCGCCTAACTTGCGCCGTAAGCGAAAATTAGTGCAAGGTGAGCGGAATGGACACACCTTATTCTGTGGTATGTTTTCAGAAACCCCTTTACCTTGGCTCGTCCCCTTCACACACTCTCTCCCAAATTGTTCCCTTTTTCCCAATCACACAATCACGGGCTTATAAATATTTGTAAATGAGCGGGATGCTGTGATTGGGCGCTCCAGTCACGCCAATCACACTTTGGGGTCAGGGTTTCGGACGTTTCGTCTCGTGTTTCAGCTTGAGGTAATAGCCCAGCTTGTAGACGTTGAAGAGCGTGAGGTTGGGGCGGCGGCCAAGGAGGTGGCGGCGTATGGCCGGCAACAGTGGAGTGAGCATAAGGCGCGTGAGACCTTCGAGACCTATGCGGTGGAGCTTCTTGGCCGTTCGCGAAGCGCCCACATGGTTGGTCAATGGGTGGCCGAGGCGAAGTAGGGTGGCTGTGGCGCGTTCGGTTTTTTCGAGAAACGAGGCGTTGGTGTCTATGCCGGTGTGCACGAGTGGCGTGTCGGTGTGGGCAATCGTGAGGCCTTGTTTCTCGATTTCATGACCGAAGAGCACGTCTTCGAAGCCATAGTCCGTGCAGCGCGGGTCGAAACCTGTGGCGTCGAAGGCCTCACGCGACATGATGGGGTTGAAAGTCGTGAAGTTGTCGTAAGGGTGGCGGTTGCGGGCAGCCACGGTCCGCTTGGCCGTGGCGGCGTGCTCGTAGCGGTAGCGCAGTTCGCAACCCTCAGGAGCACCGCCTCCGGGGGTGACCAACAGGCCGCAGACCACGTCAGCCAGCGTGCGGTCTTTCACGCATTGGGCCACAAAGTCGTCGGTGCACAGCTCGGCGTCGTCATCGATAAACATCAGCCATTCGCCTGCCGACTCGTCGGCCAGCAGATTGTCCAGATTGGCCTTGCCCACGTTTTTGGCCATCTCGACAAGCCTCACACCGCATGCAGCGCAGGCTTCACGGTTGGCTTGGAGCGTCTGAAGGTTGTCTGAAGCGTCGTCGCCAACGATAATCTCACAAGCAGCGCCACCCGACTCGCGCAACTGTCGGCACTGTGCCGAGAGGTCGGCTATCAACCGGCTGCAATCGTGGTTGTGGGAGGCAATGAGAAACGACAGGGTGGGACGGGCGTGATGGACAGACATTTTTCGCGATGCTTGGAAGTGAAGATTTTAGTGCTCGAAAGCTTCTACACTGCGAAGATAACGAAAAACTCTATACCCAAAAGCAGTTTTTGCTAACTCCATTATGCAAAATAGGCCCTAAAACTACCTTTTATACAACTTAAATGCTTAATTACAATTATTTTACACTAAATTTGCACTGTCAAAGCGCGACAGACGTCCGCTGATCAACTTAGAAACTATTTCTTTAATCATCAATTATTAAAAGCATGTTACAGCAGAAAGCCGGCGAACTCGCCGGAAAAATCTGGGAAGCCCTCAACGAGAAAGGTGCTCTCACTGGTAAAGAACTGAAAAAGGCCGCCGGTGCCAAAAGCGAGAAAGATCTCTATCTCGGTCTCGGCTGGTTGATGCGCGAAGGCAAAATCAGCGCTGAAGAAGCCGAAAAAGACTTCACTTTCAGCCTCATCGGTTAAGCGTAAACCTTTTAGCACATAAAGAAAAGGGTTGGCCGCGGTGTTACATCGCTTTGGCCAACCCTTTTCTTTTGTCCCTACATTGTCGTCAAAGCTTTGGGGCTTGCTTGGCCGCTCATGAAACGACCTCGCCATTTTGTCTTTTTCCGCCTCCTGCTTTCGGCTTATCTTTGGTGTAGGATAGAGGAGCAAAGAGGCTGTCGGGCCTCTTTTTGTGTGTATCAAGCGTTTACAAACCCGAATTTTGTCTCGTCCTGTCCTTATGACAGAAATTTCTGTCCTTATTCCCGTAAAAGCTGTCCTTATCGGAAGCGCCAGAAAATGACTTTTCGACTTGTTGAGAATAACCATGATAATGATGAAACGCCATAACGTAAAGAATATGAGCGTTTTGCGAAGTTCTATCAGCCTTGTTCTGCGTTTTTCTACAACTTTAGCATCTCTCCTGCCTTTTGCCAAAAAATCTGAAACCAGCACCATTCTTGTCACAAAACACAGCCTAACATGAACAATACAGACACAAAAGACGGAATGCCTCAAGCGAAGCATTCCGTCTTTTATCGTTTTGATTAATAGGGTCTTAGAGTTAATTGGCCGAGATGAACTCGTCGAGGAAACGCACGTCGTTTTCCGAGAATAGGCGAAGGTCGCTCACCTGATACTTCAAGTTGGTGATGCGCTCCACGCCCATGCCGAAAGCATAACCTTTATAAACTTTGCTGTCTATGCCATTGGCTTCGAGGACGGCGGGATCGACCATGCCGCAGCCGAGTATCTCCACCCATCCCGTATGTTTGCAGAAACCGCAACCCTTTCCGCCACAAATGTTACACGAGATGTCCATCTCGGCACTGGGTTCGGTGAAGGGGAAGTACGACGGACGCAGACGGATGCGCGTGTCGGCACCAAACATCTCGCGGGCAAAGGTGAGCAATACCTGTTTCAGGTCGGTGAACGATACGTCCTTGTCGACGTAGAGGCCTTCCACTTGATGGAAAAAGCAGTGGGCACGGGCCGAGATGGCTTCGTTGCGATAGACACGACCGGGGCAGATCACGCGGATGGGGGGCTGTGTCGTCTCCATCACACGGCTCTGCACCGAACTGGTATGTGTGCGCAACACGATGTCGGGTTGTTGCTCCACGAAAAAGGTGTCCTGCATGTCGCGTGCCGGATGGTCTGGTGCAAAATTCATCGAAGAGAACACGTGCCAGTCGTCTTCAATCTCCGGACCGTCGGCCAGGGAGAAACCGAGGCGCGAAAAAATGTCTATGATTTCGTTTTTGACGATGGAGAGCGGATGACGGGTGCCCAGAGGTATGGGGTAGGGCGTGCGGGTGAGGTCGAGGTCGTCGTGCGAGGCGTCGGTTGTGGCCACAGCCGCACGCAGTTCGGCGAGTTTTTCGGTGATGGCCGTCTTCAAGCCGTTGAGGCGTTGGCCCATCTCTCTCTTCTGCTCGGCCGGCACGTTGCGAAACTCGGCCATGAGGGCGTTGAGTTCGCCTTTTTTGCTGAGGTATTTGATGCGAAGCTCTTCGAGCGTCTTTTCGTCGGTTGCGGTGAGTGTGGCCACTTCTTCAAGCAGCCGGTTTATCTTTTCAATCATACTTGGGGTATTGTTGCTGTTGTTTTATTTTGCCTGCAAATTTAGTGAAAATGAACCAATCGCGCGTGTAAAAGGCCTACCAAATCGTCATCTTCAGCAAAACACGACCGAGCGACAATGTGCCTCTGCCGCCGGCTGCTGTGTAGCGTTTCAGAAGTCCATACATCCACTTGGGCCACACCGGCGTCGCAGGGCAAGCCTTCAGCATTTGCCCGGCCTCTTTCGGGTGTCCCTCACGCGCCATCACGCCGGCCAGGAAATAGTGCCGGATTGCAATGGCTGCAAGGGCGTGGCGGCGCCGTCGGCCTGTCGGCATCTGTTGGCCTATGGCCGTATGGGCCGCCTTTAGGGCCGCGATGAGCGCGTCGGTTCGAGAGTGGAAATTGCTGCCGGTGAGGCTTTCGTCGTGTACGTAGAGGCGGTGATAGACCTTATGTTTCAACCATCCTGTTTCGGGCCTGCTCAGCAGCAGACGTATGCCCAGTTCCCAGTCGTCCCAGATGCGCAGCGTGCTGTCCCATCCGCCCACACTTTCCAGCAATCGCCGGTCCATGGCCATACCCACGGTGTTGAGCATACCCAGCAAAACTTGGTCGGTGATGCTTTGGCTGTGGTGTCCACGACGCACACGCTCTCGTCCGTCGCCAAATACCATACGCGTGGCGGCGCAGACCAATTGGGTGGAGGGATGAAGGGAGAAATGGCGGCGGATGTCGGCAATGAAATCGGCAGACATCTCGTCGTCGGAGTCAAAAAAAACGATGTGGTCGCCTTTTGCGGCCTGCCAGCCGCAGTTGCGCGCATAGGCGGCGCCGCGTTGGGGAGCGTCGATGAGGCGGAAGGCGATGGGGGTGTTTGAGGGTAGATTGTGGATGAAGTCGAGACAGACCTGTCGGGAGCGGTCTGTCGAGCCGTTATCAACCAGGACGACCTCGTCGGGGGCGTCTGTCTGGCAGACTACGGAGCGCAATGTGCGCTCCAGATAGTCGGCACGATTATAAAAGGGGATAACGACAGAAATCATAGTGGAGAAAAAGGCAGACCGCGCTACGACCTGCGCACGTATTGGGCTCCTTTGATCATCTCCTTGAAAATGGCTCTGCGCTTGGTTCCGGCAGGCAGCCCAAGCGCTATCTTCAAGCAGCGAAGCCACGCACTGCGGTAGCCGTGAATGAAGCAGAGCACGGCGCCTTTAGACCGCTGCACGGCGTCCCACGTGAGAAAACGCGTGCCCGTCGTGGCCGTGTTGGTGCGTACGATGACCTGAGGTATGTATATGATTTTCAAACCGTTCAAATGGGCTTGATGAATGAAGACGTCTTCCTCGCCCGAGGCCAAATAGTCTGAGCCGAGTCCGAAGCGTTCGTCAAACTGCGGCAAGGCTGACGTGCGGCGGCAGGCTATCTCACACGAACAGATGTAACTGCCGCGGGGCCGACGGGCATAGTCGTAGGACTTTGTCTGATAGGGCATCGTGATTTCACCATCGGGATTGGCCATCTGGAAAGTGATGATGTCGGCCTCGGCCCTTTCTTCAAAAGCCTTGACAATACGGCTGAAATATTCCGGCTCGTAGCGCGTGTCGTCGTCAGATATCAGAATGATGTCGCCCTGAGCGTGTGCCAGCGCGTGGTTACGGTTGCGCGAAAGGCCGCGGCCCTGAAGGGTGACTATCCTTATGTCGTCGCGTTCAAGCAGCGACGCCGGCACTTTGGGCTGGTTGGGCTGGCTTTGTTGCCACGAGATGAGGTAGCTCACCCCTTCGAGAGGGGCGCAAGGCACAGAGGCGGCACGCACTATGCCGTCGTCGATGGTGCATATCAGTATTTCAAGGGAGAGCATCTGTGTTCAGATAAGAAATATAAAAGACGCCTGCAGACTTTCAAGGCGTGCAGACATTAACCTTTGGTGCGGCGCATGTAGCGGATGCCTTCGCTCAGATGGCGCCACATGGGCCAGAAATGACAATAGCCTTCGCGAGCCGACTTGAGGGCAAAGCGGAAGCAAATCCACCAAGCCTTGCGCCCTTTGACATAATAAGTGTAGGCACCACGACTGCGTTGCACGCCTGCGTCAACGTAGATGAGCGACTTTTTGAGCATCGTGGACGTTTCGACCGTACGGATGGGAAAATAGCGCATATTGAGTTTGGCGCGCAGCGCGTTTTCAAGCCAGATTTCTTCCTCGCCACAGGTGAGGAACTTAGTGCCCAGGCCAAAGCGCTCGTCGAAACGGATTTTGCCCTGTATGCTGCGTCGGCGACACACTATTTCAATCGTCGAGATGGAGTGATTGCGGGGCGCCTCGGTGACGTCCAGCTCTTCGGTGGGATAGTCTTTGAGGGGTTTGCCCGTATAGGTGCCGGCCGTGAAAAAGGCCACGTCGAGTTCAGGCCTATTCTCAAAAATGTCAAGCACTTTGTCGAAGGTGTCGGGACGTATGCGCGTGTCGTCGTCGGCAAACATCAAGAGGTCGCTTGTGGCGCGCTCGATGGCCAGATTGCGGTTGGCGGCCAGGCCTTGGCCTTTGTATTTATAGAGCACGACATCTGTACGCTCTTTGATGCAGTCGGGGATGAGGTCGATATAGCGCTCGTCGGTGTATTGGTAAGACACGATGTAGTGTATGCCTTCGCGAGGCGGCAACAAAACATCATCGATGCGGACAATGCCTTTGTTGAAAGAGCAAATGAGAATGTCGATGGTCATAGTCTGAAAGAGTTGATGGTTTGTGCGATGAGGTGAACGCTTTCTTTATTCAAGGTGGGGCCTATGGGCAGGCTGAGTTCTTCTGCCGCTATCTGTTCGGCCACTGGAAACGATTGTGTGACGGCTTGGCTATAGACGGGCTGTCGGTGAAGCGGCACGGGATAGTGTATGAGAGTCTCGATGCCGACTTGGTGCAGATGTTGCTGCAACTTGTCGCGGTGGGGCGAGCGCAGGGCATAGATATGGAAAATGCCAGAGTCACTCCGTCCGCCGTAGGGTAGCGACACAAACGGCGAGGTGATTTCTTCGGCATATTGAGCCGCCACCTGGCGCCGATGGGCATTGTCGGCGTCGAGCCGGTCCAGTTTGACCGAAAGCATGGCCGCCTGTATCTCGTCGAGCCGGCTATTGATGCCGCTGTAGCGATGGTGGTATTTTTGTTCGGCACCGTAGTTGGCCAGTGTCCGGATAAGGCTGGCCAATGCGGCGTCGTTTGTAGTCACCGCTCCACCGTCGCCAAGTGCGCCGAGGTTTTTCCCGGGATAGAAACTGAAGGCGGCAGCCGTGCCGAGAGCGCCTGCGCGGCCTGCGTCGGTTTGGGCGCCGTGGGCCTGGGCTGCATCTTCGACCACGAGCAAGCCGTGGGCGTCGGCGAAAGTCTGAATGGCCTTCATGTCGGCCATTTGCCCGTAGAGATGGACGGGACACACGGCTCGCGTCTTTTCACTAAGGCCTGCCGTCAAGGCTTCCGGGTCGATGAGGGCGTCTTGCGTCACTTCGGTGAATATGGGGTGGAGACCGGCTCGCTCAACGGCTTCGGCCGTGGCTATGAACGTCATGGCCGGGACAAGGACCTCGTCGCCGTCGGCCCATTGGTGGCGTATTTTCAAGGCTGTGAAAATCAACGTGAGAGCATCCAGTCCGTTGGCCACGCCGACGCAGTGCGCCGTACCGATATAGTCGGCAAATTTTCTTTCAAAGGCTGCTGTCTCTTCGCCGCGCAGATACCATCCCGAGGCCATCACGCGACTGGCGGCGGCTTGCAGGGCCTCTGCCTGACGGGCGTTGATGTCGTGGAGTGGCAGGAAAGGGATGCGGGTCATAGCGAAGCGAGTTTTTCAAGGTCTACGGCATAGGCGTCGTAGCACACGGCACGTCCGCCGAAGCCTTCTTTCTGATAGGCCAAGCCTTCGTTGAGATAGCGGCCGCCTTGTTCGGTAGAGATGCCGTAGTCCAAATAGCGGTAACCGCGTTGGTGCATAAGCGGAATGAGGCGTTGCATCAACCAGTCTAAGGCGCGGCGGCGGCGTCCCTCTTCACCCACTTCCATATATTGTACGTGGGCCACCTGTCCGGCAAGGAAGAGCAGGCAACCGCCAATGATGCTACCCTCGGCAGTGGCCACGGTGAAGAGTGTAATTTCGTTGGGGAAACGTGAGCAGAGCAGGGAGATTTCGTCCAGACTATGCACCGGCCGGGTGGCGTGGCGGGTCTCGAGCACCTCACACACGATGTCCCAAAAGGCTGCCTGAGCGTCGTGTCCGCCGTTTTCGGTCATTTGCAAACCTTCGCAGGCTTGCTTTTTGGTTTTGCGGTGCCACAGGGTGGCGGCCAGAGGGCTTTGCAAGTCAATGGTGCCGGCCACGGCCCTCGACTCGAGACGTGCCTCGGCTCTGAAGAGCCAATACAAGTCTTCTTGCGTGGGATAGGCGTGGTAGATGTGGGGAATGGGTTTATAGATGAGTTGCTTGCAACCTTCGGCCAAAAAACAATGGGCCGTCTGGACGAACATATCCCTCACGTCGGTGAGAGTGGCCTTAGGCGAAAGCACGAGTCCGCCATAGGTGAGACCGCCGTGGCTTATGGCCAATTGTTGTTCGCGGCGGATGTGAGCCGGCAACAGACCTAAGATGTCGTCTGAATGAGAAGTAAAAAGGAGTGAATGGTCTTCAAAACGGTCGGCGTGGTAGTCCATAAACGGTCGCCGCAGCAGGAACGTGCCGTTGCGCGAGGCGCCGACGGCTTGGTCCCATTCCCGGGCCAGCGAGGCGTGGTATGTGAGGCCGGCAATCACTTCTGTTTTTCGTTGAGATAGAGGTTGAGGTCGTTGATATAGCCTTCTTTGTCGTATTCGTCGGATGTAAGGCAGAGACAAACGCAGTCTGTCGAAAAGTCAGAGAAACTGCACCAGACCATCGGCGGGATGTAGAGCCCTTCGTTACGGTTGTCCATCACGAAGTCCATTGTGCGTGTGCCGTCATTGACGTGTGCCACGAAACTTCCGCAGAGTGGGATGAGCACTTCGGCGCAGCTGTGGTGGGCGTGTTGGCCGCGGGTTTGGTCTTGGGGTACGTCATAAATCCAGAATGCCCTTTTCACCTTGAAGGGAAAGGCCTGGTCCGAACCGTCTGCCACACAGAGCGTTCCGCGCTCGTCGGTGTGGTGTGGCAGAGGGATGATGCCAAAATCTGTGGGAGACTGAGAGATATGTTGCTTTGTCGTGTTTTTCATTTTATTTAAGGTGTGCGCCCGGCACAAAAGACAAAGTTAGTGTAACCTTGTCAAACATCAAAATTTCTGCGGCTCTTCTTTTCGTGCCACGGCTTGTGGATGGTCAAAGCGGCGGCCGTCCCAAGTGAGGAGCAGGTCGTGCAGATGAGGCTCCAACCGCCGGCGGTTTTCGAGGCCCAGGTGAAGTGTGGGGAGGCTCACACGGACCACTGAGTGGCTCGCCGTGGCTTCTTCGCCGGCTACGACGAGGTGGCGCACGGAGAGCAGGCGCTGCAGGTCGGCCATGGTGTCGTCGTCGATGCTGTCGGTCGTGTTGACGAAGTCGTCGAGCCTGAACGTGGGCAAGACGGTGGTTGTGTCGAGCTGCCAGGCCGTGTCGTAGAGGCGTACCGTGGTCTGGGCCACGCTGCCCGTGAGACTGTGGAGGCAGAGCAACTTTTCGGGGAAGCCGGGAGCTTCGAGCCGCATCATTTCCCACGTGCTGGCTCCGGTGAGGCGGACGAACAGACTGTGGTCTGACTTGCTGTCGAGATAGGCATATTTACCGAAGAGCGTTTCTCCCTTTGCTGTCATCTTATAGTTGTAGAGGTCGAGCATATCAAGCCGTGAGTTGACCTCAAGCAGCGGCAGCTCAGCCTTAGGAGCGGTCGCAAAGAGACTGTCTATGAGGCTGGTCTGCGCTCTGGCGGCTGTCCCGGAAAAGGCGACGACGGCGCCGAGCAGCAGGGAGAAGGTGAGGGACTTAAAGCATTTATTCATGATGGAAGTTCCGGACGGATGCACTTACAGTGGGGAAATGAGATGAGTCAGTTTGTTTTTGTGGAGATAGTCGGGCAACGCGTCGAGAGTAGTCGGCGGATTGCTGAGCCAGTGTATGGGAATGCCGCGCCGCTCCATACCGCGGAACCACGTCATTTGCCGCTTGGCAAACTGGTGGATGGCCGTCTCGAGGCTATTGAACATCGTGGCGTAGTCTATTTGGCCTGTGGCGTAGAGGGTGACGAATTTGTATTCCAGACCATAATAGATGAGCGACTCTGCGGGAATGCCTTCGTCCAATAGGTGACGGATTTCGTCGACCATACCGCCGTCGAGGCGTTGTTTGAGCCGGGTGGTGATGCGTTGCCGCCTGGTGTCGCGGTCCACGTTGATGCCAAGTGTGAGGCTGCTGAGAGTGGGGAACGGACGGTCTTCGAGCGGTGTGTGGCGGTAGTAGTCTTCAATCTCTATGGCGCGGATCGCCCGTTTGGCTGTGTCCACGTCGGTGGTGTTGTGCAGCCGCTTGTAGCCGGCAAGGATGGTGGTGAGTTCGTCAAGCGACTTGTCGGCCAGGCGTGCCCTGAGTTCGGGATTTTGTGGCACGGGGCTCAGCCTGTAACCGCGAAGCACGCTCTCGATATAAAGCCCCGAACCGCCGCAAACGATGACGCGTTTGCCCCGGCTGCGGATGTCGTTGTAGGCCTCAAGGAAATCGTGCTGATATTGGTAGACATTGTATTTTGTGCCCGGTTCGGCAATGTCTATGAGGTGGTATCTGACTGCCCGGCCGTCTGTGACATAGTCTTCGAGGTCTTTGCCTGTGCCGATGTCCATGCGTCGGTAGACTTGCCGGCTGTCGGCACTGATGATTTCGGCGTCGAGCAGTCTGGCGAGTTTCACGGCGAAGGCGGTTTTGCCGCAGGCAGTGGGGCCGACTATGGCGATGAGGTCCGGTGTGGTCATAGGTGTGTTTTTATAAAAGGCCGCCGCAGAGAAGACTCTTCTGCGGCGGCCTTGAACTATGGTGTTAAGGGCGATTAGCCGTTAACTTTGGCCATGTGAGCAATGAGTTCGAGCACTTTGTTAGAGTAGCCGATTTCGTTGTCATACCAAGAAACGACTTTAACGAAAGTGTCGGTCAGGGCGATACCGGCCTTAGCGTCGAAGATAGAGGTGCGGGTGTCGCCGAGGAAGTCGCTTGAAACGACAGCGTCTTCAGTGTAGCCGAGCACGCCTTTGAGTTCGCCTTCAGAGGCTTCCTTCATGGCGGCGCAGATTTCAGCGTAAGTAGCGGGCTTAGCGAGGTTGACGGTGAGGTCAACTACAGATACGTCGAGAGTGGGGACACGCATAGACATACCGGTGAGTTTGCCGTTGAGTTCGGGGATAACCTTACCTACAGCCTTGGCTGCACCAGTAGAAGAGGGAATGATGTTGCCGGCAGCGGCACGGCCACCACGCCAGTCTTTGAGAGAAGGACCGTCTACGGTCTTCTGGGTAGCGGTGGTAGAGTGAACGGTGGTCATCAAACCGTCGGTGATGCCGAACTTGTCGTTGAGCACTTTGGCGATGGGAGCGAGACAGTTGGTGGTGCAAGAAGCGTTAGACACGAACTGGGTGCCCTTTACGTACTTGTCGAAGTTTACGCCGCAAACGAACATGGGGGTGTCGTCTTTTGAAGGAGCAGACATTACGACATATTTGGCACCAGCTTCGATGTGAGCCTGAGCTTTTTCCTTGGTGAGGAAGAGACCGGTTGACTCAACAACATATTCAGCGCCTACAGCGTCCCATTTCAGGTCGGCCGGGTTGCGCTCGGCGGTTACGCGGATGTGGTTGCCGTTAACGATGAGCTCGCTCTTTTCAACGTCAGCCTCGATTGTGCCTTGGAATTCACCGTGCATGGTGTCGTACTTGAGCATGTAAGCCAAGTAGTCTACGGGGCAAAGGTCATTGATACCTACAATCTGGATGTCGCTGCGGTTCTGAGCGGCGCGGAAAACGAAACGGCCGATACGACCGAAACCGTTGATACCTACTTTAATCATAACTGTAATTTATTTATAAAAGGTTGATATTTACTTGTTTTGTCCGGCGTGCCACGCAATGGGTGGGCAGGCCGTGACCTTTTCACCGCAAAATTACAAAAAGGTTTTTGTTAAAGTCCAAACGAAACGTGAAAAAAGTAACATAAAAGCGAGAAAATCTGCTTTTTTTGCCGCAAATCTGCCTCGTTTAGCCTTGGCGGTTTGTCGCGCTTTGCGCAACGGGCGGATAATGCCAAGAGCAGTTTGCAAAATGGGCAATAATGATGACTGCCGGTTTCTCCTTTATATAAGTCTGTCGTGGCTTTGTTCAAAAACGGGGTTTGAATGTGACTGGCAGCCGGTGATATTTTTCGAAAAAAATTCTCACCGGCCCGGCAAGAGCAGAAAGGCACGAAAAAACGGCAACGAAAGGGCCCCAAAAGCCGGTCATAAGCCGCAATGCTTTCGCCAATAGGGCGGGCTTTTCTTGCCATAAGGACAGTTTTTCCTGCGATAGGGACAGGAAAACCTTGCCTTATCCGCGTAAGTCGCTGAAAAGCAAAAAAGAGCAGTCCGAAGCGTCGGACTGCTCTTTTCTTACTTCAAATATAAGGCGTTTTGGGGTGTCGGAAAAAGACAAAGCCTCAGACGATGCCGCGGCCGTGGCAGTTTTTGAACTTCTTGCCGCTGCCGCAGGGGCAGGGGTCATTGCGTCCGGGCAGTTTCTCTTTGACGATGGGCTGAGGGGCTTTCTGGCGCGTGTCGCGTGCGGCGGCCTGCTTCTGTCCTTCGTCTTCGAGGTTCTCGTGAGTCTCGGTGTATTTGGGTTGCGGCGCCTTGGGAGCAGGAGCTGCCTCTTTGACCTCTTCGGGGGCCTGTGTGGGGATTTGTGCGCGGGTGAGCGTGGCGATGGTCGAGGTGTTTATCTTGTCTACCATCTTTTTGAAGATTTCGGCGCTCTCGAGTTTGAAGATGAGCAACGGGTCTTTTTGCTCGTAGCTGGCGTTTTGCACAGACTTTTTGAGTTCGTCGAGTTCGCGGAGGTTTTCTTTCCAGGCCTCGTCAATGTTGTGCAAGAGTATGGCCTTCTCGAAGTCGCGCACCACGGCTTTGCTCTCCGACTCGTAAGCCTCTTTGAGGTTGGTCTTTATGTTGTAGACGAGGCGTCCGTCGGTGATGGGAACGAGGATGTTCTCATAGCGGTCGCCCTGTTCCTCATAGACTTTTTTGATGACGGGTACGGCCACCTCGGCGAGGCGGTCTATGCGGCGGCGGAAGTGGTCCATGACGGCTTCGAAGGCTTTCTCTTCGAGGTCTTCGCGTTTCATGCCGTTGTATTCTTCACGGGTGAAGGGACATTCCAGCGCAAGGATTTCAATAAAACGGGTACGCACTTCAGCGTAATCGTCTTTGGCGAGAATGGTGCAGACACGGTCCCAAATCATGTTAGAGATATCCATGCCTATGCGTTCACCCATGAGGGCGTGGCGGCGTTTCTCGTAGATGATGGTGCGTTGCTTGTTCATCACGTCGTCATATTCGAGCAGGCGTTTACGGATGCCGAAGTTGTTTTCTTCGACCTTCTTCTGTGCGCGTTCGATGCTGTTGTTGATCATCCGGCTCTCGATCATGTCTCCGTCTTTGAAGCCGAGGCGGTCCATAATGCGGGCAATGCGCTCGGAGGCGAAAAGGCGCATGAGGTTGTCTTCGAGCGAAACGAAGAAGACACTCGAGCCCGGGTCGCCCTGACGGCCAGCACGTCCGCGCAACTGGCGGTCTACGCGGCGGCTTTCGTGGCGCTCCGTACCGATGATGGCGAGACCTCCGGCGGCTTTCACCTCGTCGCTGAGTTTGATGTCGGTACCACGACCGGCCATATTGGTGGCAATGGTCACGGCGCCGAGCAGGCGTTCTTCTTGTACGGTCTTGCCGTCGGCTGTGGTGATGGAGACGAGTCCCGGCGTGCTTTGTCCGGCGCGTGCCACAATTTCGGCCTCCTTCTGGTGCAGCTTGGCGTTGAGCACCTGGTGGGGGATGTGGCGCAGGTCGAGCATACGGCTGATAAGTTCGCTCACGTCTACGCTGGTGGTGCCGACGAGCACGGGGCGGCCCTGCAGGCGCATCTTCTCAATCTCTTGGATGACGGCGGCATACTTCTCGCGCTTGGTCTTGTAGACGCGGTCGTTCATGTCGTTGCGGAGCACGGGCTTGTTGGTCGGGATTTCCACCACGTCGAGCTTGTAGATGTTCCAGAACTCGCCGGCTTCGGTGATGGCCGTACCGGTCATGCCGGCCAGCTTGTGGTACATGCGGAAATAGTTTTGCAGCGTGATGGTGGCAAAGGTCTGCGTGGCAGCCTCCACCTTGACGTGCTCTTTGGCTTCGACGGCCTGATGGAGTCCGTCGCTCCAACGGCGGCCTTCCATGATACGGCCCGTCTGCTCGTCGACGATTTTCACCTGTCCGTCCATGACGACATACTCTTCGTTGATGTTGAACATGGTGTAGGCCTTGAGCAGCTGGAGAATGGTGTGGACGCGCTCGGCCTTGATGGCGTAGTCGGCGTAAAGGGCGTCTTTGCGCTCCACGCGTTCCTGGTCGCTCAAGCTCTTGTCGGCCTCGAGTTCAGAAAGCAGCGTGGTGATGTCGGGCAAGACGAAGAGCTGGTCGTCTTTCACCTGGTCGGCCAGCCACTTGTTGCCCTTGTCGGTGAGGTCGCACGAGCGGAGTTTTTCGTCTACCACAAAATAGAGCGGGTCGGTGGCTTCGGGCATGCGGCGGTTGTTGTTTTCCATATAGATGGCTTCCGTCTTGAGCATGCCGGCTTTGATGCCTTGCTCCGAGAGGTATTTGATGAGCGGATTGTTTTTTGGCAGGGCCTTGTGGCTTCTGAAGAGTTGCAGGAAGCCTTCTTCGACTTTTTTCTTGTCGTCTGAGGCGATGAGTTGCTTGGCCTCGGTGAGGTATTGGGTGGCCAGTTTGCGCTGCACCTCAACGAGGCGCTGCACGAGAGGTTGGTATTGTTCGAACAACTGGTCTTCGCCTTTGGCCACTGGACCTGAGATGATGAGGGGCGTACGGGCGTCGTCGATGAGCACAGAGTCGACCTCGTCGACAATGGCAAAGTTGTGTTTGCGCTGCACGAGGTCGCTCGGGTTCATAGCCATGTTGTCGCGCAGATAGTCGAAACCAAATTCGTTGTTGGTGCCAAAGGTGATGTCGGCCATATAGGCGCGGCGGCGTGCGGCGGTGTTGGGCTCATGCTTGTCGATGCAGTCCACGCTAAGCCCGTGGAACATATAGAGCGGCCCCATCCATTCTGAGTCACGCTTTGAGAGGTAGTTGTTGACGGTGACCACGTGGACGCCGTTGCCGGTCAGGGCGTTGAGATAGACGGGGAGGGTGGCGACGAGAGTTTTACCTTCACCGGTGGCCATTTCAGAGATTTTGCCTTGGTGAAGGACGATGCCGCCGAAGAGTTGCACGTCGTAATGCACCATATCCCAGGTGATTTCGTTGCCGCCGGCCACCCAGTGGTTCTGATAGATGGCGTTGTCGCCCTCAATGCGCACGAAGTCGTGTGTGGCGGCGAGTTCACGGTCAAAGTCGGTGGCCGTCACCACCAGCTCCTCGTTTTCGCTGAAACGCTTGGCCGTGTTCTTGACAATGGCAAAGGCGGTGGGGAGAGCCTTGTTGAGGGCCTCTTCATAGCGCTCGAGGATGTCTTTTTCTATTTTGTCAATCTGGTTGAAGATGACCACGCGGTCTTCAATAGGCGTGGCTTCGATTTTCTCTTTCAGCGCAGCCACTTTCTTTTTGAGGTCGTCGGCCGAGTGCTGGATGGTGTGTTGCAGTTCTTTTGTCTTGGCACGCAACTCGTCGTTTGAGAGGGCTTCGATGGTGGGGTAGACGGCGAGCACCTGGTCGACGATGGGCTGTATCTCTTTACGGTCGCGTGAGGCCTTGTTGCCGCCGAGCAGTTTGCTTAGGATTTGGTTGAAATTCATATTGTCGTTTTTGTTTTTATCTGTGTGAAGGGGGTGTCGATTGTCACGAAAGGAGGATTAAAAGAGCGGAGCGGAACTGCAGGCGTTCGGGGCTCTGATGCGCATAGCCTTGGAGAGTGTGGGGGCTATGCGGTCGGTGGTGACAGCCGTGTCGGTGGTGGAGGCTTTGAGGCCGGCGCCGAAGAAAATGATGGGGTAGGGGATGTAAGACTCTCTGACGGGATTTTTTTTAGAGTTTTGTCCGTCGGTGTATTGCCAACCCGGTGCCACCTCTATGAGGATGTCGCCCGAGACGCGCGGATTGTAGCCTCCCCTTATTTTGCTGATGCCCGGCGTCCAGGCGCCTTGCAGCAGGCGGCGCGACGTGTAGACGTCTTTGACGCCTTCGAGTTGCATGAGGAAGTCTTGCGAGCGCTCGAGCATTTCGGCGAGGTTGAACTGGCCTTTTTCGATGAGCTTGTGGTCAAGATAGATTTGCGTGCCGTAGCAGGCTTCGACAAACTGGCCTTGGCCGTAGATGGCCACGAGGTACATGTTGAGCAGGGCGGCGACGCGCTTCATGTCGAATGTGCCTGTGGGGATGCGGTAACGGCTCAGATCTGCGGCGGGTTCGGCAGCGTAACCCGACGAAGTGAGCACGAGGAGCACGTTGTCTATGCCGGCTTTTTTGTCGAGTGTCGCGATGAGTTCGGCGAGCGCTCGGTCCAGTCTCACATAGGTGTCTTGCAGCTCCATGGGCGAGGCCGACTCGGTCTGTCCGGCATAGCGTCCGGCGTAGTAGGTGATGGCGAGATAGTCCGTCACGGGGTCGGCGCCCATCATTGTGCTGTTGATGCAGCTCTGTGCGGCGGCGTTGACCTCTTCGTTGACCAGAGCGCTGGTCTTATAGTCGGCGAAGCGGCTGTCGCCTTTGAATTTGTGGGCAAAAGGCTTCTTGACACCCCCTGAAAGGAAGTAGCTGAAGTTGCCCACGAGATCCGAGCAGGGTCGCCACTCGGTCTTGCTGATGTCGCCGATAGTGCCGAGCGTGTTTCTCACTGAGGCCCAAGCCGGCAGGCCACCGTAATAGTTTGTTGAGCTCCACAGTCCTGTCTTGTCGTCAATCCATACGGCGGCATTGGCGGCGTGTCCGGCTGTGAGTATGGCGGCCTCTCTCGAAGGGGCTATGGCAAAAACCAGCGGCTTGTCTTCGCCGGCGGCCTTGAGTTCGTCGCCTATGGTCGAGACGTTGAGGCATCGGGCCGACGATTTGTCGGTGGTGCCTCCTGTGCCGGCATATTGGTCGTCGTCAACGCAGAAGGTGGGGCGCAGTGTTTCGCGGTCGAGCCACATTCGTCCCACCACGCCGTGGCTTGATGGGGCTGTGCCTGAGGCAATGGTGGCTGCTGCCGAGGCAATGTCGGGCTGGGCCAAGGGATAGTCGGCATTGGTATATACCACACCGTCGCGCAGCAGACGTTTGAAACCGTCGTCGCCATAGAGCGGCATGAAGGCCTCGAGATAGTCGGTGCGGAGTTGGTCTACGAGGATGTTCACCACAATCTTGGGCACGGCTCCGCCGGGCGTGCCGGCGGCTCTCGCGGGCGAGGCGGCAAGCACGCTCATCATCGTGAGCAGTGTGGGCAGCAACTTGATGTAGAAGTCGGCGCTGCCGGCAGGTTGTGGATGTCGTTTACGGGCCATTTATATTATTATAGGAGTATAAAAGCCTAAGAGTCTAAGAGGCAAAGAGCGGTTGCGTCGGGGCGCGTCCGTCAATTGTCCGTCCGGTGAGAGGGGAAACGATAGTTAATTCCCACTCTGACAAGCAAAATCAGTGCCAAAAGGTAGATTTCGATAGGAAATTTTTGTCCCGAAAATATGGCGGCAGCGGCAAAGAGGCCGAGCAGCACGCCAGAGACCACGTGAAAATGGTCAGGACGGTTCTGAATGTTTTGTTTGATTTTCCAACCTAAATAGATGATTGGCAGTGGGTTGAGCCACACTATAAACCAGTTACTCCCCACGCCGGGATGACTGGAGCAGAAATAGAGGAAGGCGACGAGAAGGCCTGCGAGTCCTTGGACGAATAGGAGCAGGTCGTCTGTCACGGTGAAGACGTGTCGGCGTTTATATTCCCACAACGTCACGGCAGCGACCACGACCATCAGGATGATGCACACCGCCATGGGCGTGAGGGGGAAACGATGGTCGGGCAGTGGCGCCACGTCGACCACCAGTTCGGTGGAGCGCACAAGAGGCCGTTTCGAGCCGTCGTCACCGACAATCTGAGCTTCGCCGAAGAGTCGTGAGGCATAGACGGGCGAGAAGAGTTGTTGGTCTGTGGTGAGCGGTTGGTCGGTCTCGGTGCCCAAGATGAGGTCTTGGCCGAAGCAGTTCCACGGCGAGGCGTCGGCCGAAAACTCGTGTATGATGTCTCTGAAGGTGACCTGTGCCGACTGTTTGGGCCATTGGATTTTTCCGTCAAGGGCTTTTATGACGTGGTCCACGGCGCGTGTGGTGCAGTTGTCGTAGAGGAAGTTGTATCGGTAGGTCCAGTTGTGCAGGCAGACGAGGGAGTCGAGTGCGTGTGCGATGGCATAAGTCTCGTCGGGAGTGAGGTTGAGCACCTGTTCGGTGACGCTTCGGCCGTCATGTGCATAGTGTCGGGCGAATTGTCTGAAGGTGGAGACCCCCAGCGTATAGTCGGTCTCTCCGAGCATGAAGCGCCAGGTGAAGTTGGGCGTGGAGAAGTCGAAGATGCCGTAATTGAAGACCCAGTCGGTGCCGTCTTTGGCATTTTTCACCCTCAACGCCGTATGGCCGTATAGTTCATATACGGCCGTTCCCGGGCTGCAGGTGAGCAGTCCTATTTGCAGAGAGTCCTCTGTTTCTTGCACAGTTTGGGCTTTCAGCGGATGGCCGGCGAGGCCCAAAAGCATCAAGAAGCCGAGGATATGCGCAGTGATTTGCTTCATTCGGGGGACAAAGTTAGTGCAAGTGAGAGCAAAGGCCAAGGAAAAACTTGTTTTTTATTGGACTTTGCCGCGCAGCCAAACTTGCGCCGTAGGCGAAAGTTAGTGCAAGGCGAGCGGAATGGCAAATAAAACTTGTTTTAATTTGACTTCGTCTCCCTCCTTCGCGGCTCGGCATAATCCAAGCGGGGCTTGTTCCCTAAAGCTGCTCCCCAACCAGCATTACAAACATACATATATATATTATAAGAAGGCTCCCCCAAAAGCCAATTTTATCCCATTCCTCATCATTCATCATAAATTTCAAAAAAATAATCCAATCCACGCTAATCATAGTGCTTGAGGGCACATATAAGAGTCGTGTCTTGGCTCAAAAATGTTAAATATACGATATGACACACCCTTCGTACGATATGTCACAACCTTGGTGTGTGTTTCGATTGGAAGCTATACCACTTTGCTTTTACCTTTGCCATATGAAAAAATCGGCCTCACTTATTCTGGGGACAATGCAAAATCAATAATAAAAAATAAATATGAGAAAGTTGCTATTAACACTCCTTGCGCTATGCTGCACTATGGCGACATGGGCGCAGAATGAACTCCTGACGGCTATGCTTCACCATGAAGGCGAGACGACATTGTTTATAGGTCCTGAGTCCTTTATCGAGGCCGAAGAGGCGTCTGTCGATGGTGACGTGATTACACTCTCGTCCGGCGACTTCAAACTTCTTCCTGTCATCAAAAAATCGATTTCTGTATATGGAGCCGGCTTTGAAGAAGCCGCGGCAACCGGCAGGCAAAAAACCACCCTTGCCGGAGATTTAATCATCATTCAGGCCGAGGGCGCAACCCTTTCAGGCGTTCATCTGGAAGGACTGAACATCTCCGGCACTTTCAAGTTCACCACGCCGTTAGAGAACTTTGTGATGGAAAAATGTTATGTCGGCAGTGACTTTTCTATTTATGCTGCAAACAACAACACCATCGTTTCCAACTGTGTCATCAATGGCGGCGTCACCACAGGCGTAGAGACCACCAATTGCCTTTTCGAATACTGCTACATTTATGGCGACGTGTCGATTACTTCCAGCACATTCAACCATTGCATCACATGCGGCACCTTGTCGACAAACACATATACCAACTGTATTTTCACATATTATCAGTATATTGCCCAAGGGTGGCGGTCGCCATTCTACCATACGGGTGGTGCCACAGTGACCAACTGTATTCTCTTATCCACCGAGTCTAATTCGTCCTCCAATACTTTCACCAATTGCTATGTGGTGAAATCTGTAGGTGACATCTTCACCGACGAGACGAACTCCTTAAATCCTTATTCTGCGGCGCGCACCTTCGAACTCAAGCAGCCCGAGACATGGATAGGCACCGACGGCTTGGAGGTGGGCATCCGTCCCGGTTGGAGCAAGGTGTCGAGATCTGCCGAACTCAAAAACATCACCACGACCATCAGCGATGGCAACCTCACAATAGATTATCAATAAAAAAAGACGAAAAGTCTAAAAGACTAAGAGACTAAGAGTCTAAAAGACTAAGAGAGGCTTGGCAAGCCCTGTAAGGGCGCCACATAATAGCCCGGGTCGTCAGGCCCGGGTAACGGAAGCCCCTCTAATTTCCGGCCTGTAAGGTCGGCACAATACAGGAC
>SFFB01000025.1 GCA_004557035.1 Bacteroidales bacterium | reverse complement strand
CATGAGTTCATCGACAAGCAGGAGCCTTTGTCGCGACTGAAGATCGCGCCGGACTATCGTATCTTCTTGCCTGACTATAACAACATGGAAATCGAGATGGGGGCGCTGCCCAAGGCGCTCTACCTGCTCTACCTGCGCCATCCCGAGGGCATCGTGTGCAAACACATGCAGGACCATTACGGCGAACTGCTCGACATCTACAGCCGGCTGCGCCCCTACACTGACGAGGCCCGAAGGTGTCTCACCATCACGAAGGTGGTCAACCCGCTGGGCAATGCCTTGAACGAGAACATTGCACGCATAAGAAAGGCTTTCGTCGAGAAGTTTGACGAACATCTGGCCACAAACTACATCGTCACGGGCGAGCGCGGAGAGCGGTATGCCATTCGGCTCGACCGGGCGTTGGTGGAGGGGGATGAAGTGAAGGGATGAAAAGCAAGGCGGGCGTGCGCAAAAGAGATTGAGATTAGGTTGATTTTTTTATCCGTTTAATCCGTAGCATCCGTGTTATAAAAACAGACCACGGATGTAACGGATTAAACAGATTTTGGGGTTGATAAATAATCGCTACGAGCGAGCGCGGCGAGTGGTTTTGAGCGGCCTCGAAAGCCCCGGAGGGAGTAGGGTCTCAAAACAAGAATGGTTTATTGATTGTTTTGAGCGGCCAAGCAAGCCCTGTAAGGGCGTTACATATCAGCCCGGGTCGTTAGGCCCGGGTTTAATATGACCCTCCAAACTCCCGGCCTGTAAGGTCGGCACACATATCGGGAATGAATTATTGAATGTAACATATAAAGACTAAAAGTCTAAGAGTCTAAAAGACTAAGAGACTAAGAGTTTGAGCGGCCAAGAACGCCCTGAAAGGGCAACAAGACCATAGCCCAGGGCAGAGTGCCAAGAACGCCCTGAAAGGGCAACAAGACCATAGCCCAGGGCAGAGTGAGCGTAGCGAACGGCACCCTGGGTTTGAGCGGCCAAGAACGCCCTGAAAGGCCAACAAGACCATAGCCCAGGGCAGAGTGAGCGTAGCGAACGGCACCCTGGGTCGGAGTGGCCGATTATGTTCGCCCTGTAAGGGCAAAAGATTTTTATTGAAACTCCAACCATGCTCATACCTTTTTATTAATGCTTTTGACTTCGTCTTCCTCCTCCGCGGCTCGGCAAAATCCAAGCGGGGCCTGTCTTCTGCTCTCGCCTTGTCGTCGGTTGCCCTTACAGGGCGCATTGTTTGGGCCACGTTTACCCAGGGTGCCGGCGTCACTACGTGCCGCCTCTGCCCTGGGCTATGGTCTTGGCGCCCTTACAGGGCTTTTCGAGGCCGCTCAAACTCTTTGTCTCTTTGTCTCTTCGTCTCTTCGTCTCTTCGTCTCTTCGTCTCTTTGTCTCTTTGTCTCTTCGTCTTTTCGTCTCTTTGTCTCTTCGTCTCTTTGTCTCTTCGACTCTTTTTCGTATTTTTGCGCCATCGTTTCGCAGTTGTGGCGAAACCGAGTGCTTGATAAACCTCGTAAAAAACAAGAATATGACTCACAAAAAAACCACCGTGAGCCTGCCCTTTATGTTGATGGGCGTGCTCTTTTGCATCTGCTTGATTGCAGCCAACCTCCTCGAAACCAAACAAGTGACGCTCGGACCGCTCGAAATGACGGCGGGGCTTATCGTCTTCCCCATCTCCTACATCATCAACGACTGCCTCGTCGAGGTGTGGGGATACCGCCGCGCACGCTTCGTGATTTGGATGGGCTTCTTGATGAATTTCCTTTTCGTGATTTTCGGACTCGTGGCCGACTGGCTGCCGGCGGCGCCTTACTGGCAGGGCGAAGAGGGGTTCCACGCCATCTTCGGACTGGCTCCGCGCATTGCCGGGGCTTCGTTCCTGGCTTTCCTCGTGGGCTCGTTTCTTAATGCCTATGTGATGAGCCGCATGAAACTGAAGCAGGGCGGCCGGCACTTTTCGCTGCGCGCCATCGCCTCGACCATCGTGGGCGAAGGGGCCGACTCGCTCATCTTCTTTCCCCTGGCGCTGGGCGGCGTGGTGCCCTGGGAGGTGATGCCGGCCATGATGTTGACGCAGCTCTGCCTCAAGACGGCCTACGAAATCATTGCGCTGCCCGTGACCATTCGGGTGGTGAACTACGTGAAACGCACACAGGGCGAAGACACTTTCGACAAGAATATCTCTTATAGCGTATGGAAAATATCAGAACTCTGACGGGACAAACGCCTTCGGACCGCCGGGCACTCGTGGTGCTGAGCGGTGGACAAGACTCGACGACGTGCCTCTTTTGGGCCAAAAGGGAGTTTGACGAAGTGATGGCGCTGAGTTTCAACTATGGGCAGAGACACGCGCTCGAAGTGGAACTGGCCCGAAAGATTGCCGAAGAGGCGGGCGTGCCTCACGCGACGCTGGACTGCCACCTCATCGGCCGACTGGGCCACAACAGCCTGACAGACACCGCGATGGAGGTGGAGAAAGGGGTAGCCGAAGGCGGAAGGCCGCCGTCGACGTTTGTGCCGGGACGCAACCTATTCTTCTTGAGTATGGCAGCCGTCTATGCGCGTGAGCGTGGCATCAGACACCTGGTGACGGGGGTGTCGCAGACCGACTTCTCGGGCTATCCCGACTGCCGCGACGCTTTCATCCGCTCGCTCAACGTGACGCTCAATCTGGCACTCGACGCGCAGATGGTCATCCACACGCCGCTGATGTGGCTGGACAAGTGCGAGACTTGGGCGCTGGCCGACGAACTGGGCGTGCTCGACCTGGTGCGCCACGAGACGCTGACGTGCTACAACGGCGTGCCGGGCGACGGCTGCGGCGAATGTCCGGCCTGTATCCTCCGCCGGCGCGGACTTGAAGCTTATCTTAGTCGGAAGGCTCTAAACGCTTCTCATTCATAAATATCAAACTTTCTCCTCTTACAAACCATTTCCTGCAAAACCATAAACTCATCATGAACCGAACGGACGAAGGTCTCAACGTATTGGGACGAAAAACAGAATACCGGCAAGACTATGCGCCGGAGGTGCTCGAAACGTTTGAAAACAAACATCCCGACAACGACTACTGGGTGCGCTTCAACTGCCCCGAGTTCACGAGCCTCTGCCCCATCACGGGACAGCCCGACTTTGCCGAAATACGCATCAGCTACATTCCCGGCCGACGCATGGTGGAGAGCAAGAGCTTGAAACTCTATCTCTTCAGTTTCCGCAATCACGGCGATTTCCACGAAGACTGTGTCAACATCATCATGAAAGATCTCATCGCCCTGATGGAACCGAAATACATCGAGGTGACGGGCATCTTCACGCCGCGCGGCGGCATCAGCATATGGCCCTATGCCAACTACGGGCAGCCGGGTACGAAATACGAGCAACTGGCCCTGCGACGCCTCGAGGCGCACGATATGTAGGCCTCTCTACCCTAATGTTTGCCTTTTCTCCAATCACACAATCACACGTCTATCAACTTATTCATAATTAGCGACTTGCTGTGACTGGAGCGTTTCAGTCACGCTCAGTCACGGCGGGGACTGAATGAAGGAGATAACATAAAGGCCTCGCGGCGGACGCGGGGCCTTGTTTTTATGACTTGGCAAAATATTCAGTCTTCAACCAATAGGCATAAATGGGGTCTTGGAAGGAGATTTCGCCCACGGTATTGTCCAAGATATCGTTTTTGATGAGTGCGGCCTTCGAACGGGCAATGGACGTGGACGAAGAGATGCGATAGCGGTGCATCACCTCGGCCGAACTGATGGCCTGTTCGCCGGCGATGAGGGCATGGAGATAGTTGAGTTGCTGCGTGGTCAAAGTCTCTGTGATAGTGGCAAACAACAGGCTCAGTTGCTCCACCAAGGCGGCGTGAGCCTCACGGACGATGGCCGCCGTACACTCTGTCTCCGTGCGGAGCCACGAGAGCTGAGCCAACTGCTGCGCGTAATAGGGATGATTGTCTGAAAGTTGCGCAATGAGCTGTGCGGCGTCGACCGTGATGCGTTTGCCCGTGTCGGCAAAGCGATTGTTGAAAAACTCAACCAGGCAGGCGGTGTCGATCTTCTTGAGGAAAATGAGGTTGCCAAACTTGTAGAAGGGTTGGGACGAATTGGTGAACACCTCCAACATCATATGGCGTTTGCTGCCATAGAGACAATAGGCCACATGCTGATGCTGCTGCCAGTGGGAACGTAGTTTCTTCTGAAAATAATCCGGATTGGCAAAGCCGGCAATGTTTTGAAACTCATCCACACACACCACAATCTTCAGTCCCTTCTTTTGGGCTATCTGCTCGGCAAGGTCAAGCACCTCGTCGGGGTTTTGCCTGACGTCATCCCAGTCGAAACCTATCGACACCTCGTTCGTCGGGTCGGCACCAATAGAGATTTTCGGCACAAGCTGTGAAAAAAAGCGTTTGGCATTTTCCACGGCTTCGTCCCATCTTGTCGACGTGGCGGCTATGACCTTTTGTGCCAGCAACGAATAGAAATGTTCCTCGCTGCGCACATTGAAAAGGTCGATGTGGCATATACGCAACTTGTCGTCTTGCTGCATGGCCAGTTGGGTAGCCTTATGCACCAATGAACTTTTGCCCCATCGGCGTGGCGAAATGATTATCGTGTTGATGAGCGACACAAAGTTTTGAACCAAACAGGCCGTTTCGTTTTCGCGGTCCGTGAAGTTTTTTTCGGTCGCAATTTTTCCAAAGACAAACGGGGTTTCCATAACTGACGAATGAAATGTGATGCCGCAAAGTTAAGACTAATTCCACAACTACAAAAACTGTTGTTACAAAAAGTGTGATGACATCTTTTGTAACAAACCTTATGAAACGGTGGCGCAGGCGGCTCGGAAGGGGACAAACACGGGGGACTTGTGTGACAAAAAAAGTGGGAGAAAGGCCTTTATTATTTTCCACGGCTCACGGATGGCGCCCAAAAAGGGCGAAAAAGCGACGGCGGAGAACGAAAAACAGGGAAATACGGGCAGGGAAGTATCGCAAAAAATTCTGCCATAAGGACAGTTTTTTCTCGCATAAGGCCGGTAAAACCCTGATATACAGCGAGGGAGGCTGATGTAGCTTCCCTCTCTCCTTTTCCTACCTCAAAGATAAGTCCAAAGCGACATACAGAAAAAGACAATGAGGAGCGGTCCTCCCGACGGCCACCAAGCCGGCGACGGTCTAAGATTTAGACCCGGCTGTGAGCGTGACTGACAAAAAAATCGTACTTTTGCAGACAGTCAGTTTGCTACCTTGCATAAAAAGGCTGCTGACAAACGGCCGGCCAAGCCCAGCCACCACCACACGGCGGCAGACGGGACAACACGACCGCCGAAAGTTCTCAACACTCACCCTCATGGACAACGCAACCCTGCAACGCATCAAACAACGGTATGGCATCGTGGGCAACCACGAGGGGTTGAACCGTGCCATAGACATTGCGCTCAAAATTGCTCCCGTAGACCTCTCGGTGCTCATCATGGGCGAAAACGGTGTGGGCAAGGAAATCTTCCCACGCATCATCCACGACGCCAGCCTGCGGCGAGGCAAAAAATATCTGGCCGTGAACTGTGGCGCCATCCCCGACGGCACCATCGACTCCGAACTTTTCGGACACGAGAAGGGGGCCTTCACCGGCGCCGTGGAGAGTCGCGAAGGCTATTTTGCCACAGCCTCGGGCGGTACGCTCTTTCTCGACGAAGTGGGCGAACTACCGCTGTCTACACAGGCCCGACTGCTGCGCGTGCTCGAAACGGGCGAGTTCATCCCCGTGGGTTCGAGCACGGTGAAACGCACCGACGTGCGCATCGTGGCAGCCACCAACGTAGACATGGGCAAGGCCATCAGGGAGGGGAAGTTCAGAGAAGACCTCTTCTACCGCCTCAACGCCGTGTCCATCAACATCCCCCCACTGCGCGAGAGAGGTGCCGATGCCATTTTGCTGTTCAAGAAATTTGCGCTCGAAATGAGCGAAAAATACAAGATGCCGCCCATACGCCTCGACGCCGAAGCGGCACAGCTCCTGGCCTCATACGACTGGCCGGGCAACGTGCGCCAACTGAAAAACCTGGCCGAAAACATGTCGGTCACCTCTGAGGCCCGCGACATCCACGCCGACACGCTCCGCGACTATCTCTCGCGCGGCCACACAGGCACCAGCATAGTGCCGGCAGGCGAAAAGACCGAAGGCTCACACCGCTACGACGAAGAGCGTGAGGCTATTTTCCAACTCATCTTCGAACTGCGACGCGACCTCAACGAACTCAAACACATCGTCACGGCTCATCGGCTGCCTTCGCCCACCCCGACGGCTCACACCGGACGGACAGAAACGCCGGCGGCGCTTACAGGCACGCTCTCCGGGCGCAAACACCTCTTCGACGGCGACGAGACCACCATACAAGAGGCCGAAGAAATCAAAGAAAACGAGGAGCCGGCCGAAACCGAACACACACAGCGACTCGACGACCTCGAACGCCGCTCCATCAAGGAGACGCTCGCCGCCACAGCCGGCAACCGCCGTATGGCCGCAGCCCGGCTGGGCATCTCGGAACGAACGCTCTACAGAAAAATCAAAGAATATGGCCTCGACCACTAAACTCCGACTCAAAACCATCGGCGTGGCCCTGGCCTTGATGGTCTGCCTGGCCGCCACCACGGCCTGCAGCGTGAGCTACTACTTCACGGGCACCAACATCAACTACGACATCATCAAGACCATACAGATTGACAACATCGCCAACCGCGCTCCCTATGGCTGGGCACCGATGGAGGCCATGTTCAACAACAAACTCCAAGACGCCTACGCCAACCAGACACGACTCAGGCTCGTCAAACGCGGCGGCGACCTGCAGATTGCCGGCGAAATCACGGGTTATGACCAATACAACAAAGGCATCTCGGCCGACGGTCTCTCGTCGCAGGTGCAACTCAAAATGACGGTCAACATACGCTATCGCAACAACAAGACCAACGAAAACTGGGAGCGACAGTTCTCTGCCACCACACAATACGACGCCAGCCAGCAACTTGCCTCCGTGCAGGAACAGCTCGTCACCGAAATGGTCAAAGACCTGACCGACCAAATCTTCAACGCCACCGTGGCCAACTGGTAGACCACGACGACCATCACGACCCACACTCCTATAATATATATATAATCCCCACATGACGCCCACGGTAGCCGAACTCACCGCCCACCCCGAACGACTGGACAAAGACACGCTCTTTGCCCTGCGCGAACTTGTGGCGCGCTATCCCTACTACCAGGCTGCCCGACTGCTCTTCCTCAAAAACCTCTTCATCCTCCACGACACCTCTTTTGGTGAAGAACTGCGCCGCGCCGCCGTCTACGTGCCCGACCGCCGCGTGCTCTTCGATATGGTTGAGGGAGCCAACTACCGGCTCAAGCCCGAACGGGCCATAGCCGGCGAAGACGAACAGACCAACGCCAGCCGCGGCGAACGCACCGTGACGCTCATAGACCGCTTCCTGCACGGTAGCGAACAGGCCGACGACACCCAGCGACGCAAAGCCGTCACAGCCGACGCCACCACCGACTATATGGCCTATCTCATGCAAATGGAAGACGCCGAACAAGACACTCCCGAAGCCGAAACACCGGCCACATCACGCACCGGAGCGCTCATCGACGACTTCATCGGCACACAGGTCGCCGGCTCACGACACACGCTGCAAGACACACCAGAATACACGCCCGACATCGACAACATCGAGCCGGACCCCGAACAAGACGAAGATTATTTCACCGACACACTGGCCAAAATCTATATCAAACAAGGGCGATATGAGAAGGCCATGGAAATTATCAGCAAGCTAAACTTGAATTTCCCGAAAAAAAATCGTTACTTTGCAGACCAAATGCGATTTTTGCAGAAACTGATAATCAATAAAAAACATAATAAAGAAGAAAATGTATAGCATTTTTGTAGTATTGGCAGCCATCGCAGCCGTTGCTTTGGCATTCATCGTACTCATCCAAGAGTCTAAAGGCGGCGGCCTCGCTTCAGGTTTTGCCTCGTCAAACCAAATCATGGGCGTTCGCAAAACCACCGACATCGTCGAAAAAGCCACCTGGACCCTCGCCGGCCTGCTCGTAGCCTTCAGCGTGTTGTCTACCTTCACCCTGCCCAGTTCGCAAGTCAAGTCGGCCACCGACGACATGAAAGAGCAGCCCACACAGCTGCCGCAGGGTGCCGGTCAAAACGCTGCCCAACAGGCCCAAGGCGGAAAATAAAACCACCGCACACTTCACACAGACACACACAATAAAGCCAATGTGCCACCGCTGCTTTTGCAGCCAAAGCTGCACATTGGCTTTTGGTTTTAGAACTCAGCCCCACAGGGCCGTCAACCATAGACTGACACAGACAAGCCACACCAAACATACGGATTGTTTCACCCTCTAAATCCCCTTGTCCTATGAAAAAGTTTCTCCAAAACACACTGGCCCGCGCCCTTTGCGTGCTGGTCTTCGGCATCCTGCTGATTGCCTTCTCGGCCGAGATTACCAAGTGGATCGTTATGCTCTGCGGCCTCGTGTTTATCATCCCCGGAGCCGTCTCGCTCATCGGCTACTTCCGCCGCGACCCCGAAGGACGACAGGTTATGCTCTACCCCATTATCGCCGTGGGCAGCATCCTCTTCGGCCTTGTGCAGGTGATTTGGCCCCATCTCTTCATCGCCATCATCATGTACATTCTCTCGGGATGCCTCATCCTCGTGTCGCTCATACAGAGCTACACCCTCTGGAACATTCATCGCAACGGCGTAAGACTGCATCCGGCCTACTATCTCGTACCGGCACTCGAATTGGCCGCAGGCCTCTACATCGCCCTGACCAACAACAAAACCGAAATCGCCGGACTGCCGGTCATCCTCCTGGGCTGCGGCTTCATCATCTACAGTCTGCTGGAACTTTGGACCATCTATCTCGTGCGCCAAAGCAATAAAAAAGGCGGTGACATCGTGGCCATCGAAACGACCGCCGACGACACCGACCGATAATCCAAGACAAGAAAAAACAAGACGGGGGCCGTCAGAAGCCCACCTCTTCTTCCACTATATAGCGGGGTCTGCGCTTGACCTCGCTATATATTTTGCCCACATACTCCCCAATGACGCCAAGCGCCGTAAGCACTGCGCCGCCCAAGAACCAAACACTCACCAGCATAGATGTCCATCCGGGCAGTGCTCGGTGCTGGAGATAGGTGACGAGGGCCCAGACAATGGCCACGAAAGAGATGAAAATGCAAAACAGACCCACACCCATAATCAAGCGCAACGGACGCACGGAAAACGACGTGATGCCGTCCCAGGCAAAAGCCAACATCTTGCCGAGCGGATATTTAGACTCGCCGGCCATGCGCTCGGTGCGGTCGTAGTAGACATATCCCTGACGATAGCCCAATGTCTTCACCATGCCACGGATAAAGAGATTGCGCTCAGAATATTGCAACAAAGCTTTCACGGCGCGGCGCGACATCAGACGGAAGTCGGCGTGATTGTAGACCACTTCGGCGCCAAGACTTTGCATGAGGCGGTAAAACATCTGCGCCGATACGCGCTTGAAAAAAGAGTCGGTGTCGCGTTTGCGCCTCACGCCAAACACGATGTCGCAACCGCCGCGGTGCTGCTCCACCATCTCAACGATGGCGTCGACACTGTCTTGCAGGTCGGCGTCAATGCTGACCACGGCATCTGCTGTCTTGACCGCCTTGTCCAGTCCCGCCCAAAGAGCGTGCTGATGACCTTCATTGTGAGCCAGTTTCAGACCTTGCACGACCGGCGTCTTTTCCGAAAAATCGCTGATGAGCCGCCAAGTGTCGTCGGCGCTACCATCATCTACATATAATATATGTGTGGCCACCTCTATGCTTTCAAGCTTCTCGGCCAAAGCCAGCAGACGGCGGTTGGTCTCTTCAAGCACCGCCTCTTCGTTGTAGCACGGCACCACAATTACCAGTTGATACATATTGCTTTAGATTAGTGCCACAAAATTACTAAAAAAAGCGTTTCACCGAGCCACCCGGCAGCGACCGCCCCCATCATGCTCTCCCTCAGAAGCATACAAGTCCGGCCAACACCGCCCGAGAAGCCTGATACGACTATTACAAAAAGCACCAAAATATTTCATTTTGAAACTTTATCTTTTATAAAAGTCTCATTTTGTAAGAAACAAAGCACATATTCTTGGATTTTTGAAAGTTTTTCTGCTTTTTACTATGCCGTATGATAATTATTAGTTACCTTTGCAACGTTTTAAGACAAAAACAACCTATGAGCCGAACCATCAAGTTTACGAAAATGCACGGAGCGGGCAACGACTACATTTATGTCAATACGCTCGAAACGCCCATCAGCCACCCCGAAGCGCTCTCCATCCTCTGGAGCGATCGCCACAAAGGCATAGGCGGCGACGGACTGGTGCTCATAGGCCCTGCCAAGCACGGCGACTTCTCCATGCGCATTTTCAACAACGACGGGTCTGAGGCCATGATGTGTGGCAACGCTTCACGTTGCATCGGCAAATATCTCCACGACGAGCGACTTACCGACAAGACCGAAATCAAACTTGAAACGCTCTCGGGCATTAAAGTGCTGAAGCTCCACATCGCCGAAGACGGACTCGTAGACACGGTCACCGTCGACATGGACACGCCCAAGACGGCCGTTCCCGCCCAACTGGCCACACCGGATGGCAGCCTCGTCGATGGCGAAGTTACGGCCACCGACGGCCGAACCTACTGCGGCACCTTCGTCTCGATGGGCAATCCCCACTTCGTCATCTTCACCGAAGGCGTCGAAACGCTCAACCTGCCCGCCATAGGTCCGACGCTCGAGTTTGCCCCAATATTCCCAGAACGCTGCAACATCGAGTTTGCCGAAGTCAGACCCGACGGCGACATCCGCATGAGAGTGTGGGAACGAGGCTCCGGCATCACTATGGCCTGCGGCACAGGAGCCTGCGCCACCGCCGTGGCTGCCGCACTCACCCACCGTGCCGGGCGCAAAAGCCGCATCGTCATGGACGGCGGCACGCTCGAAATCGCCTGGAGCGAGACCGACGACCATGTCTATATGACAGGACCGGCCACGAAAGTGTTTGACGGCACCATCGACATTCCGGATTGAAACAGCATAAAGAGTTTGAAATCAGCCCCAGGCGCCGACAAGGCGGCCAAGCGTTTTCAGGCTCTTTTCTCTATACCCACATCGCGCTTAAACCACTGAGCCATGACAACCATAAACGAAAACTTCCTTAAACTACAAAAAAACTATCTCTTCGCCGACATCGCACAAAAGGTGGCGGCATATAAAGAGGCGCATCCCGAGGCCAATATCATCCGGCTGGGCATCGGCGACGTCACACGTCCGTTGGCGCCGGCCGTAATTGAGGCCCTGCACCGCGCCGTCGATGAGATGGGACATGGCGAAACCTTCAGAGGCTACGGTCCCGAGCACGGCTACGAGTTTTTGCGCCGCGCCATTGTCGAGAACGACTTCGCACCACGCGGCATCAGCCTTTCGCCCGACGAAATCTTTGTGAATGACGGTGCCAAAAGCGACACTGGCAACTTCGGCGATATTCTCGGCACGGACAACACCATTTGCGTGACCGACCCGATTTATCCCGTCTATATCGACTCTAACGTGATGGGCGGCCGAGCCGGTGACTTTGCCGGCGGAGCCTGGTCGAAGGTGAACTATTGCCCTTGCACGGCCGACAACGACTTTATCCCGTCGCTCCCCACAGCGCCTGTCGACCTCATCTACCTTTGCTATCCCAACAACCCTACGGGCACAACCCTCTCACGCCAAGAACTGGAAAAATGGGTGAGCTACGCACTTCAACACAAAGCCATCATCCTCTACGATGCCGCCTATGAGGCTTACATCACCGAGGCCGATGTGCCCCACTCCATCTATGAGATTGAAGGTGCCAAGGCTTGTGCCGTCGAGTTTCACTCCTACTCCAAAACGGCAGGCTTCACCGGTTTGCGTTGCGGCTATACCGTAGTGCCTGAGCAACTCACCGTGACGGCTGCATCGGGCGAACGCGTCAGCCTCAACCAGTTGTGGAACCGCCGGCAATGCACCAAGTTCAACGGCACGGCCTATATCGTGCAGCGTGCCGCCGAGGCCATCTACAGTCCCGAGGGGAAGAAGCAGGTGAAAGAGACCATCGACTACTATATGACCAACGCCGCCATCATGCGTGAGGCCCTCGCCGAAGTGGGCTTGAAGACCTACGGCGGCATCAACGCTCCCTACATCTGGCTCAAGACGCCCGAAGGCGTGGGTAGCTGGGACTTCTTCAACAGCCTGCTCCACGAAATCAACGTCGTATCCACGCCCGGCGTAGGCTTCGGACCGGCCGGAGAGGGCTACATCCGCCTCACCGCCTTCGGCACCCGCGAAAACTGCGAAGAGGCCATGGGCCGACTCAAAAACTGGCTGAAATAAAACCGCCCCACCAACACAAAAACTCCCGAAATAAAAAATCAAATCACAATATCACACTATGAGTAACCTCAGATTTAAAGTTGTAGAAGAGGCGTTCAAGAAGCGCCCGGTAGAAGTGAAAACGCCCGCAGAGCGTCCGTCAGAGTACTATGCCAAGTATGTGTTCAACAAAGAGAAGATGTTCAAATATCTCTCCTTGAAGACCTACAACAAGCTCCGCGAGGTGATTGAAGAAGGTGCCCCCCTGCCGCTCTCAATCGCCGACGAGGTGGCCGAAGGCATGAAGAAATGGGCTATGGGAATGGGCGTAACCCATTGCACCCACTGGTTCCAACCGCTCACCGAGGGCACAGCCGAGAAGCACGATGCTTTCATCGAACACGACTTCAAAGGCGGCGTCATCGAGAACTTTAGTAGCAAGGAGCTGGTGCAGCAGGAACCCGACGCCTCGTCTTTCCCCAACGGCGGCATCCGTTCCACGTTTGAGGCACGCGGTTACTCCGCTTGGGACCCCGCTTCTCCCGTCTTTATCGTGGGCGACACGCTGATGATCCCAACGGTCTTCATCTCCTACACCGGTGAGGCACTCGACTACAAGGCACCGCTCAAGAAAGCCTTGGCAGCCGTAGACAAGGCCGCTACTGCCGTGGCCAAATATTTTGATGAAAAGGTGACTCACGTTACGGCCAACTTGGGTTGGGAACAGGAATACTTCCTCGTGGATGAGGGTCTGTATGCCGCCCGCCCCGACCTGTTGCTCACGGGCCGTACGCTAATGGGCCACGACTCTGCCAAAAACCAACAGATGGAAGACCACTACTTCGGCGCCATACCCGAACGCGTGGCCGAATTCATGCGCGACCTCGAGATTCAAGCTCTCGAGCTGGGCATTCCCTGCAAGACACGTCACAATGAGGTAGCCCCCAACCAGTTTGAGTTGGCCCCAATCTTTGAAGAGTGCAACCTGGCCGTCGACCACAATATGCTCGTCATGTCGCTTATGCGCAACATTGCCCGCAAGCACGGTTTCCGTTGCCTCTTGCACGAAAAACCTTTTGCCGGCATCAACGGTAGCGGCAAGCATAACAACTGGAGTCTGACCACCAACACAGGCGCGTTGCTCCATGCCCCCGGCAAGACCCCGGAAGACAACCTGCGCTTCATCACCTTTGTGGTAGAAACGCTGATGGGCGTGTACCGCCACAACGGTCTGCTCAAAGCCTCAATCATGAGTGCCACCAACGCCCATCGCCTTGGTGCCAACGAGGCTCCCCCTGCCATCATCTCGAGTTTCTTAGGCAAGCAGCTCAGCGAATTACTCGACCGCGTCGAGCAGTCTACCAAAGACGAACTCTTCACGCTTGAGGGCAAACACGGCATGACGCTCGACATCCCGCAAATCCCCGAGCTGATGATCGACAATACCGACCGCAACCGCACCTCGCCTTTCGCTTTCACCGGCAACCGTTTCGAGTTCCGCGCCGTTGGCTCAATTGCCAACTGTGCCAGTGCCATGATTGCCCTCAACACTGCCGTGGCCGAAGCGCTCACCGACTTCCACACCCGTGTAGAGGCTCTCATTGCCAAGGGAGAGAGCAAGATTTCGGCCATCCTTGATGTGCTGCGCGAGGACATTAAGACCTGTCGCCCCATCCACTTCGACGGCAATGGCTACAGCGACGAGTGGAAAGAAGAGGCAGCACGCCGCGGCCTCGACTGTGAGACTTCGTGTCCCCTCATCTTCGACCGCTACCTCGACGAAAGCAGCGTGAAGATGTTTGAGAGCATGAACGTGATGAACCGCTTTGAGCTCGAAGCACGCAACGAAATCAAATGGGAAACTTACCAAAAGAAGATCCAGATTGAAGCACGCGTGCTCGGCGATATCTGTATGAACCACATCATTCCCGTGGCCACCAAATATCAGAGCGAACTTGTGGACAACGTGCACAAGATACAGCTGGCCTTCACCGACCCTGAAAAGGTGAAGGAACTCACGGCCTACAACATCGACCTTATTGAGAAAATCAACAAGCACACCAACTTCATCGCCGAAAATGTTGAGGCGATGGTCGAGAAGCGTAAGGTGGTGAACAAGATTGAAGACGTGCGCGAACTGGCCATTGCCTATCACGACGACATTGCGCCTTATCTCGACGATATCCGTTACCACATCGACAAACTCGAACTCATCGTCGAGGACGAGATGTGGACGCTGCCCAAATACCGCGAGTTGCTTTTCATCCGCTAAACTCTCTCTTCACAATACGACGCCTACGGGGCGTGCAGGGCTTTCTGCACGCCCCGTAGCTTGTTATGGCGGTCGCCAAATGGCGAACAATGGGCCATAAATGCCAATAAATCGCTAACTTCGGGCTGTCAAATCTTCTTTTGTCTGAGATGTCGTCGCTCACGCCTCTATCCCAACCCTCGGCACGGCCTCAACACTCCACGCCGCCACTGACCATCATCACGCTTCCGCTGGTGATGGGCATTTTTGTGGCCAATGCGCTCTCGGGTCTTTGGGTTGGTTCGCCAATGGTCTGCCTGAGCCTTGCCGCCGTACTCTTGGGATTTGTCTTGTGGCCAATCAAATCTTCGCGACATGGCTCGGCGTGGACACGACATGCGTTGGGAATGGCTTCATTCTTTATCGGCGCTGCTCTTTTCCAGCACCACCTTGCCACCATCCCGCCCGACATCAATGCACCCCGGCCCGCCACTTATACCCTTCTCATCGACAAAACGCCCAAAGAGACCGACCGCAGTTGGCTCGTCGATGGCCGGCTTACCTCGGGTCCTTATGCCGGGCGCAGGGTGAGGGTGCGACTGGTGAAAGCCTCATTTGCTACCGCTATCAACCCCGCGAAATTTTCGGCAAAGCCACTTCGTCCCGGCGACAAGCTGGCTTTTCATGCCGCCATCGAACCGCCACAGTCTTTGGGCAATCCCGGCGAGTTTGACTATGCCGCGTTCATGCGCCAAAACGATTTACAGGGAAGTGCCTTCTGCCTCCGCCAGCAATGGCGATTACTCTCCGACAGCATAGAGCGTATATCACTACCCGTCAGAGCTTTGCGCTGGCGCTCGTATCTTGTGGAGCAATACGCCCAACACTTTTCAGACACCACACTGGCCATTGTCTCTTCGCTCACTTTGGGCGATCGTTCCCGTCTCACAGCCGACCTGCGCGAGCACTTTGCCCAAGGCGGCGTAAGCCACATCCTGGCCTTGTCGGGCTTGCATCTGGGCATTCTTTTCGCACTGTTTCATTGGCTCTTGCTGCGTCATCTTTGGCGCCGTCCGGCGCGTATATGTGGTGCCGCCGTCTGTCTGTTGCTGGTGTGGACGTTTGTGTTCATCTCCGGTTTGCCGGCGTCGCTTGTACGTGCCGCCGTGATGCTGACCCTGTTGCAGATTGGCCTGCTTTGGCGGCGCCACAGCAACCCGCTGTCGGGTCTGATGGTGGCGGCCACGGTCATCCTTGTGATTTGGCCTCAATCGCTTTTCGACATCGGTTTCCAACTGTCTTTCCTCTCAGTCTTGGGTATGCTGGTCATCTTGCCGCGGCTCACGGTGCCGCAAGTCGTGGTCCGTCACCCGTTGCTGGCCTGGATTTACAATCTTTTCTGCGTCACCTGCGTCTGTACGCTCGTCACGATGCCCCTTGGCATTTATCATTTCCACAACATTCCGCTCTACGGCCTTGTGGCCAACTACATTGCCATACCTTTTGCCTGGCTGGTCATCTGTCTGAGTCTTGTTTTCCTCATTCTCCCGTTTGCCCGTGTCGTGACGGTGTTTTTGCTTGAAGTTTTAATCAAAAGTTTTGCGCAGTTGCTGGCCGTCATTGCCGATTGGCCGCTGACCGACACCAAGGTCTATCTGCCCGAGGCCTCTGTGTGGTTGATTTATGTGGCCATGGTGGCCGGCTATGTGGCATGGACAAGGCGGCGTCTCCGACTGTGGAGCGGCACTATGGCGGTTTGCGCTCTCGTGGTGGCGGGAGTGGTTTGTGCCCATCAGGCCACGGGACAGGCGGTGCGGCCACAGTTGGTCTTCTATCATTTGCGCCACTCCTCGCCTGTTCATTTCATCGCTTCGGCCCGTGAGTCGTACCTGTGGATGCCACCCTCGGCCGCAGCCGACAGTCTGTCGTTGCAGCGTGTGGCCGAAGATTTTTGGGTGGCCAAAGGCATAGCCGAACCCATGCGTTTTGCCGACCGCCTGTCGACACCGACGATTGAGGTGAAAGCCGGCACGGCAGTCTTTGCCGGCCGGAGGGTGGCCGTGGTGAGCGAGCAACTGCCTTTTGCCCACGGTCTCAAACCGCTCAAGGTGGACTATGTGTTGCTGGAAAAGGGATGCAGCGGCCGCCTCGACAGAGTCTTGACCCGCTATGCGCCGCGGCAGATTGTGCTCTCGGCTGGCCTCTCGGACTATCACAGGGAGCGCTATCGCCGCGAAGCCCGTCGGGCCGGCATCGCCGTCTACGACCTCAAGACACAAGGAGCGCTCATTGTGCCGCTCTACTGACATGACTCGGGAAAATAGACATAAAAAACACGTGCAACGGCCAACTGACCATTGCACGTGTTTTTGAATTGCTTGGGGTGCTTAGTGGGATTCGAACCCACGACATTCAGAACCACAATCTGACGCTCTAACCAACTGAACTATAAGCACCATTTGGCTTTTCCCTTGAAAAGCGATGCAAAGATAGACTTTTCTTTCCTTTCCACAAAGTGTTTGCCCGTTTTTTTACTTCCTCCTCCTTCACTTTGCCTTTTACCAAACCGCACGACGCTGCAAAACACACAAGGATGCGACCAGACAATGGCCACATCCTCGTCACAAACATTTTGGTTTAATCAACGATTATATGAAAGCATTTATGGATTTCTTACTTGCCGGGGGCGCCGAGTTTTCCAATCAGTTGGACAATATGGCCTTCGTCGGCTTCGAGATTGAAAATAATCATTTCGTCATACTCTGTGGTTGAACCGGCCTTGGGATGGACAATGATGTAGGTCTCTTCGTCATCCTCCATACGCTCCACCAGCACCTGATAACCGTTTTTTTTGCGAAGTGTCTTCAATACCTTTTTGAACTCGCCAAGTGCCGATTTTTGTTCGGTGGTGAGTGTGAGAATGGAGTCTACATTTTCCATCGGGAGCCCCATGCCCATATTCATATTTGTGACTTTGCTGGACTTACCCGACTTCATAGTTTGGGTCATCTGTGATGAGATATAAACACTCTCCACGCCTTTAAGTTGACGCAATTTGCTGAAATCATAATAATCGCCTTCGGCCCAGGCGAGAATGGGTAATAGGCTCAAGATGAGAATAGAAACAATCTTTTTCATATCAAAATATGGTGTTAAGGGGTTAAATGTTACGAAGGGTTTCTTCCACGTCGGCAAGGCTCTGGTCGATTTGGTTGCGTGTCTCTGCCAAAAAGGCCGACACTTTCTGCCATTCGGCCTCGGCCTCTTCGACCGTAGCCACGCCACTGCCATAAACGGCATCAGGATTGTCCATCTCGTCGTCGGCAGGCCGTGGTGCTTTGGCGGTGAGAGAAGGCTGTTGGGCCGAAGGCTCCGCTTTATGAGCAGCCTCATCGGCCTCGTTTTCGTCATGCTGTGCCACCAAAATAATTGTAGGCGCCTCAGTCTGCGCCTGCTCAGCCGCGACAATGGCTTGACCAGTCGACCTTTCGGTCACATCCGGCTTCATCAAGAGCCAGCACAGACCGCACATACAGGCTGCAACCAGCGCGGTGGTGGCCACATAAAGCCATCGGCGGCGCTGTCGGGCTGCGACTGCAGGCTCTGCCGTCTGACAGATGGCAGCCTCCAGGCGTTGGCTGAAGCCCTGAGGCAATGCGGGCACCTGACGGAGCACTTCAAACACCTCGCGCTCGGCTTGCCAACTGTCCGGACAAGCATCTGAGCACACGAAATCCGTCAAGAGCCCCATCTCTTCAGGTGTGATGAGGCCGGCGTAGTATTTCTCGAGCAGGCGAGTGGCTTCTGGTATGGAGAGAACTTGGTTCATAAGGCGATTTGCTGTTTCAACGTCTGGCGTGCGCGGCTGAGCAACAACCGCACGTAGGCTTCTGTTTCGTTCATCTGCGTGGCAATTTGCGTGGCGTCAAGTCCTTCAAAATGGAAAAGGCTGAACGCGCGAGCCTGTTTGGCCGGCAAATGTTCCACGGCAGCATAGAGTCTGTCGAGGGCCTCACGTCCGGTGAGCAGTTCCTCGGGATTGGCCCCGGCCGCCGGCTCGTTGAAACCGGCAGACCTATGCGTGTCGTCGTCGAGCGAGAGCGGGGCTGTGCGGCGAAGCCTGTTGAGGCATTGGTGCCTGACGGCCTGCGCGAAATAAGCCATGGCGGCTTCGGCATTGAGCGTTTCAAACCTTTCCCGTCGCTGCCAGATGCCCACAAACGTGTCTTGCGCCACATCCTCAGCGGCGGCCGCCTCGTGCAACATACCGAGCGCAATGGCATAGAGCCTGGGCGCGGCCTTGAGGTAGGTTTGTTGCAGTTCGTCGGCGTTCATAAGTGGGAGAATGATGGTTTTCGCGCGGCCTCGGTGGCGTCGCTCTAATCGTATAACACACAAAGTTCGGTTTTGCAACAACACGGTGGCGATTTTATGCGAGAAAAATGATTGGGAGGGCTTTGTCGCAGACTATTGGATAAAAAAAATGAATGATCAAGCAACGGGCTGAAAGCCCAAAAGCACTCCGCCCAGGGCAGAAGCGGCGCGAAGCGACGCCGGCACCCTGGGTAATGTGGTGCGACAATGAGCGCCCTGTAAGGACAACCGACGACAAGGCGAGAGCAGAAGACAAGCCCCGCTTGGATTTTGCCGAGCCGCGGAGGAGGAAGGCGAAGCCAAAAGATTTGGAACGACCTATTCATCAAACAAATCGTAGGCTTTTGCCCTTACATTTACCTACCATACTCCCCAAAGGGCACAACTCTGTTCAAAACGCGCGGGTATCCGTGACGAAAAAAGCGTGAAATAGTGACGCAAGCGTGCCGCCGCTTTCGCCAAACAACCAGAATAGGCCGAAAACATACCGTCCGGCCACTTGGCTTCTCCGCTCAGTATCGCAGAAATTCCTGTCATAAGGACAGTTTTTCCTGTCCTTAGGCCCGTAAAACACTGAGAGGCACGAAAAAGGGGCCTCGCGGCCCCTCATCCTTCTTCTTTACCTCAAAGGTAAGGCTGAAATAAGCTAAATCAAAAGACAAAACCAGCCTCGGCTACTCTCATGGCGACTGGATATAGCCGCAACAAAGCCACGAGAGGCCGGCTAAGACTACGCGCGCGTGGACGGTATGAAGGCTTCATACGTGCCGTCGTCAAAAAAAACGCGGATTTCTTTAATTTTTCGCTTCGGTAAGTCAATAATATTTCGCATTTCCTCTTTTGGCTTCTGATAAGCACCCGGGCGCTCTTGAGCATAAGTAGGGCGGGGACGCAAATTAGACGATTTTTCGGTTTGTACGGCTGCGCTTTCCTGGCCGAACAACGACAAACCCTCAATCGCCGCGCCGGCCGATGCCGAGGCGGCCTGAGACTCGCCGTCGGCCACGACGCCGTCGGTCGGTGCTTCGCCGTCGGGAGCAGCTGTATCAGACACATACATATCGCCCTCGCCAAACATCAGCCATTCAATGCGGATCTGCGGGAAAACGCGGTGAATGGCCATGACGTGGTTGTTGGTGGGATTGGTGCGGCCGTTGAAAATGCTGGAGATAGAGGCCGTAGAGATGCCAAGGCGCTGGGCAAACTCTTGTTGCGAGAGCCCCATGGCGTTCATAATTTGACGGATGCGTTCTTTCATTATCGTGGTGTGTTTGTTTGTCGTGAGAAGTTGGAAGAAGAGGGGATATGGGGCGGTATGGCTTCCCGAAACCTTGAAGTGAGGCAAAGAGGACGGAGTCTACGTTTCGAGGTTGGCCAGATGCCATGACGACGCGATTTGTCTGCCGGAAAGTCTTACCAAGCGACGCGCCATAGCGAAAAGCCTAAACCGAAATTTAGTCCAATCAGGCCGATAACCGTCAAAACAAGGAGGCCAAAAACCAATCCGACATACCAAGCGGGCAAAGCGTAAAACGACTCAAACGCCATCTTTTTCCTGCCTGACAGACCGCCATCTGCGACCCTCGGGGTGATTTAGCGTTGTTTTTTAGACTTTACAAAGTTAAAGAGAAATATTGAGACAAGCCACAAAACTAAATATAAATTTCAAAAGCCAACTTTTGAGATTTATAAATCTACTAATTTACAAAACCACACCAAACGGAGTAAATTTAGGATTACATTTACAAACTTGTAGATTAGGGCTGAAAATCTGCTTGATGCCTTTCTTTATCGTTTGAGACCATTCAACTGGCTTTTAACAGCTTATTAAGTGGTTTTTCAAGTAAACGGCACTAAACCGGACCAAACGCCGATTTATGCAGACCTAAATCTGTAAATCCCTCCACCTATTATGGCTATATGGGTATTATACAGCGAGTTACGTTAGACTGATTTGAAGTGAATATTTATCAATCTACAAATCGAAATGTTTAGGTTTTAATTTCAACTTGTAGTATTTCAGAAGATAAAACAATACTGTCGGCAAAGATTTGGATAGAGATTTATAAACACAAAACTAAACAATGTTTTGGTTTCAATATTCTAATCTCACTTTGAAAATGTTGTAAAATCTTAACGGCGCTTTGGAGGTGGGGGCGGAAGGCTCATTTTTGGCGCGTTTCGCCTCTTGGCGTCCACCAGAACGGGCCTCATCCTCCACGCGAGCCACAAAGCGTTCATTTCAAGACAAATCACTTAAATACAGATTATTACGGCAAAATTTGTGTGCAGCGAATTTTGGGCTAAAAAGTGGCGCGTAGCCACCAAGAAGGGGTAAAAGCGGGAAAAATCAGGCCCAAAATCGCCCCCAAGCCACCCGAAAGGCAAGTCGTGCAGGAAAAAACGAGCTGAAATTTATCTTTTCATACCGACTAATCGTATAACACAGGCTGGATGGTTGAGACAGAGGATGGGCATAGGGATGGGATAGAACAGACGGGAAATGAAACGTGGTCAATAAATGATTGGCCGCTCAATGTGCCGCCCTTTTAGGTCGGAGATAAGAGGGATCGTTTCCCCAACCCGGGCCTGACGCCCCGGGTCAAGATGTCACGTCCTTTCAAGGTTTGCAATAACGTTCAAGAAAAGGGAAGAACAAATCCTATCATATACACCCCATTCAAAATGGCGCATTGTATGGGGCATAAAAATCGCCATCGATGCCGGCCACGCTTACGCGCCATCTTTGGAGCATTCCAAAAACGCCGGTATTACTCTCCCCTCACCTTCATCAGCCCTACGCGGCAAAAAAACGCCGGCCCTGACGGGCCGGCCTATGGGGTCAATGCAGTATATAATATAGGAGTTCGCGCAGAAGCTCGCCCGGTGGCGTGGAGGGGTTGTCGATGCCCTTGGAGCGTGCGTCAGTGCGACGTATGAAACTGATGATGTGCATCACCTTCACGCCCGAGTAGTGCTGCATGGGAGGCAGCACATTGTTGCGCACTTGCCAGGGCGAGAGAGAAAGCCAGTCGGCCAATCCTTTTTCTGATTTGTCGGGTGAATAATAAGCCACCATCACGTTGGAAAAGTAACGGAACAACATAGGAAGGATTTTTTGCAACGCACCTTCTTTGGGATTTTTGTCAAAATACTTTGCTATTCTCATTGCCTTCAGCACGTCTTTTTTTCCAAGCGCGTCGCAGAGTTCGAAAACATTGTAGTCTTTGCTGATGCCCACTTGGGCGGCCACGAGGTCGGTGGTGATGGTTGGGGAACCTTTGTCAGCAAGCGCCACGAGGAGTTTGTCGATTTCGCCCACCAGTCTGTTAAGGTCGGCCCCTACGTGGTCGGCCAGCATCTGTATGGCAGCAGGGTCGATGGCCGTTTGGCGCTCGTTCTTCACATAGTCGCGGATGAAGGCCGGCAGTTGTTTGTCGTTCAGCTTCTTCGACTCAAACATCAGTCCGTTGTGCTCGATGATGGAGGCGGCTTTGAGTCGTCGGTCAAATTTGGCACCAGTGTAGCAGAAAACAAGGACGGTGGCCGGTTGCGGCTTTTTGAAATAAGCCTCCAATTTTTCCCATCCCGAGAGTCTGGCCGCGTCTTTGACCATCACCACCTGGCGGTTGCCGCCAAAGGGGAAGGCCCGTGCCGCCGTAAGCACGGTGTCGATGTCGGTTTCGGCGCCATAATAGGTCAGCAGACAGAAGTCGTGTTCTTCAGGGCGCAGGGCCGTTTGGACTATGTGATCGGCCAGACGGTCGATGAAAAACGGTTCTTCGCCCATGAGCATATACACCGGTTTGAGAGTTTCGGGTGTGATGCCTCGGGCGATTTCTGCGTATGAGGGTTCGATTTTTCGGTTTGAAGCACTATAAGAAGTTTTGGCCATTTGGGGAAGTTTTTTGAGCGGCTTGTGGCTGTGTGGGCAAGGCAGATGGCGGCTTTTACCATTCGTATTTGAGGTGGCGCACGGTTTTGCGCTCGCCGATGATGAGTTTGAGGGCTTCGATGCCAATGCGCACGTGTGTGGCGGCATATTGAGCGGTCACTTTGTTGTCGCTCGCTTCGGTTTTGATGCCTTCCGGCACCATCGGATTGTCAGAGACGAGCAGCAGTGCGCCGGTGGGGATGTGGTTGCAAAAGCCGCAGGTGAAGAGTGTGGCCGTCTCCATGTCGACCGCCATGGCGCGTGTCTCGCGGAGATAGTTTTTGAAGCGTTCGTCGTGTTCCCACACGCGGCGGTTGGTGGTGTAGACCGTCCCGGTCCAATAATCGTGGCTGTTGTCGCGCAGGGCAGTAGACACGGCACGTTGCAGCATAAAGGCCGGGAGTGAGGGCACCTCTGGTGGGAGATAGTCGTTTGACGTTCCCTCGCCGCGTATGCCGGCCAGCGGCAGGATGTAGTCGCCCAGATGGGTCTTTTCGGAGATGCCTCCGCATTTGCCAAGAAACAGACAAGCCTTGGGGCTGATGGTGCTCAAGAGGTCCATGATGAGTGCGGCATTGGGACTGCCTATGCCGAAGTTGATAATGGTGATGTCGCCGGCCGTAGCCACGCGCATATTGGCTGAAAAGTCCGGCTTATTGATGCCCATCAGGTCGCAAAAGATGTCGACGTAGTTGTTGAAGTTGGTGAGCAGGATGTGTGAACCGAACTTTTCGAGGGGCGTTTTGGTATATCTGACGAGCCAATTGCCCACGATGTCTTGTTTCTTAACCATAGAAAAAATGTATTTTTGCAGCGAAACAGCCGGTGGCCGACCACGTGAACGTGGTCTATTGGATGGCCTCGACGTTTTGCTTGTTTGCCGCAGAACCTTATCGGGGCTGCAGCCTAAGTTTTGCAAAAATAAAGAAATGATTTCATTAAACCTGCCCGCAGCAGATATAAAAACGACACGCGAAGGTGAGCGTCTGATGGTGTTTGACGTTTTGCGCTCTAAGTATGTGGCGCTCACTCCCGAGGAGTGGGTGCGGCAGCATTTTGTGTCGTTTTTGCTCCACCACAAGCATTTCCCGTCGGCTTTGATGATGAACGAGGTGGGCGTGACGCTGGGCGGTGTGACCCGCCGCTGCGACACGGTGGTCTACAGCCGCGGCACGGCGCAGCCATTGGTCATCGTGGAATATAAGGCGCCGACTGTGGCCATCACCGAGGCCGTTTTTCGCCAAATAGCCTCCTACAATTACGCTCTGCGTGCACGCTATCTTTTTGTCTCTAACGGTCTGACCCACTATGCCTGCCACATGGACTATGCCGCCGGACGCACGCAGTTTTTGCAAGACATTCCAGACTTTGCCGACCTCACGACCGAGTGAGTGAAAAGGCCGTTTTTGAACATTGGCTGAGCCTTGCTCACACTCCCCCATCCTGCCCTCGTTTGACTCAACACGCATTCAACGTTGGTACATTTTTCAAAGCAATTGGCATCGAAGACCTGGGAGAATGTGTGATTGGCGTGACTGAAGCGTTCAATCACCACAAAATAAAGACAATCAACGCGTTAGACGGCGCGTGATTGGGTGATTGGGAAAAAGGCAACATTTTGGGGGTATAGGAGTCGGCCTTTTGCACCCCCAAAAAACGAAGTCGGGGCAGGGGCCACGAACCTTTACGGCACCCCCACCCCGACCCGGCATAGTCAAGTTTAGTTTTGGTTGGTGTTTAGTCTTTTTGCACCACGAGATAATTGGACAGACTCCAGAACTGCTGCGCGTTGATGATTTTGATGGTCTTCTGTCCGCCGGCGTCGGTCAGTTCATACGAGCCCTCGGGATGGTTGGTGAGTATTTTGACCTTGGCGTCCTTGAGCGGCAGAGTGTTGAGCGTACGTTTGTCGCTGATGACAAACTGGCCCTGGTCGAAATCGGCCTTCATGAGTTTGGTCTTGCGTAAGAAGCCTGTCTCGATGATGCCGGCCTTTTTGAGTTCGCCCTTGGTGGCCACGACGTAGTAGCAGGTGTTGAGCGCGTTTTCGAGTTTGACGGAGGCCTCGCGTGCGGCATTGCGCTCGCCGGTGACGGTCTCGACGGTATTGCCGAGCGAGTCTACCTCTGTTTTGAGTCCGGCAATGTTTTTATTAGCCTCATCCAACTGCTGTTTGAGTTGTTCGATTTCTTCCATCTGTGAGTCAATCTGTGCACGAAGGGCCTTGACCGTCTGTTGGAGGGTTTTGTTGTTGATGGTCGATTTGCCCAATTTGGCCTCGAGGGCTTCAAGTTGTTTTTTGCGCTGTTGCACGTTTTCTTTCAGACTGGCGATGTCGGCCATGATTTGTGCCCGCTGCTTGCCGGCCGACTCGGGATGGGCCACGGTGACGGTCATGATGTTTTCGAGCTGTTTGATCTGTTCCAGTCCGGTGGCCACGTCGCCCACGAGGGCCAGCAGGCTGTCGCGTTCGTTGAGCGCCTCGGCGAGTTCTTGTTTAGACACTTCCTCGAGCGATTGCTGAGTGGGTTCGTTGCTGCCGCCGCAAGCCGTGAGCAAACACAGGGTGGCGGCCGAGATGATGAATGGTCTTGTTTTCATAATTGTGTTGTTTGGGTTTGACTGATGCAAAAATAATGACTTGTTGCAGTCCCGTCAAAACGATTGTCAACAGAAAGCCCAATTGTGTCAATGAATGTAGGCCGTCTGATTTGGTCTCTTGAGCCGGCAAGGCTTAACTTTGCATCCATGAAATCGCTCGACATCAAGACCAATCTGATTTTCGACCTGTTTTTCGGTCTCGTCTTTATGCCTCTGCTGGTGTTTTGGGGTCCGCCGCACTATTGGTGGAGCTTCTCGCCGGTGTTTACGGCTCTGGCCGTGGTCTATCTCTATGGCTGCTATTTCGCCACCAAAGCCCTTGGGCTGCCCGGCCTCATTCTCTCGCGAAGCTACCGCCGACTGGCCGTCATCGCCGCCACACTGGCCCTGCTCACCTACCTGCTCACGTGTTTCCCCCTGCCTGAGGTGAATTTTGTCATCCCCTCCATGAGCGAATACCAGACGCGGGTGCGCAACTACAATATGGCCATCAGTCTGTGGTTTATGTTTTCCGTTGTCATCGGCTATTCACTCACGGTGGCTTTCATCAAAGAACTCTACAGCCGCAAACTGCAACAAAGCATTCTCGAAAACCAGCGCGACAAAGCCGAGCTGTCGCTGCTGAAGGCACAAATCAATCCGCACTTTCTCTTCAACACGCTCAACTCGCTCTACAGCCTCGTGATAGGCACTTCACAAAAGGCCGAAGACGCTTTTGTGAAGTTCACCGAACTGCTGCAATACACCTACGTCACGGCCGAGCGCGACCGGGTGAGCGTGGACGAAGAAATCAATTACATCAACAACTACATCGACCTCGAACTCATCCGGCTCGACAGTCACACCAAGGTGGAGCGCGACTTCGCCGTGGACAATCCCGCGGTGGAACTCCCGCCCATGATATTGCTGACTTTCATTGAGAATGCCTTCAAGTATGGTGCGTCGACAAGTGCTTCCTGCCACATTCTCATCCGGCTTCACGTCAACGAAGGCCACCTGCTTTTTGAAACCGAAAACCGCATTATGCGCCACGCCGACGAGTTTCGAGAGACAATGCCTGTGGGCCTCAACAACTGCCGAAGCCGTCTGGCCGCTCTCTTTCCCGGCCGCCACTGCTTCGACATCGACGAAACCGACGGCGTGTTTAAAATCCACCTCACCATAGACCTCAACGCGTATGAACAGACTCATCAAATGTGTGGCCATTGACGACGAGCCACTGGCCCTCGAAGTGATTGACAAATTTTGCCGGCGTATGGGAGGCATCGAACTGGAGACGTTCACCAACCCCACGCTTGGGCTGGAGGCCGTCTTGCAGAGCCGTCCCGACATTGTCTTTCTCGACATAGAGATGGAAGAGACGAGCGGTCTCGACATTGCGTCCCGACTGCCCCACGACACCTGCTTCATCTTCACCACGGCCTATATGCGCTATGCGCTCGACGGTTTCGACCTCGACGCCGTGGACTATCTGCACAAGCCCTTTGCCTATAGCCGTTTCCAGGTGGCCTTCTCCAAAGCTCTGCGGCGGCTTGGCGCGGGACAGATGCAGAGCGAGTCGCAGTGTATCGTGGTGAAACAGGGCTACAGCAACATCACCATTCCCACCGACGACATTCTCTACATTGAGGCCATCGAGGCTTATTCCAAGATACACCGCGTCTCGGGTGCTCCCGTGATGTCGCGCATACTGCTGAAAAACATCCTGACGATGTTGCCGTCAGACTTTTTGCGTCTGCACCGCTCGTTTGTGGTGCCCAAAAGCAAAATCAAGAGTTACAACCGGCAGGAGGTGGTGCTCGTGGGTGGCAAGAGCGTGCCCGTGGGACGCCAATATGCCGTCACGTTGATTGATGCTTTGACGCAGTGAAGAGAAGTGGATCGTTGATTGAAACGCGTTGAATTATTCTCGTGATGTGCCGACCTTACAGATTGAAGTTCAAAACAGGATTAGTCTGTTGATTTGGGCTTTCAGAGCCGCACACTAATAGCAAAACCAAAAGTAGAATCACGAACTATTACCAATTCAGTCGTGTTGCTGATATGAAAGAGAAATAATGAGCTATCGGATAACAACTTCGGAGCACAAACTGATGTCAATTTGCTATCCCAATATCTATTTTATAATTAAATATATATATAAAATCGTATCATAATTACAAATATTAGAGATTAACACATCATTCATATAAAATATTATTTGTTTTTTTGTAGTAAAATTACGATAACAGACAAAATACTTACGTATGATACGAGATTTTTGGGTTAAGAATTACCTTTCCATTCGCGACAAGCAGGAATTAAGCTTCGTGGCCAAGGGACCATCTTCGGAACTTGTCACCGAAGTTGCTGATGGTGTGTTCTTGTACAAGTTAGGCATCCTATATGGTTCAAACGCTTCGGGTAAGTCGAATATGCTGATTGCCATGAACGAGGTGTTCCGTTTGTTGGTCATGCCAAAGTCTGATGCGACAGTCGGAATAGGTGGTTGCATACCCTTTGTGCTCACCAAAGATGATCCAACGGAAATGCACGTGTCATTCTATGCCGATGGCACCCGATATGATTACGATGTCAAGTTCAACGGCAAACATATTCTGAGTGAAGCCTTGTACTATTACCCCAACAAATCGAAGTCTCTGTTCTATGAGCGCAATTTTGTGGGTGAGAATGTGCAGGCAGACATCAAGTTTGGTGCGAGTCTCAAGCTGCAAGTAAAAACACAGGAGAGCATCCGCGAAAATACACTGAACAACCACAGCGTATTGTCCGTTTGTAGAAAAGCCGCCTTGAAAAAAGACATAGCTCCATTCAACACGCTTCATGCTTGGATTATGGCCAATTATCACGATGTGGACGGCGATGTAGAAAAGGGACTTGTTGAAATATTGAAAGATGCTTACAGCAATCCTAAGAAGCGTAAGTTCTATAACACCATGCTCCAGAAGGCCGACTTGAACATTCTGGAATATCGTCCAATCGTGGAAGACCGTATTGTGCCTAATGATTTCCGTGAGCGTATCCAGATGGAGAATATCCCAGAGGAAATGAAAGACGTTCTGTTGAAGCCAACCACAGATTCCATCACCTTCTTGAACCATTCCGACAATGGCGACTTTGATATTCCCCTCAGATGGCAGTCAAAGGGCACTCAGAAGTACATCCGCATATTGGATGCCTTATACGACTTGATAACAAGTCCACATGTGTATTATCTTGACGAACTGGGCGAAGATTTGCACAATGACCTGTTATACTACTATCTCAATGTCTTTATCTTCAACACCGAAAAGTCGCAACTGATCATTACGAGTCAGGAAACAACACTCTTGTCACAGGATATGATTAACGAGAACAGAGGTGTGGTGTGGTTCGTTGAGAAGAACAAGGAGACAGCTTCGTCCGAATATGCCCGTGGCGATTCCTTTGGCTTGCACAAGAATCTCTCGCTTTACAATTCATACCGCATTGGCCGATTGGGAGCCAAACCAGAACTGGGTAGTATCTTTATAAATCTGGAGGACTGATATGGGAAAGCTACGACAGACAGCACTCATCTTGGGTGAAGGACCAACTGAGTTCTTCTATTTCAAGTCTTTATGCGACGTATTCAAGCGCTTGACCATCAGCCCTGACTATCCTAAGCACACCAACATTAAGGAACTGGAAGCCAAGATAGCAGAGGGTGTAGCAATGGGTCACAGCCATATCTTCTGCATAATCGACATGGACACGAAGGACAAGGAACCTGAGCGTTCACAATACAAGAAGCTAAAGG
>SFFB01000024.1 GCA_004557035.1 Bacteroidales bacterium | reverse complement strand
GCCATCAACGGGCAGAGCAGCAAGAGAATGCATAGTTTTGTTTTCATTTCTTGTAAAGATTATGATTGTAAATGATTGTCAGTTTGACTGGAAGCCCATTCGGCCTTAATGTCGTCGGGCGTGAGGCCCAAGGCGCGCATTTGCCGGAAAAGGTCGGGTAGGGTTTCGGCGTAAAACACCTCACGCCGGTTTTGCAAAATAAGATCGCGAGCCTCGGGCGTCACAAAATAGCCCATGCCGCGGCGGCTGGCAATGATGCCACGGCTCGAGAGCACGTCGTAGGTCTTGACCACCGTGGCGGCATTGACCTCGACCAAGGCTGCATAGTCTCTCACTCCCGGCACACGCTCGTCGGCAGCATACTCGCCGGCGAGAATTTCGTCGGACAGGCGGTCGGCTATTTGTTGGAATATGGGAAGACTATCTTTGAATATCATAAGGGCAGAAATTTATGGCGGATGACTTCGATGCGGCTAAACAACCGGTAGCTCCACCAGAGGGCCGCAATGGTGAGAAGAGGATAGACAACGAGATTGACCCTCAGGATGGTGTTTACGTCTACGCCCAAGGCCGACAGAGGCAGGCTCACCACAATTTGCAGGCCCTGAAGCAGGAGCAAACCTATCAAAATGGCATAGCGCCGGAAGGCTGCACTCACCAAAATGAAAAACGTCGTGGAAAACACGCAGACCACAATCACGGTGGAGAGAAGCAGCAAGGGGAAACCTACAAACTCGTGCTTGGCCGCCTCAATGAAGACACTGACAAATTCGACCGGTGCCGAATAAAACGACGGCAGAATGCTCGCGTAGCTCCGACCTATCAAGGGGAAGAACGCCAGACGGGTGAGGTCGGCACAGACGACGGCCAGATTGATAGCCACCAACCAACTCAAAAAGGCAAAGACGATGCAGGAAAGATACTTCTCCATCGTGGTGGCCGGCAATATGAAGAAAGACGTGCGACGCTGCTTGGTGTGCAGGCCGGCAAAACTTGAAGCCATATAGACAAAAAAGCTGCAAAACGCCACCAATACCGTCAAACCGGTGGCCATGTTGGTCAGTTCCGTCTCGGTCTTCATACCTTTGAGCCCCTGCGTGCTCGGTTCGTAATAAACCAAAATATAGACTATGAGCAAACCGAAATAAAGGCCGATGGGACCGCGCAGGTGGCGCTTGAAATTGCTCAACGTGTAGTGGCGCAGCAACAGGCCAAATCTATGAAAGCTGAATGTATTTTTCATTGTGTTGGAAGTTTTATGGCGTGACACTTATCTTGCTGACTCCTTGGATTGGCGACTTTCGACCTCTTCTTGAACAGTCAGGATGTCGCCTTTGGCCAAAATCGCGTTGAAAAGCAACTCAAGGTTGAACGGCGTCTCGTGGCCCGAGAGGTTGGCCATCACTACCGAGCGGCCATGGATGGAAGGCTGCTCAAACAGGGGGCAGACCGTCGTGTCGCTTATCGGCACCTCGGAAAAAGCCAGTCGCTCGGCAATCTCGCTCACGGCGTGGTCGAAGACGATTTTGCCCTTGTCTGTCATGATGATGTGGTCGAGCAGCACGTCGATGTCGCGTACCTGATGGGTGGAAACTACCATCGTGGCGTCTTCGGCCAGATTGCGCGCCACAGTTTTGCGGAAAAGACTCTTGGCCGGTATGTCAAGGCCGTTGGTGGGCTCGTCCAGCAAGATGAGACGCGTTTGTGTGGCCAAGGCAAAACTCATGAACACCCGCTTCTTCTGACCCATCGACAAGCGGCCCAAGTGTAGGTCGCGGTCCAACTCAAAGTCATCGAGGCATTTGGCCAGCACCTCCTCGCTGAAACGCGGATAAAAAGGCGCGTTGAGCCGGACGAATGTTTTCAGACGCGTAGAGGGCAAGTCAAACTCTTCCGGAACTAGGAAAATGTCGCTCAGCGTCGACGGCCGGCGCAGGGTCACATCGTCGCCGTCGAGACTCACTCTCCCGCCGTCGGGCCGTAACAGACCACTCATTATATATAATAGTGTGCTCTTGCCCGCACCGTTTCGGCCCAGCAACCCGTAGATATGCCCCGGGCTCAGCGTGAGGTCTACACCGTCAATCACCGGCGCGTTGCCTCTCAAATAACGAAAAGAAATATTTTCAAGACGTAGCATGATAAGGATGTGTTTGATTAGATTAGTGTATTACCTGACTAATACACTGCAAATGTATTGTGAAAATATGATACGAGCCAAACGTTTTATCAAAAAAATGAAAAAAACGGAGAAAAAAGTCGCCAAACGCTTGTTTGTATACCTCGTAAGCTTTACATTTGCACTATATCAAAATTTAGAAGAATTACAGATGTACGACAGTGCGACCATAGAATATTTGCAGAGCCACGGCGTGAAACCCTCGGTGCAGCGGTTGGCGGTGATGGGCTACCTGATGGCTCACCACACGCATCCCAGCGTGGAAGAAATTCATTCGGCGCTGGTCGCCACATTGCCCACGCTGTCCAAGGCCACCGTTTATAATACGCTGAGCCTCCTCGTCTCAAAGGGGGCTGTCTGCAAACTGACCATCGACGAGCGCGGTGCTTGCTATGATGCCGTGATGGGGCCTCACGCCCATTTCCTCTGTCGCAAGTGTCAGCGCATCTATGACGTGCCACTCGTCAATCGGCCGGAGCAAGACGTCGAACTGCAAAATGGTTTCCGTCTTGACAGTGCCGACCTCTATCTCCGCGGCTTATGTCCCGCCTGCCAGACAAAAGTAAAAGTCGTGAGCCATTTATGACTTTCCATAAATAAAGAACAACATTCCATCACTATTAAAATTCAAACACAATGAAAAAGAAATTTATCTGTACCGTCTGCGGTTACATCCACGAAGGTGACGCAGCTCCCGAAAAATGCCCCATGTGCGGCGTGCCCGCTTCCAAGTTCAAGGAACTCTCTGAAGACTCCAGCCTCACCTTTGTGGCTGAGCACGAAATCGGCGTGGCCAAAGGTTGCGACGAAGAGATGATCAAAGACCTCAATAATCACTTTATGGGCGAATGCACCGAGGTGGGCATGTATCTGGCCATGAGCCGTCAGGCCGACCGTGAGGGCTATCCCGAAGTGGCTGAGGCCTTCAAGCGCTATGCTTGGGAAGAAGCCGAGCACGCTTCTAAGTTCGCCGAACTCCTTGGCGACGTGGTTTGGGATACCAAGACCAACCTTGAAAAGCGTATGAACGCCGAAGCCGGTGCCTGCGAAGACAAGACCCGCATTGCCAAGCGCGCCAAAGAACTCAACCTCGATGCTATCCACGACACCGTACACGAAATGGCACGCGACGAAGCTCGTCACGGCCGCGGCTTCGAAGGTCTCTACAAGCGCTACTTCGGCAACAAGAAGTAATAAGCTTCGTCAGAGTTTCCGACGATAACACAAAGTCATAACAGACAGCCGTCCGCTACCTCTGCGATGCCAGAGCAGCGGACGGCTTTTTTTTAGCCAAACTCACAGAAACAGATGCGTATTAAGGAAAAGATTGCAGACATCAAGCGTCACTGGCGCCTTAAGGAAGGCTCGCTGCAAAGCGGATTGTCCATCTTCAAATATATTGGTCCCGGGCTGCTCGTTACCGTCGGCTTCATCGATCCGGGTAACTGGGCGTCCAATTTTGCTGCCGGTTCGGAGTTTGGCTATGCCCTGCTCTGGGTGGTCACGCTCTCCACTGCCATGCTTATTGTCTTGCAGCACAATGTGGCTCACTTGGGCATCGTCACCGGTCTTTGCCTCTCGGAAGCCGCTACCCGCTATCTGCCGCGAGGCGTGAGCCGCTTTGTCTTAATCACGGCCATGCTCGCCTCCATATCCACGTCGCTGGCCGAAATACTTGGCGCCGCCATTGCCTTGCAGATGCTCTGCGGGCTGCCGCTTATAGTGGGAGCGGCTTTGGCCACGGCTGTGTGTTCGTTGCTTCTCCTTACCAATTCCTATACGCGGGTAGAAAAGGGCATTATTGCCTTTGTCTCGCTCATTGGTTTCTCGTTTCTCTACGAACTCACACTGACCGACACAGACTGGGGACAGGCCGCAGCGGCTGCTTTCACGCCCTCATTACCTGAGGGTAGCATCTTGGTGGTGATGAGTGTGCTGGGTGCTGTGATTATGCCACACAATCTTTTCCTACATTCAGAAGTCATCCAAAGCCGCGAAATCTGTAAGACCGGCAAGGCAGGTATTGAGCGGGCCTTGAAATACGAGTTCTATGATACGCTCCTTGCCATGACCGTCGGTTGGGCCATCAACTCGGCTATGATCATCCTTGCCGCTTCCACTTTCCACGGTCAGGGGCGTATTGTCGAGTCGTTGCCCGAAGCTGGCGAGTTGCTCTCTCCCATGCTGGGCAGTGGCGCTGCCATAGTCTTTGCCATTGCCTTGTTGCTGGCCGGCATTTCCAGCACGGTCACCTCGGGTATGGCTGCCGGCAGCATCTTTGCCGGCATATACGACGAACCCTACGACGTCAAGGACGTTCACTCTCGTGCCGGCATACTCATCTCTTTCATTGGTGCCTTTGTGGTGTTGTGTTTCGTGGGTGATGCTTTCAAAGGCTTGGTCATTTCCCAAGCCATTCTCAGTCTTCAGTTGCCTTTTACGGTTTTCCTTCAGGTGAGTCTCACCTCTTCCCGAAGGGTGATGGGCGAATACGTCAACCACCGCTACACCACCTGGCTGCTTTATGCCATGGCCGTCTTTGTCACGGCGCTCAATCTCTACCTGCTTTGGGAATTAGTCTTTGGGTGATGCATCTCCCCCTCCGCCCAGCTTTTCCCACAGGCTGCCGGCGGGGTAGGGCGCGATGACGTCGATGGGCTTGTGGCTTACGGGGTGTTCGAAGGCAATGCGTCGGGCATGGAGGCTGATGCTACCGTCGGGATTGCTGCGTCGGGCACCATATTTCAAGTCGCCTTTCACCACCATGCCGGCGGCGGCCAGTTGGCAACGTATCTGATGATGCCGGCCCGTGTGAAGCCTCACTTCCACGAGGGCATAGCGCTCGCCTTTGGCCAGCAGGCGCCAGTCGAGGCGGGCCAGTTTGCTACCTTTCACCTCAGTGTTGTGGGCATAACTCTTGTTTTGTTTTTCGTTGCGTGTGAGCCAGTTTTCGAGGCAGTGCCACTCTTCGGCGTCGGCCGGCCAGTGGGCCGGTGGCGTCACGATGGCGTGATAGGTTTTCTGCACGCCACCTGTGCGGAACAGTTCGCTCATGCGGGCCAGCCCCTTACCGGTCCGGGCAAAGGTAACCACTCCCGTCACAGGCCGGTCCAGCCGGTGGATGACACCGAGAAACACATCGCCGGGTTTGGCATATTTCTCCTTGATATAGGCTTTAACGGCCTCGCCCATAGGCTTGTCGCCGGTCTTGTCGCCTTGGACGATTTCGCCCGAGGCTTTGTTGACGATGATGATATGATTGTCTTCGTAGAGCACTTCCATAGGTCTGTGAAAACTGATAAGCGGTTTATTTTTTTCTTAGGTCAATGAACTTCACCGGTTTGCGGGCTGTGCCAGGGAAGTTGGCTTGGCGCACTTCTTCGGCCGAGGCCAACTCGATATGTGGTGCCACTCTGATGCGTGCGCGAAAGCGGTCTTTGAGGTCTTTGACCACGTCAAAATCCGGAGTGCCTTTACAAGCCACCTTCACGCTAACCTCATCGGTGCCGGCATCGCCGGTCGAGGCTGTTACCACATAGGCTGCCACATAGGGCGTGCCTTCTAGCACGTCGTTGATGGCGGGCGGATAGAGCGTGGTACCTTTGAGTTTAATCATATTGTGTTTGCGGCCAATGATGGGCGTCAGTCGGTAGGCATTGCGGCCACAGGGACAAGGCTCGGTGATTTTGGCGGCCACGTCGCCCGTGCGGAAACGCAACAGGGGCATAGCCTCGACGCCCAGTGTGGTCACCACGATTTCGCCCGTCTCACCGTCGGCGACCGGCAGACCGTCTTCGCCGATGATTTCCACGATGATGAGTTCCGGATGTACGTGTCCGCCCTGGCCGTGAGGACATTCAGAGAAGGTGGCCCCCATCTCGGTCGACGAGTAAGTGGCAAAGAGTTCTACGTCCCAGCGCTCACGGATGCGTCGGCCCAGCAGGTTGAGCGAGAAGTCTTGTTCGCGCAGTCCTTCGCCTATGCCGATGATGCGTCGCACGCTGCTGGCACGGTAGTCAATGCCGTGTGCTTCGGCGTAGTCCAGGAGGTGGAGGATGAAAGAAGGCACACACATCAGCGTGTCAGGCTGCAGGCGCCTTATAGTGTCCCATTGCAGTTCGGGGATGCCGTTGCCCACGCGGATGATGCTGGCCCCGAGTGCACGTATGCCAAGAAAATAGGCCAATCCCGCCATGAAGCGTTTGTCCATAGTAGTCATCAACTGCATGATGTTGCCGGGGCGGAGCCCGGCGCAGGCAAACGATTTTTTCTCGTTATAGGCCAGTCGTTGCAGGTCTTTTTCTGTACAGCCGAAGGTCACGGGGTCGCCCAGCGTGCCCGAGGTGGTGATGTAGTCGATGATTTTCTCTTTGGGGCAGCAGCGGAAGTCTTCGTTGAAGAGTTGCAGGTCTTTTTTCTCGGTGAAGGGGATGAGTTCGAGGTCTTCGAGATGCTTGATGCGCAACGGGTCTATGTCGTAGGCCTTGAAGAGTCGCTTGTAGTAGGGTGAGTTTTGGGCCAGATAGGCCATATTTTTGCGGAGCAAGTCTTCTTGAAAGGCCTTAATCTCTTCTGTGGTGCAAAATTCAATGTCTTGCATATTGGCGTGGTTGTATGGGTTAGCCTTTGCAGGCGGTAGGTTCAATCGGGCGTGGCTTCGCGGATTTTTTTCACGATGTGGTTGCGGCCGGTCAGGGCTTCGGCCGTGACAATGGCCGTGAGGGGCACGCCACAGATGCCGTGAAGGTTGACGTTCTGTCCGGTGAGCAGCAGGTTGTCGGCCTTGGTGCGTACGGGCAGATAAGAGAGTGCCGGCTGGTGGCAGTCTTTGGCATAGCCGAAGAGAGCGCCTCGTGGCGTGTGGTAGTAGTCGCGGATGGTGAGCGGCGTTGAGGCGCCGATGTGGGCAATTTTGTCTCTGAAGTCAGGATGGAGCAACGTGAGCCGTTCCACCACGGCGTCGATGCGTTGTGCCTTCCATTGTTCATAGTCCTCGCCGCGGTGGTGTGTGAGCGTGTCGCTCCAGCGTTCTGTTTCCTTGAAGTCCATCACGCAGTTCACCACCATTTTTTCAGCCCACTTGCTCTGTCCTTCCACCGGTGGGGTGAAATACATAAAACCTTGTGGCCAGAGCGGTTGCGGCGTGGCGGCGTGTTGCCACATCAGCCCGTAGTCGGCCTGCCAATAGCAGGTGTGGTCGATATAGGGGAAAGTCTCCGGCTTAAAGGTGATGTAGACGGTGAAAGCCGAGTTGGTCAGAGCGATTTGTTCCAAGCGTTTCCTGTAGGCCGGTGGCCATGTGCCAGGCGGCAGCAGGTGGCTGAGTGTGAGCGGATGAATGGCGGCGATGTAGGTGTCGGCCGTGAGCCGGTGGCCGTGCCGTGTGCATACGGCCGTGATGTGTCGGCCTTCGGCTTCAAGTGCAGTCACCTCTTCGCCGGCCAGAATTTGTCCGCCGTTTTGCTTGATCACGCCGGCCAGCAGGCGGGCCAGATGGGCACTGTCGTCGACGAAACGGTAGGGGCGGTTGATGTAGAGCACGTTGATTAGCGCGTGCACATAGGCAGGAGTGTGACCCGCCACGCCGCCATACATTGGGTTCATGAAGGCCAGAAGGTCTCTCAGTCTTTCGTCGGTGATATAGGCAGCGATGAGTTCGTCGGCCGCCATAAGAAACTCGGGCGAGTGGGTAAGGATGTAGTCTTCGGTGTCGCGCAGATGGAAGATGGGCACCTCCTCGGTCAGTCTGTAGAGCGTGTCGACGTAGCGTTTCAGGTTTTCCGTTTCGTGTGGAAAATATCCGGCGAGAGATTTGACGAAGCCTTCGCGTCCGTAGTCTATGTGATAGGTCACGCCGTCGCTGGCGTTGGTGATTTGTGTGAGGCAGTCGTCGGGTTTGATGCATAGTTGGTCTCTGATGCCCAGATAGCGGCAGATGCGGTCGAGGTTGTCGCCGTGGTTGAAGCCGCCGAGGGTGTGCATACCCGTGTCGAAGGTTGAGCCAAACCGGTGGAACGTTTGCAGTCCGCCGCCTATGGCAGCGTTTTTCTCCACGATGGTCACGCTCAGTCCCTCTCGGGCCAGCAGGACACCGGTGAAGAGTCCGCCGAGTCCGCCGCCAATGATGATAACGTCGTTTTGCATTTGTGCAGGGTGCTTGTGTTGAGGCCGCAGCCTATCTTATGCAAAGTTAGTGCAAGGCGAGAGGAATGGCAAGAAAAACAAGTTTTTATTGCCATTCCCGAGCCGCCGCCTAACTTGCGCCGTAGGCGAAAGTTAGTGCAAGTGAGAGCAAAGACAAATAAAATTTCTTTTTCTTATCTCTTCGTTCAAATCCTTCGGCCTTCAGTGACAACAAACCCGAAAGATTTAGTTTTCTTTTGCCAAGCATTCGATTTTTGTTACAACAGGATAAAATTCAAGAGTAAACGGCTTTGGATGTTGTAAGATATTCACTATCAGTGCTATAATTATGGTCAAGGCATATTCTCAAAGGCGCACGTACATCTTTATTGCCTGCAAAATGCTTTTTCCTAAGGCTGATGCTCACGGCAATAAGGCCGGAAATTCCTGGCATAAGGCCCGTTTTTTCTCTCCTTATCCCCATAAGGGCCTGAAAACGAAAAAGAGAGGCCCGTGAGCCTCTCTTTTCTATTTTTCTTACCTCAAAGGTAATGCCTCCGGCTTATGTCGTGAAAGACAAAACGCTGAGGTCGCCGAGCCTTTAGATGAGCGGAATGCCGATGCGTTCACATTCCTCGCGCATTTCGTCTGGCCAAATGCTGGCTTGGATTTCGCCGATGTGGGCTTTGCGCAGGTAGAGCATACACAGGCGCGACTGCCCGATGCCGCCACCTACACTCAGCGGCAGTGTGCCCTCGACAAGCCGGCGGTGGAAGTAGTATTGCAATCGTTCTTCCTTGCCGCTCTCTTTGAGTTGCCGCAGCAGGGCCTCCTTGTCTACGCGGATGCCCATCGAAGAGATTTCGAAGGCGCGGCCCAACACGTCGTTCCACACCAAGAGATCGCCGTTGAGGCCCGGCAGACCGCTCTCGCTGATGGTGGAGTAGTCGTCGTAGTCAGGGGCGCGCAGGTCGTGGGGCTTACCGTCGCCAAGCGGACCGCCAATGCCGATGATAAACACCGCACCATGCTCGCGCGTAATCGTGTTTTCGCGCTCTTTGGGGGTGAGGTCGGGATAGCGTTGACGCAGTTCTTCGGCGTGGATGAAGTAGATGTCTTCGGGCAGCATAGGCTTAAGGCTTTCAAAACGCTCGCACACCAAAAATTCCGTACGGAGCATAGCGGCGTAGATGCATTTCACGGTGCGCTTCAAATAGGCCAGTGTGCGGTCTTCGGCAGTGATGACGCGCTCCCAATCCCATTGGTCCACATAGAGCGAGTGGAGGTTGCCCAGTTCCTCGTCGGCGCGTATGGCGTTCATATCGGTGTAGATGCCATAACCCGGCGTCACGTCATAGTCGGCCAAGGTGAGGCGTTTCCATTTGGCCAGCGAGTGCACCACCTCGGCGCGGGCATCGTCGAGGTCCTTGATGGGGAACGTCACGGGGCGCTCGGTGCCGCTCAGGTCGTCGTTGATGCCCAGTCCGCGGCGCACAAACAGCGGTCCGGTGACGCGGCGCAATTTCAGTCCGGTGGCCAGATTGTCTTGAAAGAAGTCTTTGATGACCTTGATGCCTTGCTCCGTTTCGTATTTGTCGAGCAGGGGCTTGTAGTTGTTGGGACGTATGAGATAACTCATATAAGCAATGTTTTTCAGTGAGACACAAAAGGTGTCATTTTGTTTTTCGTCGGCAAAGATACGTATTTATTTGCACACAAACCGCATAAAAATAAAAGCATTTGTATATTTCGTGAATACAAATGCTTGCAGGGTGAAAGTTTCAGTCGCTCGCGTGATGCTAAATGGCGAAAAGCCGACGGGCGTTTTGGGTCGTGATTTCGCCGACGGCCTCGATGGTGGTGTGGTAAATCTCGGCGAGTCGCGCCACCACCATTGGGACGTAGGCCGGTTCGTTGCGCTTGCCGCGATAGGGCACGGGAGCGAGATAGGGCGCGTCGGTTTCGGTGAGCAGACGCTCGAGCGGCACTTCGGTCGCCAGCACCTCGGGCAGTGATGACCGCTTGAACGTGACTACGCCGCCGATGCCAAGGTAAAAGCCGGGGAAAGTGTCGAGCAACTCTTTGGCCTCTTCTGCCGTGCCGCCGAAACAGTGGAACACGCCGCCACGTGCCAGTCGGTCGCGGTGGGGCAGGAGGGTGTCGACGAGGTCGCGGTGGGCCGAGCGGCTGTGTATGACGAGTGGCAGGCCATAGCGTTCGGCCCAGGTGATTTGGCGGTCAAACACGGCGATTTGTTCGTCGCGCCGGCCGGCGTCCCAATAAAAGTCGAGTCCCACCTCGCCCACGGCCACAAACTTGCGCGTGCCCTCGGCGAGCATGGCTTCCATCCGGTCGAGCAGTGGCGACGGATCGGGAGGCAGTTCGGTGGGATGCAGTCCCATCATGGGGTGACAGAGGTCAGGATGGGCGTCACAGAGTGCCATCATCGGCTCTATAGAAGCCTCGTCGATGTTGGGCAAGAGCAACGCCACGGCGCCTGCCCGCCGTGCACGCTCCACCACGTCGGCGCGGTCGGCGTCAAACTCTTCGGTATAGATGTGGGTGTGGGTGTCGATAAACATCATGTGGCTGTTTCGGGCTTTGGGCAGTCAGACATTGCGTCCCAACAATGACTCGGCATAGTCTCTGAGCGGTTGGAGCCGTTCGGGGTCGGCCTTGACCTGGTCCAGACATTGGGCCGCCAGGGCGAAATGCCGGTCTATGGCCGCCTTGGCCTCTTCGGCGATGTGCAGGCTGTCGTAGAGGGCAGTCACGGCCTTGATTTTTTCGTCCTGTGCTATTGTCTTGTCCCCAATCAACGCTTTCAGCCGCGCCTTGTCTTGATCCTCGGCCTTATTGAGTGCTGAGATGAGCAGGTAGGTCTTTTTGCCGCAGACGATGTCGCCGCCAATGCTTTTGCCGAAAACTTTCGGGTCACCGTAGACGTCGAGGTAGTCGTCTTGTATCTGAAAGGCCAGGCCGAGATGTATGGCAAAGTCGTAGAGCGACTGGGCTGCGGCTTCGTCGGCTCCGCCAATGAGGGCGCCGGCCTTGGCGGCACAAGCTGGCAACACGGCCGTCTTGAGCCGTATCATTTCGAGATATTCCACCATGCTCACATCGGCCATCCGCTCAAAGTTCATGTCGTATTGCTGTCCCTCACACACCTCCTTCATCGTACGCACGAAGAGCGCCATTACCTCGTGGCTCGCCCTACATTCCAGGCGGCTCATCTGTTCCACGGCCATGATGAGCATCGTGTCGCCGGAAAGAATGGCCGTGTTGGCGTCCCATTTGCGATAGACCGTGGGTCGGCCGCGTCGCATAGGCGCCTGGTCCATCAGGTCGTCGTGCAGGAGCGTGTGGTTGTGGTAGATTTCGAGTGCCAAGGCAGCCGGCAGTGCCTCGGTCGGGTTTTGGCCGAAGACTTTGTAGGCCAGCAGCAGCAGAGTCGGTCGCAGCCGTTTGCCGCCGCCTTCAAGACCGTAGGCAATGGGTTCGTAGAGCCCTTCGGGGGCTTGGGGGTAGGGCAGGGCCGCGAGGGCCTCGTTGATGAGTGGGAGCAGGTGGTCAGACATAATAGAAGAAGTGGGTATACAATATATATAATAATGTGTGAGACTAAGGGACGAAGAGACACAAAGTCAAAGAGACGAAGACCCTCTTATACTTTTAGCCTTTTTTTCTTTTAGACTCTGTGTGTCACTTGGGCTCGAAATGCAGCGGCAGGGTGATGCAGACGGCGCAAGGTCGGCCGTCGGTCGTACCGGGACGCCAGGGCGGCATACGTTGGATGGCGGCCAAGACAATGCGGTCGAGATCGGGCTGAAGCCTTTTGGTGACCTCCGGGTCCTTGACCAAGCCCTGCGCGTCTATAAAGAAGGTCACCTCCATATCGCCCGCCACATTTTCGTCAATGAGTCGGCGCGGATAGTCCACCTCTTTGTCGAGCCATTCCATAAGGGCCTTGAAGCCTCCGGGAAACAGCGGCATTTCTTTGACCACCTCAACGGCCACCAGTTGCGGGCCCTCGTAGGGCAGGTCTTTGACGTTGCGGTTGTGGAGCGTGTCGCGGTCGGTCAGGAGGCGCTCGCCGTCTACCACCACCGTCTCTTCGCCGCCCGTGCCAAAGACCACCTCCGCCGGTGTCTCTTCGACGATTTCGGGACGGTGATTGTCGGCGCCTTTGATGACGGTGGCCGTAGGCATGGCCCTGCCGGCAGAGATGCGTTTCGTCTCGTAGGGTTTGTCTTGTTCGAGTTTCTTCATCATTTTCACCTGCGTGGAGGCTTCTTCGAAGCTTTTGAGCAGTTTGATGCGCAGGTAGAGGTTGAGTCCGGCCGGTATGACGGTGGCCACGATGGCCAGCACGGCCGTGATGATCAGGGCGAAACGCATCCGTCGTCCGGTGCGGCTACGCAGGCGGTAGGCTCCATAGTCTTTGTTGCGTCCGTCAAAGATGAGGTCGCACCACGCTTTGGACAATAATTCGGATTGTTTCACGTTTAATACTTGTTTGGGTGTAAACCCATAGGGCCGGACCTGCCCTATATAGGCCATTTTAGATACAAAAGTACGTGCAAAAACTAAATTTATAGTACCTTTGACCGCAAATTATTCCTAAAGTCTATGAAAAAGCCCCTGCTGCTCCTGTTTGCCCTGACCGCCTGCCTGCGCCTTGTTGCGCAAGAAGGCACAGCTTCGTTTGCGGTGTTGAGCTTGCCGGTGTCGTCGCATGTAGCCGGTTTGGGAGGCGAGAATATCTCTGTCGTGGAAGACACGCCGTGGGCCGGTGCGGCCAATCCGGCGCTTTGGTCGACTGTGACTGACCGTAGCCTCGGTCTTGGCTTTATGACTTATCCCGACGGCGGTCAGTGGTATAACGCGCAGTTTGTCAAAGCCTTTGGCGAGCGTCACACTGCCGCTTTCCACGTGAGAATGATGAACTACGGAGAGATGACCGAGACCGACGCTGCCGGCATCGAGAGCGGTACCTTCACGCCGCGCGACATCGTCGTGGGCGGGGCCTACAGCTACGTGCTCTCCGACCTCTGGGCTGGCGGAGCGGGTGTCAACCTCGTCACGACGAACTACGCAGGCTACAACTCGGCGGCCGTGTCTGTAGACTTGGGACTCAATTATTTTAATCCAGACAAAGATCTCTCTGTCTCACTGGCAGCGCGCAACATCGGAGCCCAGTTCAAGTCGCCTGCCGACGGGCGCACGGCCCACGCGCCGTTTGTCCTTCAGGCGGGTCTGACCGCCGGAATGGTCGGTGCGCCCATCCGTTTCTCGGTGACGCTCACCGACCTGACGCGCTGGAAAACCTCAGACTATTTCCATCCCGCCGACGAGGCACTCAGTTTCGGCAAGAAACTGCTCAATCACGTCGTGGTGGGCGTCGACATCATCCCCGCCGAAGGCTTCTATCTCTCAGCCGGCTACAATTTTCGCCGGGCCTATGAGTTGAAGGCGGCAGGTAGCGCCCACGGCGCCGGTCTCACTTTTGGCGGCGGTCTCAACCTGAGTCGTTTCAAGCTGGGCGTGTCTTATGCCAAATACCACGTCGGTGCCGCGTCGCTCATGTTCAGTGCCGGCTACGCGCTTTAGCCTTTAGCCTTTCGGCGGAAGCTTTTTTGTCAATCTCTGTTTTTTGTCAATCAACCCTTGTTTAGGATATGAAAAAAATCATTGTGGCCATCGACGGCCACTCCTCTTGTGGAAAGAGCACGATGGCCAAGGCCTTGGCCCGCAGTGTGGGCTACGTCTACGTAGACACTGGAGCGATGTATCGTGCCGTCACACTTTTTGCCATGCGTCGCAGTCTCTTTGCCGCCGATGGCACGGTCGATGCCGCTGCTCTTGAAGCCTTGATGCCGGAAGTCAAAGTCGACTTCGTGCTTGACCCCGAGACCGGTCTGCCCTTGGTGCGCTTGGACGGAGAAGTAGTGGAGCGCGAAATCCGCTCGCTCGAAGTCTCCTCACACGTCAGTCCCGTGGCCGCCCTGCCTTTTGTGCGTACGGCCATGACCCGCGCGCAGCAAGCCATGGGCCGGGAAAAAGGTCTTGTCATGGATGGGCGCGACATCGGCACGGTGGTCTTTCCCGACGCCGAACTGAAGGTGTTTGTCACCGCCTCGGCCGAGGTGCGTGCGCAGCGACGCTTTGACGAGTTGATGGCCAAGGGAATGCCGGCCGACTATGACGACATTCTCCGCAACGTGCAAGAGCGCGACTATATTGACTCACACCGTGAAGTGGCCCCCTTGCGTCAGGCCGACGATGCTTTGCTGCTCGACAACAGCCACCTCTCGCGCGACGAACAACAGGCCTGGCTGCTCGAGCGTTTCAAGGAGAAAACCGCTGAGGCCTGATCCTCATTGCCCCATCCCTCACCAGTGCGCCACATGATAAAGATAGAAATAGACGAAGGCTCGGGCTTCTGCTTCGGCGTCACCACGGCCATACGCAAGGCCGAGGAAGAACTTGCCGGAGGCGGCACGCTCTATTGCCTTGGCGATATCGTCCACAACGGCAGCGAGTGTGAGCGTCTCAAGCGCTTGGGACTCATCACCATCGACCACGCCGCCTTTTCTTCGCTTAGCGAAGGCAAGGTTTTGCTTCGTGCCCACGGCGAACCGCCCTCGACCTATGCTTCGGCCGCGGCGCGAGGCATCAGTCTGGTCGATGCCACGTGTCCCGTCGTGCTGCGCTTGCAGCGTCTCATTGGTCGCACTTATGCCGAACCCTCGGGGCCGCAGGTGGTGATTTATGGCAAACCCGGTCATGCCGAGGTCTTGGGCCTCGTTGGGCAGACAGAAGGCACCGCCATCGTGGTGCAGAGTCCCGAAGAAGCCGAACGGCTTGACTTCAGCCGCGACATCTGTCTCTTCTCCCAGACCACGCAGCCGCTCGAAGGCTTCCGTCAGATTTCAGACTTCATTGCCGCCCACATTCAGCCGCCGGCCACCTTCCGCGCCTTCGACACCATCTGCCGGTCGGTGCGCGGCCGCGTGCCCGGCATACGCAGTTTTGCCTCGCGCCACGACGTCATCATTTTTGTCTGTGGTCTGAAGAGCAGCAACGGCCGCGTGCTCTATGAAGCCTGCCGCGACGTCAATCCGCGCAGCTACATGATAGACTGTCCCGAAGCATTGCGACGGGAGTGGTTTGAGGGCTGCGGCACGGTGGGCATTTGTGGCGCCACGTCGACGCCGGCCTGGCTTATGGCCGATTGCCGCGACGCCATTCTCGACCTGACCCGATAGGGCTCGCCGCGGCGGCCGCCCGGCCACAAGGCGCCTCCCGCCGGTTCGCTTCCTTCCCGCCTGTGCGCGAAGTTTTGTCTTTTGTTTTTGTAGATAAATACCCTATCTTTGACGTAGGAATAAAGAAAGAGGCCCTTGGGGAGCCTCTTTTATTTGTATTCAAGCATTTACGGGCATAAGGCGCGTTTTTCTTGTCCTTATGCCCGTAATTTCTGTCCTTATGCCGCGAGCGGCTGTCCCTATGTGGGGGCTGCAAAAGCGGTTCTCAGACCGTTTCAGAAGGCACGACGGCCGTGCCGCAAAGTTTTTATGAGAAATCAAAAGCCATTGACGTCACGCCCAACCCTGATTATTGTAAAGATAAGGCTTGCCTTGACCTAAAGGCAAGTGTGACGTAAGTCCTCACCTTGCTTCAGGCTTCATCACCACGGCCAGCGAGCGGCGGCCGTCCATCTTGATGACGAAGGGCGAGGGGGAATGGACATGGCGCAAGTGTTCGGTCTCGGTCTCGGCAGGAAGGGCGTCGAGCCAGGCCTCGTCAAAGACGCCGTCTTTTAAATACGGGTTTACCGTGAAGTATCCCACGCCGAACGACGTAAGGTTTTGGAAGAAGTGGGTGCCTTGGCTCGGGTCGATGCGGTAATTGTCGAGACCGCTCTCCACGATGACGCGGGCGCCGGCTATGTGGGGCCATTTCACGGGTATGCCCAGCCACGGGTCGCTGCTGCCCCAACGCCCCGGGCCTATGAGCACGTAGGGCCGGCCCTCGGCCGTGAGACGGCGGTTGAGGCGCTCCACCTCGCGGGCTATGAGCGGATTGTCGGCGGCGCGGAAACCGGCCGTCTTCACGTAGACCACGTCATACACGTCGGTGGCCAGACCGTTGCCCAAGGCGGCCGTCGAACTCACAATGGTGTCTTCGGGACGCACGGCGGTGAGGTCTTCGTCGATGGTGTCTTTGTTGTCGACGATGGGACGGATTTGCAACAGATAGAAACGGGCCTCGTCGCCTTCCACATTCATGGCAAACTCAATCTCAACGGGCCGGCCCATTTCAGCCTTACCGATGTCGAGCAGGCGCGAGATGGTGTCGGACAGTGGAAAGGCCCCGTGTTGCAGGATATTGGAGAAGGTGATGAGTTTCCGCCCGCCGGGCCAGAGGCCGTCGCGGATGACGGCGTCGTAGGGGTCGAACGTTGAGGCGGCAAAGCGCAGCGAACCGTGACTCTCGGCTTCGCCCACGAGGATGCTCTTGAGGTTGAAGGCATCGTCGGTCTCAAACGTTCGGGCCATATTGCCGAGGTCGAGCGCGTAAAACTTGCGCTGCGTTTCCTTTAGGGCCAGGTCGGTGGTGCTCAGGCAGAGGATGTGGTGGGGGTGTTTCGGCGAAAAGCGCAACGTCTGTCCGCCGTCGACAATGTATTTGCCCAGACCGAAAGCCACACTGGCCGTGCCGTCTTCGGCGCGCTCGTCGCCGATGGGGTAGAAGTTGAGCGAGCGGGCCACGCCCGAGAGGGTGGGATAGAAGAGGGCGCCGTCGGGCGTCTCATAAGTGGAGCCCACCACCTCTTGGATGACGATGGCCATCTTTTCCTGGTCGATGAGGTTTTGGGTCGCGGTGAGGTAGGCCTTGCTGTCGGCATAGAAGACCGAGGCATAGACGGCCTTGATGGCAGAGCGCAAGAGTCGCATCATGGTCTCTTTTTCCTCCACGCGGGGTATCATATAGGTCTTGTAGATACCGGCGAAAGGCTGATAGTGGGCGTCTTCGAGCAGACTGGACGAGCGGATGGCCACAGGGTTGTGGATGACTTCGAGCAAGGCCATGAGGTCTTCGAGCAGGCTTTCGGGCAGGCGGGCCTCTTCGAAGGCTTTCAGAATGTCGTCGTCGCTGGCGTCGCTAAGGGCGATGGGATAAAGGTTGTTTATCTCCATAAACTCGTCGAACTTGTCTGTGGCGATGACCACCGTCTTGGGGATGTCCACGGCAAAGTGCTCGCGCGAGAGTCGGGGATAGCGTTTCACCATCGTGCCCATAAAGGCCAAGCCGCGGCCTTTGCCGCCGAGCGAACCGTTGCCTATGCGGGCGAAACTGCCATATTCGTCGAAGCGGTCCTTTTGGTAGATGGCCACGACGCCTTCGTTTTTCATCTTGCGGTAACCCACGATGAGGTCGGCTATGAGCCGGCGTGCCTCGTCCATATGTTGGTATTCCGACACGTCCACCCGCTTGAGGATGACCGCCGGCGGGAACATGGCGCGAGAGAAGAAGAAGCGCGAGAAATGGTTTTGGCTCAAATGATACCGCAGGGAGTCGTCGGGGATGTCCATGAGCTTGCGTTGCAAATCCTTGAGGTCGCGTATGCGCATAATCTCCTCGCCCGTGGTCGGGTTGATGATGATGAAGTCACCAAAGCCGAAACGGCTCATGATTTGCTTGCGCAAGAGTTGGGGGAACTGCTTGGAGTTTTTGGATATGAAAGTGGCGCCTACCTCTTCGGCATATTTCACGTTCTCCTCTTCGCTCGACTCCAGGACTATGGGGGTGTGCACGTCGCGCGACCGCACATAGCGGGCCAGTTTCAGACCGGCCAGCGGGTCTTTTTGGCCTTCGTGAGAGAAGCTCATGTCAGAGACCACGCCAAGGATGTATTCTTCGTAGCGGTCGTAAAGTTCGACGGCCTCCTCGTAGGTTCGGGCCAGCATAATTTTGGGACGGCCACGCATACGCATCGTCTTGAGGTGGTCGTTTAGTGCTTCTTTTGAAAACTCGCGACTCTGTTCCAGCACTATGCGGTAGAGGTGGGTGAGGGCGGCCGAATAAAAGCGGACGGAGTCTTCGACGAGCAGGATGATTTGCACGCCCACCGAGGCCGTGTCGTCGGGGGCGTTCCATTTGTCCTCGATGAGTTTGATGATGCCCATGAGCAGCTCGGCGTTGCCCAGCCACGAGAAGACGTAGTCTATGCCTGAGAGGTCTTCGCCGGCCACGCGTCGGCTCACTTCTTTGGAAAATGGTGTCAAGACCACGATGGGTATGGACGGGTGTCGGCCTTTGATGTCTTTGGCGTCGGCGAAAATGTCGTGGTTGTCGAGGTTCGGCATCACGATGATGAGTTCGAAGTTACGGTCGTCGAGTTCGCGCAACGCTTCTTCCTTGGTGGTCACCTGTGTGAAGCGTGGCGGATAACGCAGGGAGAGTGCCGTGTATTCGTTGAAGATTTGTTCGTCCACTCTTCCGTCGTCTTCGAGCATAAAGGCGTCGTATTTTGTGGCGATGAGCAGCACGTTGTAGATGCGCTTGTTCATCAGTTCGGCAAAGGGCGTGTCTCGCCAGACAATGTCTTTCAGTCGGGGGATTTGGCTCATGTGAGGTAGGTGGAAATGAAAAGAGGTGCGGTGTCTCACCGCACCTCCTTAATTATTGGTTGCAAATGGTAGTTGGCTGTCGTGCGTGGGTCAACGCAGGTCGAGTTCGTCGATGACGTAGCGGCTGCCGCCGAACTTATCGATGATGAAGAGCACGTAGCGGATGTCCACGTTGATGCAGCGTTGCAGTTCGGCGTCGTATCTCAAGTCGCTGGCCAGGCTCTCAATGTTGCCGTCGAAGGCCAGTCCGATGAGTTCGCCTTTGGCGTTGAGCACGGGCGATCCCGAGTTGCCGCCGGTGATGTCGTTGTCGCTGGTGAAGCAGGTCTGGAGCTTGCCGTCTTCGCGGGCATAGGGTCCGTAGTCGCCGGCTTTGTAGAGTCGGCGCAAGTCTTCGTTGATGAAGTAGTCGCTTTCGGTTCTGCTCTCTTTCTCAAACATACCGTCGAGCACGGTGCGCCAGTCATACTGCACGGCGTCGCGGGGTTTGAGGTCGGCAACGTGTCCGTAGGTCATGCGGAGTGTGAAGTTGGCGTCGGGTGCCAGGCTGTTGCCGCTCATTTCGCAGAGTGCCTTGGTGTAGGTCTGGGTGTAGGGGGCAATGGCCTTATTGTAAGTTTGTATAGCCGGGCCGTTGCTTATCAAGTAATTGTAAACCGTTCTTGAGAGTCCCACCATCGGGTCGTTGAGCAGTTTGCGATAGCCTTTACCTTTGAGGAGTTTGGCCACGGCCACGCTGTCGGTCAGCACGGTGGTGTCGAAGACGTGAGCCACCCAGCCTCTCGTGGCATCGGCTTGGGCCAATTCTTCGGGGCTGTCTGCGAGTTTGTGGCGGCCGGCAAATATGGGAGCAAGAAGCATGACTTTTTCGCGCATCATGTTGAAGGCTTCTTTGTCCCAGTAATGCGTTCTGAGGTGCCCCATAAGACTCTCTGAGGCGTATTCTTCCATGTCTTTGAGTTTGCCCTCTTTTGATGCGGCAAAACTTGCCACGCGCATATTCAGTTCCATGTCAACTTCTCCCAGAGTGTAGGCCGCGAGGATGGCATCGTGAATGGTGTCTCCGTAGGCTGTGCAGAGGCGGTCAATCTGGTCGATGGCCTCGGCATATTCGGGGTGGCCGCTTGTTTTGGCAAATGCTCTCACGCGCTCTTCTTCGGCCTTTTTGATGTCGATGAGGCCCACGCGCTGGCACGACGAAATCATGCCGTCGAAGTTTTTGGTCATGTTGCCGAGTGAGAAATAATCGTCTTCAAGCGCCAGACGGTTTTCGTCGCTTTCGTCCATCAGTCGCTTGTAGAAGTTGAGCAGAGGATAGCCGGCGGCCACGATGGGTGTGTTGAGGTTGCCTAGGCGGTGAGCCACGCCGGCGGCCGTGAGAAAGCGTCTGGTTGAGCCGGGGAAGCCCATCACCATCGTGAAGTCGCCTTTTTCGTAGCCTTTGAGCGAGATGGGGAGGTATTTCTTGCATTTCAAGGGCACGTTGTCGGCGCTGTAGGGAGCCGGCTGTCCGTCTTGGTCGGCATAGATACGGAACACGGCAAAGTCTGCGTTTTGTCGCGGCCACATCCAGTTATCGGAATTGCCGCCGAACTGGCCGATGTTGTAGGGTGGATTAACGACAAGACGCACGTCTTCGTAGGTCTGTTCGTAGAAGATGTAGAAACTGTTGCCGCCAAAATAGGGCACCACGCGTGCACGTATGCCTTTGATGTCTTTCCACTGGCCTGCCTCAAGCAGAGAGTCAGCCACCAAGGCGAGAAAGTCGTCTGTCTGTCGGTCGTAGGCGTCGAGGCCTTGGCTGTCGGCGGTTTTGTTCACCTCGTCGGTCACTTCGGCGATGGCTCTGACGAAGGTGAAGGTGAGTTCGGGTGTTTGGCGTTCTTCAGCGCGTGAGCGGGCAAAAAAGCCGTTCTTGACGATGTCGTCTTCGGTGGTGCTCATCTCGTGCACCGTGCTGAAGCCGCAGTGGTGGTTGGTGAAGACGAGGCCGTCGGCCGAGACTATTTCGCCCGTACAGCCACCGCCGAAGATGCCCACACATTCGCGAAGCGACGGATCGGTTTCGCTGTAGATTTCGTCTGTGGTGAGCAAGCAGCCGGCCTTCTTGAGCGAGTCGGCCAGATGCTGTTGTTCCATGAGTTTGAGCATCCACATACCGCCGTCGGCCTGTGCCGTCAGCGCGGAGCCCACGAGAAGGGCAGCCAAGAGGCGTCGGGGCTTCTTGAACCAAGATTTGAGCATTGTCGTGTTCATTGTATGATGTTTTGATTTTGAGTTTGTTGCGGTTTTCATCGTATCGTGTAGCCGTGTGGGCCACTCCGACAAAGCGAAGTTAGGTCTTTTTAACCAAAGGCACAAATATAGTCCGTGTTTTTTGAGACGAAAGGCCGCCGGCAAGGCTTCGGCTTGCATCGATTTGCCCGGTCACATTGCATCTTGATTGGTGCTCATATTTTTGAGCCCAAATCGAAGCAACTTATTCTTTTATCATCACTTACCGGACAGCTATAAAAGTTTTTGGCGTTGAAATCGCCCTCCGCGGCCACTTTACTGAAAAAGAAGTGTGTCGCGGAGGGCGATATTCTTATCGAACGGCGGCTGCCGTTGCTGCCGGGAGCGGCAGGGGGTTAGAAGGTGATGCGATAGTAGATGTTCGGGAACGAGAGTTCGGCATCGGTGGTGTCGATACGGTTGTACTTATAGTTGTACGTCTCGCAATAGGGCGGCTTGGCGTTGGTGAGGTTCAGCGCTTCGATGGCGATGGTGTGGTCGCAGTGTTTGCCGGCTATCTTATAGCTTACGGTGAGATCGACGGTGGGCAGCGCATCGTAACTCTTGCTGAAGGCTTCCTTGTCTTTGAGCACGACGTCGGCCTCGATATGTCCGGCATCGTAGAGGGCCTTGGTGGCGTCGAGGTCGGCCGGCGTGCGGCGCAGACCGCCCTGTATGGTAAACTTGGCATTGACGCTGAGCACGTTCTGCTTGTTGCTGCCGAGCATCCATTCCTTACCGCCCAACAGCTTGACGAGGTAAGTACGGTTGTAGCGGGTGTTGCGCCATACGCCATCCATGGCTTTGTATTCCGACTTGTAGAGCGAGCCGTTGACCATCCCGTACCATCCGCCGCTCATGTAGCGTTCGAGGGTGACGTCGATACCGTAGTTGCGTCCCTTACCGGCGTTGGTCAGGGCCTTATCCACGTAGTATTCGCGGCGGTTGAGCACGCAGTAGGTGCTGTTGATGTCGTTCTCGACGGGCAGGTCATAGAGATACTGGTAGTAGGTCTCTACGCGGAGGTTCATCTTGTCGCTGAAGCGGTGCATCCAAGAGAGGAGGAAGTGGTGTGCCTTGCTCATGTCAAGGTTTTGGTTGGCATACTTGCCGTTCTCGTCCTTATAGAAATAGACGTCCATCTTCTCGAGTTTGCTGTGGAGGCCGTAGCCAAGCGAGAAGGTGTTGGCATGGCCGGGGTTCCACTGCAGGGCGGCACGCGGCTCGATGGTTTGCTCCTTGGTGAGGCGGAAATATTCGCTGTTGACGCCGAAGTTGAAGGTCATCCAGCGGTTCCATTTCCACGAGTTGGAGAGGTAGGCGGTGAGCAGTCCGGTATGGCTGTCGGCGCCATAGACGGGGCGCAGGGTGGCGGCTCCTACGGCATCGGCCATATTGAGGTTGAGGTCGAAGTAGTACTCGCTATAGTTGACGCCCACTTTAGAGAGGAAGGCTTCGGAGAAACGCTTCTGCAGGCCCGTCTGCGCGGTGAGTTGCTGGTTTTTCTGCCTCATCTCGGCATACTTGGGGAAGGTATGCTTGTCGGAGCTCACGGGGGCGTTGCCGTAGTAATAGTTGGCATAATAGTCGTCGCCATCGTTCTTGAAGAGCGAATAGGCCACGGCGGTTTTCCACTTCCAGCCCTTGCCGAGATAGATGTTGTGCGTAAGGCCGCCGACAAACATGGTCTGTCGCGACTCGAGATACTCCTGGTCATAGACCGTCTCCCACTCGTCGAAGTCGGGCACGTCGTTCCAATACTTGTCCTTCATGCCCAGGCCGAAGATGGCAAAGTTGCCGGCCTTTTGGGTGGGGAAATTGAGCTTGAAGTTGAGGTCTTGGAAGTCGGCCTGGTCGCCATCGGTAGAGAGGACGCCGATTTCGCGGGCCAGCGTGGTGAAGGAATAGCGATAGTTGAAGATGTATGAAGCGCCTGTGTTGCGGTTCAGCGGACCTTCGCTGCTGCCCACGATGCCGAGGCTGCCGACCTGCAGGGCGTGGCTGAACTTCTGTGTGTCGCCCGCCTTGAGGTGCATGTCCATCACGCCCGAGAGCGCATTGCCATATTCTGCCGTCATGGCACCGCTGTAGAAGTCGGAGTTGGCCAGCACGTTCGAACTCAGGGCGCTGACAACGCCTGTGCCCATGCTAAAGGCATCGGTGAAGTGGTTGGGGCTGTTGATTTCAATGCCCTCCAAGCGCCACGAGAGGCTCTGCGGGGCATTGCCGTGCACGGAGATGCCGTTGTTGTCGGGGCTGCCTGCAACGCCGGCAAACGAGGTGACCAGACGGGCAGGGTCGCTGTAGCCACCGGCATAACGGCTGGCCTCCTCCATGCTGAGCATGCGGGCGCCGACAAGGGCCCAGGGGTTGACGGCCTTCTCTTTGGTCACGGTGGGGCGCACCACAATCTCGCCCAGCGTCTTGGTGATCTCATTGAGGGCGAAGTTGACAATCACCTCCTTGTTGCCCGCAATCAGCACCTCCTGCACCTCCATGGATGCGAAGCCCAGCACCTTTGCCTCAACGTTGTAACGTCCGGCGGCAATGTCCTTTATCGTATAGTTACCTTCCTCATCGGTGATGGCATGGGTGGTGGAACCCTTCAGAATGACGATTGCCCCGACGATGGGCTGACCGGTCTCGGCCTCGGTCACCACACCACGCAACGCCTGTGCATAAACACTTGCGCTGCCCGGCAGGAGTAACCCTGCCAAGAGCAGCATCCAATAACATACTTGTCGTTTTATTATTCTACTTTATTAAGAACTATGGTTGGAATTTATGAGTCTAAGAGTCTAAGAGACTAAGAGTTTAAGAGTCTAAGCCACTTTTTGTCTTTTTGTCTTTTTTGTCTTTTTGACTTTTTTTTGTCTTACTAACTAGTTATTGCAAAACTACATACTTTGCTCGAAACGAGCAAGAACACAGCGGTTTTTATCTCAGACTTTTCCGGCAAGGCTTCGAGAATGTTCAAAAAAAGGCTCCAGCGTGACAAAAACCAGCTGCAATTTATTCTCCTTAACACATTGCCGCCGCCACGTCGCTCACGGCTTCGCGAAATAGGCCTTCGTGAGTCCTTTCCCCAAGATAAACCGGCCTCCCATAAGCCCCGTTTTTCCTGGAATAAGGACAGGAAAAACTTCCCTTAGGCCCGTAAACGTCTGAAAGCCAAAAAAGAGCGCCTCTCAGAGGCACCCTTCTCTCTCGCTACGACGAAGATACCACTTTGTCGCCGCCGGGGAAAAGACAAAACGCCTGCACGGCATTATCCCACCATTTGCAACCCGATTGCAACAAAAAAACGCTATCTTCGCAGGCAGAAAATATGACAAAACGCCTTGCCCATCTGCTTTTGGCGCTGGCGGCCCTCTCGTTGCTGCTGGCTCCGTTGCTCCCTCATCATCACCATGAGGGCTCGGCTTGCATGGCTTTGGTCCACGGTGGTCACCACGGTGCCCACAATGCGGCCGATGCCTGCCATCACGGCGACGGGTCGACGTGCGTGGCCGAGTGTGGCTTTGTCGTCGCGAAGGTGTCGTTGCAAAACGTGCGCCGTCTGGCCGGTCAGCCTGTGTTGTGGTTGGCTCTGGCGAGTGTTTTGTCGTTGCTTTTTTTTCGGCCGCTCACGGGTAGGCCGTTTGTCCCTCTTGTTATCGTCGGCAAGTCGCGTCGCGGTTTGTCGACAGGTGGATTGAGGGCTCCGCCGGTGGCGTAAAGACTTGGAGACTGCCGTTTATTGTGTTGACCTTACCGGCAGGAGGTTAGAGGTGCATTGCATAAACCCGGTCTGACGACCTGGGCTGATATGTAACGCCCTTACAGGGCTACTTGGTAGCTCATCTCTCTTTGTCTTTTCGTCTCTAAGTCTTTTCGACTCTAAGCCTTTTTTAGTCTTTTCGACTCACTAACCCCGTATTTCTCCTTTATCATCCAATGAAAAAACTGTTTATTCCCCTTGCCATCCTTGGGCTTGGCATAGGGCTTTGTGCCTGTGGTCACGGCGGCGAGGCCCATCACGACGGCGACGAAAACCACGGCAAAGCCGCCGACGAACACGACGAGCACGACGGCGAAATTGTCCTCAACGACCATCAGCGACGTGCCGCCGACATTCAGACCCTTACGCTCCGCCTCTCCGTATTCAACGCCACACTGCCCGTGGCCGGCCGCATCCGCTCGGCCGTAGGCGACGAACAGACCCTCACGGCCTTGCAGAGCGGCATAGTCCGGTTCGCGTCTGTGAACCTTGCCGAGGGGGCTGCCATCAGGGCCGGTCAGACCGTGGCCGTGGTCAGTGCCGACGCTTTGCCCGAGGCCAATCCCGTGGCCGTGGCCAAGGCCGAATATGAGGCGGCCAAGGCCGAGATGGAGCGTGCCGAGTCGCTCTTGGCCGACCGCATCGTGTCTGAAAAAGAATATGTGCAGGTGCGCCTGCAATTTGAAAAAGCCCGTTTGGCCTACGAAGCTGCCAGTCGTCATCAGACCGCCGGCGGCAAAGCCGTGGTGGCACAGAAGGCCGGATTTGTGAAAAGCCTCCTCGTGAAGGATGGGCAATATGTCGATGTCGGGACGCCCGTCATGGTGGTGACCGCCTGCCGCCGGCTGCAACTCTGTGCCGATGTGCCGGTGGACCGTTTGGCCGAAACGGTCGGCTTGAAATCAGCCCGTTTTCGTCCTGCCGGCACAGAGCGTGTCTACAGTCTCGAAGCCATGAACGGCCGCCTCGTGGGCCGTCCGTCGAGCGTGGCAGAAGGCTCGGCCTATGCCACCGTGACCTTCGAGATGGACAATGTGGGCGACATCGTGCCCGGCACCTTTGCCGACGTCTGGCTGCTTAGCGACGGCGGCACAGAAGCCCTTGCCGTGCCCCTTGCGGCCATCAGCGAAGAGGCCGGCGTGAAGGTGGCTTTTGTCGAAACACACCCCGGCGCTTATGAGCGGCGTGAAGTCGTACTCGGCCGCAGCGACGGCGAGCGCATAGAGGTGAAGAACGGTCTCAAGGCCGGCGACAAGGTGGTGGTGAAAGGTGTCACGACGCTCCGTCTGGCTGCGCAGCAGACCGCCATCCCGGCCCACAGTCATAATCATTAAAGGAGGAACCGCTATGCTCAACAAAATCATTGCATACGCCCTGCGTGGGCGCTTGGTGGTGCTGGTGGCTTCGGCCTTGCTTGTGGTCTTTGGCCTCTACACCGCCGGTCGCACCGAGGTAGACGTATTGCCCGACCTCACGGCTCCCACCGTGGTGGTGATGACCGAGGCTCAGGGCATGGCCCCCGAAGAGGTGGAGCGACAGGTCAGCTTCCCCATAGAGACTTCGCTGGGCGGCGTGGGCGACGTGAGGCGTGTACGCTCGTCGTCGACTACCGGTTTCTCCATTGTATGGGCCGAATTTGATTGGGGCACCGATGTTTATAAAGCCCGTGCGCAGGTGAGCGAGCGACTGGCCGCCATCCGCGACGACCTACCCGCCGGAGTGGGTACACCCACAATGGGGCCGCAATCGTCTATCATGGGCGAACTGATGTTTGTGGCCCTCACTGCCGACACCACATCGCTTCAAGAACTCCGCACTCTGGCAGACTGGACTATCCGTCCGCGACTCCTCGCCACGGGCGGCGTGGCCCAGGTGGCCGTGATTGGCGGTGAAGTCAAGGAATATCAAATTTTGCTTCACCCCGACCGCATGCGCCATTATGGTGTGACCCTCTCAGACGTGACGGCCGCCACTGCCGAAATGAGCCGAAACGTTTCTGGCGGTGTGGTCAATAATTTTGGCAACGAATACATCGTTCGTGGTGTCATCGCCTCGGCCGACGTGGCCGACTTGAAACTTTGTGTGGTGAAAAAGACGCCCACCTCAACCGTGTTGCTCAGCGATGTGGCCGAAGTGAAAATAGGCAACAAAGTGCCACAGACCGGTGTGGCCTCGCTCCGAGGCCGACCCTGCGTGATGCTCACCATCACCAAACAACCGTCGACGCCCACGCTCAACCTGAGTCAAGACATCGACCAAACACTCGCCGACGTCAAAGAGTCGTTGCCGCCCGACGTCAAAATTTCCACCGACGTCTACCGGCAAGAGCGCTTCATTCACAGCGCTGTCGACAATGTCAAAAAGTCGCTTTGGGAGGGTGGTGTCTTCGTGGTGATTGTGCTCTTGATTTTCCTTATGAATGTGCGCACCACGCTCATCTCGCTGGTCAGCATACCCGTGTCGCTGCTCGTCTCCGTGCTCATATTGCATCTTTTTGGCCAGACCATCAACACCATGAGTTTGGGCGGTATGGCCATAGCCATAGGCTCGCTCGTCGACGACGCAATTGTCGACGTGGAAAACGTTTTCCGGCGTTTGCGCCTCAACCACTCGTTGCCACCCGCTGAGCGCCGCAGTGTGATTGCCGTAGTCTACGACGCATCGCGCGAGGTGCGACTGCCCATTCTTTTCTCCACACTCATCATCATTGCCAGTTTCTTGCCTCTTTTTTGCCTTTCAGGTATGGAGGGGAGGCTTTTGGTGCCTCTCGGTATCGCTTTCATTGCGGCCCTTGTGGCTTCTACGCTTGTGGCCCTCACTCTCACGCCTGTCTTGTGCAGTTATTTGGGGAAAATGCAAGACCGCGAAGGAGTCGCCAAAGAGCCGCCCGTGTCGGCATTCCTCAAGCGACACTATGTGGGGTTGCTCGCCGTGGTCGTGAGGCATAAACGCTTGGTGGTCGGCCTCTCTGCCGTGAGCCTTGTGCTCGCACTGGGCTGGCTTTGCACCTTTGGACGAAACTTCTTGCCGCCTTTTAATGAAGGCTCATTCACCATCAATGTCACCACCGTGCCGGGCATTTCGCTCGAAGAGTCAGACCGCATAGGCCGTCAGGTGGAGCAGATTTTGCTTGAGGTGCCGGAGATTGAAACCGTGGGACGCAAAACCGGCCGTGCCGAACTCGATGAGCACGCACTGGGGGTCAATGCCTCTGAAATCGAAGCACCTTACGTCTTGAAAGACCGTTCCAAAGACCAACTCTTGGCAGATATTCGCCACAGACTGGCCGCCGTGCCGGGCGCAAGCATAGAGATTGGCTCACCCGTCACCCACCGCATCGACGCCATGCTTTCGGGCTCGAAAGCCAATATCGCCATCAAAATCTTCGGCGACGACCTCACCACGCTCTATCACCTCGGACAGCAAGTCAAGCAGCAGATTGCCGACGTTGAGGGTATAGGCGACCTCACCGTGGAGCAACAAGTGGAGCGGCCGCAACTGCAAATCAAGCCCCGCCGCACACTCTTGGCGCAACGCGGCATCAGTCTTTCGGCCTTTGCCACGGCTGTCAGGGTGTTGCTCTCGGGCGAGCAGATTGGTACGGTCTATGAGGGCGACAAAGCCTTCTCGCTCGTGCTCAAAGTAGACGACGACCTCCGCGCCACGGCCGAACGCCTGCGTTCACTGCCTCTCGATGCCGGAGGCCGGATGGTGCCTTTGGGACAAGTGGCCGATGTGGTGACAGGCACCGGACCTAACATCATCAACCGTGAGAACGGGCGGCGTAGACTTGTCGTGGCGGTCAGCGTCAGCGGTCGTGACCTCTCAAGCGTGGTAGGCGACATCAAAGAACGGGTGAAACAACACATCAACCTGCCCGAAGGCTATCACATCACTTATGGCGGACAAGCTGAAAGCGAAAAAGCCGCTTCGACGACCCTCCTCGCGGCTTCGCTATTGGCTCTTGTCATCAGTGGGCGGTGTGGCCGCCGTGGGGGTCGGTGGAGGCAGCCTGAGCATTCCCGCCCTCATCGGTTTCATCTCGCTCTTTGGCATAGCCACGCGTGGCGGCCTGTTGCTTATGGCCAGATATGAAGACCTTGTGCGCTCTGGCCTTTCGCTCGAAGAGAGCATAGTGAGAGGCTCGGCCGATCGCCTCAATCCCATTCTCATGACCGCTCTCACCTCGGCCCTTGCCCTTGTGCCCCTTGCCCTTGCCGGCGACCTGCCCGGCGGAGAAATACAAAGCCCCATGGCGCGAGTCATCCTCGGCGGACTCATCACGTCCACCCTCGCCGGCCTCCTCGTCTTGCCCGTGGTGTATGGGGTTGTGAAGAAAAAAGACAAAAAGACAAAGAGACAAAGAGACAAAGAGTTTGAGCGGCCAAGTACGCCCTGAAAGGGCAGAAGACCATAGCCCAGGGCAGAGTGAGCGTAGCGAACGGCACCCTGGGTTTGAGCGGCCAAGTCCACTTTTTGTCTCTTCGTCTCTTTGTCTCTTAGACTCTTTGTCTTTTCGTCTCTTCGTCTCTTTGTCTCAAAAAAAAACAAAAAAATATGAAAACCAAATTCCTCATTCTTTCCATCTTTTTCTCTTCCCTCCCACTTAGTGCCCAAACGGGTATAGACGCCGTGATGGATAGCGTTTTTACCCACAACACCACGCTCAAAGCACTCCGGGCCGAACTGGCGGCCGACAACGCCGCCTCTCGTGCCGACCTCTCGCTCGACGATGCCACTATGGATTTCGGCTACCTATGGGGAGGACCGCGCTCGCTGGGCGAGCGCAAAGACTTCAGTGTGTCGCAAACCTTCGACGTGGCCACGCTCACGGGAGCCAAACGCTCGTGGGCCCGAAGTCGTGAAGCCTTGGCCCAAAGCCGTTATCACGCCCGGGCCGTAGAGATTGTCGTCGAAGCTCGGCAGGCATGCATCGACGTCATATATTATAATGCCACGGTACGACTGCTTGAGACGAAACGCCAAAACCTTGAGACGATGTCACGTCTCGTGCAAAAAGAAACAGAATACGGACGCCGCGACGCCTTGGCCCTCCGTGCCGCCCGGCTTGAGTTGGCCGGCATTGAGGGCGAACTCCGACAGAGCGAGGCTGAGCGTCGAGGAGCATTGGCTACACTTGAACGGCTTTGTGGCGGCCATAGTGTGACGCTCAACGATACGATCTTTCCTCCAGTGGCCATACCTCAAAGGTTCGAGGAACTTTGGTCGACCGTCTTAGCCAATCATCCCACCCTTGCAGCTATGAGCGCAGAAGTGAGAGAGGCCGAGCAAAGCGTGAAGGTGGCCCGCCAAAACCGTTTGCCGCGCCTTTCGGTGGGCTTTATGGGAGAATACGATAGGGCTCAGCCTACCGCTTTTTGGCGGCAGCCGTCGGGCCAAACAGGCCATAGCCGAACAGGCAGCGGCCGAGAGCCGTCGGGCCGATGCAGAAGAACAAGTGAGAGGCTTTTTGAAAGAAAAATATGAACGTGCCGAAGCGCTGAAAGCCTTGGCGGCATACTACGACCAAGCGCTCGGCGAGGCCGAAGGCGTCGCATGGCTTGGCCGCGCACTCCATAGCGGCCGCATCGCTATGGCCGACTACCTCGTGGGGCACAGAAGCTTGTTTGAGTTGCGGCAGAAAAGATTGGACACTATGCGCGAATTGCATCAAATCTTGACCGAACTTTGGGCGGCGCAGACATCGATTTTTTAGAACGGATAGCCAATGGCAAAATGGAAGGCAAAGCCATCTTTGAACCTTTCAATATTATAAAATCCTTTTTTCGATGTGGCGTAGGGTGCATGCAGGCCAATGCCAAAGTCAAGGCGAAGCACAATGAACTCAAGGTCGTAGCGCAGACCGGCACCCGTGCCCACAGCGATGTGTTTCAGGTTCTGACCACTAAACTTACCGCCGGGACGAAGAGGGTCTTCACGCATCAGCCACACATTTCCGGCATCCAAAAACACGGCGCCGTGAAGGCTTCCCAATAGGCGGGCACGAAGTTCGATATTGCCCTCAAGTTTGATGTCACCTGTCTGGTCGATATAGGCATATTTAGATTGTGTGGCACGGTAGCTACCAGGGCCTATGGTGCGGATGGTGAAGGCGCGAATGCTGCCCGCTCCACCCACAGAGAATTGTTCGCTATAGGGAGCGTGGTCGGCATTGCCATAACTATAGATGGCGCCGGCAAAAAGGCGTGTGGCCAGCGACAAACCAGAGGTGAGGCGGAAGGTTTCGTGGGCCTCGGCCGTCAACTTGACAAACTGGGCAAAGGGACTGCCAAAAAGTCGTTTGCCCGACTCGTTAAATGGTTTGCCCGCAGCAGCAAAGAGCCCCGAGGTGAGACCGCCGGCTTCTTTTACCGATAGCTGCAACCATAGCGGATTGCGATGGGTGGCGGCGGCTTGGTAGGTCATGGTGTAGGACATAGCGGGCACAAACTGGTCGCGCATGGAGACGTAGAGCGCCGGGTTGGCCGTCATGATGGAATCGAAAGCGGCAGTCTTGTGTATCATCTTGTCAAACTCAAGACTGAAGGGCGTGAATTCGTGAGTGATGGTGGAACGACGGCGCCACTTATAGGTCATGTCGGCGCCAAAGGTGACTATGCCGAAAAAGTTGGCACGGTTTTTCCAGTCTGCGCTGAGAGAGAATGTGGTGCTCCCTGGCCGGTGGCGACGGCGGCGGTCACTTTTAGGCACTATGAGACGGGGAAAGTCGAGAGAGAGAGAGGTGCCGAGCTCATAGGAGTTGAGTAGGGAGCGGTCGCCACTGGTTTGGTTCCATTTGGTTTGCCATTCGTAGCTGCCATAGATTTTGAAGCTGACGCGTTCGCCGCCACGGAAGGCGTTTCGTTTGGCTATGCTGTAACTCACGCCGGGGCCTACTTGACCATTGCTCTTCAGCGTGGCGTTGGTCTCAAAACTGCTGTCAAAGAGGCGGTCGATGACTGTGGTAACGTAGACGTCGAGGGTGTCGCATGTAGAAGTGGTGTCGCGCGGCACATAGTTGATGTCCATACCGCTAAACACACCTGTATTGCCGAGTTTTTCGAGTGTCTCGTTGCTGTCGCTTAGGCGAAATAGGTCGCCTCGGCGGTGGCTTATGGCTCGGCGCCATACCGACGCTCTCAGGGGCATCTTTTCGCCACTATAAGAATAGATATAGTCTCGGCGGCGCAACGTGTGGTCAAGAACATCGTCGGCCGAGCGGCGCATGCTGACGTGGGTGCGGCCGATGTACCACTGTCGGCGGACATTGGCAGGCCGTGAGGGGTCGGGCTGAACACGAAGCCAGACGTAGCCGGGACGAATAAGGGTGTCGGCGCTGAAGGTGGTATGGGCGGCAGTGTAGTAGAAATAGCCGTTTTCGCGGAAGAGTTGCTCTATGCGGCTGCGCTCGTCAGAGAGGTTGACAGCCCTAAAGGCGTCGCCGCTGTGAAGGTGTGAGGCGTAAGCGGTGGCACGTAACAGACTGTCGGCGCGTGGGGGAAAGTTCAGGTAGGTTATGGAGTCGAGCCGCCATAAAGGGCCGGCGTGGACGTTGTAGGCAATGCGGGCCTTGCGCGGATTTTTTTGTGTGATGACTTCGTAGCCGGCGCGGCCGTGAAAGTAGCCATAGTTTTTCAAAGTGTTTTCGGCAATACGGGCGCGCATATCCGGGCTCACCTTGCTGACTAACACGGGGTCGGCGGCAAAGGTTTTGAAAAGCCATCGGCCCATGCCTTTTGTTTTTCCGACGAAAGCATTGTAGGCCCAAAGGCCGAAGGGGAGCGGTGAGCGCATTGTGGACGAACCGAACAGGGCGTTGTTGGGCGGATAGGCCAAGACTGCTTCGACTTCGCTACGGGCAGTCTCGAAGGCCTCGGCTTCGGCACGTTCTTTCTCGCGCAAGGCACGCCGTGCGGCTTTGTCGGTGGGTTCGGTCGTGGCGGTTTCGGTTGTCGAGGTCGGGCTACCTCCGGAGAGCAACTGTTCGACTGCGTCGACGGCATCGGCAACAGCGATGATGACACCGGCGGAGTCTGTCGTGACGGCTTTTTTGTTTCGGCTCGCCTTGACGGGTTCTCCGGTGTAACTGATGTGGTCTATACCAATATAGAGTTGCTCGCCCTCCGGCAGGTTCTTTGTGGTGGAGCATGCCGAGAGCAACAAAACGGCAATGAGAAGATATGGTGTGTGTTTGATAAAGGACATATTATATATATGGTGTGGTGCGTGTTGTGTGGTGGCGTGTGGGTTATTGCTTTTTGTTTTTGCGCTTAAATATAAACAATTCGCCGAGTCGGTCTGTTTTGCGTCGCAAGATGAGACCGGCGCCGGTTTGGGTGAGTTGTCCCTCGAGTGGGTCTTGTGCGCTGCGGTCGTAGAACACTTTGACGTATCGTGTGGCGCTTTGGTCGAGTCGGTATTCCACGGCCACGTTGTCGATGAAGCTTCCTGCAGTGTTTTGTGCGTCTTGTCCGGTGCTCACCTTGCCGCCCAGTATGACGCTGATGCGGTTGTTCCAGAAGCGTTTGGCAAAACGGAATGAGTAGTCGGTCGTGGTGGTGCCCGTCTCGCTTGTGCTGTTTTCCATACCCACCGAGATGTCGAAAGTGCGCAAGGCGCCCGCCGCAATGTTTTGTATTTCGCTTTGCAAGAAAGCGTTGAGGGCATTGCTTGCCTTAAAACCGCTTCCGCCGGAGGTCATCATTTCGTCGGTCATAAACATTCCGGTGGCGAGCATGGCTATGGCGGCTTTGTTGCGTTGCTCGGGCGACATAGATACCAGTTGGTTTTGCATGCTGAGGTCGTCGGGTGCTTCGATTGTAAAGGCGAGCCCCATGTCTGAGAGCGGTTTGGTGATGTCCACGCCCACGTTGAAGGTCACGGCTCGCGGTTGGTCGTTTTCGGTGATGGTGGTGCGCACGGTTTCGGTGGCAGAAATGTTGAGTGTGGGATTAGCTGGGTCGCCCGTAAATTCCACGTAGCTACCGCTGGCGATATCGAATGTTTTGAGTGGAATGATGGGCAGCGAGTATTTCATTTTGCCGCTTTGTGCCGTGAGCCGTCCTGTGAGTCGCAGGTCGCCTTGATGGGTGATGCGCATAGTGAGGTCGCCTCCGCCTTCGAGATTGACATAGTTGGAGCCGTCTTCGCTCAGATTGCAGCAGAAGCGTGCGGCGTCGCTGATGCTGACACCGAGAGTGAGGTCAAAGCCAGACGTGGCCATGGTTTCGTTCTCTTCCACTTGAATGGTGTCTGAGAAGTCGGTGAAAGTGACCAAGCCGCTCAGTTGGTCCTCGACCGTGAGGGGAGAGTCTTTGAGAATATACGTCATATCGGTGCGGTCGAGCACGCTGAGGTTGCCTCGTATGGTGAGTTGGTCTACGCGTCCGTAGAGTCGTCCGTCGAAGTCGGCATATACTTTGCCAAAGAGCAACGAAGTCGGTGTGTGTTTAGCGTTGATGAGTTCAAAGTTGCGCGCCTTCATGTCGAAGTCGAGTCTCATTTGTGAGAAGTCGGCCATATCAAGGTAGCCGTTCATGATGAGCGGGTTTTGGTCGGTTTTTGACGTGAGGCGGTAGTCGTCAAATTGCAGTCGGCTATTGGTGATGGTAATGGGGCGTTCGTCCATACCAAAGTCAAAGCCGTAGGTGTTGCTGTAGATACGTGCTGAGTCCAAGTCAATTTGTCCGTTGAGGCTCATATGGTCGGTGGTGCCGCTGAGGCTGAGTTGTCCGCCGGCCGTACCTTTGAAGCCCATGCCTGCCTCGGCCATAAAGCCGTCAAGCAGTCGCAGCGGGCAGTCGAGCAGTGTGGCTTGTCCTTCAAACTGTTCGTCTTTATATGTGCCTTCACATTGTAGCACCTCGTTGCCGCCGGCGCTCACATAAGCGTTGGCATAGTGCTCGCCGTCTGCTTTAGGCAGGTAGAATGCCTCGAGACCGAGGTCGCCGAGCGGTGTGCCTTCAAACACAAAGTCGTCGATTGAGAACGACCCTGCGGCCGAGAGTGATTTTTCCACAAAATGGTCTGTCAGGTGGAAGTCGCCGTAGAGTTTGCCGCTCAGTTGTGGCAAATAGGGCATCACGCTCGAGAGCTCACCCAGATTGAGTGAAGCAATGCTCAGCGTGAGGTCGTTCACCGAGTCAGTGGGTTGGCCATAGATGTTGAGTCCGGTGCCGTCGTCGGCCAGCAGTTTCACGTCGGCACTGAGGCGACCGCCTCGCTCCATTTTGATGAAGTTCCCATCGTTGACCGTAAAGTTACGGTAGGCGATGACCGGATGATGGGGGAAGAGGCTTAGGGCCAGGTAGTCGCCGCCCGGTGCTTCGGCTTTCAGACCGAGGTCTATGCCTTTGCGTCCGGCGTCGTCAAAGAAGGCCAGATGCACGTTTGCTTCAGAGGGCAATATCTCTGAGGCCAATTGCAGTGTGAAGTGGTTGGGATTTTTCTTCGTGTAGTTCTTGATTTCGCCGTCCATTTTCAGTCCGGCCGTGTCTTGACGAAGGGCCAGACAGACCGTGTCAAGCAGGATGCCACCGTTTTTGAGCGCGCCCACGTGTAGGTGTCCGGTGAGTCCGTCGGTTGGCGAAGTGGCCAGTTTGACATCTGCCGAACGGTAGCCTATGCCTTTATATAGCATAATCTTGCTCAGTGGGTTGTCGGCTCCGGCCGTGAGGTTGAACGCCAAGGTCGGCATTTTGGCCTTGACGGCTTCCAAGTCGATGATTTTATGGGTCATTTGTCGCGACAGTTCGCCGCCCATTGCCGCCAGCCCGTCTGTGATGCGGTCTATGGCACCTTGGGCATTGAGTGCGAGCGTGAGGTCGCCGGCATTAATGTGAGCCTCAGTGGTGTCGCTGTTTGTGGCGAGGTCAAACGTCAAGTCTTTGGCCGGAATGCTTCGCTTGGGTGTGAGGAATCGGATGTTTTCAAGTGCACCGCCCAAACGGATGTCAGAGAAGTCGTCAGAGGCTTTGAGGTCAAGATTGCATGCCACGCCGAGGCTCAGTGTGTCTTTGAGCGCGGCGATGCGTTGCAGGTTCACTTCGGGCAGGTCGGCCGTGAGTGTGGCAAAAATCTCTCGGCCCAGTTGGGCTTTGAGTTGTCCTGAGCCTTCAACGACGGGCGTGGCCATTTGGAAGTCGGCCACGGCTTCACCTCCTGAGAGGGTGGCGTTGGCCGTGATGCCGCCCAAGTCTATTTGTTCGAGGGCAAAGTGTGAGATGTTGGCATCGGCCTTAAGTTTTGTGTTTTTTGCCATCATGTCAAAGCCCCGTCCGGCCGCCTTGACGTGAGCTGTGAGCGGCGACAGACCCGACGTGGGCAGCAGGCGGCCGAGTGGCAACCGGTCTGTTTTGAGGTCAATGTCATATTGTTCGCTCTTAATGTTGAGCCGCCCTTGGACCGTCGCCTGTCCGCCTGCGGTGAGGAGCTTGACTCCGCCGCCTATTTGGTCGCCGTCCATCTTAACGTCTCCGCTCAGTCTGGTGCCACGGGGAATGTCGAAACTGCCGGCCACGTCTTTGGGCAAGAACGCCTTGAGCCGTTTGAAATCGGTCACGTCGGCCGTGAAGTGCACCTGTCCCTGTCGCCAAGTAGACACCAAGTCTTTGCCGTGTCCGCTCAGTGCTATGCCGGCCACTCCCGGCAGGCGCACGGCCAACGACCGCAGCGACACCGCCGCCAAGTTGCCTTCCATTTCGGCTTCGACGGCCAGCGGCGTATTGGGCCATGCTTTAAGCCATTCGTCGGGCACAAAACCCCGGCCGCCTGTCTTGATGTCTTCGGGCGCAATGTCGGCATCGATATGGAGTGAGAGCGCACCGTTTGGGTGTTGGTCGAAGGCTTTCAAGCCCAAGTCGGCCTTAATGGCAAACCGTGAGTGTGGCGTGCGCAGCGTGAGACTCGGCAGTGAGAGACGTGTCGAGTCCATATAGAGTCTGCCGGCCATCTCTTTCACCTCGAGTCCGCTGCGTTCTTTAAATTGCAGTTGCCGCACGTTGACCTTGAGCGTGCCGTCGGCGGCATAACTGAGGGAGTCGGCTTTGAGGCGCAGGCCGTCGATGGCCAGATAGTTGAGGTCGAGTCCGTCGGCCGGTATGAACTTTTGCCAGAGCAGGGTGCCCGAGAGCATGAAGGCGGTGTTGCCGATTTTTTTGTTTGAATCCTTTCGGCCTCTTGTGGCATAGGCGATTGCACCGTCTTTGAGGTCAAACGAGCTGAGCGTCACTGCGGGTGCGGCCGTGTTGAGGTTTAGGGCCGAAAGCCGGGCGTCGCCAATGTGGGCAAAAAGTCGCAGACTGTCGCCGGGCATTGAGAGACTGACGGAAGTGTTTTTCACTTGGAGCCGGTCGGCCGTGATGAACCATGGTGTGGCCGCCGTTGTGTCGGGCTCCACCTTGGCCGTGTCGCTCATTGCCACAAAAAGCTGCGCACCGTCGAGCGTGGCTTCGTCGAGGTGCACCTTCCCCGTGCCCCATTCCACGCCGTGCGACTGTGCGGTGAGGCGGTCTATGTGGCCGCGGATATAGGTGTCGGCCACAAAACTTTTTGTATTGACTTTGACGCGGTAGAGGCTGAATTTATCAATGTCGGCACGTCCCTCGAAGAGAGGCAACAGCTTGACGTCAAGGCGCATAGCCTCCATCGCGGCCACTGTGTCACGCCCGTCTATGGCTGTCACATCGTGCAGAGCCAGGTCAAGGGGGAAGGCCAAACGCACGTTGCCCACCGTGATTTTCATACCCGTCTCTTCACTCAGTTTGTCGGCAGCCAAACCCACCGCCCACCGCTGCACGGGTGGCAGATAGATGAGAATGGCCAAAACCAAAAACAAAATTATCGGGGATGCAAGCAGCCAGAAAAGGCGTTTGAGCCACTTGCGGAGTTGCTTCTTTTTCATAGCTGCAAAAATACGCAAAATTCGCGGCCTGTCGGATTTGTCACTCATATTTATATTTTTATGGGGATTGGATTGAAGCGTGATTGAGCCGTGTCTGATGGAGCACTTCCGCTTGTCTGGCCGAGCGCCGCAGGAATGGCAAGCAAAAGAGCAAGGGCAAGAAGGACGGAAGATATTTGTTGAAACGCCGCCGTCGTTTTGTCTTTTGAAAATCCCTCTTTCAGCCTTAATTTTGACGTAAGAAAAGAGCAGGGAAGGCCGATTGGGTCTTCTCCGCTCTTTTTGAGTGGGTTGTTGGGATAAGGAAAGGGAAAACTGTCCTTATCCCAGCAAAATCTGTCCTTATTCCAAGTTTTCTTTTTTCTGTCACGCCCAAACCGTCTTTTTGTACGGCTTCTTTCAGTCATAGTCTCGGCCGTCACAGACCATCGTGAAACGAGGAGGGTCTCAGACAATGCGCTCGGCAATTTCGCCACAGCCGGCACAAATCTGTCCGTCGGGGGTATAGACCACACCAAACTGCCCCGGGGCCACGCCCTGCACGGCCTCGGCGGCGTCGATGCGCCAAGTGGTGGCGTCGAGACGGGTGAGGCGGCCGCGACGCGGTATCTCAGTGTGGCGGATTTTGAACAATATCTCTGCCTCGACGGCTCCGCCAAACGGGTCGGCCGTGAGGAAACGGCAGTCGGCCAGAACGAAACTGCGGCAATAGGCCGACTCGGGCGCATAGCCGTGGGCCACGTAGACAATGTTGTTCACCGGGTCTTTGCCTGTCACAAACCACGGTCCGCCGCCCAGTCCCAGACCTTTGCGCTGCCCGATGGTGTGAAACCAATGTCCCTCGTGCTCGCCCACCCGGCGGCCCGTGGCGGCCTCAATCACAGGCCCCTTCCGGCTACCCAGGAGGCGCGTGAGCAGATCGTTGTAGTTGGTTTTTCCAAGGAAACAGATGCCTTGACTGTCGCGCCGTCGGGCTGAGGGCAGTTTGGCTTCGAGGGCCTGGCGGCGCACTTCGTCTTTCTTCAAATGGCCAATGGGACAGACCAGTTTGGAGAGTTGGTGACGGCTCAGACGGGCAAGGAAGTCAGTCTGGTCTTTCACAAGGTCGGGCGAGGTTTTCATCCACAGCGTGCGGTCGGTCTCGTTGCGGTCGATACGCGCATAGTGTCCCGTGGCGATGCGGTCGTAGGCAAAACCGCGCTGCTCCTCGAAGGCGCCAAATTTGATAAGGCGGTTGCACATTATGTCGGGGTTGGGCGTGAAGCCACGGCGGGCACAGTCGGCCACATAGGTCAACACTCGGTCGGCATAGGCCTGCTGAAGGTCGACAACTTCCATGCGCAGCCCGTAGTGGCACGCCGTGACGATGGAGAGCTCGATGTCTTCTTCGGCCGTACAGCCCAAGTCTTCACCCTCGAGGCCAATCTTGATGTAGTAGACGTCGGGTCGCACGCCAAGACTGCAGAGACGATGCAGCGCCAGCGCACTGTCCACACCGCCCGAGAGCAAGAGCGCCGTACGCAGACGCGGATCGTTGTCGGGCAGGAAGGTTTGTGGAGGAAATGACGTGAGGTCGGCTTCCATCAAGAGATTGCAGCGGTCGTAATGGCCCGTGGCGCCGGCGCCGGGCTTGAAACCCAGTTTCTCATAGAGTGCCACCGAGGCTTCGAGCGCCGTATTGGCCTCGAGATAGAGCCGCTCCACGCCGATGGCCCGGGCGTAGTTCATCAGCGACAGACCGAGTCGACGCCCGTAGCCCTTGCCACGCGACTGAGGGTCGACAGCCATTTTGGCCAGTTCCCAACGTCCTTCGGCCTCATGCCGGATGAGCGCCACACAGCCCACGGGCCGGTCGGCCTCGTCGAGGGCAAAAAAGATTTCACCCCCGGGCTTCAGGATGGTCTCTTCGACGGCTGAGAGCGTGTGGAGGTCGGCCTCTTCGAGACGGAAATAATGCTCAATCCAGTCGCGGTTGAGACGGACGAAGTCGTCGCGCCACTTGGGCTCGTATCGTTTGATTTGCATAGTGAATGGTCAAAAACAAGACGACGGCCAGCAGTGGTTTCGTCTCGGGAAAACCCGGCGAAACGGTGCAGCCGTCGTCTCGGCCTCCACGCCGGAGGCGCTATCTACCTATCAAGAAAAACTGCGTGAGATACGGTTCTTCGGTCGAAAAGTCAAAGAGACAAAGAGTCGGGGAGTCAAAATGCGGTCTGAAAGGCTAAAAGCACTCTGCCCTGGGTTGAGAGTTTACAGGGCTTTCAGACCGTTCTTTGTCTTTTAGACTTTTAGACTTTTGAACCTCAGATTTTGTCGAAAGCCTGACTCAGGTCGTCGATGATGTCGTCAATGTGTTCCGTTCCAATGCTCAGACGCACGGTCGAGGGCGTGATGTGTTGCTCGGCCAGCTCCTCGGGACTCATCTGAGAGTGGGTGGTGGTGTAGGGATGGATGACGAGGCTCTTCACATCGGCCACGTTAGCCAGGAGAGAGAAAATCTCGAGGGCGTCGATAAACTTCCAGGCCTCTTCTTGGCCACCCTTGATTTCAAACGTAAAGATGCTGCCGGCACCCTTCGGGAAATAGCGCTGGTAGAGGGCGTGGTCGGGATGGGAGGGCAATGAGGGGTGGTTCACCTTGGCCACCTTGGGATGAGAAGCCAAGAACTGCACCACCTTCAAGGCGTTCTCCACGTGACGCTCTACGCGCAGCGAGAGTGTCTCAAGGCCTTGGAGCAGGATGAAGGCATTGAAGGGAGAGATGGTGGCACCGGTGTCGCGCAAGATAACGGCACGGATGCGGGTGACAAAGGCTGCCTTGCCCGCCACGTCGGCAAAGATGGCACCATGATAGGAGGGGTCGGGAGCGGCGAGGGTGGGGAACTTGTCGGGATAGGCCTTCCAGTCGAACGAACCGCCGTCGACGATGACGCCGCCGAGGCTCGTGCCGTGACCGCCAATGAACTTCGTGGCCGAATGCACCACGATGTCGGCGCCATGCTCAAGCGGACGAAGAATATAAGGAGTGGCAAACGTGCTGTCTACGATGAGGGGCACGCCATGACGATGGGCCACTTCGGCCACGCCTTCCAGGTTGGTCACGTCAGAGTTGGGATTGCCGAAAGTCTCTACATACACCGCCTTGGTCTCAGGACGTATGGCGGCATCGAGTGCCTTGAGGTCGTTGACGGTGACAATGGTGTGGCTCACGCCGCGACGTGCTAGCGTGTGGGTGATGAGGTTGAACGAACCGCCATAGAGGTTGTCGGCTGCTACGATGTGGTCGCCCGCACCGGTGATGTTTTCGAGCGCATAAGTCACGGCGGCGGCACCACTGGCCACGGCCAGACCGGCCACACCGCCTTCGAGGGCTGCCACACGGTCTTCAAAAACACCCTGAGTGGAGTTGGTCAGACGACCATAGATGTTGCCGGCGTCACGCAAGCCGAAACGGTCGGCGGCGTGCTGGGAGTTGCGAAACACATAAGAGGTGGTCTGATAGATGGGCACCGCACGCGCGTCGGTGGCGGGGTCGGGCGTTTCTTGACCTACGTGAAGTTGGAGTGTCTCAAAGTGAAGTTTCTTTGTTGCCATAGTGATGTCTTTTTTATTATATTATTGTTTTGTGTTGGAGCTTTTGATACCACGTCTCGTGCCGCTCGGGGGCGTATGTTCCGTGGTTTGTGATGGCAAAGTTAGGGACTTTGGAAAAATCCTCCAAGAGTCTTTTGAATATAAGAAAAATGGGCTACATTTGCACTATTGTATAGAATTTCAATCAGCGTTTTCCGTTGAAATGACAAGCAAACAGAATTTTATTCTCCACTTATGAACACCCCTTTTCTCCCACAAGACGGCTCGTGTGAGCCACAGTCGGCCAAAACCGACAAACGCCGCGGTGGCGACACGCTGGATTTCACCGATTTGGCCATATTGCGCGCCCTTCAACAAGACGCCCGCCTCACCGTCAAAGAGGTGGCCACCAGAGTCAATCTATCGACCACACCCGTGTTTGAACGCATCAAGCGCCTTGAACAACGCGGCTACATCAAAGGCTACGTTGCCGTGGTCGACGCAGAGAAACTGGGACGCGGTTTCTCTGTGTTTTGCAGCATCAAGATGAGCCGCATCAGTTCTGACATAGCCCAACAATTTGCCGAGACCGTGCGCGACATTCCCGAAGTGACGGAGTGTTACAACATCTCGGGGGGCTACGACTATTTGCTTAAAATCCAGGTGGGCGACATGAAGCGCTATCGCGAGCTGGTGCTTGGCGTCATCGGTCAGATAGAGCACCTCGCTTCGCTCGAAAGCACCTTCGTGATGGACGAACTCAAACACAGCTACGGCATCGTAGTGTGAGGCAAAGAGGTCGCTACGGCATACTTTTCGGCCGCTCGGCCCATTATCCGCGGTTTTTTGTGTATTTTTGTGCCTGTGTAGCACAGACGCTCACGCGCGCACGCACGCGTTCCTATATTATTATATCAACAAACAAGAAAGATGAACAAAAGCGACAGCGTTGTTATCATTCCCACCTACAACGAAAAAGAAAATATCGAGAGCATCATCCGCGCCGTCATGGCCCTTGAGCATGGTTTCGACATCCTGATTATCGACGACGGTTCGCCGGATGGTACGGCCGACATCGTCAAGGGGCTTATGGCCGGAGACTTCAAGGGCCGCCTGCACCTGGTGCAGCGCGAAGGCAAACTGGGTCTCGGCACCGCCTACATAGCCGGCTTCAAATGGGCCCTTGACCACGGCTATGACTATGTCTTTGAGATGGACGCCGACTTTAGTCACGACCCCAACGATGTGCCCCGGCTCTACAAAGCCTGCGCCGAAGAGGGTGCCGACGTGGCCGTCGGTTCGCGCTATGTGACGGGTGTCAACGTAGTGAACTGGCCGATGGGCCGTGTCTTGATGAGTTACTACGCCTCAAAATATGTGCGCATGGTCACCGGCATCCCCGTGCACGACACCACTGCCGGATTTAAATGCTATCGCCGACAGGTGCTCGAGACCATCGACCTCGACGCCATACGCTTTAAGGGCTACGCCTTCCAGATAGAAATGAAGTTCACGGCCTATAAGCTGGGCTTCAAAGTGAAGGAGGTGCCCGTCATCTTCGTCAACCGCCAGCTCGGCACCAGCAAAATGAGCGGCGGCATCTTCGGCGAAGCGCTCTTTGGCGTGGTCCGACTCAGATGGGCTGCGCTTTGGGGCAAAATCAAACCACGCAAGAAAGAAGACAAAGATGCTTAAACGCACACTTATCTATAATGTCACGATGGTTAACGAGGGCAGACGTTTCAAGGGCGGCCTGCTCATCGAAGACGATCGCATCGAACGCATTTTTGAAGACGAAAGCCTCTTCAGTTCGCTGCCGGCCGGCACCGGCATCAACGCTGAGGGCTGTTACTTGCTGCCGGGTGTCATCGACGACCACGTACATTTCCGCGAACCGGGACTGACGGCCAAAGCCGACTTTGAGTCGGAAAGCCGTGCCGCCGCCGCAGGCGGCGTGACCACTTATATCGACATGCCCAACACCCTGCCGCAGACCACCACGGTTCAGGCTCTGAAAGAAAAACGCGCCTTAGCGGCCCAAAAGAGTCACGTGAACTATGGTTTCTTCGTCGGGGCCACGCGCGACAACATAGACGAACTGCGCAGTCTCAACCGGCGCAAGGTCTGCGGCATCAAACTCTTTATGGGCGCCTCCACGGGGAATATGCTCGTGGACGATGCCGAAGCGCTCGACCGCCTGTTTGAGCATGCCCGTCTGCCCATCATGACCCACTGCGAAGACGGTGGGATAATTGCCGAAAATATGGCGGCTTATAAGGCACAATATGGCCCCGACCCCGACGTGGCCTTTCACAGCCGGATACGCTCGGCCGAAGCCTGTTACGCCTCTACGGCCGAAGCCGTTCGGTTGGCCAGGAAATGGGGTGCCAGACTCCACGTTGCACATATCTCAACGGCCAAAGAACTTGAACTCTTCACGCCCGGAGACAGCCGCATCACGGCCGAAGTGTGCCTGCCTCATCTGCTTTTCACAGAGGCCGACTATGCCCGGTTGGGCACACGCATCAAATGCAACCCTGCCGTAAAGACGGCTGCCGACCGCAAGGCACTCCGAGAGGCACTCACCGACGGACGCATCAGTGTGATTGGCACCGACCACGCCCCTCACACCATCGCCGACAAAAGAGGTGGTGCAGCACGCGCCGCTTCCGGTATGCCTACGATACAATTTTCTCTTGTTTCGATGCTGCAACTCGTGGACGAAGGCGTGCTCAGTCTGGAGCGGATGGTAGAACTGATGTGCCATGCGCCGGCTCGTCTCTTCAATATTGAGGGACGCGGCTATCTGCGCGAAGGCTACAAGGCCGACCTCGTATTGGTGCGCCCTCACTCCCCTTGGACATTGACGCCAAACAAGATAGAGAGCCGCTGCAACTGGAGTCCGCTTGAAGGCAGACGCTTTGACTGGAAAGTAGAAAAGACCTTCTGCAACGGTTATCTCATCTACAACAACGGCCACTTCACCGACGAGACTTTCCACGGCCAGCCCGTGACGTTCGACCGATGAAAAAGACACTGCACTATAGTCCCGCTACGCTTCTGCCCTATATCAATTGGGACTACTTCTTTCACGCGTGGAGCATGCCGCCACGGTTTGCCGCGGTGGCTGCTGTGCATGATTGCGAAGCCTGTCGGGCCGGTTGGGTGGCTGCTTTGCCGGAGGCCGACGTGGCACAAGGACGTGAGGCTGCCAAGCTCTATACCGACGCCGTGGCGCTCTGCCGCGAGTGGGAAGGGCGCTATGAGATTGGCGCACGTTTCGGCCTTTTCCCTGCTTGGTCTGAGGGCGACGACATTTGTCTGCTGCAAGCTGAAGGGCAAGAAATGCAACGCCTGCCCCTTTTGCGGATGCAACAGGTGAAGCGACAGGGTGACCCCTATCTCTGTCTGGCCGACTTTGTCAGTCCACACCGGCCTTCCACACCGGCCATCGACCAACTGCCCGTAGAGAACGTTGTCGGGGTCTTTGCCACAGCTGTGGCTCCCGAAATGGAAGGCCGACAAGACGCCGACGACTATCGCCGACTCCTTGCCCAAACGCTGAGTGACCGCCTTGCCGAAGCTGCTACAGAAAAGCTACACGAAGATGTGCGGCGGCTCTATTGGGGTTATGCGCCGGACGAGAATTTGGCAGTGAAAGAGCTTTTTGTCGAACACTATCAAGGGCGCCGGCCGGCTGTGGGTTATCCCTCCTTGCCCGACCAAAGTCTCATCTTCGTTATGGACCGTCTCGCCGACTTCGGTGACATAGGTATCCAAATCACCGACAACGGTATGATGATGCCCCACGCCGCCGTGGCCGGCCTAATGCTGGGACATCCTGCCACGCGACACTTTGCCGTTGGCCCTATCGACGAACAACAGTTGACAGACTACGCCAAGCGTCGGCAGCTCCCGACAGAATATTTGCGGCCATTCCTGGCGGCCAATCTGCGACACTTGAAATAATACATCACCCACCGATAGTTTCCTCTGTCATATGCTCACCCGTATCTTGCTTCTCCTCATTGCCCTGTTGCTTTTGCCGGCATGGGGAATAGACCGGTGTTGGCCTCATCGCCGTCTCAGAGGAGCCAAGCGGCTCATCTTTTATATTGTGCCCTTGGTGATTACTCTCTTGATGGTGTTTGCTGCCATTGGTGAGCGTTACACGCCAGAGGCAGACAGACAGAAGGCTTTGCTGATCTCGGCTGCGCTTCTCGTCATTGCCCCGCAGGTGGTGCTGTGTCTGTTCTTGCTTGTGGCCAAAGGCTTGGAGCGCCGATGGAAAAAAGTCAGTGTGGCCACAGTTGTTATCGGAGGTGTGTCTGGTATAGCCGTTTTTTGTGCTGTCTTTTATGCCCTGACCACCGGCTATAAGCATTTTGTGGTCAAGGAGGTGACTTATCAAAACGAGAAACTACCCAAGGCCTTCGACGGTTATCGCATCGTTCAGTTGTCCGATCTCCATTTGGGTACGCTGCACGGCCGGCAGGACGTGGTCGAAGAAATGGTGCAGCGGGTTAATGCCCTCGAGCCCGACCTTATAGTCTTCACCGGCGACTTAGTCAACTATCGCGCTACAGAAGCCGACGAGTTCATCGAAACATTAAGTCGGTTTAGAAGCCGAGACGGCGTGGTCAGCGTGATGGGCAATCACGACTATGCACAATACTTCCACTGGGCTTCGCCTGCAGACAGTCTGGCTGATATCCGCCATCTGCAAGAGGCACAGCGCCGCATGGGCTGGAACCTGTTGCTTAACGCCCACACGACCATAGTTCGCGATGCCGACACGTTGGCGATTGTCGGTGTGGAAAACCAAGGTCACGCGCCGTTTCCCGCATTGGCTGATTTGCCGAAAGCCACGCAGGGCCTCTCATCCGCCACATTCACCATCTTGCTCTCGCACGACCCCACCCACTGGCGCGACCAAGTGGAGCCCGACACCGACATACCGCTTACGCTCTCAGGTCACACTCACGGTATGCAGTTGAAAATCGGTGCCTTCTCGCCGGCCTCGTGGTTTTACAAGGAGTGGGGCGGCGCTTACCATAGTCCGGACGGCCAGACCCTCTATGTCAGTCTCGGCATTGGCTCTGTGCTAGTTCCCTTCAGGCTTGGGGCGTGGCCCGAAATCAATCTTATCACTTTGCGCAAAACCGCTCCCACAAATCCACAATAAGCCTAATCACTCGAAACCTATCAAGCGATGCAGTTTCTTTATAAAATCTACCAACTTCTCGTAGCCCTTCCGCTCGGGCTCGTTTTCACGTTTATTGCTGCCCTAATCACCATCATCGGTTGCCTGTTGGGCAATGCCCACTTTTGGGGTTACTATCCCGGGAAAATATGGTCGTGGCTGATTTGCCGCCTTTTGCTTTTGCCCATCAAAGTGGAAGGCCGCGACAACATAGACAAGCATCAGAGCTATGTCTTTGTGGCCAATCACCAAGGCCCAATGGATATTTTCTTGATTTATGGATTTTTGGGCCGCAACTTCAAATGGATGATGAAGAAGGCTTTGCGTCGCATCTTCCTGGTGGGTTATGCTTGTGAGAAAGCACACCATATTTATGTGGATAAGTCAGGCCCGAAAAAGATACAAGCCACCATCGACCATGCCCGCCAGACGTTGCAAGGCGGCACCTCACTGGTGGTGTTTCCCGAAGGCTCACGCTCGTTTACAGGCCACATGGGCATTTTCCGCAAAGGCGCATTCCAGTTGGCCGACGAACTGCAGTTGCCTGTTGTACCCATCACCATCGACGGTTCGTTTGACGTATTGCCGCGAATGGCCGGTTTCGGTTTTGTGCGTTATCACAAAATGCGTCTCGTCATTCATCGCCCCATCATGCCTAAGGGCAAAGGCCAGACCGACGTGGCCGAGGTGATGCGTGAAAGTTACGACACCATCATGGCGGCCTTGCCTGAACGTCACCAGGGTTATGTCAAAAACGACGACCAATAACACACCTTTTCCATCCTATATATTATAGATGTGATATCAGCCGGTGTCGGCCAATCATCTCTTCTTCTTTTCAACCTTAGTCTCTGCACTTCCCACTCTTATTTATGACACAATATATCGTATCGGCGCGCAAATACCGTCCCACCACCTTCGACAGCGTTGTGGGACAGCAGTCGCTCACCACGACGCTCAAAAACGCCATTGCCACAGGCAAGTTGGCGCATGCCTATCTCTTTTGCGGTCCGCGCGGTGTGGGCAAAACCACCTGTGCCCGCATTTTTGCCAAGACTATCAACTGCCTCACCCCGCTCGAAAACGGCGAGGCCTGCAACCATTGTGAGAGTTGCCAAGCCTTCAACGAGGGACGCAGTTACAACATCCACGAACTCGACGCCGCTTCAAACAACTCCGTCGAGGACATTCGTGGACTGATGGAACAAGTGATGATGCCGCCACAAGTGGGACGCTACAAAGTGTTTATCATCGACGAGGTTCACATGTTGAGCACCGCCGCCTTCAATGCTTTCCTCAAGACCCTTGAAGAGCCGCCTGCACACGCCATCTTTATCCTCGCCACCACCGAGAAGCACAAAATCCTACCCACCATATTGAGCCGTTGCCAGATCTACGATTTCAAGCGAATGGAAGTGGCCGATATCGTGGCTCATCTTGAACGTGTGGCCAAGGCCGAGGGCATCAGTTACGAGCCGGAGGCACTTGGTGTCATTGCCCGTAAAGCCGACGGCGGCATGCGTGATGCCATGTCCATCTTCGACCAAGTCACGAGTTATGCCGAGGGCAACATCACCTACCGCAAGGTGATTGAAGACCTCAACGTATTGGACTACGACTACTATTTCAAGGCCACCGACCTTTTGCTCGAACACAACATTCCCGCCCTGCTTGTCTTGCTCGACGACATCCTTTCGCGCGGTTTCCAGACAGGGCATTTCATTAGCGGTCTGGCTGCACATTTCCGCGACCTCTTGGTGAGTCGCGATGCTCAGACACTTCCGTTACTCGAAGCCTCTTCGGCCGAAGGCGAGCGCTATCGTGAACAAGCGGCTCGTTGCCGCCCGTCGTTCCTCTACAAGGCCCTACGGCTCTGCAACCAATGCGACATCAACCACCGCACCACTTCCAACAAGCGTCTGCTTGTGGAAATCACTCTCATTGAGATTGCGCAGTGCGAAGACGAAACTGAGGCTTGTGGGCCTCGCCCTACGCAGCAACTCAAACCCATCTTCAATCGCAGCCAAGAGGCAGCCGCCACGGCCGGGCCCTCTGTGCAAACTCCCGTCCAGCAGACACAACCTTCCCAGGCCGTTACTCCGGCCACCACATCGGTCGCTTCGGCGCCGATGCCTAAGCCTCAGCCGGTCCAACCGGCCAGACCCGCTCGCCCAAGCGGCATATCGACCATCTCTATTCGTCTTGGTGAAACCCCTCAGGCCGATAATGCTACTGTTCAAGCCTCTCCGACACAGGCCGAGGCTCAGCCTGCCACACCGATGGCACCGGCCGCCATTGAGGCACAACCTTTTACCGACGAAGAACTCACACTCGAGTGGCGACGCTTTGCGGCAGCCTTGCCCGAAGAGCATCGCGCCATCTCCGGCCGTATGCAAAACATCACGCCCCGCCTCGCAGACGAATGGACCGTTGAGGTGCCGGTGGAGAATGAGCAGGTGGTGAACTTTATGAAGCCTTTCGAGCAGGCCATAGTGGCACATCTGCGCTCTAACCTCCACAACGGACACATCCGTCTTAAGTTTAATGTCGTGGCCACGGCGCCCGGCGAAAAGGTCTATTCACGCCGTGAGCAACTCGAACAAATCATCGCCCGCCATCCCGCCATCGGGCAGCTCGTCAGCACCTTCCAGCTTGAGTTTGACTAAAACACGAGACGAAGAGCAGACGAATAGACAAAACTAAAAGTCAAAGAGAAAAGACAAACCATAAACGAATTCTATACACCAATGACACAAAACAACCACCAGTACATCACCGTAGCCTACGACCTCTATTCAGACAACAGCAAAGGCATCCACGAACTCATCGAGCGTGCTCCGGCCGACCATCCCTTCCAGTTCATCAGCGGCTTGGGCGTGGCTCTCGACGCCTTTGAGCAGAAGATTGCTCCTCTGGCCGAAGGCGAAACTTTCGACTTCACTTTGAGCGTTGACGAGGCCTATGGCCCTTATGTCGACGAGCACGTCATCACGCTCGGCAAGGATGTCTTCACCATCGACGGCCGTTTTGACGACAAAGCCATTTATCCCGGCGCCGTCATTCCTTTGGTCAACGCCGACGGCAACCGTTTTCAGGGTCTTGTGCTTGAGGTGAAAGCCGACTCTGTGGTGGTAGACCTCAACCATCCGCTGGCCGGTCGCGACCTGCACTTCCGCGGCACGGTCGTCACCTCACGTCCTGCCACGGCCGAAGAGATACAGGGTCTGCTCAACATGATGAGCGGTGAAGGTTGCGGTTGCGGCTGCGACGAATGTGGCGGCGACTGCCACTGTGGTGACCACGAAGACCACGGCCACTGCGGCGACCACCACTGCCATTGCCATCACTAATCCGGGCGGTAGGCGCAGCAAGCGCGTGAGTCAGGAAAAAATGGTAGAGTAACGCTCTTTCTGGCCTTAGTCTTTTCCCCTGACTCTTGTTTCTCAGACATTTTTATGCTTGTTGGGCCGCCATTGAGCCTCGATACGATTACACATCCCTCCAACACATTAACGCCCCAACTACATTATGAACACCTTTGGCACCCTCTTTCGTCTCACCACCTTCGGCGAAAGCCACGGTCCCGGCATAGGCGGTGTTGTCGACGGCGTACCTTCAGGTATTGACCTCGACCTTGACTTTATCCAGAGCGAGCTTGACCGTCGTCGTCCGGGACAGAGCTCCCTCACCACGCCACGCCGGGAGAGCGACCGCGTCGAGATACTCTCCGGCGTGTTTGAAGGCAAGACCACCGGTTGTCCCATTGGCTTCCTTGTGCGCAACGAAAACCAACATTCGTCAGACTATGACAACCTGCGCCAACTCTTCCGTCCGAGCCACGCCGATTTCACCTACTTCAAGAAATACGGTCTACGCGACCATCGTGGCGGTGGGCGGTCGTCGGCCCGCGAAACCATTTCGCGCTGTGTGGGCGGCGCCATTGCCAAACTGGCCCTGCGCCAACTCGGCATTAGCGTCACGGCCTATACCTCGCAGGTGGGCCCCGTTGCCATAGGCCGACCCTATACCGCGCTCGACCTCTCGCTCGTCGAGACCAATGCAGTGCGCTGTCCCGACCCTGAGGTGGCCGACGAAATGGCCCGGCTCATCAAGTCGGTCAAAGCCGAGGGCGACACCATTGGCGGCATCATCTCTTGTGTGGTGCGTGGCTGTCCCGTCGGGCTGGGCGAACCGGCCTTTGGCAAGCTCCATGCCGCCTTGGGTGCTGCCATGCTCAGCATCAACGCCGTCAAGGGCTTCGACTACGGTATGGGTTTTGAGGGCGTCAGTCAGCGAGGCAGCGAGCAAAACGACACGTTCATCCCCGACGGGCGCGGTGGCGTCACCGTGGCCACCAATCGCAGCGGCGGCATACAGGGCGGCATCAGCAACGGAGCCGACATCTATTTCCGTGTAGCCTTCAAGCCTGTGGCCACATTGCTGCGCGAGCAAGCCACGGTCGACATCGACGGTAACGCCACTATGGTGAAGGCGCGTGGGCGACACGACGCCTGCGTATTGCCCAGGGCCGTCCCGGTGGTAGAAGCCATGGCCGCCATGACTGTGCTCGACCACTATCTGCTTTCGCGCGCCAGTGGGCAATGTCTCTCTGCAGAGACGCTCTAAACCGCTCTTTGCGGGGACGAATTGTTAAAAAAGCGGGGATTTTCTAAAAAATCCTGCGAAACATTTGCATTTCTACAGACTTATTCTATATATTTGCCACATCAAGTTGTCGTGATGATAACGCACTTATAGTTTAGTTAAGTCTAGTTTAGTTTTTGTGTTGGTTAATGGAGGCCCGAAGCGACGGTGCCTCCATTAATTTTTTGTGCTTTTCTACCCAGACGGAGCCGCAAAATACCCGAAAGTGGGTAGTGCGAGAATGGTGGGAATGCCCTAATTTTGCCCTCGAAAATAAAAACGCGTAGTGTCCAATCACGTAAGTCCAGTTTTTGTACTTTTGTTCCAGACGCGAGCATAGTCCGACAAGCCTGATGCATCGGACCGTGTCAAGCCGAAGCCGAAAGAACATGCCTATGAACTTCATGACTGAACGCTATTTTTTTGTCCCTGCGTGTCGGCCTTCGGTTTCAGTCTGATATTTGCGGTCAACGCTCTAGTATTTGGCATAGGAGCTGGGGCTTCGATAAAATTCAAGACGCCGCGGCAGAGCACTTTTTTCGGCAGTGTCGGCTTGTTGGCCTTCAGTGTCGCCCTGCTTCTGGCCATGCTGTTGGGCGCCATCTTCTGGCTCTATGAGTGCTTGGTCTTGGCGATGTTGGCCTGCATAGGCACGTGTTTCAGTAGCAGTGTGGCCTTGGCCATGAACGAGGCTCACGAGCGTGCGGGAGCCGCCTCGGCGCTGGTGGGTGCCATCATCTTCGTGCTGGGTGGCGTGGTTTCGCCGCTGGTGGGTATGGGCGACATCGTCGTCTCTACGAGCCTCATCTTTGTGGTATGCGGCGTGTTGGCACTTGGCTTTTGCCTGCGTTTTATGCAACTCGACGACACATCTTGCCAATAAATGCCGCCGGCGCTGCCTCTTTTGCCCAATCCTTACGCCTCATGTCAAAGGCGGAAATCATGGTGATAATGATTCTCTTTCATTCATCAGGGTATCGCTGCTTGAAGCATTTCTATCTCGAAAAGGTATGTAAGCACATAGGGTCAGGGCCGAGTAGAGCGAGGGAGTTTCACCCTCACCCTCTCACAGAACCGTGCGTGAAAGTCTCCCCTCACACGGCTCTTCACACTCTAGCTCTTTGTACATAGACATAATCTTGGTGTTTGACCTCTCTGCCAATGATAGAATAGACTGCGGTCTTTGCTCGCTATCTCTTGCAGCCAAATGAAAGCCTTGACTATGGGCTTACGATGGAAACGCTTGTATTTCCTGCGTAGCCAATAGGCAAGCACCATGTTCAGGTGGTTCATAACCTTGACAAATTCGGTCTTGCCGAACTTGCTGTAGTAATTGTACCAGCCTCGGACTTGGCTCTCAATCTCTACTGCCACCTGCTGGAGTTTCCAGTCAAGATGCGAATGCAGCTTCCACTCCTTCATCTTCTCATGTAGTTTCTTCACCGATTTCTTGCTGATGGCAGGAAGAAAGTTCGTGAAGCACCGACCCTGCTTCCTATTCCAAGCTTTGCGGCATTGGAAAGTATAGCCGAGAAAATCAAAGGAAGCCTCAGAGCCTTCTACCTTCTTTCGGGTTGATGTGGGACATTGCACTATCTTGGTCTTCTCCGCATTGAGTTTCAAGCGGCATTGTTCACGGAGGGTCAGGGGACAGGTTCCTGAGTCTGCTGCCGTCCTTGTCCTTCAACGGACTGCGCTGCACGACAAGCCTGTAGGACTTTCCCTCGACAAAGTCGTCCATGTCCAGAGAGGCCACTTCACATTTCTCATAGCCTATCTCCACGATTTTCCATCCTTCATGGTTGCGAAACTCCTCGTAGCGACTGGAACAGCCAGCTTGCACGGATATAGAACGTATTGCTGCGTTCCTCCACGGTACGGACAATCTCCTTTGAGAATGAACCGCAATCAGCGCGGAAACGCTCTATCACCACTCCAAGTTCGGACTTCATGCGGTCCATGATGCGACGCAGCGTGTCCTCCTGACGGAACTTCACATTGGCATTCCCGTCACGGTTCTCTCCGCCCACGATGATGCCTCCAATGGATGCCCAACCGGGGAAATACCCGAAATCCTGTTTGTACGAGTACTTTGCATCGTACTTGTGTGCGGGGATGAACTGATGGTCGAAGTCCATGTAAACATGGGGCTTCCGACCTTTATAAGTCCCATTCGCCGTATCATGCGCAGGAGCAGGACATTCTGTTTTTCTGCCGTATTGAATCTGTACGACATGCCGGAGGACTCGCTTTAATATACGGTGTCCTCTTCGGAAAGTTCCTTCAGCCCACGGCCTACCGTATCAGCACCGGGCAAAAGGGTGTCCGGCCTTTGTCTGAAATGTCCGACAAGAGTGTTGATGTCTTCAAGACATTCACCGCCACAAAGGTAGCTGAAGAAAAGGGGCATCTTTGTTTGATCAGTTAACTGGATTCCATTAATTTTCAGATGAAAAGATTCACATTAGCCTGCTCGGCACGCTCCATGTAGCTTGCTACTCCTCCCACAGTCACATTGTCCAGCAGTTCCTCACGTTTGATGCCCATCACATCCATAGACATCTGACAGGCAATGAACTCCACCCCCAGATCAATTGCCTGCTGCCGTAATGTTTCGAGTGAATCCACTCCTTTCTTCCGCATGAGATAACGCATCATCTTGGAACCGATTCCCAACATGTTCATCTTGGAAAGAGCCAAATGGGTAGAATCCGCAGGCAGCATCCATCCGAACATACGTCCGAAGATATCCTTCTTTACCTTGGGCTTACGCACCTTCTTGATAGCATTCAGTCCCCAAAACGTAAAGAAGATACTGACCTTCTTGCCGGTGGCAGCAGCACCATTGGCCAATACAAAGGTGGCCAACGTCTTGTCCAAATCGTCGCTGAAAAGAATCAAGGTCTTACCCTGTTCTGAGGTCTGTGGCTGGGTCGCTTCTACAACTTGAGGGGCTGCTTTCTCGATTTCAACAATCTGTATGCCACCCTCAGCACGTTTACCCAGGAACTTATGACCGGTTGTGCGGCACCAGGCCTCTGCATCCCGAGGGAAACCTGCATCTGTGGCACGAACTTCCAACTGTTGACCTACAGCTAACACGTCCATGGCCTGCTTCAGCTTCAAAATAGGACCTGGACATTGGATGCCGCAAGCATCTACCTTGATGATAGATTTATCACATCTACACGATGAGGCAGGGCAAGCATGGGTTGTTGTATCACAGACGAATCCTTCCGGCGTTTTAATGGTTGCAGTTGCCGCGTTGTAGGTTTTTAATCCGCCAATTAAGTTTCGTACATCGGGATACCCTTTACTCTTGAGAATGTTGGAAGCCAAGTAACCACGCAGGCCGACGCCACAGAAGAGATACACAGGCTGGTTCTCCGGAATATCAGCCAGACGTTCACGCAGGTTATCCAAGGGAATATTGATGGCTCCCGGAATGGTTCCAAGCGCATATTCGTCAGGCGTTCTTACATCCACCAACGTTACTTGGCTCTTATCAGCTTGTTGCATTTCACGCCAATAGAGTGGCGTCATCTTGCCACTCAGGATGTTGCCGGCCACGTAACCGGAGATAGCCACAGGATCCTTGGCTGAAGAGAATGGAGGTGCATAGGCATGTTCCAGACGTGTGAGTTGCTCCACCGTTGCGCCCTGTTTGATGGCCAGTGCATACTGGTCAATCCGTGTATCCACCCCATCATAGCCAACAATCTGAGCACCATACAGTTTCCCGTCTGTCGGAGAGAAAGTAATCTTGATGTCCATCTGAAGGCTACCCGGATAGTAACCGGCATGCGAACCGTTGTGAATGGTGGCAGACAGATAGGGTATTCCCATCTGCTTCAGTCGCTTTGCAGGCAGACCCGTAGAAGCTACCGTGAGATCAAATACTTTGGCGATCGAAGTGCCGATAGCTCCCTCATAGTGGATACGGTTACCAAGCACCATGTTGTCTGCTACGATACGTGCCTGGCGATTGGCTGGACCTGCCAGGAAATTGAGCCAAGGTTTGCCCGTAATAGGATGAGGGTATTCAATGGCATCCCCTACGGCATAAATATCCGCATCAGAAGTCTGCAGATAGGCATCTACCCAGATACCACGCATTTCACCGAGTTTCAATCCAGCTTCCTGCGCCAAACGTGTCTCTGCACGTACGCCAATGCTTAGCAACACCATGTCCGCCTTTAATGAAATGCCCGACTTGAAATAGACAGTCAACTCATCACCCTCACGAGAAAAACGTTCCACAGCTTGTTCCAGATACAGTTTCACATCCTGCTGTTGCAAATGCTGATGAACCAGTGCTGCCATGGAATAGTCAATTGGTCCCATGACCTGAGGAGCCATTTCGACAACTGCTACCTGTGATCCTGCATGTTTCAGATTCTCGGCCATCTCAAGACCAATGAATCCGCCTCCTACAATGACGGTCCGACGAACCTGGTGGGCGGTCATATAGGCCTTGATGCGGTCTGTGTCGTCCACATTTCTAAGCGTGAAGATACCCTCACTTTGGATACCGGGCAAGGGTGGAACAACCGGTGATGCACCGGGAGAGAGCAACAGTTTGTCGTAGTTTTCGGTGTATTCCTTGCCCTCGGCAGAACGCACAGTCACTTGCTTCTTCTCAGGATGAATGGCAATTACCTCACTCCGTGTACGTACGTCAATGTTAAATCGCTTGCCAAAAGCCTCAGGGGTCTGGACAAACAGCCGGTCACGCTCCTCAATCACGCCTCCGATGTAGTAGGGCAATCCACAGTTCGCATAGGAGATGTAGGCCCCCTTCTCAAACAGGATGATCTCTGCATCTTCCGTCAATCGACGAATACGGGCTGCAGCAGTTGCTCCTCCTGCTACACCACCAACGATCAGGTATTTCTTATTATTTGGTGTCATAGAAAATATAGTTTAACGTGAGTTCGATAAAATATAGTTTGTTGAAAATCCGGTGATTAGCGGATTTTTTAGTAACTTTTTAGTGGATAAAAACAACGAAACTAAAGGATTCCGCTATGATTACAAAGTTGCTGAAATGTTTTGTATTGCAGATGATTTCTGCAAAGTTTTTGATGCACAGATGGCAAAATATTTGTTTAAGGCAGAAAGAAAGCGCAAATACCACCGTGAAAGCCGCATGTCAAAGGCGGAAATCATGGTGATAATGATTCTCTTTCATTCATCAGGGTATCG
>SFFB01000052.1 GCA_004557035.1 Bacteroidales bacterium | reverse complement strand
TTTGATGCCAGTCTCAACACGCCCTCTTTGGGGACGGCGTTTTTTCATCAGTCCACGTTTGACTTAGGTGCCGGTCTGTCTGCCACGGCGGGCATCCGTTTTGACTATAGTCACCAGAGTCTCGATCTCAACGCTTCGTCTGCGGGCGATATGAACTATAGATTTGCCATGCCGTCTTTTCGCGTCGATGCCAATCTTACGGCCGACCCTTCGATGGTGGGAGAGTTGAAGAACGACAATTGGCAGGTGTTGCCCAAGTTGGCTTTGCAATACAACCATCGCAGTGGTCGTGGCAATGTCTATTTGGCTGTTTCGAAGGGTTTCCGTTCAGGCGGTTACAATGTGCAGAGCTATTCTGATTTGGCTCAGACCCAGTTGCGTCGCAACATGATGTTGGGCGTCAAAGACTACAGCATTGCCACCATCAACGCCATGCCTTTGCCCGAAGCCGCCAAGCAGGGCGCCATTGCCGGTCTCACGGCCACGCTCGACCCTCAAATACCGGCCGAGCCCGATGTGGCCTATTTGCGCTACAAGCCTGAGCAGTCGTGGAACTATGAGCTGGGCGGTCATCTCAAATTCTTTTCCGGCGCGTTGCTTGTCGACTACACCTTCTTTTATATGAAAACCAAAGACCTGCAGGTGTCGCGTTTTGCCGAGAGTGGTTTGGGCCGTGAGATGGTCAATGCCGCCGGTGGTCGCAGTTGTGGCGCCGAGTTGGCCGTGCGCACCCATCTCTTTGACGACCGTCTGAGGCTCAATGCTGCCTATGGCTATGCTCACTCTGTGTTTACGGACTATTATGTGGGCGAGCGCGACGGCCAAATCATAGACTACACCGACAATCGTGTGCCCTATGCCCCGTCTCACACCTTGGGCGCTTCGGTGGCTTTCCGTCAGCCTTTGGCCCACAGTTTGTTCAAGGCCGTGGGCTTTGATGCCAATGTTCAAGGCGCCGGCAACTTTTATTGGGACGAGGCCAATGAATACAGCCAACCTTTTTATGCCACTCTTGGCGCTCAGCTCAATTTGGAGTTGGCCGGTGGCGTGAGCGTGTCGTTTTGGGGCCGCAATCTGACCGCCTCACATTACGAAGCCTTCTCGTTTGAGAGTATGGGCCATCGTTTTGCACAAATCGGCCAGCCCCGTCGTTTTGGCTGTGATATACGTCTGAGCTTTTAAGCAGCAATAGCCATAAAAACATTCGGCGGCGTGAGGGATACTGAATAGGTATCCGTCACGCCGCCGATATTGTTTTGAAGCGGTGTCGGCAAAGATGCCGTCTTATTGCTCAGACGAAGTCTGTTCTGCCAACGGGTTCCAACCCTGAGCTTTCAGTTCAAACTCGCCTCCGTCGCGTGCAATCAGCGCCAGTCCAAGTTCGGGCTTTGTGATGTGCCCGATGACCTTGACGTCGTCGATTTGGCTCACGGCCTCGTGTTGGGTGAGCGGCACGGTGAAGAGCAGTTCGTAGTCGTCTCCGCCGTTGAGTGCACAAGTTGTTACGTTGAGGTTGAACTCTTCGGCTGCCACGGCTGTCTGATAGTCCAGTGGAATGCGTTCTTCATAGATGCGGCATCCGGTGCCAGACTGTCGGCAGATGTGATGCAGTTCCGACGAGAGTCCGTCGCTGATATCCATCATGGCCGTCGGCTTGATGCCGGCTTTGGCCAGGTTCTCAATGATGTCGCGTCGTGCTTCGGGCTTGAGCAGTCGTTCCAAGAGATATTCCCGTCCGGCAAATTCCGGTTGGGCCGTCTCGCCGGCTTTGCCTTGTTGCGATTCAAACACGGCCTTTTCGCGTTCCATGATTTGCAGGCCCATATAGGCGGCGCCGAGATTACCGCTCACGCAGATTAGGTCGGTGTCTTTGGCTCCGTTGCGATAGACAATATCCTCGTTGTCGGCTTCGCCGATGCAGGTGATGCTGATGGCCAGTCCGGTGAGCGACGATGTGGTGTCTCCGCCCACGAGGTCCACGCCGTGCATATCGCAAGCCAGTCGCAGGCCGGCATAGAAGTCTTCCAGCGCCTCCACCGACATCCGTCTGCCCACGGCCAGGCTCACCAGCAGCTGTTTGGGGCGTCCGTTCATGGCATAGACGTCAGAAAAGTTCACCTGAGCCGCCTTATAGCCCAAGTGTTTCATTGGCGTGTAAATCAAGTCAAAGTGAATGCCCTCCATGAGCATATCCGTCGTGACAAGCACGCGTTTGCCCGTGCCGTTGTAGTCCATCACGGCGCAGTCGTCGCCCACGCCTTTGAGCGTCTCGGCGTTTTTCAAGTCAATACCCTCGGTGAGGTGGTCAATGAGGCCAAACTCGCCGAGGGTGGCAATTTCAGTGTGAGAGGAATGCATAGTGTGTCTGAGGGTTTTCAGCGCGCCTGTGGTTAGAAATAGAAGCCCAGTCCGATGCTTACGCCGAAGGTGCTGTTACCGCCGAAGTCGTGCAGACTCATTTTATAGTAGACTGAAGGCTCGATGGTGAGATATTGGTTGATGAAATAAGCGTAGCCCACTGTGAGCGGAATCATCAAGTCGTTGTTGTTTTTGGTGAAGTGGTTGAATTCGGCTCCTGCACCAAGATAAATGCCGCAGTTGTCGAAATAATAACGTGCTCCGGCCCCAATGCGCACGTCGTCGAGGTGTTGCTTGTGCTCATATCCGGCAGTGGCCTGCAGCATGAGGCAGTCAGAGATGAAGTAGCCGGCGGTGGCGTCGAGTCCGAGGCGGAATTTTTCGTTCGAACTATATGAAAGGCCGAAGCCTGAGGCCGAGGCACCTACATATTTCTTGCCTTGTTCAAATTGTGCACTGGCCACGCTCCACGAGGTGACGATGAGGAGTGCGAGGGTGAGAAGTTTTTTCATAAGTGATATGGTTGAGATTAGTTTGGATGCTGTGATGAGCCGCCTGTCTCATTTCATGATGGTTCAAGACAAGCACAGGAAGGGGGATGACTGTTTTGCGTTATATTTTTGTGCCTTTCCACAGATTTATAACGCAAAAGTACGTTTTTTTGCTTATTCTCCCAATTTTCCCGCGCTCTAAAACTTCGTCCACACGGCGGCAAAGTCTGTGGCCTCTGGCGTGAGGATTTTGTCGTCTCTTGTCAAGCGTGAGAGATGTTTGAACGAGAAAAGCCCCATAGCCGCCGCGTCGAGACCATCGGCCAGAGCAATGGCCACGTGGCCCATTGTGCGGCGCAGGTTCAGCTCGATGCAGGGATTGAGGTGCAAAGCCCCGTCGGCCGTCTCACACACCATCATGTCAATGCCCATCGGCCCTTCGGGAATGCCGCCGAGCAGGGTGGGGAGGATGTGGGCCAAAGCCTCTTTCACTTTCTCAAAAACGGGAACAACCGGGGGAGGCAGCAACGCCCTTAGTCGGATCTCCCGGGCCACCAGCGAACCGCTGAATTGGCCGCCGGGCGACGACGTGAACACCGACATACCGAGATAGTCTGCGCGGCCACGGCCTAATTCAAACTCCATGGCGAAGTTCAGACTGGCGCAATAAAACGGTTGGATTTCGATGCCGCCCTGCCGCTCCAGGATGCGGCCGATGCGGGCCGTCTGAGCCTTGTCGGGATGGCGGCTCACCCAGAACACGCCTCTGCCACTGCACGACCATGGCGCTTTGGCCACTGCCCGATCGCCCATATCGGCCAGTGCTGCGACCACCTCGTCAAAAGTGGTGCACCACACAGACTCGCCACACACCTCCGGCACGTCGGCCCGGAGGCGGTCCAGCATTGTGCCTACCGTCTGCCGGCTCGACAGGCGGCGCAGCCTTTCCACAGCCTCGCTGTCGGGCAGGAGTCGCTGCGGCGCGCCCAATCGTGTGAGCTGTTTGACGAGCCGGTGGTCCCATCCCCATGGGCACACCTCGTCAATGCCGGCCCACACGTCGGCCGTCAGGTCCGTCGTCTTGAGGCCACGAGCCTTGTGTGCCCGTTCTCTGAACGCCGCCTCCGGGGGACAGACCACATAGTCGCCCTCGGCAGCCAACAGACCCGGTAGCGACCAAGCGTTTCTGGCCATCATTCGGGCCGCCTTGCCGGCATTGCCTGATGTGGAGCCTTCGGCCAAGGCCTCTTCGTGGTCGGGGTTGAAGATGAATAGTCGGTGTGTCATGGTGGTGGAGTGTAGAAATGAAAAGGCCGCTTTGTCGTCTTCTTCATACCAACAAAAAAGCCGCGTGGCCTATCTTATGCAAATTTAAGCCAAATCGTTTGTCGTGGCCGTCTTTTTGTCTTTTTCTTTTAGGGCCGATGGGGTTATCTTTGAGGTAGAAAAGGAGAAAGGGGTGCCGCCGGTGCCTCTTTCTCTTGTTTACAGTGCTTTACGGGGCTAAGGACTGTCAAAACCGGCCTTAAGCCGGAAATTTCTCTCCCTATTGCCGTCGCGATTGGCCTTGGGCTTGAACTTTTTTGTGCGTTTTCCGAACGAATCCGGGCCTATTTTCCGGAAAAATCTGTCAGAGAGTCGAGGCCTCAAAACAATTGACCGCAAGCATGTTTTTATTCTGTCAGTCCCCGCCGCTGTTTTGAACCTGTCGCCTCCACGCGCGCCACGCGCCCGGCCTGTGCCGATGACGACACAAACCGGGCGCGGCTTCACTTAATGCTTAATAACGATTATGGATTGAAAGACAGAGTTTTGTCACTTTTGGCTGCCCGCAAGACGGTCTATCTCGCTGCCGGCGGCGCTCTGTCCGCGGTATTTGCTGCGCGAGGTGTTGAACTTGTAGCGCAGGGTGAGTTCGAAGCGGCGCGAGTCGCCCTTGACGTAGTTGATCATGCGCGCGTTTTCCATAAAGATGTTCACGCGCTGGGCCGAGTGGAAGAGGTCGTTGCCCTTGGCCGTGATGGTGAGGGCGTCTTTGAGGAAGCTCTTCGAAAGCGCCACGCCGAGGTAGTGTACGTTGTTGCTGAGGTAGACGTTTTGGTAGTTGCCGGGACTCTGATAGCGGTAGTCGAGATTGAAGACGAAGCCGCCGGGCAGGTTGAAGGCGTTGTTCCACACACCCACGAAGAGCGGATTGTTGAACTTACGCTCGGTGCCGAAGGCCGGCATCTTGACCCACGAATGCATCAATACACCTGTCACACTGGGCTGCCACAGACCAAACTTCGGAGCGGCTGTGAGCATATACTCCATCTCGGAGTAAGACTTGTTGATGTGGGTGATTTTGGTAGTGGCAGGCTGGTCGGGCAGCGACACACCCCAAAACATGATGCCGTCTTTGCTGTGCTTGAACGACACGGCGCCTTGCAGGAATTTCCACACACCCGTGAGGGTGAAGTCGTGGGCGATGGTGGGGGCGAGAGAGGGATTGCCGGTCTGTTGCAGGAAGCGGTTGGCATAGGTCACATTGTTGGACAACTGGAAATAGTTGGGTCGCACAGTCTTGACCGAATAGGCTGCCATAAACTGCATCTTGCCCAGCATAGTGGCCAAAGAGAGGTTGGGGAAGACGTTGTTGAACACACGGCTTTGGTCGGGCTGCCGCACGCCACCGCTGTAGTAGTCGAAGTTGATGTGCTCATAGCGCAGGCCGGCCGTGAGCATACCCACCTTGGCCACATATTTCGAATACTCCACAAAGCCGGCGGCGTTTTGCTCGCGGAGCTGTGAGCGCGAGGTGGCCACGCCCCAGTTGTTGATGGGGATGAGATAATCGTCGTGGCGGTTAGTGTGGGTGTATTGGCCGCCGAAGGTGAGACTGCCGCCCCACATGGGGAGCTTATAGTCGGCCTTGCCGGCCACGAGGCGGTTGCGGATGAACTCGGTGGAGTGGACGTCGCGATTGTCGGCCTCGGCACTCAGTTCGAGCGTGCGCTGGTCGTTGGTCTCGCCGTCGGCATAGAAGTCGGCGTTGACAGAGAGTTCGCCGCGGCCTATTTTGCCCACGTAGTAGGCATTGACCATATGGGTGGGGTCGTTGTCTTCGCGTGTGGTCACTTCGCTGGCCAGCTCGTCATAGTATTCGCCGTTGGCCTTGATCTGGCTGAGCAGGCTGCCGTTGGTGTGGTCGTGGAAGGCGTGGGTGAAGTCGTAGCGCAAACCGAGGCTGTGGCCCGGGGCAATGTCGTAGTTGAAGCCCGTGCCGAGCGTGTAGCTCTTCACTTTCATCGACGTGTTGCCGGTGAACGGCAGCGACCAGAGCGTGTCTACTTGCGTGATTTGGTCGTTCGACTGCCACATCTTGCCTTTATAGTCTTTGTAGTCTGAGTTGAAGAACCACTCCAGACTGTTTTTGCGATAGGTCAGATTGAGCTGGCCGTGGGCGGAGGCATTGTGCCCCTGACTGTAATTGGCCAAGGCGTCGACGCCAAAGCCTTCGCCCTTGCGGCGCACCGTGCGGATGCGCACCACCGAGCTCACCGAGGCGTCGTAGCGCGCTCCCGGCGACGTGATGACCTCGACGCTCTTGATTTCGTCGGAGTTGAGACGCTGCAGCTCGCTGTTGTCGCGCACCTGCCGGCCGTTGACGTAGATGATGGGATTGCCACGCCCCAACACCTCAATCTTGTCGTCTTTCTTCACCACACCGGGTATCTTCTGCAAAAGGTCCTCGGCCGTGCCGGCTTTCTCGAGCGTCGTGCCGCTCACGGTGGTCTCAAGGCCTTCGCCCGTCATCTTGGCCACAGGACGCTTGGCCGTCACCACAGCCTCAGAGAGCATCAAGCCGTCGGCCTTCAGGCAAAGGTCGCCCAGGGCGGTCTTGGCGGCCGAAACCTTGACAAAGGTGGTTTGATAGCCCAAACCCGAAAGCCGCAGCAGACCGGCGTCGGGCTTGACGGGCAGCGAAAAACGCCCGTCGGCTTCGGCCACGACCACACTGCGCAACGCACTGTCACGGGCTGAGAGCAGAGCGGCGTTGGCATAGGGCACCGGCTGGCCGGCTTCGTCGACCACGCGGCCCTTGAATTGAGCTGCAGCCATCAACGGGCAGAGCAGCAAGAGAATGCATAGTTTTGTTTTCATTTCTTGTAAAGATTATGATTGTAAATGATTGTCAGTTTGACTGGAAGCCCAT
>SFFB01000051.1 GCA_004557035.1 Bacteroidales bacterium | reverse complement strand
AGGAAGGGTTTCTGCTGATGTAACCGTTCCATCTAAATCAAATAGAAATTTCATTGTTGCTTACTTATTTTTAAGACAGCATCAGCCAAGACCTCTAAGCTGTCGATGTAATTCAATTGAATTGTTGACTTTCTAAAAAATATATTTCTTATGTCAGTGCAACCGGCAACAATAGTGTCACAGCCTTGTGCCTCAAACCAATCACAAACTTGAGAAAAACAGAAATGTGGATTATCTTTATGACTTATAGGCAAAAAGCGCTTTGTATTCTTTGCATTGCAAATACCTTTTGTGACAATAGTCTGCAAGTATTGGGGTGGGTAAAGCACTGTCGCATTAGGATTAAGTCTCGTTATTTCCTTCTCATACAATCCAACCTCTCGAAGGCCGTCTGAACACATTACACCAATTTTACTCCCACCGATTTGATTTATGGCTTTACTGACTTCTGTAAGCACATTGATAAACCGGACTCCAATTTTATCCTCCAACTCTTCAATAAAGTAGTGAGCCGTATTACAACACATACACAAAGTATTACATCCACATACTTTCAGTTTCTTTCCTATATGCACATAATCATCGAGAAAACTTTCTCCACGTCCCTCAAGATACATACTCCTTGAGGGAGCCTGCGTCGCTTGCCAGATTATCATCTCAGGATGATGGCAATCGCGGAATGCACCATCAAGAGTGCATTTTTCTTCTATTATCTGACACAGCCTGTTGGTCGCAGCCACACCATTTCCGCCTATAATACCAATCATAGAATGTATCTATTTAGATTTTTCGCCAAACCATCTTATTGATTATTCCCGTATAGCTCTGAATGAGTTTCACCACCTTGGTTGAGACATTATCATCCACATATGCGGGCACATCGCAGGCGTCGTCACCATTGTTGTGCATCTCAACCGCCATACCGACGGCTTGACACACGGCCTCCGATGATATTGACCCAATGGTAAACACGCCTTTATCCATCGCCTCCGGCCGCTCCGTTGAGGTGCGTACACTCACAGCCGGGAACTTAAAATATGCCCCCTCCTCGGGCACAGTGCCTGAGTCAGACACTACGCAAAACGCATTTTGTTGCAACTTGTTGTAGTCGAAAAAACCAAGCGGCTGGCTCTGTATGACACGCGTATCAAACTTAAAGCCGCGCTTCTCTATCATCTTCTCACTGCGAGGATGACAGCTGTAAAGTATGGGCATATCGTAAGTCTCGGCCATGGCATTGACGGCATTCATCAGTGAAAAGAAGTTTTCCTCAATATCAATATTTTCCTCGCGATGAGCTGAGAGAAGAATGTATTTATGGGGTTGCAATTTCAATCGAGTCAGCACATCCGATGCATCTATCCGGTCTTGACACGATTTTAACACCTCTGCCATCGGCGAGCCGACCACATAGGTATATTCCGGCTTCACACCCGATGCGAGGATGTAGCGTCGTGCGTGCTCCGAATAGCAGAGATTCACGTCTGCGGTGACATCCACGATGCGGCGTATCACCTCTTCGGGCAGATTTTCATCTTTGCAACGATTGCCCGCCTCCATATGGAAGATGGGAATTTTCAAGCGCTTGGCGGCAATGATGGACAGACAGGAATTGGTGTCGCCGAGCACGATGACTGCATCAGGCTTCACCTCTGCCATAAGGTTGTAGGCCTTAGAAATCACATTGCCCATAGTCTCACCGATATTGCGCCCCACCACACCTAAGTAATAGTCTGGTTCGCGCAGACCAAGGTCTTTGAAAAACACCTCATTGAGGTTGTAATCATAGTTCTGACCGGTGTGCACGAGCACGTGGTCAAAATATTTGTCGGCCTTTTTGATGATGGCCGACATCTTGATGATTTCCGGGCGTGTGCCCACGATTGTCATCAATTTCAACTTTTTCATTTGGTGGTGTTTATTTGAAATAGTGTGGATAAAACGATCTGTGGGTATTTACCCATTCGGCCATTTCTCGGACCTGATCTTCATATGAAGGGACGACAAATGAGAAATCGCGACGGCGGTGACGAAGTGATTTGTCAAGCTTGAGTTTATCACTCGGATTGATTTGCACATTTCCCGCTCTGAAATATTTATTAAACAGAGCGCAAAGGTCAAACTTATTGATGCTCTCGTTGTTTACAAGATTATATAGCCCCGTGAGCTTCTCGTTGATAGCCTGTTGCATAGCCTTGGCCAGTGTCAAGGTCGTCACACCGGTCCATATTGCCCCTGTAAATCCGTTTACCGGTCCGTCTTGTTTCATAAACCAGTTAAACAGACCAATGCCCTTTTCATTGATATCAGGGCCAACAATAGAGTTGCGAAACGTGAGGTTCTTGTTGTCATTCACCTCGCCGATGGCTTTGCTGCGGTCATAAAAAGTTTTTCCATCGGGGAAACTATCTTCAAAATAAGGCCCTGTATTACCTGCAAAGACACAGTCGGTGCTCATGTGTATAAGTTTTGTCTTGCTGTCTTTTAACGTGTCGGCAATGAAGTGTGGCAAATAGCCGTTGAGCATCACGGCCTGCGACTTGTGGTCTTCGGCATCTTGATTTAACACGCCTATCGCATTTATCACCACATCATAGTCGTTGCCCAATATTGTAGCTTTTATGTCGTTCGGATTGGCGGCATCGCCCAATATGTGCTTACAAAAGGTAATCGGCCGACGTGTAAAACCGGTCACATCATATCCCTGCTCCTTGAAATACAAAGTGATTATATGTCCGGCCATACCACTTGCGCCTAAAACAAGTATTTTCATCATTCCTACTATTATTATTGCACAAAATTGCCCTCACCGCTCAACTCTTTCTTGATATAATCAAGAGACGATATGGCAGCCTTTGTTTCTTCCAAGGTCAATCGACGCGTGTTGTCTGAGTTGAATTCTGTCAATACGTCGCGCTTTTGATTGCCTTCGGTGAAATACTTGTCATAGTTGAGTGAGCGATTGTCGGCCGGCACACGATAGAAGTTGCCCAAATCCTCGGCCTTGGCACACTCCTCGTTGGTCAAAAGCGTCTCATACATCTTCTCGCCGTGACGTATGCCTATGACCTTAATGTCTTCTTTTTTGCCTCCAAAGAGTTCACAAACGGCCTCTGCCTGTATCTGAATGGTACAGGCAGGAGCTTTCTGTACGAGGATATCGCCGTTTTTTCCATGCTCAAAGGCGAAGAGTACGAGGTCGACAGCCTCTTCAAGCGACATAATGAAGCGAGTCATCTTGGGCTCTGTCAGTGTGACAGGCTGACCATTCCGTATCTGGTCTATCCACAAAGGAATGACACTGCCGCGCGAACACATCACGTTGCCATAGCGGGTACAGCAAATCTTCGTTTTGCCGGAATAGCGGCTCTTGGCCACTGCAATTTTCTCTTCGATGGCTTTGGTGATGCCCATAGCATTGATGGGATAGGCGGCCTTGTCGGTAGAGAGGCAAATCACAGCCTCAACACCGGCTTCAATAGCCGCAGTCAACACGTTATCGGTACCTATCACATTGGTCTGGACGGCTTCCATAGGAAAAAATTCGCAAGAGGGAACCTGCTTGAGCGCAGCTGCATGAAAGATATAATCCACATCGGGCATAGCGTTACGACAAGACTGAAGATTGCGCACGTCACCAATGAAAAACTTTATCTTGTGGGCGACATCCGGATATTTGGCTTGATACTCATGACGCATATCGTCTTGTTTTTTCTCGTCGCGAGAGAATATACGTATCTCGCCAATGTCAGTGCGAAGAAACCGATTTAACACGGCATTACCGAAGGAACCTGTGCCGCCGGTAATCATTAGGGTCTTACCTGCAAAAATGCTCATAATCTATATTTGTATTAATTGTATTCTTTCTTCCCCCCAAAATGTTGCCTTTTTCCCAATCACACAATCACGGGCTTGTAAGCAGATATGGGTCAGCGCGTTGCTGTGATTGGAGCATTCAGTCACGTTCAATCACTCCGGGGAGGTGGTGGCGTCGGAAGAAATGAGGGCGTAATAGGGGTGATGACGGTCGCGGCCGTATTGTTTCACGAGGCCGGAGGCGACGAGGGCCTTCAGGCGCTTGCAGGCGGTGGTGTGGCTGAAGCCGGTGGCGTTCATCAGGTCGCGGGTGGTGAAAAGACGCTCTTTGACCTGCTCCATATAGACGGTCATGCGGGTGAGTATTTCTTCGTCGCTCAAGGCCAGGGATTTGCGGCGGGGATGGGCCACACGGTGATAGGACGTGGGGGCACAATGGCGGAAAAATTCCTTCTTGGGGGTGAAGATGATGCGCGCGAGGGCCAGTTGACGGGCGGCGGTGTTGTCGTCGAAATAGTCTATGGGCTTCAGGCTCTTCAGACTCAGACGGAATGTGCCGAGGTCGTCGATGTCGATGGTGTGGCCGTCGCGGAGGTGTTGGGCCATGTATGCGCTCAAGGCGCTGAGCACGGCCTTGACGTCGCTGGGCGTGATGGAGTTGCCTGCGTTGATCTCGTGGCAGAGCTGCTTGAGGGTGACCGTACCGGAGCTGACGAGACGGGGTATGTAGCTGACGGGATCGTCGGGATTGGTGCGGGGCTTCTCGTGGAGGTCAAACTTAACGGCCATGATGGTGACGGGAAATGATGGTTCTGAGGCGCGACGGACGAGCGTGCAGAAGTATGAAAGATGTCGTACAGCGGTCGGCGTATAGTTGTACGCCGGCCGGTATACAATCGTACCGCGGCCGCTGTACAACTGTACCACGGTCGGCGTACGACTACAAGAAGGCTTTGCGGATTTGTTTTGTGCCTTTTAGCATTTAATTTCTATAGGAAAATTTCTCAATCAAAATCTAACTAAAAGGCTTGATTTCAGTATTTTGGGCAATGTATTTTTGCAGTGTCTCCGATGTTTGCAGACCTTGCCGGCTGGTGCTGCAAGAGGGTTGAGACATTACCCCAAAATATATCTAATATGTTTTATACGTATATTATCAATGTGGCCAAACGGTTTTGGCATTGGCAAAAGTCACAACGCAAACGCCCCAACATGTGCAAGGACTTGGTGGACAATGGCCAGAAAGGTTTGGAAAAAAATAAGTTACATACTGAAGAGCCGTCTATCTCTAAAGGTTTGCCGACGGACGAACAAATTGGCCGGCTGATTGCAGAGCGGTGGGAGTTGCGCTATAATGTGCTGGACCGCACGGTGGAGTTTCGCGAAAGGGACGAGGGGTCGGTGGCGCATTTCAGACCGTTGACGAAGCGTAAAGGCAACGACATCGTGATGCGGGTGAAGGAGGTTTATCCACTGTGTTTTCCGAGTGCGGTGACGCGTTATGTCAATTCGTCGCAAGTGGCTGAGTATAACCCTATTGCGGAATATCTCAAAGGTTTGCCTGAATGGGATGGCTGCGACCGGCTGACGGCTTTGGCCCTGCGGATTAGCGACGACCCGCTATGGGTCAAGGCGTTCGGCGTGTGGATGCGCGGGATGGTGAACGGCTGGCAGACTGGGATGGGTCAAGGACCCTCGGCGGTCAATCAGATGGCGCCGATATTGGTGAGCACGCAGCAGGGACTGGGCAAAAGCACGTTTTGCAGAAATCTGTTGCCGCCTCAACTGAGGGCGTTTTACACGGACAAGTTCGACTTGACGAGCGACGCGCAAGCGGAAAAGAAACTGGGCCGTCTGGCACTGGTCAATATGGACGAGTTTGATCGATACAGTGAGCGGCAGATGGGTACGCTCAAAAATCTCATACAAATGGCGACGGTGAAAGAGCAAGTGCCCTACTCTCGCGCTATGGTGGAGGTGTCGCGGCTCTGCTCGTTCATCGCCACGAGCAACTACACGGAATTGCTCACCGACCCTACGGGTTCGCGACGATTCTTTTGTGTGGAGGTGAAGGGTTGCATCAGTCGCGAAAGCATTGAATATGAGATGCTTTACGCACAACTGATGGCGGAAATCCGAATGGGACTCGCCGTGTTTTTCACAAAAGAAGAGGAAAACGAAATTGAACGGAACAACCGCCGGTTTTATCGACAATCGCCTGTACAGGAGGCGTTCTTGGCTAAGTTCTGTGTGGCTGAAGACGTGACGGCCGAAGGTGTGGAATGGTTGTCGGCCACGGCCATTTTCGACGAAATGGGACGGAAAAGACGGTTGGCATCCGAGGGCGTGTCGGTCAGGAAACTATGCGCCACGCTGACTTTGCTGCATGTGCCGCGGCGTCATACGCGCTATGGCAACCTGTTTGCTGTGGTGAGACGCTGAAAAGCGCTGAAAAGCGTGGCCTGAAGTGTGATTGTGGTGACTGAAGCGTTCAGTCACCACAATTTGTTTATATTCAAATGGTTAGAGACGCGTGATTGTGTGATTGGGAAAAAGGCAACAATTTGGGTAGGAGTGAGAGCAGAACAACGAACTTGTTCGATTGTTCTGCCGAGCGGAGCCGCAAATCTCAAAGAAATTTGGGTAGGAGGGCTATGTCGGCCTTTGACGTTGAGCAGATAATTGCCGACCCATCTGTGTTGCCTTGACGAGCCTTAGTCTCTTCTGAACAAGTCGCGCGTATAGACCTTGTCGGCCACGTCGTCGAGACAGGCGTCGTAGCGATTGGCGATGATGGCCTGGCTCTGGCGCTTGAAGGCGGTGAGATCGCCCACAATGCGGCTGCCAAAGAAGGTGGTGCCGTCAGCAAGGGTGGGTTCGTAGATGATGACTTCGGCTCCCTTGGCCTTGATGCGCTTCATGATGCCCTGGATGGCCGACTGGCGGAAATTGTCGCTATTGGACTTCATCGTCAGACGGTAGACGCCGATGGTGCACGTGTGCTCGCTCGTAGCGTCGTAGGTGGAGTGGCCGTAGTAGTTGTAGTAGCCGGCCTTGCGCAGCACGGCGTCGGCGATGTAGTCCTTGCGCGTGCGGTTGCTCTCGACAATGGCCTCGATGAGGTTTTCGGGCACGTCGCGATAGTTGGCCAGAAGCTGCTTGGTGTCTTTGGGCAGGCAATAGCCACCGTAGCCGAAAGAGGGGTTGTTGTAGTGGGTGCCGATGCGCGGATCGAGACCGACGCCTTCGATGATGGCGCGGGAGTCGAGGCCTTTCATCTCGGCATAGGTGTCGAGTTCGTTGAAGTAGCTCACACGCAGGGCCAGATAG
>SFFB01000050.1 GCA_004557035.1 Bacteroidales bacterium | reverse complement strand
ATCCACAACCCGGGCCTAACGACCCGGGCTAAAATGTTACGGCCCTTCAGGCCATGCGTGGCCGCTCAATAATATCACAAAAACCGGTTTTGGCTTTCAAAAATGCAAATTGTGCGGCGGTTCTTTTTGTATAAATGTTTCGCATATACGAAACCATTTTCTTATCTTTGCGGTCATAATTAATAGTCCCAAGAATATGTCAGCATTTCAACTTGCGTTATTAGAGGAGGCTAAAGACTTTCTAAAAAATATTCCACAACAGGCACAAAAGAAGATAATGTATAATATTTGGAGAGTTGCTGGCGGCGAAAAGAACAGCGAACTCTTCAAGAAGTTGGAAAATACCGAGATATGGGAGTTTCGTACGCTATACAATGGAATTGCATACCGGCTATTTGCCTTTTGGGATACTGACAATCAGACATTAGTTGTAGCCACACACGGCATTATAAAGAAAACGCAAAAGACTCCGCGAAAGGAGATAACAAGGGCAGAGGCAATAATGAAACAATATTTTGAAATCAAAAACAGATAAGATATGAAACAGGTAGGCAATATGAAACTCTACTCATTGGAAGAGGTCACAGACGAGCTCATCGGACAAAAAGGAACTCCGGAAAGAGACGATTTTGACTGCAAGGTAGAAGAGGCTTTGCATGCATACAGAATTGGAGAAGCCATCAGAAACGCCCGACTCAAACAAAACCTCACACAAGCGGAACTGGGAGAACGCATAGGTGTGCAAAAGGCTCAAATATCCCGTATGGAACGAGGATATAGCATAAGCATTCCAACAATGAGTCGAGTGTTCAAGGCATTGGGCATTGCAACGGCAACTCTCGATCTGGGTATAGGAGGAAAAGTCGCTTTGTGGTGACACCTCAAATCCCACAAACTTATTATCGCATAACAATATTCCCGCTCCAAATCAACCACCGATAAAAAAGAAGCCCTCCAGGCGAGCCAAAAGGCAGCAAACCTGGAGGGCTTATTCATATGATTTTCAATCAAATTATCGCCGCTCATTGTGCCGACCTTGCAGGCCGGAGATTAGAGGGATAATCCACAACCCGGGCCTAACGACCCGGGCTAAAATGTTACGGCCCTGCAGGCCTTGCGTGGTCGTTCAATAATTACAACATTTTCTGCCCAGGCCCAACGAGCCCGTTCCCTAAGGCTTAAGTGACACTCGAAAGCCCTTCTCGGCATTACCGATGGCGCAAGGCCAATTCGCGCTCGATGTCTTCCACGCTCACATTCATTTGCTCGAGGAGGACGAGGAGATGGTAGACGAGGTCGGAGGCTTCGTAGATGAAACGGTCGCGGTTGCCGTCGACGGCTTCGACCACACTCTCTACGGCTTCTTCGCCCACCTTTTGCGCAATCTTCTTCACACCTTTGATGAAGAGGCGCGTGGTGTAGGAGCCTTCGGGCATCTCACGGTGGCGACGGGCCACAATGTCGGCCAGGCGGCGGACGAAACCTTCATCTTCGGGCGTGTCGAAACAGGCGGTGGTGCCACGGTGGCAGGTGGGGCCGATAGGGTTGGCCTTAATGAGCAGAGCGTCGCCGTCGCAGTCGGCATAGAGCGACACGACGTTGAGATAGTGGCCGGAAGTTTCGCCCTTGGTCCAGAGCGTTTGGCGCGTGCGGCTGTAGAAGGTGACACGCCCCTCGGCCTGGGTGCGGTTGAAGGCCTCTTCGTTCATATAGCCCACCATGAGCACCTTGAGCGTCACGGCGTCTTGCACCACCACGGGCAAAAGACCGTCGGCGCATTTGGAGAGATTGAAGTCTGAATATTGCATGGTGTGGAATGGCGTTGTGTGTGGAGAGAAAGTTATTGTCTGACGGCAATGCCCTGTGCGGCGAGTTGGCGCTTGAGGTCGCCGATGGAGATTTCACCGAAATGGAAAATGCTGGCAGCCAGAGCGGCATCGGCACGGCCGGCGGTGAGCACGTCGGCTATGTCGGCCACAGAACCGGCACCGCCGGAGGCGATGATGGGGATGTGGACGGTCTCGGCCAGACGGGCAAAGGTGTCGCAGGGATAGCCCGAGCGCGTACCGTCGTGGTTCATTGAGGTGAAGAGGATTTCGCCCGCACCACGGTCTTCAGCCTCGGCCGCCCAACTGAAGAGTTCCTTGTCTGAGGCTTTGGAACCGCCGTGGGTGGTGGCGTGCCAAACGCCGTCGGCCTCGAGACGGGCATCGATGGCCACGACTACAAACTGACGGCCGTAGCGTGTGGCAATGCGGTCGATGAGGCTCGGGTCTTTGATGGCGGCGCTGTTGATGGAAATCTTGTCGGCACCGGCGTCGAGCAGACGCGAGGCATCGTCGAGTGTGCTGATGCCGCCGCCCACGGTGAAGGGGATGTTGATGCCGTCGGCAATGCGCTCGACAAGGCGGGTGAAGGTGTTGCGCCCTTCGCGCGTGGCACTGATGTCGAGATAGACCAGTTCGTCGGCTCCTTCGCGGGCATAGTGCCGGCCCAGGTCGACGGCGTCGCCTACGTCTTTGAGTCCGACGAAGTTGATGCCCTTGACCGTACGGCCCTCTTTGACGTCGAGGCAGGGAATGATGCGTTTTGCGACCATATATAAAATAGGAGTGGGGTAGAGTCAGATAAGGGATTATGCGCCTCGCACGATGAAATCGGTGATGGCTTGGAGGGAGATTTTGTTTTCGTAGATGGCTTTGCCCACGATGACGCGGCGCAGGCCGAGGTGGTCGAGCCGCTCAATATCGGCCATAGACGAGATGCCGCCCGAGACGGTGAAGTCTATGGTGGGATATTTGGTTTGGAGGCGCGTGTAGAGGTCGGTGGCCGGGCCTTGAAGCATACCGTCGCAAGAGATTTCGGTGCAAATCACCTGAGAGAGACCGAGGGGCAGGAAACGGTCGGTGAGGTCGTCGATGGACACGTCGAGGTCTTCTTTCCAACCGTTGACAGAGATTTTGCCTGCTCTCACATCGGCGCCCAATACCAGCAAATCGGCCCCATAGCGGCTGAGCCATTCGGCAAAGAGTTCCGGCTTGCGAGCTGCCGCACTGCCCACCACGATGTGGGCGGCACCGGCATTGCGCGCACTCTTGAGCGACGTCTCGCTCTTGATGCCGCCGCCCCATTCGATGGCCGGACCGTCGAGCGAAGCCAAGGCTTCGAGAGTCTTGAGGTTGAGCGGTTCGGAGGCCTTCGCTCCATCAAGATCGACCACATGAACACGCGTCACGCCGCAGTCGGCATAGCGTTTCACCATATCGAGCGGTGAGGCGTCGTAGGTGGTCTGGCGCGCATAGTCGCCCTGGGAGAGACGCACGCAGCGCCCTTCGATGATGTCGATGGCCGGAATGATTTGTATCATAAAGCGAGATTAGAGTTCGAGGAAGTTTTTGATGATTTGCTCGCCCGTGTCGCCACTCTTCTCGGGATGAAACTGTGTGCCGTAGAAGTTTTCGTATTTCAAGGCCGAACTGAAGAGCAGGCCGTGGCGTGTGGTGGCAATGGTGTCGGGGCAAAGCTCGGCGTAATAGGAGTGGACGAAATAGACGAAACTGCCGCTCTTGATGTCGGTGAAGAGTTTCTTTTCCAAATTGCCTATCTGATTCCAGCCCACATGCGGCACCTTCTCGGTCGGTGTGGGCTTGAAGCGCTTGACACGGGCATCAAAAATCCCCATACACTCGGCGTCGCCCTCGTCTGAGTGGCGGCACATCACTTGCATGCCCACACAAATGCCCAACACAGGCCGCCGGAGGCTCTTGATGACCTCGGGCAAGCCGGCCTGGCGAAGGTTGTGCATGGCTTCGGCAGCATTGCCCACACCCGGCAGGAGCACGCGGTCGGCACGCACGATTTTCTCGGCATCGGCCGTCACTTCAAACTCCGCACCGAGGCGGTGGAGGGCATTCTCCACAGAGCGGAGGTTGCCCATCTTATAGTCGATAATTGCAATCATGGCTGGAGGGGGATGGGGATTAAAGCACACCTTTGCTCGAAGGCAACGTTTCGCTGAAGACGTTGCGGCGGATGGCTTGACGGAGTGTGCGGGCGAAGGCTTTGAAGACGCCCTCGATGAGATGGTGGTTGTTTTCGCCGGAGGCTGAGATGTGGAGGTTGCACCGCATGGCCGTGCAGAGCGAGTGGAACACGTGTTTGAACATTTCGGTCGGGGTGTCGCCCACATATTCGCGGGTGAACGTGACGTCCCAACTGAAGTCGGCACGGCCGCCGAAGTCGAGCAACAGCATGGCTCGGCTCTCGTCCATAGGCAGGGCAAAACCATAGCGCTCCATTCCACGTTTGCTACCCAAAGCTTGATAAATGGCTTCGCCCAAGGCAATGGCCACGTCTTCCATGGTGTGGTGCTCGTCGACTTCAAGATCGCCACGGCATTCGGCTACGAGCGAGATGCCGGCATGGTGGGGCAGTTGGGAGAGCATGTGGTCGAAAAACTTCAGACCGGTGTCGATGTGGGTTTCGCCGCCGCCGTCGAGGTCTACGACGATGTGGATGTCGGTCTCGGCCGTCTTGCGGCAAATTTCGGCCCGGCGGTCGGTGCGGCGGATAAGCTCTGCAATGTCGGCCCATGAGGTTGTGGCCAGAGAGAGCGCCTTTTGCTCTTCGGCATCGAGCATTTGTGCGGCCTCCTCAGGGGTGCGGAGCAAAATGCCTTTGGCACCGAGGTTGACGGCCAGTCGGATGTCGGTGGCGCGGTCGCCAATGACGAAACAGCGGCTCAGGTCGTAGGAACCGTCAGTGTAATGGGTGAGCATAGCCGTGCCGGGTTTGCGCGTCGGTGCCTGGTCGGCGGGGAAGGTGCGGTCGATGAGTTGGTCGTCGAAATGGATGCCTTCACCTTCGAGTGTGGCAAGCATCTTGTTGTGTGCCGGCCAAAAGGTTTCTTCCGGAAAACTGTCGGTGCCCAAGCCGTCTTGATTGGACACCATGACCAGTTCGTAGTCGTGGCCCACAATCTTGGCCAAAGCAGAAATCACGCCCGGCACAAATTCCAGCTTTTCGAGAGAGTCAATCTGTTCGTCGGCAGGTTCGCGTATGATGGTGCCGTCGCGGTCGATGAAAATGGCAAGTCGGCTCATGAATGTCGATGGTTTATGGTTGGGGAAAATCGGCCAGGGCTTTGAGCAACAGGTCGTTCTCTTGAGGTGTGCCAATGGTGATGCGCAGGCAGCCTTGGCAGAGCGGCATACGGGTGCGGTTGCGGGCAATGATGCCACGGGCGATGAGGTGGTCGTAGACCGCATCGGCGTCGGCTGTGCGGATGAGAAAGAAGTTGGCGTCGGTGGGATAGACCGCTTCGACCACTTTGAGCGTGGGCAACACGTGTGCCAAACGTTCGCGCTCTCGTTTGATTTCTTCCACCTGCTCCCTGATGCCGGCCCGGAGGTGTTGCATCACGGTCAATTGCGTCGGCCCGTTGACGTTGTAGGGATATTTCACACGGGCAAAGAGTGTGGCGATGTCGGTATGTGCAAAAGCCAGTCCCAGACGCAGACCGGCCATGCCCCATGCCTTCGACAAGGTCTGAAGTACGATGAGATTGGGGTGGCGGTCGAGAACAGACAAGAGCGAACCGCGCTCAGAGAAGTCGGCATAAGCTTCGTCTACAACGAGGATGCCGTCGAAACGGTCGGCCAAGTCTTCCAACACAGCCACATCAAAGGCATTGCCCGTCGGGTTGTTGGGCGAGCACACCCACATCACCTTTGTGTGGGCGTCGCAAGCCTTCAAAAGAGCCTCGACCGGCAGAGAGAAATCAGCATTGAGGCAGACCTCTTTGAGCGCAATGTCGTTGGTGGCTGCCGAGACGGCATACATACCATAACTGGGCGCAATGGCCACGGCGTTGTCTTGGCCTGGCGTGCAGAAAATGCGGAATACCAAATCGATGGCTTCGTCACTGCCATTGCCCACGAAAATCTGTGACACAGGCATTCCCTTAATCTCAGAGAGCAGGGCCTTGAGCGCCTTCTGATGAGGGTCGGGATAGCGGTTGACGCCATTGTCGTAGGGGCTCTCGTTGGCATCGAGCCAAGTGGTGATGTCGCCGCCTTTATATTCGTCGCGGGCAGTGGAATAGGGAGCCAGCGCGAGAATGTTGGGGCGGACGTATTGGAGTGGAGATTTCATGCAGAGCGTGTAGGGGGGACTATGCTTCGTTGAGTCTGACGGTCACTGCGGCGGCATGGGCATCGAGGCCTTCTGCATTGGCCATGGTGGTGATGGTGTCGGAAAGGGCCGTGAGACCTTCGCGTGTGAGTTCTTGATAAGTGATTTTGCGGCAGAAACTGTCAAGGTTGACGCCGCTATAGGCTTTGGCCCAAGCGCTGGTGGGCAGGGTGTGGTTGGTGCCTGAGGCATAGTCGCCGGCACTTTCGGGAGAGTAATTGCCGATGAAGACACTGCCTGCCGCCGTGATGTTTTGGGCAATCTCCCACGGCTCTTTCATAGAGATGATGAGATGCTCGGCGGCATAGGCATTGGCAAAATCGGTCATTTCTGCTCTTGTGGGCAAAATGATAATGCGGCTATGTGCCAGCGATTGTTCCACCGAAGAGGCCCGATGTAGCAGGGTGGCCTGGCGCTCCACCTCGGTCTTGACCGCTTGGGCGATGGCTTCGGACTGGCACACCAACATGGCTTGGCTGTCGGGGCCATGCTCGGCTTGAGAAAGCATATCGGCTGCCACGAAGGCAGGACGGGCAGACTCGTCGGCCATGACAAGCACCTCTGAAGGGCCTGCCGGCATGTCAATCGCTGTGACGCGAGAGACGAGCTGCTTGGCCTTGGTGACATAACGATTGCCCGGCCCGAAGATTTTATCGACAGGCGCAATGCTCTCTGTGCCATAGGCCATAGCAGCCACGGCTTGGGCACCACCCACACGATAAATATGGTCAATGCCACAAACATCGGCAGCATAGACAATCTCGGGAGCAATATGACCATCGCGACCTTCGGGTGTGCAGAGCACCACCTCCCGACAACCGGCAATCTTGGCCGGAAGACCCAACATCAAAACCGTGGAGAAAAGCGGTGCACGGCCGCCCGGGATGTAAAGCCCCACACGTTGAATGGGGACGGCACGCTGCAAGCAACGCACACCGGGGCAGGTCTCGATGTCGACAGTGGCAGGCCGCTGAGCCGCATGGAAAGCCGCGATGTTTTTGGCTGCTTGGGCTATGGCCTGCTTCACTTCGGGCGATACCTTGGCTGCCAAGGCTTTACGCTCGTCAGTGGAGAGTTCCAAGGCCTCGAGGTGTGCACCGTCAAACTGCAGGGCATAGTCTCTCAAGGCTTGGTCGCCGGCCTCACGGACGTGGGCCACAATGGCTTCGACACCGGCTTCAATCTCATTGTCGTCGGGGATGTTTCGTATGGTCAGTGCGTCCCACTGGTCGCGGGGCGGGCAATGGAGTATTTGCATAAGCTAAAGTTTGAACCGGAGGCAGACTCCGTCATTTAATCATATTTTCGAGTGCCAGCACGAGGATGCCTTCTGCGCCGAGCGCTTTGAGCTGTTCGATTTTCTCCCAAAGCTGGTCTTCGGGCAAGACGACGTGGAGCGAGCACCAATCTTTGTCGGCCAAAGGTAACACCGTCGGGCTGCGCATACCGGGCAAGATGGCCACAGCTTCATCGAGACTCTTTTGAGGCAGGTTCATCAAAACATATTTCATGCCTCGGCTGTCGACGATGGAGCGGAAACGGAATTTCAACTTCTCAATGTCCGTGCGCTTGTCGGCGCTGAGGTGAAGATTGGAGATGAGTGCAGCCTCTGAGAAGAAAACTTTTTCAACCTCCTTGAGGCCGTTTTGCACCAGTGTGCCGCCTGAAGAGACGATGTCGAAGATGCCGTCGGCCATTCCCACAGCCGGTGCAATCTCTACGCTGCCT